>FR895409.1:13696-24298 GCA_000435595.1 Firmicutes bacterium CAG:882
GGTAGTAGCGAACGTCTTTCGGATGAGATGCGAGTTGAACGGAAGAACATCACACAGCTCATTGAGCCGGGCTATTGTCCGTTCTATACTCTTACTTAAAATAGTGTCTGTACCGTCATACGCAATATGCTTATCCTCATATCTCTGCTTTAAGTGATATTCTTTAAGCTTTAACAGAATGTATACCGCTTCATTAACGAGCGGAATGTATCTCACTCCATGAGGAGTTTTCGTTGTATCCTGATCATGATAAGCGATAACACCGACACGGTTACCAGAGTCGTCACGCTCATAACTCTTAGTCTGAGTTGTATGCACATAGAGCTTTCTGGCATCGAAATCTATATCATTCCATGTAATGCTTGCAAGCTCTCCGATTCTTAAGCCTAAATAAAAGTTAAGGCAGACGCAAAGGCTTGCCGACCTTTTATCTGGGTAAATATTATCATTGAGCACAGCATTGATGATGGCGGTTCTATCTGTTGCACTGATACAATGCTCAACTTTTGTATTCTTTTTTATATTGCCCTCTGCAATATACCTTTTTACTACAGCCCAGTTAATAGGCTTAGCATATCCTATGTTACATTCATAAGCATATTGCATGGTATTATTAACTATCTGATAAATCCGGTTAAATTCCTTTTGAGTGATATTCTTGTATCTGACTAAAATATCATTTAAAAACTGATATATGTACACCTCATTAATCTGATGTACAGGTATATCAGTTATGGAGCTATCTGCATAATACTTATTATAAGTGCATTCGATTCTGTCGACTGACTGAGGCTTGATAGTATTTACCTTTGTGATAAACCAGCCGTCATAAGCCGTCTTGAAACTCACCTGTTTATCGGCTGACACATCGGTAATGATTCCTTTCTCATAGCCGATTTGCAGCCATTCATTTTCCTGCATAAAAATTCCCCCTTTAAAAGTGAACCACACAAGTTTACCGTTGGTTTAACCGGGAAAGCTGTTTTTTATAAAGAGCGGCTTGGCTGAGCGCCTGCAAGGCAGGACGCTACAGCTCAAAGCCGTAATTCTCTTTATAAAAATTATTCAGCTTATCAATCCATGTAGTCATGTCCCAGTTAAACTCAACAGGGATAAACTGTGTGTCATAGTTCACATTTTTAAACAATTCGTCATTTTTAACGCACACAAAATCATTTGCGCGCATCGTATTAAGATTGATGAACTTATAATGAATCCGCTTCTTATCGCCTTTTGCGAGAATGACCGCATTACTCTGAGTCCGCAGTCGGTTATAAACCATGTTTGCATCAATCGATGTAAATATCAGCAGACAATTCTGCTTACCGATTGTATTTAAAAATATACTTATATTCTTAAGCTTGCGGTAATCCTGCGCATCCAGTCCGTTATAAACCTCATCGAGCAATACAATCTTAGGGCTTAAATCAAGCGGTAGCTCATCAATACTCCGAACATAAGTGAATCCGCTATCCGTCGTATATAAATTTGTATACACGCGCAAATCATACCCGGCATCTTTACACTTATTCTTTAAAGACTGTGCTATCTTATACGCAATAAGTGTTTTGCCGGAACGCTGTTTGCCGTATATACCGAGTATCGCGCCCGGCATTACATTATCCCTTGTGTCTGGTCTTTATCATTTGGATTGCTCCTTACAGACACACCACGGACAAGCTCATTCTGAGTATATGCTGCAAGTAAATCCTTGAGCGTCTTACTACTCATAAAGCCCAAGCTCTTATTATCTTTCATGAGTGCTATGATATCCATTAACATTTGTTTAAGATCATCAAGTCCCCATTTGACAATAAAATAATTAAGCTTGAAAATTGAATCAAGCTGTACAGAATCAAAATTTGGAATAATCTTATAAATCGACTGTATCGGGTCTTGTGGTTCTCCTGACACCGACATATTATCAAGCACTTCCTGAAAATCAATCTCTGACAATATAATCACCTCACTTACTAAACACGGCTACCATGATGATAAACAGAACAACAAGCTCAATACAGAAGTAAAATGTCGGGCGGGTATCTTTCATGAAAAAATTCTGGAAAGCAATCGCGGACATTTTTTTCTTGTCGCGAACAAAATCAATGTCAACATCATCAAGCCGGGCGACCTTATCAGGTCCGTAACAGTAAAACTCCTCGGATTCAAACTTTGCATCCATTGCATTATTAATCTTTTCGAGCGATGAAGCGGAATGCACACCTTCCTTGGTTATCACATAATACATTTAATTAATACCTCCTCTAATAAAAGTCATGGCATCAGCACAGGCTGTTGACATTCTTATAATAAGATAGACACCTATCACAATGCCGAATATTAAATTATAATTAATATCGTTATAAGGATAAATTATCATTTTCTCCTCAACCTCCAAACTTTATTCGCCTGCAAAACAACCTCAACTCCGACATCGCATGATAGAGTTGCAACCATAAAAGTAAATAAAACTGATATTAAATCCACTATTTACTTTCACCACCTTTCTTATCATTGAAAAGCTTATCAACCAATGAAACAACAAGTGATGAACCGAAAAAAAGCTCAACCAACACAAAAAAACCTATAATTGTTATCATTAACAAAAACTCAATCATTTGCGCCGTTTACCTCCTTTTTTCGCAATCCAGCTCTTGAGCAGATACTCCAGAACGCAGAATACAAGAAATGCAACAATCATTTGAACCATCAGCGTTTCCTCCATGATGCAATCATTGATATAAATTCAAATCCCGTCATAAAAGCTGACAAAATACAGAGATAATCAAGCTTTTTATTTATGACATACTCACCGTATGTAAGAGCTGGTGTTTCACCTTCTTCGTATTCTTCAAGCGAGCCATAATAAGTCATTTCACTTGACGGTTCAGTGGAGGAGGGAATCTGATAAACAATGAGTGTGTTTCCCGGACTTGCCTGTTCTTTATCCTCATCAAGAGTGTAATCATCGTCAATACTTTCTGTAGGATTAAGAACGGAGTCAATCACATCCTGAATATCCGATAAATCCTCATCGGACAGAGCAGGAGAAACAGAAGTAGCTTCCTCATCCGTGACCTTTTCGGTATCATTTACATGATGTCCGCCACCGGTACGGCTGGGAGCTTCGGTCTCTTCCTCGGATTCTTCAAGCCCGTTATCGGTCTGTTCAACGGATGTTGTGCTTTCCGTCTGTGGTTCTGCTGCATGAGCAGTTATAACAACAACAATCATTAAAATCGTAAACATTAAAATAAACATGCCGACAAACATTACAAGCATTTTTAAAGCCTGTTTAAAAAACGGCTTCATTTTAAAAGATGGTTTCATATCTGTTCTCCTTCCGATAATAAAAAATCTGCTATCAAACATTAATATATTGTCTAATAACAGGTTAACACCATTACATCCCCCGTTTATTAGATTTTTATCTCCACCCCCGCAGGGGTGGAGTGGAACACGCTACAGATTAGTGACCGCCGAAAGCGTTCTTCAAGCTGTAGATAATGGTAAAACCAAGTGAGAAACCTGCAGAAATGTATACTAACGGCATCATACTGTTTGTAATAACATTTGTGTAGGTAAACATCTGAGCCGGGTCAAAATTAAGCTCAAGAACAGCCTGTGAAGCTCCTTCTCTCAAGATGTTTGCCCCGGTCATAACCATGGATGTAACAGCACCTTTTAACATAATTATCCTCCTTATACCTGTTTTTTATATTTAACCTTGCAAGAGTTAACCAATTTAAAAACCGCTGAAAAGATTCTTAATCTTATTCAATATTGCAGTTTTGCCACCGATGGAATTGAACATTTCACCGATTTTTAATATCTGCTTATATACCACTTTTACAAGCTTGGTAAGCGTAAACAGCAGACCGAAGATTATTGATAGATAGATTGCATAAAACAGATTATCACCTATGCAGTATCTTATTGTGCCTATGGCTTCGGTAACGGGAACTCCCGTGTTGGCACCCGATGAGCCCGAGCTCATGGTTGAAATCATATCTTTTATAATGTCCCTGAAACTCTTTATCTGAGTGTAGGTCTGTATAACGGCATTAGTCGCGCCTTTAATAGTGGCGAAAAGGGTATTAACCGTATCACGGATATTTGTAAAAATGTTATTACCGCCTTTATCAATACCGCCGTCAGGCACGGTTGTTATCTCATCGGCAAATACGGGTACCGATGTATAAACCGTATGTACGGCGCAGATGCTTATAAATACCACAAGTCCGAATATGATTTTTTTATACCTGAGTAAATACTGCATGATTAAATCACTCCTATACTGCCGTTATCAATGGCTTTTTTAATTACCCTGATAGCTGAGAAAATAACTGTTATATACATTAACAATCGTAAAAAGCTCACGATTGAAAATTGCGTGCCCGGAATACAAATTGCATTTGCGTAATTCCAACCGAGAAGCACATTCTCATTCATTAACGCGGGTACGGCTGGAATCTGAAACATCAACACCACATACTCAAGAAGCAGTAAGAGCAGGTCGAGCAATGATGCAAGAATAAAAACGCTGTACATTATCATTGTCACGAGGTCGAAAAGACTTGCGTTCTCTTCCTCATCATCTGACTTGGTACGGTCGGTGTTGTCAACAATAACAATTTTCTGATTAAGATTTTTTACCGCGCTTATAAGCTCATCGATTTTCTCAATAAAGATGGTCGTAAACCATTTACCATCAGCCGACAAAGCCGACGTGAAATTTGTTTTCAACTTTTCAACCTGATTGTAAATGTTATTAACGCTATCCTTTACAGTTCTCAAAACTTTTCGTATATCTCGTATACTTTCCGCAAGACTAACATTTTCCGCATCAATTAAATATGATTTAATCGTTCGTAAAACCAAGCGAATATCTCGGACACTACCTGCAAGAGTTGTATTGTCTGCGTCCACAAGATACGAATTTAACTCTGTTCTTAAGCTTCTGAGTGTAGAAACTAACGTAACACTTAAAAAATTATCTATTGAAGTAACTGACGTATCAATGGATGAAAGAGATTTATACATTTCTTTCATTTTTTCAAACATATTACTTGTATCAATATCAATCATTGAAGTAAAGCTTTTAATCTGGAATATGTCAGTCTCAAATTTTTGTAAAATATTCCTGATTTCAACAGCACGAGCATCAATATCAACTACCTCGTTATATACCTTCTGTACATATACAAAAATGTCATACTGATAACCGAGAACATCAATTATGTTATTATTTATACTTCCTAACTTATATCTGATATTTTCAACAAAGTTTGCAATATCCTCAACATCGTTTCTTAAATCTGTTGAAAAATTTACTACAATGTTATTAATTGTTTGACTTGCCGTTGTATTACCGGAAACGCTATGTCCACCACTGGATCTTGTAGGTCTATGACCGCCGCCTGATAAGCTACCACCTGATGGTTCTCTACCGTCTCCGGTTGGTCTGCTGTTAGCATAAACAGCAATATCATTTATCATTAAATCGTCTATGTATTCGGCATCATTATAAATACCGTCATTTTCAAGTTCAGTATCAGCTCCGGAAGCTGTCTCTGATTCAAGTTCAGATTCGGCTTCCGTTACTGATTCAATTTCAGTTTCAGATTGTTCAATTTCTGATTCGGATGACAATTCATCCGCATATACAGAATAAGGATTGAATGCGCTGTTCATAATAATGACAGCCATAACAAAGCTTACATACTGTCTTATCTTAGTCATTGCACTCAATCCTCCCTCCATTAGTGATGCTTATTCTTAATGCTGTCTACCGTGCCTTTAACACAGTAGCAAAATGAAAACACAATCATAACAAGTAGAATAATTCCCATATTAAGAACCTCCTTACTTAATAACCGGATTCTGAATAATGGTGCTGCCATTACTGAAACCTATGAAGCCCTGAAGCTCCTTACCAATACTATCCTTATTGAATACCTTGCCGTCATCACCGAACACCATTGCACTTGTGATTTTTGAGCCAGCAAGCTCCTCTGAGTGCTCCTTGTCATAATCGGAGTAATCTTCCTGATATGATACTACACATACCGGTGTACCCTTCTTAGAATTGAATTTTCTGTAACCCAAAATCTTCTTCATGTTTTGTCCTCTTTTCTTTTATATTTTATTTTTGGGGGAGATGGAAAGCCTTTATTCGTCGTCAGGTCCCTACCTGCAAGCTCCACGACAATTAGTGGCTTTTTTATCCGGGATGTAAACCCTCGTCCCCTTATAACCATAGTGTTATTGCTGTGGATAACATACAAAGTACCAATATTACAACGCTTACAATAAGCTGACAGTAAACCCAAAAGCTGATTACAAACTTTAAGAAATCCTTTTTTTCATTGCTCATATACTTAACTTCTCCTCGATATTCTGAAGTGCTGTAATGCTCTGTCCATAGTAACTGATTAAATCATTATTTTTGACAGCACTTGCTAAACTAAAGTCACGAGCTTTTTTATACAACTCTTCATGTACAAGGCTGTGAAGTAACTCCGCCTCATCCTCATCAATTAATATTGCAATCTGTCTCATTCTTTCCCCCGGCAATTTGTTATTGCCTTTTCCTTCCGTTTTTGATAAACTACATTTGATTACTTTTGTGAGTGACAGCTACACGATTTTCACCTACCGCGTTTATCCGTCACTCACATACTGGCTTTTAAAGGTTGCCGACCTACGAGCTAACATGTATGTCTAGTAGATATCTACTGAACACATTTATATATTTAACATATATTTATTAATATGTCAATAGATATCTATAAAATTTTTTAGGGGGAAGAATTATGCCACAAGGAAATTATAAAAATAAGGCATATCCATTAAGAATTGATGAGATGCTAATGGACAGAATTAAAGATATTGCTGCTAAAGAGGACAGAACTACTAACAAACAGATTGAAAAGATTTTAAGAGAATGGGTAGAGCAGTATGACGCTACCAACAACCAAGAATCGTTAAAATCTCAGACTTTAGAAAATAAACACATGATTTCTTAGGGAGGACATACTTATGAATGACCTTTTTGATAAACTGCAATCCGTTGATACATCCATTATCTTATGTATCATTTTAGCGGTTATCATTATTGAGCTCATTATCTTTATGATATGCAAGCTCTGTGTGAAGAAGTCAAGAACACGGACACTGAAAATAGTTCTTGATAAGACCACTTATGTAAGGGTAAAACAGCTTGCGGATAACCGGGGACTGACACCGCAGGAGTTCACAAAAAGATTTCTTGAGAACTTTGCCAATGATGAGAAATAGAAAAGAGTACCTTAATCGTTTTGACTAAGGTACTCTTATTTGTTACCAGCGTTCAATCTCACGCTTTTTGAACAGAGGTTCATTTGCATTTTCAAAGATGTTCCCGGGGTTGATGAGCTGTATAACCGTATTTTCTTCATAGCGGTACACTTTTATCTCGTCAGCGAATGCGTGGAGTATAAGCTCATCATCATCATAAATTCTAAGCCACAGGTTATAAGTCTTGAAAAGTTCAAACTTCTTATCAATTACCGCCTTGCCATCACAAAGATAGGCATAATAATAACCGTCTTTATCATACCTTACAATATCGACATCATCGAGACCGCGGAAAACAAGTGATGATATTTTGCTTAGTCCGATATTCACTTTTTTGTATGTAAGATATGAATCTTTATTTCCTTTACCAAACATTTTTATCACCTCACTGTTAAATTCTGGTAGCATTATATCACGATTATTTTATTAATTCAATTATATAAAAATAATTTTGTGACGAAGTTAATTTTTGAAAATCACGTTTTGTGACGAAGTTGTGACGAAGTCGGTCACAAATTTTACACCCCTCAAAGCCTTATTTTATAAGGGTTTGTTATAATTTTGTGACTTGTGACGAAGTGGGGGGTAATACTAGCCCCCACTTCTTTTGTTTTTTTTGCACAATAAAATCAGTGGCACGGGCAAAAAACGCCCTATGAATCTACACATCAAAAACCGCCATGTTTTATTGGCGAACAATCGCGAATGTCGGATGTTGCAGCCGTGGCGACTGCTCCGCGGTGGAGCACTCCTGACAGCCACCACGCTGTTAAAAAAACATGTAATAAGCTGGTTACACTTCGGTCGCAAAGCTCCCTCACCCCCTAAAGAGCAGGGGGCACGCTTGGTTTGCTTTTTGCATAATTTACGCTGTTGCAAAATAATTATAACTATGCTACAGTATATTTATAATTATGACAGGAGGTAAACACATTGTACACTAAAAAGGACGCTTACGATTACATCAACCGTTATCAACGCGAGAATTATGATAGAATAACAATTCTTAGGAAATCAGGCGAAAAAGAACGATTAACTCAAATTGCGAAAAACAACGGATATAAGACTGTAACAGAATTTATTAATGCTGCCATCGATGAAAAAATTAGCAGAATGTAAATAGTTTTAAATATATATTGACATAGTTATAACTATATAGTAAAATAATATTGTCGAAAGACAATAACCATAATGCAGAGGATAGGCGAAGCCGTTGGAGAAAGGAGTAAAAATGTTAGAAGAAATGAGTGTTTTTAAGAGCTACCTAAGACGTCTTTTACAAGATTTAAAAGATTTAAAAGAAGCTTTAGCTAATAAAGAATATGAAAAAGCTTCTGAAATGGCTGATAAGCTTATAGACGATACACAAAAAGGTATCGAAGATAATTAAAACAAACTAATCATAGGGTGAATAAGAAGGACGGCGACCTATCTAAGCCGTCCCTCTTTTTTTATATTATCACACATATTTACAAACCGCAATCATTTAATAGCTTTATTATTGCAGATGCCTTATCAACATTTTTGATATTATTTTTTAAACAGTTCATAATTTCAACCATTAAGTCGTCGCCTGTGATAAGCTGGTAACGCTCATCAAAAGGACGCTGTAAATCAGGCTCGAGAAGTGGGGGAGCAGATGCACATTTTTCTTGTTTTGTCAATACTTTTTCTTCAACTTTTTTATTTTGTGCGACGTCGCACTTTTTTTTATTTTTTACATAATTTCTTATGTCTTTAACTGTCATAGTCGGTTGGATATCTTTATCAATTTGAGCGTTTGAAAGTTTCACCATCTCGACAAGCTGGCTATAAGAATACGCTTGAAATCTATCATCAACAAATATAGTGCCATCTGCTCCATTTCTGGAACAGAATCTATTATAAACTGATAATATTCTTGATAGACCTGAGTGCTCAATACCGAAATTCGCCTGCACAAAATCAGCCAGCGAAGAAAACCCAAACTCTTTATAATAATAATATCTGTCGAACTCCTCTAAGTGAAATCCTAGAGCTATGTACCTTCTTTTAATATCTGCAATATCACTCTTGATATACTTTAAAGCTCCTTTTGCATTTTCAGAAATCTCCTGATTACCATAATTAATTAAACCATAAACTACATTATCCATTTTATTTACCTCCGTTATGTAAAGGGTAACGGCTCATCATAAGCATCAGCATCGCAAAAGCCGTCATCATCACCTAGAGCACAGACTTTCAACATGTCATAACTGACATATTCTTTCATGCTCAATTCATATTTTTTAAATTGATTGTTACTTTTATAATGATACACTATTTTATCAATACGCCTTTTTAACTGCTCAACAGTATCAATGTGGGTATCTTCCTGCACCATTTTCTTGTATAAAAGCTCAGGCGGAAAAATGGAAGATATGTAGACTTTATCCCACAGCATATACACATTGTTGTATCTGCAATGTACCTGTGAGGTATAGCCGTCAAGCAAGCTCAGGAGCTTAGTAAAAGTAATTTGACCTTTAAACTCGTCTATAAATACAATTTTCTCCGCATTATATTTATCAAACAGACCTGAACCGCCGTTATCATAATCATTCGCAAAGTATATGTTGTCACGTCCATACTCATCACAGAGATTGACATATTCGTGAGACTTCCCGGTGCCTGCTGCACCGCAATGCCATTCAACATAAACATCACGAAAAACTGGAACGCTTTGACGCTTCATTTCAAAATAAGCGTCTCGCGTGATTTTCTCATAACGACGATATGACAGATTGAGTTTAAATATCTCTGAAGGAGTAAAACCCTCATTCAGATACTCATTGATACGATCAAGATCATTCCTCTTACCTTGACGACCTTTTATTTCTCCGTGTGTGTATACTTCAAGTATTTTTTCGGTACTATCCTCAAACTTACCTTTTTTATAAATATAGTCCTCAGCTTCTTTCTTACTTCCTTTTGTTTCCTCGGCATGGCACATTGGGTAAAGCTTTTTTATATATGAAAATCTATGCGCCGTATCATCAGATAGTACCATGTGGATGTGCTCCAAGCCGTTTTCTGACAGACACAATGCAAGTGCACATGCACGGTATTCATCCGTAATCCATATAGATGCTACTTTTTCAAGGATTTCTTTACTTGTGCCGTCGAATCCATGTTCACGGGGATTGTTCAGCACGCAAAACCATGATTTGCTTGTTGTGTCTTTTTGAGCCATTTTAAACACCAACTACGGGACGGGTTCGATTCCCGTCTCGCGCTTTTTTT
>FR895410.1 GCA_000435595.1 Firmicutes bacterium CAG:882
CGTCAGGTAGGCGTTCCTTACATCGTTGTATTCATGAACAAGTGTGATATGGTTGACGATGAGGAGCTTCTTGAGTTAGTTGAGATGGAGATCACAGAGCAGCTTGAGGAGTATGACTTCACAGGTTGTCCTATCATTAAGGGTTCTGCTCTTAAGGCTCTTGAGGATCCAATGGGACCTTGGGGCGATAAGATCATGGAGCTTATGGATACAGTTGATAGCTATATCCCGGATCCACAGCGTGCTACAGATAAGCCATTCCTTATGCCAATCGAGGATATCTTCACAATCACAGGCCGTGGTACAGTTGCTACAGGTAGAGTTGAGCGTGGTGTTCTTCATGTTAATGAGGAAGTTGAGATCGTTGGTATCCATGAGGATAAGAAGAAGACAGTTGTTACCGGTATCGAGATGTTCCGTAAGCTTCTTGATGAGGCTCAGGCTGGTGATAACATCGGTGCTCTTCTTCGTGGTATCCAGAGAACAGAGATCCAGAGAGGACAGGTTCTCGCTAAGCCGGGTACTGTAACTTGCCATAAGAAGTTTACAGCTCAGGTTTACGTTTTAACAAAGGAAGAGGGTGGACGTCATACACCTTTCTTCAACAACTATCGTCCACAGTTCTACTTCAGAACAACAGACGTTACAGGTGTTTGTGAGCTTCCAGCCGGTACAGAGATGTGCATGCCTGGCGATAACGTTGAGATGACAATCGAGCTCATCCACCCAATCGCTATGGAGCAGGGTCTTACTTTCGCTATCCGTGAGGGTGGTAGAACAGTAGGTTCAGGCCGTGTTGCTACAGTTATCGAGTAATCTTTGATTTAGTATCATAGAGACTTAAACTATTAACCGCAATTCCTCATTTTATGAGGAGTTGCGGTTCTTTTTTGTCTAAAGAAGATTAGCGAACGCAAAAGAAACCCATGGTGGACGAAAAAATGGAGAGATTCTGAAGAACAATTTGGTATGAAAAAGCACGGTTTTTACCAAAAATGTGATACGAATCTGCAACATTTTCTTCGGGAAAAGTAAAATAATAGGTAAAATACACATAAAATGAGTCACAAAACGGCAAAAATCGTAATATATAAGTTTCTAAACATGACCAAATCTGATCGTGAGGGTGGTAGAACAGTAGGTTCAGGCCGTGCATTCCGAGTGTGCTTCTCGATGTGTTTCTTTAATACAGATGACAAAGGAAAACAGCAGCTTTATGTTTTAGCTGCTGTTTCGATACTTCTATAAATTCTATAAGTTTCAGCGACTCACCCTTCAAGCATTCCAAGGCAGTCATCAAGTGTAGTAGTTACCCAGTCAATATCACATTCCTTAAAGGCCATAGGCGGGCGGAGCTTTAAGACATTTCCGTAAGGACCTGCAACCGATGTAAGAACATGATTGTCGCGGAGAAGCTCAATCATGTCGAGAGCCTTTGCCTGGTCAGGTGTCTTTTTGCCGTCGTTCTTGGTGAGTTCGAAGCCTATGAATAAGCCGGCACCTCGCACATCGCCGACGGATTCGGGATGACGGGCCATTACCTCTCTGAGGGAGGAAAGGAGCTTGGCACCTACCGTTTTACAGTGTTCCTGAAGGTGTTCCTCTTTGATTACCGACAGAACAGCCTGCGCTGCCGCAATGGATACCGGATTACCGCCGAACGTGTTGAAGTATGGGAGCTTATCGCTGAATGCAGCGAGAACTTCATGGCGGGCTGCAAGGGCAGATACAGGAATGCCGTTGCCCATCGGCTTCCCCATTGTCACCATATCAGGAATTATGCCGTGGCGGGCAAAGCCCCAGAAGGCATCTCCGGTACGCGCAAATCCCGGCTGAACCTCATCAGCGATAAACACGCCGCTGTTTCGGTGAACAACGTCAACAGCAGCTTTCACATAGCCGACAGGGTCAGGATGTACACCGTCTGAGGAGAAGATGGAATCAGCAAGGAAACAGGAAAATTTGTAGCCGGCTGCATTGAGCTCATCAATCTTTGACTGCATTTCGTCGGCATACCATTTTATGAATTCATCGGGTGTTCCGCCGTGACGGAAGTAATCAGGGGTTGGAATCAGTCTGACATTAGGAAGAAGCGGCTGCTCACTTCCGAGAGCGGGTGAACAGCCTGAAGTAAGAGCACTTGTGCCGTGATAGGCTTCCTGGGATACAATTATTCCGGTACCACCGGTGTATTCCTGTGCCACGCGCAGAGCAAGGTCATTTGCCTCTGAGCCCGTGCACATGAACATAATCTTGTCTATCTCATCAGGAAGCATGGCAAGTATATCTTCGCTGTATCGAATAATACGCTCATGGAGATAGCGCGTGTGGGTATTGAGCATTTTCATCTGTTCATTGACTGCATTTATTACTGCAGGATGGCAATGTCCGATTCCTGCAACATTATTGTACATGTCAAGATACTTGGTTCCGGATGCATCCCACAGATATGCGCCTTCGCCGCGAACCAGATTGACAGGCTTACGGTAAAAGAGTCTGTACGCACCGCCCATATACTTTTCACGGCGCTCAATCAAATCCTTTGTGGATGAATCAAGGAGAGATATATTGTTGCTGCTGTAACTGTTAGTGTCCATAATACTTGAACGTGTTGCCATATATTGTACACCTCCGATTTTATTAAAGTAATGAAGAGTAACTATTTTATTTCTTCAATATAGTGAATGGCATCAATTTGATATAATTGATTAATTATCTTTTCGTGGCTCTGTCTCTTGTGCAGGTCAAGCTTGGCAGATATGACGGCATCTTTTCCCTGTAATGCCTGTCTTTTCTGCTTCTCTATTGTGGAGATATGAAAATTGTTGTCCTGTACAAACCGGTAGATTGCCTGAACCCCACATTCTTTGTCGACCTCCATGTACAGAAGTATGCCTCGCGAATTTTCCTCTACATGGTGACTCAAAAAGGTGAGTATGGTCATGACGAAGATGACGAGAACGAACGCTATGATGGCACCGAATATGTAGCCGGAGCCGATGGCTATTCCGAGGCATGCTGTTGTCCATAGACCTGCAGCGGTGGTAAGACCCTTGACATAGCTTTTTCCGGTGACTATGATTGTGCCTACACCAAGAAAGCCTATGCCGCTTATAACCTGAGCGGCAAGCCTTGCGGGGTCGCCTGTACCATAATGAAGCACAAGATATTCGTCCGTTATCATGACGAGAGACGAACCAAGACATACCAGGGCGAAGGTTCGTGCTCCCGCAGGCTGTCCGTGAGTTCCGCGCTCAAGACCTACAAGTCCGCCAAGCAGGGTTGCCAGAAAAAGCCTTATGCATATAGACAGAGCATTAAAATCCTGTATGTAAATCAAGAATTTCATGCTTTTTCAACTCCGTTTCCGCTGCAGTATCTTATAATGCATCATTACCGCGCTCACCTGTACGGATACGGATGTATTCTTCGACATTGTATATGGCAATCTTTCCGTCGCCGTACTGTCCGGTATTCACCTCTTCAAGAATCTTATCAACAACTTTATCAACCATTTCGTCAGCCACGATGGTCTCAATCTTAATCTTTGGGAGGAAACCGATTTTATATTCGTTTCCGTTATATGACTTGATTGTGCCATTCTGTTTGCCATAGCCCATGGTGGATACAAAGTTCATTCCGTTGATTCCGTTGTCATCGAGAATCGTCTTGACGATCTCAAGCTTTTCAGGTTTGATAATAATTTCGAGTTTCTTCATAATGATATACCTCCTATTTGTTTTTGTTATATGAATTCCATTGAAAAATGGAACATATCACCTCTGGCGCGTACCTTAAAGTACTCAATTGCACCCATGTCAGTTACAACAAATACATTTTCCTGTTGAAGAATCGGCATATTGTCCGAGATATTCAGAAGCTCAATTTCCTTACGGGTTGGGAGGGAAGCTTCGAGGTGAACCCATGTACATACCGGATGTGGAAAATGATATACATTAAGGAAAATATTGTTGGTTCCCTTGAAATTGTCTGTATGCTTTTCAAGCTCAGGTACGAACTTGGCAGGTATTACCGACAGACATACAGCTAAGCCCTGTCCGCTGATGGTACGGAGCTGGCGCAGATAATATACCGGCTCGCCGGGCGCAATCTTCAGCATCTCACAGTCCTTATGTGTGGGTGACTTAAGCTCAACTGATAGAATTATGCTGCCGAAGTTGCGTGTCCCGTTGTTGAGTATTTCGGAAAAGCCAAGGGAATTGTCATGCCGGTATACGAGTGGCTGAGGTCGGGCAGATACGAAAAAGCCCTTACCCTTTTGGGAGTAGATAATCCCTTGAGCCTTAAGTGTTGCCAAAGCACTTCGGACGGTATTTCTGTTGGTTGAGAAGGCTTCCGTGAGGAAGCTTTCGGAAGGGAGCTTGTCATTTTCCTTTAATTCGTTCTCTCTTATATAGCTTCTTATATAGGAAATGATTTCCCTGCGTGTTGCTTCTATATTCGTATTATTTTCAATGTTCATATAACAGGTACCTTTCTTTTCTTCCGGATTATCTGCAATTTAACATGGTACCAAGTTACCGTCAATAAATAATTGCTAAAATTAAGAAATTTATAGAATATATACAATATTCTCGTCCACTTTGATTAAAAAATATAAAAGATCAACAATCTTAGACTTTTTATTCAAAAATAATTGACTACAAGTTGGTACCAAGCTACAATAACTAACAAGTTGAAAACAAGGGCGTTTTCCAAGCAGGATTGGAAAGCGTCCTTTTTCTTTGCGATAAAGAAGGAGGTAATGATATGGATAACTATAATGCAGAAAGAAAGCCTGATGCCGGGAGTACCTTCTTGGAGCTTCGTCATATCAAAAAGACTTTCGGAAAGTTCACGGCACTTGACGATATCAATCTTACTATTAATAAAGGTGAGTTCGTGTGTCTGTTAGGACCTTCCGGCTGTGGCAAGACAACCTTGCTGAGAATTATCGCAGGGCTTGAGAGACCGACAGCAGGTCAGGTATACATAAACGGAAGCGATGCGACCAAGCTACCACCGGGCAAGAGAAATTTCGGCATTGTGTTTCAGTCATATGCACTGTTTCCTAATATGACTGTCAGGCAGAATGTAGCATTCGGACTTAAGAAGGAAAAGCTGTCCAAGAAGGAAATGAACGAAAGAATAGAGAGTATTTTGGATCAGGTAAATCTCTTAGACCAGATAGACAAGTATCCTTCGCAGCTTTCGGGCGGTCAGCAGCAGAGAATAGCGTTGGCAAGGGCGCTGGTTGTATCTCCTGATTTTCTTCTGCTTGATGAGCCGTTGTCGGCACTGGATGCTAAAGTGCGACAGAAGGTGCGTAAGGAGATAAGATCACTTCAGCAGAGACTTGGCATCACAACCATAATGGTAACTCATGACCAGGAGGAAGCGCTGACGATGGCAGATACAATAGTTGTTATGAATAACGCCTGTGTGATGCAGAAAGGAACTCCGGTGGAGATATATGATGAGCCGTGTAATCCGTTTGTTGCTGATTTTATCGGTTCAATTAATTTTTTCAGGGCAGACCTGCTCTCAAGGGCTAATGTGACAACTGATAAAATGCTTGTTGAGGGACTTACCTCCGGGAGAAATGAGCTTAAGGCATGCAGACCGGAGAACATTGAGATAGTGGAGCCTAAATCGCTTAACTCATTCAATGTTATCGTACATGATATAGAATTTCATGGCTATGGTTATCGACTGTGGCTTGATTTAGGTGAAGAGGGAGCTGCACCGCTCAACAATGATTTTATTTCCTTTGATTTGTCGACGGATAAGGTCAGCCGGCTCGGAATAAAAAAAGGTGATTCTATATCAATTCGATTCAAACGCGGTAAGCTGTGTTATTTCGGTGCTGACGGACATGCCGGTGTCGGCGGGGAGGTATAGTGCATATGGCAAATAAAAAGGTGCGGATTAAATCAATACACATAGGCAATCTTGTGCAGCGTATCATGATTATCATAATGTTTGCCTGGTTCCTGATTTTTCTGATAATGCCGATGATTATGATGTTCGGACAGATTTTTTCGGATAATCAGGGTAATTGGGTAGGTCTTAAGAACTTTGCAGACTATTTCAGCAATCCTCTTATGCTGTCTTCTATAGTACATTCGCTTACCGTGTCAATAGTTACGGCACTTGCGTCAACAGTTATTGGACTGTTGTATGCATATGGTGTTACAAGAACACGCATGAAGCTTAAAAAAATGTACCGTTATCTGGCATTGCTTCCTATATTTATACCGACAATGGTACACGGAATGGCGCTGATATATCTGTTCGGAAGGACGGGACTTATTACAACTAAGCTTGGAATAGATATAGGCTTGTACGGAAAAACCGGAATTATCATGGCACTCATTGTATATTGCCTGCCTCAAGCATATATGATACTGTCGGTTGCGCTTGACAGCGCTGATAACAGATTGTATGAAGCTGCGGAGGTCATGGATTCATCACCGTTAAGAACCTTTTTTAAGGTTACGCTACCGTCAATAAGATATGGACTTATCAACTCATTTATAGTGTGTTTCACAATGAGCTTTACGGATTTCGGAGCACCCGAGGTTGTGGGCGGCAGTTATTCTGTTCTCGCCACCGATATATACAGGCAGGTTGTGGGACAGCAGAAGATGTCAATGGGAGCGGTTGTAGGCGTAGTGCTCACAATCCCGGCGATGATTTCATTTATCATTGATATTGCAATGCAGAAAAAGAATGCAAGAAACGAACTTTCATCCAAGGCGGTTACATTTACACCTAAGGATTCCAAGGCGAGGGATATTTTCTATCAGGTATATTGCAGCATTATATCGCTGATATTCATTATACTGATTGCAACGGTTGCCCTGTCTGCGTTCGTGAAGGTATGGCCTTACAATATGTCGTTTACACTCAAGCATTTTGATTTTGGAGCAGCGCTTCACGGAACCGGAGTTATAAGCTTCGTAAACAGCCTTAAGCTGGCTTTCGGTGCAGCGTGCCTTGGAACAGTGCTTGTATTCTCATTCGCATACCTGATTGAGAAGGGCAGAACCATGAGAAAGCTGTGCGGATTCTGCCGATTCTTAGCCACGATGCCTATGGCTCTGCCGGGACTTGTTCTGGGACTTGGATATATCATGTTTTTTAACAAACCATGGATTGAGATTCCTTTCCTTAACATTGCTGTGTCGAACAGTTTTTCAGGACTATACGGAACCTTTGCAATCATGATATGCTGTACAACAATTCACCTGTTTTCGGTTACATATGTGACTGCGGGTACGGCGTTAAAGAAGCTTGACAGAGAGTATGAGAATGTTGCCGAATCAATGAGCATTCCTTTCTGGCAGGTATTTACAAGGGTATCACTCCCTATGTGCATCAATGCGGTGCTTGAAATATTCATGTATTTCTTTGTCAACTCGATGGTAACAGTGTCGGCAGTGGTATTTTTGTACACGGCACAGAGTAAGCCGGTATCCATAGCCATCCTCAATATGGATGACAATGGCGATTATGCCGCAGCAGCAGCTATGTCAATTCTCATCTTTTTAATAAATGTTGCAGTCCGCACAATTTATGAGTTCGTTAATGCAGTTCTTGTGAGAAGGCTTAACAGATGGAAAGGAGGTACAAAGTAGATTGTACGGAAGTTAAAATGAGGCAGAATTGAATTTCTAAGCGGATAAAAGAAGATGCGCCGTTATATTGCGGCAGAATGGAGGCTTTTATGAGGAGAAAAATAAGAAATTGTATAGCTTTGGCTATGTCGGCAGCTCTTGTACTTGCATCGTTTACAGGATGCAGCGTGAAATCTACTAAAACAGATGAGGCGGCTCAGACTACGACAGCTTCAACATCAGCGGGCGGTGAAGCTGAGACAGGGACTACAAGTGCAGATGGAGGTACTGTTAAGGCGACAGAAGGCTCAATTACTGTATATACCGCTTTCGAGGATGACCAGATTGACAAGTATCTTGCTTCCTTTAAGGAGCTCTATCCGAATATTAATGTAGAAGTCATACGTGAGTCAACAGGAACTCTTATAGCCAAGGTTATAGCTGAGAAGGACAATCCGGTAGCTGATGTAATATGGGGAACTTCGGCTTCTGTTATGCTTCAGCTTGAACCTTATGGAATTATCAAGGGTTACAGACCGGAGGGCACAGAGCTTCTTGATTCGAGGTTCTATGACAGTAAGAATGAGGAGCCTCTTTGGACAGGCTGTGACGTGTATGAGACAGCTTTTCTTGTGAATACACAGGTATGTGAGGAAGCCGGTGTGCCGATACCTAAGTCATTTGAAGATCTGCTTGACCCTTGCTATGAAGGGATGATAGTAATGCCTGACCCGACATCATCAGGAACAGGTATGCTGACGGTCAATGGTATTTTACAGATTATGGGTGAAGAAAAGGGTTGGGAGTACATGGAAGCTCTTAATAAGAATATAGCTAACTATACAACCTCAGGTTCAAAGCCTGCTAAAATGGCGGCTACCGGTGAGTGCGGAATCGGCATATCTTTCGGTTATCGCTGCGCAACTCTGCTTGCGGAGGGCTATCCTGTTGAGGTTGTATTCCCGGCAGAGGGCTGTGGCTGGGATGTTGAGGCCAACTGTCTGATTGCAAAGGATACAATCAATCCTGCAGCATATACATTTCTTGACTGGGCAATTTCCGATGTTGCCATGGAGAAGTATGCGACAGAGTATCCTATAACGGGTCGTGGTGTCATCGGGGATATTCCGGAGGGCTACAGTGAGACACCGCTTGAGAACCTCTGCGACTTAGACCTTGCACAGGCAGCAGCCGACAGAGATGCAATAATTGAGAAATTCACACCGTTCCTGTCAGGAAATGTACAGTAAAGGCTTACGGCACATAAATTAATAAAGCTTATCGAAGGTCAATATCACGAGGCAATATGTGGTGATATTGACCTTTTTCTCTATTTTATGTATTATGGTAATAGACAAAATTTTGGGAGGATAGTATGAGAAAAAACATGGGTAGATTCAGCAAAAAACTATTGGCTGCAGTGCTTTGCGTGAGCCTTAGTGCCGGCACACTGGCGGGGTGCAGCAATAAGGAGAGTGCGGGAAATAACAGCACGGAGGACAGCCGGTCGGACGGCGGGAGTCAGAGCACCGATGCACAGCAGGAGACGACAACACAGTTTCCGGATATTGAGAGAAAGACGGCGGACGAGATTGAGATTAATCCGGAAGTGATTGAGGTGACGAAGTTTGCATTGCCGGACGGACCGGAGGAGTCGGGCGTATTTGTTCAGCCGATAGCGGATATTTCCGATGACTTTATAAGAGGAATGGATGCCTCCGCGGTGTTGGCTGTGGAGAACAGCGGTGCGAAGTATTATGGATTTGACGGCGAGGAGCAGGACGTGTTCAAGACGCTTGCTGAGGCGGGTGTCAACTACATAAGATTGCGTGTATGGAATGACCCATACGATGAGAACGGAAACGGCTATGGCGGTGGAAATAACGATGTTGCCACAGCTATCGAGCTTGGTAAGAGAGCGACACAGTATGGCATGAAGGTATGCATAGATTTCCACTATTCGGATTTCTGGGCTGACCCGACCAAGCAGTATGCTCCGAAGGCGTGGAAGGGAATGAATCTTGAGCAGAAGAGCGATGCACTCTATGATTTTACGGTGACAAGCCTTACAGATATTCTGAATGCCGGTGTCGATGTATGTATGGTCCAGGTAGGAAATGAAATCAATAAGGGAATGTCAGGGGAGACATTCATGTCCTCGGTTGCGGAGCTGCTGAAGGCGGGCAGCAGCGCAGTGCGTGAGGTCTCAAAAGCTGCAGGAAAAGATATTCAGGTAGCTGTCCACTACACGGACATTGATAAACAGGGTGAGGTTGCGAAGATTACGGCCGACCTTGAGAAATATGGTGTGGATTATGATATTTTTGCAATGTCCTACTACTCATTCTGGCACGGCTCGATGGAGAATATGCAGGATATGGCAGAATATGTGCAGGACACCTACGGCAAGAAGGTTGTGATTGCAGAGACTTCATATTGCTATACCACCGAGGATGGTGATGGAAGCGGCAACAGTGTATCCGGTGACGGCGACCTTGTGGATGGGTATGATGCAACTGTACAGGGACAGGCAGATATGCTTCGTGATATATGTGCGGCAGCAGATGAAGCTGATATAATGGGTGTGTTCTACTGGGAAGGAACATGGATTCCTGTAGGACCTGCGGATGCGGACAACTCAGAGCTTTGGGAGAAATATGGAAGCGGCTGGGCAAGCAGCTATTCAGGTTCATATGACCCGAAGGATGCAGGCAAGTACTATGGCGGCTGTTCATGGGATAATCAGGCATTGTTCGATTTTACCGGACATCCGCTCGACTCACTCAAGGTATTCAGGGAATTAAAGTATGGGGCAACGGCACCGCTTGCGGTTGAAAAGGTTCCCGGTGTTGAGGTATTCTGCAATGTGGGAGCTGAGCTGGTGCTGCCTGAAACAGCACAGGTTGTCTACAATGACAAGACAGCCAACAGGGAGGTTCCTGTTGTATGGAATGCTGAACAGATCGCAGCGATAGACACTAATATCGGAGGAAGCTATCAGGTAGAGGGCATTCTTCAGGACGAGGAGCTGGATGAGGAGTACAGAACGGTTGTCGCAAATGTTGAGGTTAAGCTTATAAACTACGTTGTGAATTCAAGCTTTGAGGATTCCGACACTTCCATGTGGAAGGTGGTCTACAACGGAAAAGAGAACCCTACAGATTATCAGGTCAACGCAAAAGACGCAAAGACGGGTGAGACGGCTTTCCACTTCTGGTCGGCGAGTGAGATGGATTTCTCCATTGAGCAGGAGGTAACGGGACTTGAGCCGGGAACTTATCAGCTCTCAGCCTTCTCACAGGGCGGAGATATGTTGAGCTCATCAGTGCTTGAGCTGTATGCGGTTGCTGATGGTGTGGAGTACACACAGAGCTTTGAGCTTACGGGGTATGCAGACTGGAAGGAGCCGACGGTTACGGATATCAAGCTCACAGGGGACACTATCGTTGTCGGTGTGAGAATGAAGTGCAACGGAGGAAGCTGGGGAACAGTGGATGACGTGACACTGAACAGAGCTGGAGAATAACAGATAACAATGATGTTGGGGTCAAATAGGTGTATTAGGTTTTGAATGTATAACGGGATATATTTATGCATATCGACTCCGGTTGCTCGAAGCAAGGTGCTCTAAGGACTCTGATTTATGTACTGAAATGGTACGCCACCGTTGCAAAACCAGCCCTCCGTGGCTGTTTGCAACTCAGTCAGCATCCATGCTGACTGTGGCTGGGCAATAAGCAGAGTCCTAAGAACAACTAAGCTTCTCACAAAAGTCGCGATATGTATAAATATATCCCGTTATACATGGCAAATTTTTATCCTATCGTTGCAAAACCAGCTCTCCGTGGCTGTTTGCAACTCAATCAGCATCCATGCTGACTGTGGCTGGGTAATAAGCAGAGTCCTAAGAACAAGTAAGCTTCTCACAAAAGTCGCGATACGCATAAATATATCCCGTTATACATGGCAAATTTTTATCCTATTTGACCTTAACATCATAACAATACAAATGTCAAAATATGTAGTGGTATAAATAAGATGTTGAGGTCAAAAGGTATTTTGACCTCTATGATATCGAATTGCTCCGCACTGCGTGCTCCCACAATTCTCAATAACATTCGTAATTCGCACATTTTTCTTTGAAAAAATGGCTACTTACTCATATTTTTGGCGGGTCACAACGTCAAAAATCCTCACGCAAGCAAGCTTGCATCGGACTTCTGACCTTTTGACCCTGATATCATAAATAATAAAATCAGATGAAAAGTCCAAGTGCGCGTGTACGCATTTGGACTTTTTGTGATTATGGTATTGACAAATTTGGTTGGTAGCTATAGACTGAGCATAACGAGGTCGGTAAGAATAGACCAGAAATAAACAGATATAAAAAGAGAGGTATATTTCGTGGAGAGTCTTAAATTATGTGAGAGCGATTATCGCTTTATGTGTGTTATATGGGACAATGAGCCGCTTGCTTCGGGAAAGCTTGTGGAGCTGTGTGCAAGCGGGCTGGGCTGGAAGAAGTCGACCACATACACGACGTTAAAGAAGCTGTGTGAGAAGGGATTTGCGAAGAATGAGAACACGGTTGTCACGGCAGTCGTGAAGAAGGAGGAGGTTGTAGCGTATGCCAGTGACCATTTTGTAAAGCAGACGTTCGGCGGTTCGCTTCCGCAGTTTTTGGCTGCGTTTCTCAGCGGCAGGAAGATAAGCGAGGAGGAGGCAGAGGAGCTTAAAAAGCTTATTGATGAGCATAAGTAACATTGGTGAATATATATTGCGTGAAAATAAACAGTATATAACAGTTGACAACAGATGCCGACTGTTATATACTGTTTATACGTTAAGCGATATATGTGGCGTAGCGCAGCGCCACATCAGCAATTTGTTTTCGCTCGGAAATGAGGATTAATATGCATATTATAATTAACAACTCATCCATGATACCCATTTATGAGCAGCTCATGGAGCAGATTAAAAATGAGATAATCTCGGGAGGACTTAAGGAGGGGGAAGCACTTCCTTCCGTCAGAACGCTTTCGGGGGAGCTTAAGATAAGTGCTCTTACCGTCAAGAAGGCTTACGATAAGCTTGAGGAGGAGAATTTTGTGAGC
>FR895411.1 GCA_000435595.1 Firmicutes bacterium CAG:882
TCGTGATATGCATAAATATAACATGATATATATTAAAGCTATGAAAGCATGTTTTGCCACCTGAATCTTATTAAGTATATAATTACGAACAGTTAAGTAAAAATATCCATTATTAGTAAGCGATTTAGCAGTCGAGGTATATTATCTGCATCAGAAAATGATAAAAGGTATATTAAAATAATTTCTATATATAATCAGAACAGTTAAATAAAAATACCCATTATAAATAAGTGATTTAACGGGCTATGGAGATAAGACTCATAGAAGCGTGGAGCGCTCATGCGAACACGCTTCTAATCTTTGAGGCTTATCGCAATGTCCAGTCCGTGTAAACTTATTATAATGGGTATTTTTTATTTAACGTCCGGGTTAATAATAAAAATGACTGAATATCATTTTGTTTTTTACTAAAATACTACCATAAATGTGAGTTGTCAATACTTGAATTGTATTTTTTTAAGTTACAATTACAAAACGCACCTCATAAAAGGTGCGCTCTGCTAAATAAAAAGTATGAAGGATGAAAGTGGGCTGTATATATGTACAAAATTCATATTTTATGGGATTCGTATACAATACGATTTATATAAAATATGAAGATGGATTTATCTGTCCGACAATCGCATTATAAAGGTTGGTGCAGAACTAAGGTCAAGAACTTTTTTTACTGTTTTTTAACCGGCATATAAATTTTGTAATAATCCACGATTCCATTGCCGTAAGAACTGCCGCCCGGCGCTGCATAGATATAGAAAGCATAATAGTATCCCGAATGACCGTAACCGAGTGAGGATGCATGCTTTATCATACCGTCTAAATCGAACTCAATTATTCCGTTGCCATGACCGAGGGCGGTGGTACTTATACATTCGCAGGGACCAACGAATGGAAGGTTTTCAATGTTGTCATCTACAGGTGCTGTATTTATGAGATTTTCCCAGATGACAAATGACATATAGCGCTGTGTCGGATTATAATCATCGTCAAAATGTGTTTTATAGCCGATATTTCCGAAGGTAAACATCGGAGAACTTATTGCGGCACCCATTTTATGACTTTCGGTATCTGCATTAATTTTTTCCATCATCCTGTAGCATTTAGGCATGACACATAAGGAATAGATGCCTATGTTGGAAGAGAGCTCCCCTAAGGATTTGCTGAGGACTGTCAGCTTCTCTATCTTGGTACGAAGCTGTTCAATCTTTTTGGTGTTTGAATTTATCAGTTCATCAAATGTACTGCGTATGTCAGAAAGTGATGAGGACGTTATGAGAGGCGCTATCTCGGGAATGCTCACGTCTATCTTGCGGTAAAATGCGATGAATATTATCCTCCTTATCAGCTCAACATCGTAATATCTGTAGTTGTTATTATCGTCGCGCTTAGGGCAGATAAGACCTTCCTTTTCATACAGACGTATGGCATCAATGGTGACACCCGTGAACTTTGAGACTTGAGAGATTGTGTATTTTACTTCCATTTCTATCCCTTACAGGTCATGGTGGCAAAACATATGGGCATAATTTACAGGAGTGTACAGCTGTTATGTCTATACATTTCGCTCCATTGTCCGAGGCAGGAAGTTCTAAGGACTTCCGGGCTTCTTCCCAAAGTCGCGACATGCATAAATATAACAGCGTGTACACATCTGAATTAAGAAAATATATTTTGCCACCTTGACATGCCGTTAAAAAAATATTTTATGATATTGGTAATTATATATTATGACGATAAAATTGTCCATTAATAAAATATATAATATTTTATAACTTTTCAGCGGAATCTATAGGTGTATTGTCAGCCGGAGCCACTTGCTTCGTACAATGGAGTTAATATGTATGGCTCCGGCTGACAATACACTAAGATACATGAAGTCAATGTTATAAATACTGCAATAAAGGTCTTGTGTACAATCCCCGCATAGTGATAAAATATTAGAAATATAACGCGAAAGTTTTGGAGGAAAGTGAGAAAATATGAATCTTATAGATATAATCGGTCCGGTGATGGTAGGACCGTCGAGTTCACATACGGCAGGTGCCGTGAGAATAGGACTCATATCAAGGAGGCTTCTCGGAGAGCCGGTTGCGGACGCAAAGATATATATGCATGGCTCGTTTGCCGCGACAGGTAAGGGGCATGGTACCGACCGCGCACTTGTGGCGGGGCTTCTCGGAATGCAGGTGGATGATGAGAGGATTCCGGTAAGCTTTAAGCTTGCCGCTGGAAGGAAAATGTCCTTTTCTTTCCGGAATGTAGAGCTCATGGATGCACATCCGAATTCGGTCAGGCTTGAACTTACGGGAGTTACAGGGAAGCAGCTGGAGATTGTGGCGGCTTCTGTTGGAGGAGGTCAGATTCAGATATGCGAGATAGATGGTCTTACCGCTAATTTTGCGGGAAATTATCCTACGCTCGTGGTTCACAATCAGGACAGACCGGGGCATGTTATGAGTGTGACGACGCTTCTTGCACACAGGTCAATTAACATTGCGACAATGCAGTTATTTCGAGACTCAAGAGGCGGATACGCGGTTATGGTTGTGGAGTGCGATCAGGAGATTCCGGCTGAAGCAATCGAATGGCTGCGTCGTCAGGAAGGCATTATTAAGGTAACTTATCTCAGCAGGGAAGGCATGGAGGAAAGTGATGTATAAATCATTGGCAGAGATTGTCGAGACGGGAAAAATGTCGGGAAAGGGTTTCTGGCAGGTTGTGCTCGAGGATGATATAAAAGAGAGAGGCATAACGTTTGATGAGGGTTTCAGGCAGATGAAGGATATGTATCTTGCCATGAAGCAAGCGGACGCGGCGTATGATGACAAGCTTCGTTCGGCGAGCGGTATGGTGGGAACAGACGGCGGAAGACTTGAGGCGGCACGTATTGCCGGCGGAAGCATCTGCGGGAATTTTATGATGAAGGTAATGGAAAAGGCAATAAAGATGGGAGAGTCTAATGCGTGCATGAAGCGTATTGTGGCAGCACCGACGGCAGGTTCATGCGGCGTAATACCTGCTGTTCTCATATCAATGGAGGAGGAATTCGGCTATTCCGTGGATGAGATAACCAAAGGACTGATTGTGGCAGCGGGAATAGGCGGTGTCATTGCACAGAGAGCATTTCTTGCCGGAGCCGCAGGGGGATGTCAGGCGGAAATAGGTTCAGCGTCTGCGATGGCGGCAGGAGCGGCTGCATGTCTTAAAGGGGCTGATGGTGACAGGATAATCCAGGCGGCGGCTATCGCACTCAAAAATCTGCTGGGGCTTGCCTGTGATCCTGTCGGCGGACTGGTTGAAGTTCCGTGCGTGAAGCGAAACACAATAGGAGCTGTCGGAGCACTCACAGCCGCTGATATGGCACTTGCGGGGGTAGACAGCAAGATTGTTCCCGATGAGGTCATTGATGCAATGCGAAGTATAGGTGTGGCAATGCCGTCCTGCATCAAAGAGACGGGAAACGGAGGACTTGCAGTAACACCTTGTGCAAAGGCGATGATGGAGAAGCTTTCACAGAAGGAAACAGAGACGGAGAACTGCTGATTTAAGGCAGTTCTTTTTATGTAATAGGAACTTCGTTCCTATTACATAAAAAACGCTCCGTGGGGATGCGCACTGCGGCGTATAATGTAGGTGTCGCAAGCGACCGCTGCAGGCGCGAGAATGTGCCAAGGCATATTCTGTGTTCAATTTTTTAAAGTGTTAAGTGATATTGTAACAACCGTAACAAAAAGGTAACAATTTTTAATTTTAATGTAACAAACTTTAAAATATATGTAACATATTTTTTTTCGAAACGTGATACCATATTCTTAGATTAAGCAGTAAAGGGGTGTGCACGGGATTATGGTATTTTCAAGTCTGGAGTTCATTTTTCGATTTCTCCCCATTTTTTTATTGGCATATTTTGCAACACCTGCAAAGTACAGGAACGCCGTGCTTACTGTCGGAAGCCTTGTGTTTTACGCTGTCGGCGAACCCGTCTATGTATTTCTTATGATAGCGTCGATTGCTGCAAATTATTTTCTGGCACTTGGAATTGCAAAGTACCGTGGCAGAAATAGCGGAAGGCTTCTGCTCATGCTTGCCGTCCTGATAGATTTCGGAGGCCTGTTTTTCTTCAAATATCTTGGTTTTTTTACAAGAAATATATGTGCATTAATCGGGAGAAACGCACCTGAGATCAATGTGGTTCTGCCGCTTGGAATAAGCTTTTATACGTTCCAGATAATGTCCTATGTGATTGATGTGTACCGCGGAAAGTACAGTGTGTGCCGAAGCTTTACGGAGGTTGCCGCGTATATAAGCATGTTTCCGCAGTTGATTGCCGGACCGATAGTGAGCTTTGACGAGGTAAGACCGCAGCTTGAGAAAAGACGGGTTACGGTTAAAAATATCGAGTGGGGCATAATGCTTTTTGTTGTAGGTCTGGTGTACAAGGTGCTGTTTGCCAACAAGATTGCTTCGCTCTGGAATGATGTCATGACTGTGGGAGTGATGGGAGCCGACACGGCACTTGTGTGGCTTGGTGCGTGGGGTTATGCGATGCAGATATATTTTGACTTCTTCGGATATTCGCTCATGGCGATGGGAATAGGAAAGCTTTTGGGATTTAATTTTCCCGGCAACTTTTTGAGCCCCTACTGTGCGGTTTCAGTGACGGATTTCTGGCGCAGATGGCATATAACGCTTGGGCGGTGGTTCAGAGAGTATGTGTATATACCTCTCGGCGGCAACAAAAAGGGCAGGGCGAGGATGGTGCTTAATACATTTGTGGTATGGCTTCTCACGGGACTGTGGCATGGAGCGGCGTGGAACTTCATAATATGGGGAATGTTTTTCTTCGTGTTAATTACAGCGGAAAAACTTTTGTACGGAAAGCTTCTCGAACGGCACAGGGTTGTCGGACACATCTATATGATGCTCATAATTCCGTTTTCATGGGTGATTTTTAATATCACGGATTTGGGAGAGTTAAAGCTTTACCTGTGCAGGATGCTCGGCGGAATAGGGCTTCCGGCGGCACTCGGAGATGCGGTGGGAAAGTCTGTGAGTCTCATGGGGAGATACTGGTGGCTACTTATTATATGTGCTGTGTGCTCGACATCGATTCCGATGAAGCTTATCACAAAGCATCGCAACAGCATTGTGGTAAAAATAGTTCTGCTTTTGTTGTTCTGGCTGTGTGTGTACCAGCTTTCAATTCAGAAGAGCAATCCGTTTTTGTATTTCAGATTTTAGTAAAATTGAGTGGTGTGTGGTTCCGCTTTAATAACGGGATGGAGGAAAATTTATGGCGGGAAGGGTTATAAAACAAGGTACATTTACATGTATGTTACTACTGTCGACATTATTAGTCTATGCGGTTTCGATAGCGGGAGTGCAGGCAGGAAGATTGAAGAAGGATATATCATGGGCACACCCGTTATTTGTGGCGCTGTTTAATCGTGAATATGTGTCGGTGCCTGATGCGGGAGATGCAGAGAATGCGGTTGTAGAGAATGCGGGTATTGCGGCGGCACCGACGGAGGAGATGCAGAAAGTGACAGAGACGGCAGGAACGTCGGACTATGGAAATACGTCTGATGCATTGGAGAAGGCGGAGAACTTCACCGAAGCTAATGAGAATATGGAGGATGCTGCCGATTCGGACAGCATGGAATTCGGAGGGACGTATGTGAACGATGCAGTGGAGGGAGCGTCGCATGATGCCGATTCGGATGAAGCTGAGAACGTAATTGGCGCTGCGTATGAGGCAGAGAGCCGAAGTCCTGGTGCTGTTGAGTATGCAAAGAGGGATATGCGCTATGCGAGGTCGCGCTACTACAATGACAGCGACATAATCGCACTTTCTTCCAAGCTTGACTATGTGCAGGTTGACAATGAGTATTTTACGGATGCGTGTTTTATAGGGGATTCGCGTATTGAGGGACTGTACTTTTACGGAGGGCTCAAGGAGGCTGATTATTTTTACAAGCCGGGTACGACAGTGTATGATATGATGGACAGCAGTCTTTCGTGCAACGGTTCGGCGGCATCGTACATTGATGTTCAGACAGCACTATCACAGAGACGGTACGGAAAAATATTTATCATGGTCGGTGTAAATGAGCTGGGCGATAAGACGCCTGAGGAGTATGCACAGGCTTATGCCGATAATATAGAAATAATAAGAGAGCTTCAGCCGGATGCTTCCATATTTATAATGGGAATGATGCATGTCACGACGGGGTACTCGGACGCGAGCGATGTGTTCAACAACGATAATATTGACAACCGCAACACGGCAGCGGCGGGGCTTGCTGATGGTGAGATGGTATTTTATCTTGATATGAATGAGTGCGTGGGTGATGAGTGTGGAGGCGTGAGAGAGGAGTACAGCTATGACGGAGTTCATCTCAAGGCTGAATATTATAAGCTCTGGACAGAATGGATGAAAGCACATGGCATAAATAAGTTAATAAAATAAGGTGGTAAAGAAAATGTGGAATTTTATTTAATTATCTAAAATTTTTTATTGCGTCCGCTTTACTTTTGCTATATAATACATTAACAGAGCAAAGTGAGAAAAGTTTTGTCATGAATCAGCTCAAGCTAACATTACTTTCAGGAGGTTTTATTTTATGTCATACGTTGATGAAGTACTTGCAAAAGTTAAAGAGAAAAACGCATCTGAGCCGGAATTTCTTCAGGCTGTAACAGAGGTTCTTGATTCATTAAGACCTGTTATCGATGCAAATGAGGAACTCTATAAGAAGAATGCAATCCTTGAGAGAATTACTGAGCCGGATCGTCAGATTATGTTCCGTGTACCATGGGTAGACGACAATGGACAGGTTCAGGTTAACAGAGGTTTCCGTGTACAGTTCAATAATGCTATCGGACCATACAAGGGCGGTTTAAGACTTCATCCGTCTGTTAACTTGGGAATTATCAAGTTCCTTGGTTTTGAGCAGGTATTTAAGAACTCTCTTACAACACTTCCTATCGGTGGCGGCAAGGGTGGTTCCGACTTTGATCCTAAGGGCAAGTCAGACAGAGAGATTATGGCATTCTGCCAGAGCTTCATGACAGAGCTTTACAAGTATATCGGTGCAGATGTGGATGTACCGGCAGGTGATATCGGTACAGGTGCAAGAGAGATTGGCTTTATGTTTGGTCAGTACAAGAGAATCCGTGGCTGTTATGAGGGTGTGCTCACAGGTAAGGGACTTTCCTATGGCGGTTCACTTGCACGTACACAGGCTACAGGATATGGTCTTTTATATCTGACAAACGCACTTCTCAAGGATCACGGCATCGACATCGCAGGCAAGACATGTGCTGTATCAGGTTCAGGTAATGTTGCAATCTACGCTATTGAGAAGGCACATCAGCTCGGAGCTAAGGTTGTCACATGTTCTGATTCTACAGGCTGGATTTATGATCCGGAAGGAATTGATGTTGCACTTCTTAAGGAGGTTAAGGAGGTTAAGCGTGCCCGTCTTACAGAGTATGCGGCGGCACGTCCTTCAGCAGAGTATCATGAGAAGAAGAACGGTGAGCACGGTGTATGGCAGTACAAGGTAGATTTAGCTCTTCCATGTGCAACACAGAACGAGCTCAACCTTGACGATGCTAAGATGCTTGTAGCTAATGGCGTTACATCTGTTACAGAGGGAGCCAACATGCCTACAACTCTTGAGGCTACCAAGTACTTACAGGCTAACGGCGTACTGTTCGTAGGTGGCAAGGCTGCCAACGCAGGCGGTGTTGCGACATCCGCTTTGGAGATGAGTCAGAACTCTGAAAGACTTTCATGGACATTCGATGAAGTTGACGGCAAGCTCAAGGGCATTATGGAGACAATCTACGCTAACATCAGTGATGCTGCTAAGAGATACAATGCGACAGTCGGCGGAAAGACAGACTATGTTGCAGGTGCTAACATCGCAGGCTTTGAGAAGGTTGTTGATGCTATGCTTGCACAGGGTGTATACTAAATCGTACACTTACAATATAATGCTGATAACAGATAAATGATTATATGAGTGCTCCGGAAACGAGATTTTCGGAGCACTTTTTAACGCAATTTTATTTTAATCATATTTCCATGCGATTAATTATGTGTTAAGATAACAGTATTGTATACATTAGCACTTTTTTATGGAGGAAAACAATGCGCGAAAGAATAGATTATGGGATAAAGGCATTAAGACCTATAGGAAGGAACCTGCTTATACTGTTAAAGTGGCTGGCACTTGCAACACTTGTCGGGCTTGTGGCGGGCGGCGTGAGTACGCTTTTTGCCAAGGCAATGACGGTTGTCACGACATTCAGGATGGCGCACACATGGCTCATTCTGCTTCTTCCTGTCGGCGGAATCGTGATTGTGACGGTGTACAAGCTTCTGCACAATGAGAACGATAAGGGAACGAATCTTATACTTGCGGGAATACATTCGGGCGGCGAGGTTCCGTCAAGGGTTGCACCGCTCATCATTTTTTCAACGGTAGTCAGCCACTTTTTCGGTGCGTCCGTGGGACGTGAGGGGGCAGCACTGCAGCTCGGAGGAAGCCTCGGAAATCTGATCGGAAGGATTGTAAGGCTTGATGAGCAGGACAGAAAAGTGATGATAATGTGCGGCATGAGCGCCGCCTTTGCGGCACTGTTCGGAACTCCGATGGCTGCGGCAATATTCGCGATAGAGGTTGTGCAGGTTGGAATTATGTACTATGCGGCACTTGTGCCATGTATTTTTGCAGCACTTGTAGCGAGCAATTTCTCGGCGAGCATGGGAATTAACCCGGAAGCCTTTGTCATAAAAGAAATTCCTGATATAACTATTCTCAATATGGGGAGAACGGTGCTTCTTGCCATAATATGTGCGGGTGTGAGCGTTGTGTTCTGCATGATGCTTTACAATGCGGGCAAATATTTTAAAAAGTATATAAAGAATCAATACCTTAGAATAATTGCGGGAAGCGCACTTATAATTCTTATAACGATAATTTTGGGAACTGATGACTACATGGGTGCGGGAATGAACGTGATTGAGCGTGCCATAGAGGGGGAGGCTGCGCCAGCGGCATTTTTGCTCAAAATGCTTTTGACGGCACTTGCGATAGGCTGCGGCTTCAAGGGTGGTGAGATTGTACCGACCTTCTTTGTCGGTGCGACGCTCGGCTGTGTGGTCGGTCAGCTTATAGGGCTTCCTGCCTCGGCGGCAGCGGCGGTCGGAATGGTAGGAATGTTCTGCTGCGTGACGAACTGCCCGGTTGCGTCGATGCTTATTGCGTTTGAGTTGTTCGGATATGAGGCTGCTCCGTTTTTTCTTGTGTGCAATGCGGTGGGGTATCTTATGAGCGGATACTATGGGCTGTACAGTGAACAGACCTTCACCGGCTCGAAGTACAAGTTTGACAGCTGGAAGGGGAGCGCACATTAATTGGCACCATATATATCCGGAAGGGGGCATACAGCATGAGAATTGTTTCGTTATCAATCAGGAATTTTAAGTCCATAAGGAGCATTGAGATAAACGACATCGAGAGCGCGTTCATCGTTGTCGGGAAGAATAGTGTTGGTAAGACGGTCATACTGGACGCGATAAGGGCGGTTGCGGGGCAGTATACCGTCAAGAAGCAGGACTTCAACACCGCGGGGAGCAATATTGAGATTGGGGTGAGGCTTGAGCTTACACAGGCAGACCTGACGCTGCTTAACAGGTATGGTGTGGTGAGCCACTACAAGAGGTATTCGGCGTGGGAGAAGGATTTCAGGGCAAAGCTGCCGTCCTATGTGAAGGAACAGCAGGACAGTGAGGGAGTGTTGTCTTTTACTTTTATCGCAAACGCGGAGGGGAAAATCCGCTATTTCGACGGAGTTAAGAAGGACAACAGGCACATCCCGGAGGTGTTTCCTACACTGCATTTCATATCGCATGACAGGGAGCTTGAGGCGTTGCAGCGGGATATTTTTCTAGGCAGTAAGGAGCTTAAGCTTCTCTCAGACGGGAACTGCATGTTCGATGCGGGAAAGAAGTGTGATAACTGCTTTCAGTGCATAGGAATGATTGAGAACAAGAAGGCTTCGGAACTAAGTATCTTTGAGGCGGCAAGACTCTTTCAATATAAGCTCACAAGGCTTGACATGCAGAACTTTTTGGAGAGGCTTAACAATAATTTTATCAAGAACGGCGGGCGTGACAGGCTGTGCCTCAAGGTCGACGATGAGCTTATGAAGAATGCAATTCCACAGGTATATGTCGAGAATGAGACGCAGGGCTTTACAAATACCATATCTGAGATGGGTGAGGGCTTAAAAAGCATGTATATTCTCTCGCTTTTAGAGACTTATGCCGATGATGAGGACAGAGTTCCGTGCATTATCATGATTGAGGATCCGGAGAGCTATCTGCACCCGCAGCTACAGAAGAATGCCGGCGAGATTTTGTATAAGTTATCGAAGAAAAATCAGGTGATTTTCTCAACGCACTCGCCGAATATGATTTTCAACTTTAATTCAAGACAGATTAAGCAGGTGTACATGGATAATGAGGGATATACACAGGTGAGGGAGAAACCGGATATAGACCGCATTCTCAGTGACCTCGGCTACTCGGCGAACGACCTTATGAACGTGAGCTTTGTATTTTTCGTCGAGGGGAAGCAGGATGAGAGCAGACTTCCGCTGCTTCTTAGAAAGTATTACAGTGAAACCTATGATGAGGACGGCCAGCTTAGGAGAGTTGCAATTATAGCGACCAACAGCTGCACCAACATAAAGACATATGCAAATCTCAAATACATCAACAAGATTTATATAAAAGACCAGTTCCTCATGATACGTGACGGTGATGCCAAGGATGCAGATGAGTTAAAAAGGCAGCTCTGCGGTTATTATAGGAACAGGGCACAGGAGGATAAGGGGAATCTTCCGAGAGTCACGGAGAAGAATGTACTCATTTTAAAATATTATTCTTTTGAAAATTATTTTTTGCAGCCTGAGATTATGGCAAAAATCGGTGTTGTTAAGAGCGTCGACCAATTTTATGATATTCTCTACTTAAAGTACAATGAGTATCTTTACAGGCTTGGAAGCATGAAGCGAATGTGTGAAAAGCTTGGAATAGAGATAAGGAGCAGGCAGGATATTGTGGACAATATGGAGAATATCAGAATCTATGTCAGAGGACACAATCTGTACGATATATTCTACGGACGCTACAAAGGTGAGAAGGAGAGGATGATACTCAACAGATATATTGAGGAGGCTCCGAGGGACACATTCAAGGACATTTTAGATGCAGTTGACAGCTTTGTCTATTTTGAGAATAAAAAAACTGACAGTGCGGAAGCTTAACTGCGCTGTCAGCAATCTGTTTTGCAGGTTTATTTCAAACCAAATCACATAAGATGAAGTTTCTTTGCGACGCGGCCGATTCGCATTCCCATAGGGAAATCGGGAAGGTCGCTCTCGGTAAGACCGCCAAGAAGCAGTATAAGAACAAAGTATACAACGACGGCAACAACGACTGATAAAAGGCATGCAATCACGTTAGAGTGAACCGTTGCATAGCCGACACGGTATATCAGGTATGCACAGGCACCCATGACCGCGCTTGCAATGGCAGGAACGATGAAGGTTGTCCTATACTCCTGATGATAATGTATGTGGCGCTCGACGCTTATGGCGTTGAGAATGCATACGACAAGCGGGTAGGTCACGTTGCCGATGACGAGCGAGTATATGCCGAGCTTCGTGAATTTGAGCAGTATAAAAATCAGGACCACATGTATTGCAAGAGATATTGCGGCATGCTGTACGGGCTTGCGCATGAGGTTGATTCCCTGAAGTGCGGCGTTCGTAACGGTTGACAACGCGTAGAATATGACGGCGACACTTCCCGCTGCTAAGAGATATCCTCCAAGCTTATAGTCTGATGAAGGGAACAGCATACGGACTATAGGACCGCCGAGGGCTGTGAGTCCGAAGGCACAAGGAAATGCGATAATCATGTTGACCTTGATTGAGACTGCAATCTTTTTCTTCATACCATACTTATCACCCTTGGTAAAAGCGGCGACAAGTGTAGGAATGAGCGATGAAGCCATTGCCGATGCGATGGCGATAGGGACATTCACAAGCAGCTTGTACTTGGTGCTGTATACGCCGTACAGTGTGGATACGTTGTCACCTGTGGCAAGCTTAGAGAACATCATGCTGTCGATAACGCCGCTAAGCTGATACACCGTCTGTCCGAGAATAACGGGGATGATGGTTGCAATCAGCATCTTGTAGATTTCAAAGTAGGTTGTATCGTCCACGCCTCTGTCACGACGCAGCTGTGAATTGACGGTAGGACGATATATAATATATATAAACACGAGAAAGAAAAGTCCTGTTGCGGCACCTAAAAGTGTGCCCATGGTAGAGCCGGCTGCACCCCATCCGGCGACGACCTCTGACTCGGCATGTCCGCGGATAAATGACCATGCAAAGAATATACTTCCGGCAGCATTTACAATCTGTTCGAGCACCTGTGATATCGCGGTTGGTATCATGGTCTTTCTTGCCTGGAAGAAGCCTCTGAGTGTTCCTAACAGAGCAACGACGAAGATGGTTACTGCAAGAACTCTGAGTGGAATCGATATTCCGGTAAAATTGCTGTAGAAATGCTTCTCAATAAAGCCTGCACCGAAGAAGATAAGCAGTGCCATGATTCCTCCTGAGATGCAGGAGAATATAAATGATGCTGCGAATATCTTTTTTCCGGTTCTATAGTTTTTATTTGCAAGCTGTGCTGACAAAAGCTTAGATACCGCAAGCGGAAGACTGTATGATGAAAGGATAAGGGCGAGGTTGTATATTTCATAAGCGGCACCGTAGATACCGTTGCCCTCGTCGCCGATAATATTGGCAACAGGAATGCGGTAGACGATACCTATCATTCGTACTATAATTGATGCCATGGCAAGTATTGTGCCCTGGCGGATAAAGTTGGTTTTACGATTTTCCGGCATAAAGGGAACTCCTTAAATGTAATAAAGCATTGTAATGCGCAAATATAATATAACCTTTTGTGTGAAATTTGGCAACGAAAGATTTATAAAATAAAATGCGAAGCATTGATTTTATATGAGCAGGCAGCAAAGCGGATTGCGAATATAATTGACTGAATATATATGACGATGAGGAGGAAAAACAGGTATGAAATATGTTCATTGCGCCGATGTGCATATCGGCATGGAATTTGCATTAAATAAGCTTAAGAGCAGACAGAGAAAGGCGGAAATACTTCAAAGCTTTTTAAGTCTTGTCGAGTATTGTCGTGACGAGGCAGTTGATATTCTGCTTATAGCGGGGGATTTGTTTGACAATGAGAATGTTGACGCGGCGGTTGTAGAGCAGGTAAAGAGCGCACTCGGAAGTATACCGCAGACCGATGTATATGTAGCGCCCGGCAACCATGATGCGTATACCATCACATCCCCTTACAGGGACGAGGGCTGGAGTGATAACGTAACAATTTTTAACGGGACACCGAGAGTGATTGAGCGTGCAGATAAGGGGTACCGTATATGGGGGTGTGGATTTGAGAGCTGCTTTGTGATGAACAGGCTTCTCATGGGTGTGAGACTTCCAAAGGATGAACTTGTCAATATAGGAATACTTCACGGTCAGCTTGTCGGGAAGAACGGAAAGAGTGAGTACAACGCCATAACGGATTCGGATATCGAAAAGAGCGGCATTGATTATCTCGCGCTTGGACATGTTCACAAGCAGACGGGAGTTCAGAGAATCGGGGATACGCTGTATGCATATTCGGGAACAACAGAAGGGCAGGGCTTTGACGAGGAAGGCATACGGGGGTTCTATACAGGGGAGCTTTCTAAGCAGCTGCTTGGCAGGCATGAGCTTATAGCCGAGTATGTCAGTACATCGAGAAGACGGTATTATCATGTTAATGTGGATGTCACGGGTGCACTTAACAGAGCACAGGTTGTTGACAGAATATGCAGTGCGGCGCAGAGCGTGACTGAGGACGATGAATTTGCGGTGCTCCTCACCGAAAACAGAGCCGAGGATAATCTCTACAAAGTGACGCTGACCGGGGACATAAGCGAGGAGGCGGCGGTTTCGGTTGATGAGTTGTCGGCGCAGCTTTTCGGAAAATTTTATTATATAAAGCTCAGGGATAATACAAGACTTTTAATTGACTATGAGGAGCTTGCAAAGGAAAACTCACTAAAGGGAATGTACACTGCAAGGATGCTTGACAATATCAGAATGCAGGAGCAGGCCGGCAATGAAAAGGGTGCGGCACTGTATAGGAAGGCACTTGAGCTTGGAATAAGGGCATTTGAAGGGGAGGTGGGAATAGATGAAAATTGACAGCATCAATATAGAAAGCTTCGGCGGACTTAAGAATTTCAGACTCGATTTTTGTGACGGAATGAATATCATATATGGTGATAATGAGGCGGGAAAATCAACCATCATGGCGTTTATCGAGATGATGTTCTATGGAAGAACAGCTCAGGAGAAAAGTTCTGATATAAGCAAGAGCCTGAGAAAAAAATATACACCGTGGGATGGCTCGGCGATGTGCGGGGAGCTTGAATTTACATGCGCTGAGAGAAGCTATCGTATACGCAAGGTATTTAAAAAGACAATAAAAACCGATGACGTGAAGCTCTACGATGCACAGACAGGGCAGGAGATAGAGTTAGGACGCGATGAGGAGATAGGACACAGATTCTTCGGGATAGATGTCGGGAGCTTTGAAAAAAGCGTGTTTATAAGCGGCTTTGGCGGCTTTACCAACAATGGACAGACGAATGAGGACATTGCCGTTAAGCTGTCGAATCTTGTGACTACGATGGATGAGAATGTGTCACAGTCTAAGGTTGTCGGGAGGCTGACAAAGGCAAAGGAGCTTTTGCGCTCAAAGAGCGGAAGCAGGGGGATGCTTATCGAGCTTGATGAGCAGAAGAAAAATGTTAAGGATGAACTTACAAGAACGCAGGAGCTGATAGAGAGGCAGACGGAGTATCAGGCGGAAAAGGGAAGACTTGATGAGAGACTTACAGAAGCCGTAAATCAAAAGGAAGTGCTTAAAAAGCTTGAGAGAAAGGCGGCACTTGAGGCTGAAAAATTGAATATAAATGCTGAAAACGACAGACTGAGAGCTGATATGGGACAGCTTAAGATGTTAAAGGAGGAGGGAATAAGACTTTTTAAGGAGAGAGATTTATTCAGGGGAAAAAATTACAGTTACGATACTGCCTCCGAGTACATCAATCATGCGGACGAACTAAATCATGCGGCGAGTGCTAAGAGGGCACAGGTTGAGGAACTTAAGGGAAAACTCACCAAAGGGGATGTCATAGACCGAAAGGATGTAAGCGAAGCGGCGGCGCTCGAAGCTAAAAAGGAGAAACTTATGCTCCTTAATGAACGTATCAGCAGTGCATATAAGCCGGCTTACGATGAAAAAAAAGCTGCCGAGAAGGCAGAAGCTGACGGACGAAAAGTGCTTGAGGGAATAAAGGACATTCCTAAGACCAATCTTATCATAAGTGCGGCAGCTATGCTTGCGGCAGTTGTATTTGCGGTTCTTACATTCACGGTATCAAAATTCTTTCTCATAGGAGCATTTTTGACGGCGGGTGCGGGTGCTTTGCTGTTTGGCAGATATAAAAGGCAGACTGAGGAGCACGACGGACAAGTGGCACAGGGAAAGGAAATTGCTGAACGACTTTCAAAAGAAAGCCGCATAAGAAACAATAATTTTGAGCGTGAGAAGGAGAGACTTTTTGACAGAGGGGCATGGATTTATCCTGACATCAACTGTGATTATGAGACAATAACGAGAGAAAATCTCAGACAGTGCTGTGTTGAGCTTGAAAGTATATATCAGCGCTATGGAGTTAAGGATAAGGACGAGCTTAATGACTTGTTTGAGAAAAATGAGGAGGCGGCACTTAATCAGAGAATGTACGAGAATGCCGTGAAGGAGCTTGAGCAGGATGATGCGGCGTATGCCGAGTATGCAGGTGAAGATAATCCTGAGGAAGTCAGAAGAAAATATGCTGAGCTTCGAGATAAGCTGTCAATATATGCGGGCAGGCTTAAAGGAAAAGAAATTGAAGAAGAGAACGCAGAGACCGTGCTTGATGAGCGAATAAAAAAAATTGAGACAGAGCTTGGAGAAAATGATGTCAGACTTGCGGAAATCGACGTGGAAGTTGATGGTTTTACAGGAATAGAGAATACCGGGATGTCGATTGAGGAGGTTGATGCGCTTATTGAAGATATAAGAGGACAGCAGATGGAACTCCTTTCATTGATGCAGAACCCGGAACATGACGAGAACGAGCTTAAAAGGACACTCTCGGAATTGTCTGAGGAGTATAATGTCAAGAAGGAGCTGTATGATGCTTTGATGATTGCAGAGGAGAATATGCAGGCGGCAGTCGATGATATAAGCAGAAGCTTCGGCCCCGTTCTCAATGAAAAGACGGCAGAGATTTTTAACAGGCTCACAGGCGGCAGATATGATAAGGTTATGGTTGATAAGGAGTATTCCATTCAGGCTAAGCAGAAGGATGGAGTATACCATGAGTGGAAGTTCCTAAGCAGTGGAACGACCGACCAGGCATATCTCGCTTTAAGGCTTGCCATGACCGAACTTATAACGGAGAATGGTGAGAGACTCCCTCTGATGCTCGACGATATTCTTCTGCAGTATGATGAGAAACGAATGAAGCATGCTCTTGATTTTCTTGGGGAGTATGCCAAGGATGCACAGATACTTTTCTTCACATGTAAAAGGATGTCAGGGGAGAAGGTTATAGAGCTCTGACTCCGGGGATAATACATTCATAGACGGGAGGAACAATATGATGAACAATTTTTCGGTGTACGAATTGCTGTGGCTGTTTTTTATCTATTCATTTTTTGGCTGGCTGTTTGAGACAACCTATGCGGCATTAAGACAGAAGCATTTTGTCAACAGAGGCCTTGTCAGCGGACCGCTGTGCATTGTGTACGGAATCGGTGCGGTGTTAATGACAGTGGGTCTGCAGGAGCTTACGGGGGTGTGGCTTTTCATCTTTGCGACGGTGTATGCGGCGGCAACAGAGTTTGCAGCGGGAAAGATAATTGAGAGGGTGTATCACGAAAGATGGTGGAATTACAGTAACATTAAATGGAATCTTGATGGATATATATGCGTTCCGTTCTCACTCATCAAGGGTGCATTGGGATTCGTGGTTGTCAGATTCGGAAACAGGCTGTTGTTAAACCTCGTGAACAGGCTTCCGCAGCTCTTGGTTCATATAGTTTTGATAGTATTTATTGCGATGCTCTGTGTCGATGTCATTGCCTCATATATTCTTGCAAAGGGCAAAAGCAGACACCCTGAGAGATGGGAGGAGGCAAATGACGCGATAGCCTCCGTAGGACACAGGATGGCGAGAGCAATCGACCGCGGAATGCAGAGGCGGATACATAAGGCGTATCCGAAGGCTGCCAAGGTAGAGACGGCACCGAGGGATAAGAACGTGTTTGCACAGGGCTGTGATTTCTATAAGGTGGTAATGCTTTTCTTTATAGGTGCATTTCTTGGAGATATAACGGAAACCATATTCTGCCGGATAACTGCCGGAGTATGGATGAGCCGGAGCAGTGTGGTATGGGGACCGTTCAGTATTGTCTGGGGACTTGCGATAGCGGCAGCCACCGCAATGTTGTATAAATACCGTAATAAGAGCGATGGCTTTCTGTTCATGGTCGGCACACTCCTTGGAGGTGCTTACGAGTATCTTTGCAGCGTGTTCACGGAGATTGTGTTCGGAAAAGTGTTCTGGGATTACAGCAAAATCCCTTTTAATCTTGGAGGAAGAATCAATCTTCTGTACTGCTTCTTCTGGGGAATAGCAGCGGTTGTGTGGTTCAAGCTGCTATATCCGAAGATGTCGGCACTTATTGAGAAGATACCTGTTTTGGCTGGCAAGATTGCAACCTGGCTTCTCATCGTATTTATGCTGTGTAACATGGTTGCGTCGGGGCTTGCCCTTATAAGGTATGATGAGAGAGAAAAAGGCGTGGAAGCGACAGCCAAATGGCAGGTGTGGATGGACGAGCATTATGATGATGCCGTGATGGAAAAGATATATCCTAATGCCAAGACAGTCAAATAGTATGTCTTGTTTTATGAAAATGTAATATCTGTTTTGGCAGGAATGTGGTATACTTATACCATATTCAGAAAATTTAAGGCAGAACAGACATGAATGTAGAATGTATCTGCGGAAATGGAGGAGAATATGAATTTATTTGAAAAAATCCGTAAGGATGTTGTGTGGTCATCAATCGCATATCTGATACTTGGTTTTGTGCTTCTCATCAAGCCGGGAACGGCACTTGTAACGGTAGTGCATATTCTTGCGATTGTAGCGGCAGTCATGGGTGTTGTATCGCTTGTATCGTATTTTAAGGACAAGTACGGCGTCGGAAACGGCGGAGTCATTAAAGGAATAGTTTATTTTGTCATTGCGGCATTCCTGTACTTCGGAGCAGGAGTTATCATATCAATTGTACCGTTTATATTGGGAATATTGATTGTCATAAGCGGAATCGTCAAGCTTCAGGAGGCACTTGGTATGATGAAATACAGAGCGGACGGAAGCATAACAGTACTTGTAATCTCCGTACTGAGTCTTGTTTTTGGTGTGCTAATTCTTATCAATCCGTTCGGAACAGCGGAGCTTTTGTTCAGAATAATCGGTATTGCGCTTATATACAACGGAGTATCTGACCTGCTCACGGTATTTTATTTTTCTAAAAAAACAAGATATTAATTGAGAAAATACTTGAACCTAAACCTGACTTTAGTGTTATACTTCTATGGGGCATGAGGGGAAAGCTTGGGAGGAGATAATTTATGAACAATGTAAAAAAAATAGCCGTTACGGCGATGCTGTTTGCGGTGGGAATTGTGCTTCCGTTTATTACGGGACAGATACCTGCAATAGGAAGAATGCTTCTTCCGATGCACATTCCGGTGCTTCTGTGCGGATTTATCGTCGGCTGGCAGTACGGTGCAGCTATAGGATTTTTACTTCCGATTGTGAGAAGCCTGTTATTCGGAATGCCGCCTATATATCCGACAGCACTTGCGATGGCCTTCGAGATGGCTATGTACGGCTTTATGAGCGGCTTTTTGTACAGCCATGCAAAGTGGCAGTGTACTAAGATGCTATATATCTCTCTTGTGGCAGCAATGCTTGCGGGAAGATTGGTATGGGCTGTTGCTATGGTAGTGCTTCTCGGAGTCGGTGGGAATATGTTCACATGGAATGCATTCATCTCCGGAGCATTTTTAAATGCAGTACCGGGAATTGTTGTGCAGTTAATTCTTATTCCTGCAATAATGGTTGCATTAAAGCGTGCCAAGGTTGTTCCCTTCAGTATAGGAAACGAGAACAAGGAGACGGCTTCACGCAAGGTCACACAGAAATAGCGGATTGATATGAATGATTCGGTAAAAGATATAATTTTACGGCTTAAAGCGGCGGAAAAGAATTACGGGCGCATACTGCTTGTGATAGACGGCAGATGCGGTGCAGGAAAGACAACTTTGGCATCACGGATAAGTGAAGAGCTTCTTTGCAGTGTATTTCACATGGATGACTTTTACCTGCCGGCGGCAGAACAGACTGATGAGCGTATGAAGGAACCGGGCGGAAATATCAATTTTGACAGATTTTTGTCAGAGGTAATAAAACCGCTTGAAAGCGGTGATACTGTTGCGTACAGACCATTCGTATGCCGTAATCAGGCGTATGCTGACACAAAGCTGATGCCGGCAGAAAGAATTAATATCATAGAAGGTACATATTCCTGCCATCCGAGGCTTCGCGGAGCGTATGAAAGCTTGTGCGGACATGAAGCAGCGACAGGTTCAATGAAGCTTATCAGGATATTTCTTGACATTGACTGCAGAAAACAGATTGAGCGGCTCAGAACACGCGTCGGAGAACAGAGACTTAAGATGTTTGAGGACAAATGGATTCCGAGAGAAGAAGAATACTTTAAGCTATGCTCGGTCAGAGAGTATTGCAAAAATGTAATATGGGAGTGGGAAAGATGAATATTCGCAGGGCTGAGAAAAAAGATATTGACAGGATAAACGAGCTTTTAGGGCAGGTGCTTGAGATTCATGCACAGATAAGACCGGATATATTTATACCCGGCACGACAAAGTACACGAATGAAGAGCTTACCGTGATGCTCGCAGATGACGATAAACCTATATATGTCGCCGTCAATGAGGCGGACAAGGTCTTAGGCTATGCTTTCTGTGCGATAAGGAATCAGCCTTTTTCCAACAATATGGTTCAGTTTAAGTCGTTGTTCATAGACGACCTGTGTGTGGATGCCGACACAAGAGGAATGCATGTCGGAAGTGCACTCTTTGAACATGTCAAGGCGGAGGCAGAGCGGCTCGGCTGCTATGAGGTGACGCTCAATGTGTGGGAGGGCAACGACAGTGCAAGACATTTCTATGAGAAGATGGGCTTGAAGCCTAAGGAAACCATGATGGAGTATATTCTCTGAAAATTTTTCAAAAAACTTCTTGACCTTACAGGGCACTGTAATGGTGTAATTGCTCTGTAAGGAGGAGACGATATGACAATCAAAGAATTTTCAAAGCTGTGTAATTGTACAACGCAGACATTAAGATATTACGATCACGTCAATCTGCTGAAGCCGGCGAAAGTGGATGACTGGACGGGATACCGCTATTATTCCGAGGAGCAGGCACTTTTGTATGTGAAAATCAAGAGCTTTCAGGAGGCGGACTTCACAATAGAGGAGATAAAAAGCCTGCTCGACAAGGACGATGGGCAAATTTATGCCGCTTTTGAGGAAAAAATAGCCGCGCAGGAGGAAAAACTCAACAAAATCAGACAAATACAACAGTCATATCGCATTGAAGTCATGAATATGGAGAAAGCAGTCGAGCAGTTCGTTGAGAGGATGAATGAGGATGCAAGACAGTACAATCCGACAGAGGAGTTCGGAATTGACAAGGAGTATTATGAGAAGCTGCTTGTCAGGTTCAACGACATGATTCACAATGCTTCGTACATCAAAGAGACACATGGCGCTGCTGTATCGGAGCCTGTATTTGAGTACAGCCGTTATCGGGATGAGGACACTGCCGAGGATGAGAACAGGGATATGGAAGAACAGGACGAGATATCACCGCTTCAGAATCCGAATTACACCATAACCGACGAGTATCATAATTGGAACTATATAAAAGAAATAATTGATAATTTCTCAGGACTTGAGGAGAACACAGAGTATAACTTCTATCTCGAAGTTGAAGGCAAAAAAGGCAATAATCTCATATTCTGCTTTATACTGATGCAGCTTGCAGAGGACAAGAACCAAGGAAAGAAGCTTATTACTCCATCCTGCAATATGAGCCCGTCGACGGATGGAAAGAATCACCTATATATCCTTAAAAGAAAATAAAAATCCATGGTATTTAACACGATTTAATGGACTATGAAGCTTATCGCAATGTTTAGTCCATGTAAGTGGTAAATACCATGGATTTTTAATTTGACGTTCGTTATTATTCTTTATAAATTATAATTCTTTATCCTGCTCCTGCTTTGCAAGTGCCGCCTCTATGAATCCACGGAACAGCGGATGCGGTCTGTTAGGACGTGACTTGAACTCAGGGTGCGCCTGTGTTCCGATGAACCATGGATGGTCTTTTAATTCAACCATCTCCACTATTCTTCCGTCAGGAGATATTCCTGAGAGCAGCATGCCGTTTTCGGTGAGTACGGTACGGAAATCATTGTTGACCTCATATCTGTGGCGGTGCCTTTCGTGGATTTCTTTACTGCCATAGAGAGCATAAGCCTTAGAGCTATCGTCAAGGATACAAGGATATGACCCCAGTCTTAAGGTTCCGCCGATGTCGTCGATTCCCTCCTGATCAGGCATGAGATGAATGACAGGATGTGTGGTGCCCGGAAGGAATTCCACACTGTGGGCATCATTGTAACCGATAACGTCTCTTGTAAATTCAACTATTGTGAGCTGCATTCCGAGGCAGAGACCGAGAAAAGGAATCTTGTTCTCGCGGGCATATCGGATTGACTGAATCATTCCCTCAATTCCTCTGTCACCAAAACCGCCGGGTACGATGATTCCCGATACATCTCCAAGCATTTCTGCAGCATTATCAGCGGTTACTTTTTCTGAATCTATCCATTTAATATTGACGGATACGCTGTTTGCGATGCCACCGTGCTTCAATGACTCGACAACACTGATGTAAGCGTCATGAAGCTGTGTGTATTTTCCGACGAGGGCAACAGATACCTCGCCCTTAGGGTGCTTGAGCGCAGAACACATGGCTTTCCAGTCAGTGAGGTCAGGCTCAGGGCAGGGAAGACCGAGACATTCACATGCTACCTGTGCGAGATGCTCTTCCTCCATCGCAAGAGGAGCCTCATAGAGATATTCAACGTCGAGGTTCTGAAGTACATGCGAGCTTGGAACATTGCAGAAGAGGGCAATCTTGTCCTTGATGCCCTTGTCAAGCGGGTACTCCGAGCGGCAGACGATGATGTCGGGCTGGATTCCCATTCCCTGAAGTTCCTTTACACTTGCCTGTGTTGGCTTGGTTTTCATCTCGCCTGATGATTTGAGATAAGGGATTAATGTTACATGAAGGAATATGGCGTTCTCTTTTCCGACCTCATGCTGGAACTGGCGAAGGGCTTCAAGGAAAGGCTGGCTCTCGATATCACCAACCGTTCCGCCGATTTCAACAATCGCAATCTTTGTCTCATCGCTTGTATAGTCGCGGAAAAGGCGGCTCTTAATCTCGTTGGTGATGTGAGGGATAACCTGAACGGTTCCTCCGCCGAAATCTCCGCGGCGCTCTTTTGAAAGTACCGACCAGTATACTTTTCCGGATGTAACATTGGAATTCTTTCCAAGGCTCTCATCTATAAAGCGCTCATAGTGTCCGAGGTCAAGATCCGTCTCAGCTCCGTCGTCCGTTACAAACACCTCCCCGTGCTGAATAGGATTCATTGTTCCCGGGTCAATGTTGATATAAGGGTCGAACTTCTGCATTGTTACTGAATAGCCTCTCGCCTTCAAGAGACGGCCGAGTGATGCTGCGGTGATACCTTTGCCAAGACCTGATACTACACCGCCTGTTACAAAAACGTACTTTACCATGACGAACCTCCGTATATTTTAAGTTGTATTTTTAAAAACAATATTCTACATTCTACTACAAACTTATTTTGAACGCAGGATAAGCAAAGCGACTGCGTTCATGAGCAAGTAGCGAAAGCGGATTGCGAATGTCTGCTTTACTTTTTTGACATCTGAATCCTTTTTTTAAAAAAATTAAGGTCACAAAAACGCATACTATATGTATGCTGCTTCTGCGACCTTGCAGTGACGATATTCATTTAACATATAAATATGATGTTGAGGTCAAAAGGTATTTTGCCCTCAATGATATCGAATTGCTCCGCACTGCGTGCTCCCACAATTCTCAAAAACATTCGTAATTCGCACATTTTTCTATGAAAAATGGCTTCTTACTCATATTTTTGGCGGGTCACAATGTCAAAAATCCTCACGCAAGCAAGCTTGCATCGGACTTCTGACCTTTTGACCCTGATATCATAAATATTAAATACTAAATAGAAAAAAGTCAAACAAATATTGTAATTTTTATACTAAAAATTTTTGGCCGGGACAGATGACGGTGAATGTTATCTGTGATAAAGCTTATTGGTCTGGTATTCCGGCTCACATGTGAGGTTGACACCGAGCTTGCGGAATATGTCACGGTCAACCGATGAGAGTATCACGGTTGAATGGACATCACAGCCGTTTAACTCGGAGAGCTTATCAAATGCACGGCGGGCGTTTACATCGTCGGCGGCGCATATTGAAAGCGCAATGAGAACTTCATCGGTGTGGAGAAGAGGATTGTGGTTGCCGAGATAATCTACCTTAAGCTTTTGTATAGGCTCTATAACCTTAGGTGAAATAAGGTCAATCTCATCAGGTATTCCGGCAAGTGTCTTAAGCGCATTCAGGAGCATCGCTGAGGATGCACCGAGGAGAGAACCTGTCTTACCTGTTATGACTGTTCCGTCGGAAAGCGTTATGGCGGCTGCCGGATTGCCGGTGCGCGACGCAATTTCAAGTGCTGCCGGAACTAAAGGCCTGTCGGATGGCTTAATACCTGCCTTATCCATGAGGAGCTCAAGCTTATATATAGGTTCATTTCCGATTGTTCCCTGACGCTTCTGGCAGAGAAGATTATGGTAGCGGCGAAGAATCTCTTCATTCGCAGCTTCACGCACGGCTTCGTCATCCACTATGCAGCAGCCTGCCATGTTGACACCCATATCGGTAGGCGACTTATATGGGGAGGAGCCGAGAATTCTCTCGAACATTGTGTTGAGAACAGGAAAAATCTCTATATCACGGTTGTAATTGACGGTTGTCTCGCCATAAGCCGCAAGATGGAAGGGATCTATCATGTTGACATCGTTTAAGTCGGCAGTGGCTGCCTCGTATGCGAGGTTGACAGGGTGGTCAAGCGGAATATTCCAGATAGGGAATGTTTCAAACTTAGCATAACCTGAGGAGATACCGCGCTTGTTGTCGTGATAGAGCTGAGAAAGACAGGTTGCCATCTTACCGCTTCCGGGTCCCGGTGCGGTGACAACGATAAGTGAGCGGCTTGTCTCAATGTAATCGTTCTTTCCGTAGCCCTCGTCGCTTACGATGAAAGGAATATTGGAAGGATAGCCCTCAATCGGATAATGACGGTACACCTTGATACCGAGAGCCTCAAGCTTCTTCTGGTAAGCTATAACGCTCGGCTGATTGCAAAAGCGTGTGAGTACAACGCTTCCGACATACAGACCGTAGTCATGGAATGCGTCAATAAGACGAAGAACATCCATATCGTAAGTGATGCCAAGGTCGGCTCTTACTTTGTTTTTTTCTATATCACTTGAGTTGATTGAGATAACTATCTCTGCCTTGTCTTTTAACTTGGAGAGCATGACAATCTTACTGTCCGGCTTAAAGCCCGGAAGTACACGGGAAGCATGAAAATCATCAAAAAGCTTGCCGCCGAATTCAAGGTAGAGCTTGCCGCCGAACTTTGCGATACGTTCGGAAATCTTCTCGGACTGCATTTTTACATAAGCATCATTATCGAAGCCTGTCTTTTTCATGGGGAACCTCATTTCTTTTTATGATTGTGACATATTATAAAGGAACAATGTTAAAAGGTAATCTGTGAGTGTGTAATATTTTATGTTTATATATATCAGCTCCGTTGTTCGAAGCAAGTTGTTCTAAGGACTATATAAATATGTTTAACAGTGTTCGCTGCCGAAGCAAAGCATACATCCCTGTATGCATTGCTTCTGAGCCAACATCCATGTTGGCTCCAGCTGGGTTAGTATTTATAGTCCTAAGAACAACTACGCTTCTTCCAAAAGTAGCGATATACATAAATATAAAATATTACACAATTAAGTTTGTGCATATTTAACATCTTAGATATTATAGAAAAAAAATAAAGTAATTTCAATCTCCTATTTAATTTTCTTTATCATAATATTGATTGTGGCATAATGATGTGTCAAAATCTGCTAAAAAAAGTAAATGTGTATATAGGGCTGTGCTCATGCATATCACGACTTTTGGGAGAAGCGTAGTTGTTCTTGGAACTCTGTATGCTGTACAGCCACAAGCGGCATGGATGCCGATTGAGTTGCAAACAGCCATGGATGGCTGATTCTGCAACGGTGGCGGGCGTGAATAGAGTATAGTGCAGAGTTCGTAGAACAACTTGCTTCGTACAAGGGAGCTGATATGCATGAGCACAGCCTTATATATTAATAAATTTAATTTGTCAGATTTTGACACCTCAGACTCATGTCATAAAATGATAATCAGGGCATACTAATGTGGAGCAGTATATTTAACACTTTTTTCACAATAACCATATTGATTTATTATGGTAGATGATGGTATGATATGTGAAGTATCGTGCAGCAGACGTAAAATCAGGAGTCATACGGTACTAAATAAAAATGGGAGATTGTTTCGTGGACGAGAAAAACAATAAAAATCAGAATAATAACAAGGACGGTAATAAGGGTAATCGTTTTAATCAGACTATACTCATACTGCTTATCGCAGGTGTGATTACGGTATTGGGTATCAGCTGCGTCAACACATTTCTTCATAACAGCACCAGTCAGGAGATAAGCTATTCGGATTTTCTGAAGATGCTCGACAATGGAAATGTGTCAAAGGTTGTATACAATCAGGATGTAATTGAGATTACACCAAAGACTCAGCCGATAGAGGGACTTAAGCTGTCATATTATACGGGCTATATATATGACGAAGAGGTGATACAGTACCTCAAGGATAATGATATCGAGTACAGTGTGCAGATACAGGACAAGAGCTCATCGATTCTTGATTTTGTGCTCGTGTATATTGTGCCATGGGTGCTCATATACTTTATTTTCAGCTTTGTGTTCAGGAGAATGTCCGGCGGTGGAGGAATGATGGGCGTCGGCAAGTCCAATGCCAAGATGTACGGCATGGAGAAGTCGACGGGTGTTACGTTTAAGGATGTTGCCGGTCAGGATGAGGCTAAGGAGTCTCTCACGGAGATTGTTGATTTCCTTCACAACCCTGCAAAGTATACACATATCGGAGCGAAGCTCCCTAAGGGGGCATTGCTTGTAGGTCCTCCGGGAACAGGTAAGACACTTCTTGCTAAGGCTGTTGCGGGTGAGGCGGGGGTTCCTTTCTTCTCACTCTCAGGTTCGGATTTTGTGGAGATGTTTGTCGGTGTTGGTGCATCGAGAGTGCGTGACCTCTTTAAGCAGGCACAGCAGTCGGCACCGTGTATTATATTTATTGATGAGATTGATGCCATAGGTAAGAGCCGTGATTCAAGATACGGCGGAGGCAATGATGAGAGAGAGCAGACGCTCAACCAGCTTCTCGCTGAGATGGATGGTTTCGACCCGTCAAAGGGTGTATTTATATTGGCTGCAACCAACAGACCGGATGTGCTTGATAAGGCACTTTTAAGACCGGGACGTTTTGACAGAAGAATCATTGTTGATAAGCCTGACCTTAAGGGACGTGTGAATATTCTTAAGGTCCATTCCAAGGATGTGCTTATGGATGATACGGTTGACTTAGAGGCAATAGCTCTCGCAACGGCAGGCGCGGTGGGTTCGGATCTTGCCAACATGATTAACGAGGCGGCAATCAACGCGGTTAAGAGCGGACGCGGAGTTGTGAGCCAGAAGGATTTATTTGAATCGGTTGAAGTGGTCATTGCAGGCAAGGAGAAGAAGGACAGACTCTTAAGCCCTCAGGAGAAGAAGATTGTATCATATCATGAGGTGGGACATGCACTTGTAACCGCCCTCAGCAAGAATGCGGAGCCTGTTCAGAAGATAACGATTGTTCCGAGGACCATGGGGTCATTGGGATATACCATGCAGGTGCCTGAGGAAGAGAAGTATCTCATGAGCAAGGAAGAACTCATGACAAGGATATATACCCTTTTAGGCGGGCGTGCCGCTGAGGATATTGTTTTTAATTCCGTAACGACAGGTGCTTCAAACGATATAGAGCGTGCAACCAAGCTTGTCCGCAATATGATTACACTCTACGGAATGTCGGACAGATTCGGACTTATGGGACTTGAGACGGTTGAGAATCAGTATCTTGATGGAAGAACGGTGCTTAACTGTTCGGACAGGACTGCGGCAGAGGTTGACGATGAAGTGAAGCTTGTGCTCAAGGATGCCTACGCCAAGGTTAAGGAGATGCTTGCCGAGAACAGGGATGTTCTTGATAAGGTGGCTGATTTCCTCATTGAGAAGGAGACAATCACGGGTAAGGAGTTCATGCAGATATTTAATGAAGTTAAGGGAATTAAGCCGGATGAGACCGGGCAGAGTGATGCAGAGCCGGACAGCACGGAACAGAGTGGAACTGAAGCAGGTCAGCCGGAACAGAGTGTCACTGAGGTGATTAGCACCGATGCAGACATGGAAAAAGCTGACGGAGATATAAATTAAGCCATATAAGAAGCCGATATAATCTGTAACGGATTGTATCGGCATTTTTATGTAACAGGATTCAGGTGCCAAAACATGCGGAGCTGATTTTTATGTGTATATCCTGTTATGATTATGCATATCAGCTCCGTTGTACGAAGCAAGTTGTTCTAATGACTCTGAAATAATTATTTCCCCTTCCACCACCGTTGCAAAATCAGCCATCCATGGCTGTTTGCAACTCAGCCGGCATCCATGCCGTCTGTGGCTGTACGATAAACAGAGTCAAAAGGACAACTAAGCTTCTTCCAAAAGTCGTGATATGCATAACTATAACAGGATATACATATTAAAGTTGTGAAAGCATGTTTTGACACCGGAATTGTAATAGGAAATTTTGTTCTATGGAGGATGAATTCATGAGAATTGACAATAATACCGGCATGACGGATGTGATAAATACAGAATCATCGGCTGATAAGACCGTTGAGAAGGGTAATACACAGGACGGAGCAGCAAAGAAGGCTTCATCAGGGAACGGGCTTACAATCAATGGAAGTCAGCTTAATCTCGGCGAGGATCTGGTTGAGGAGAAGAGAAAGAAGGCAAGAAGCATGGCTATGGAGCTTATGCTTGATGCCTACAACCATGATAAGGAGATAGATGACACTATTGCTGAGAGCAGTGCACATGCCAAGTCGCTGCTTGCGGAGAATCAGGAGTCAAGAAGCATGATTAAGGATATCCGCAAGGAAAAAGAGAACACGAATGAGATATATAATGTGTCTGAGGGCAGCCGGGAGGCAGAGGAGCTTGAAATTCTCAGAAAAGGAAGAGACTCGATGGGCAATCCTCAAGCTGTATTGACGGAGAATGAATATGCAAGGTATAAGGAACTCTATGCTGACGGACTCTCGGACTATCACAGCAGAATGCTGCAGTTAGATGCAGATGAGAAGGTGTATACTGATAAGATAAGGGACAACAATATAAGCATTGCGGGAGGTTATGCATTTAACCGCAACATGGGAATTGAACGTCTTAAGACTCATGAGATGTACGATGCGAAGAAGCAGGGAGAGCAGATTGTTGATGCCGCTTCAAAGGAAATAATATCTAATGTTATGCAGGATGCTGTTGACAAGATAGACGAAGATATGGACAATAAGAAGGAAGAGGCGCTTGAAAAGAAGCAGGAAAAGCAGGAGATGGAAGAGCGCATCGAGAAAGCAAAGGGTGAGGCACACAAGGACGATGGAGATGATGAGCTTATGTATGAGCTTGACGATATGCTGGATGAGGTAGGAAAGATAAGCTCAGATAATGCGTCACAGACAATTGAGAAGTCGATGGGACTTATGGTGGCACAGCTTCAGCTTACGGCACAGGACGTGAAAGGGCTTGTGGTTGACACCCGGCTATAGGGAGTGATTCGGCAATGTTCGTAATTGAGGAAGAATTAAAGAAGCTTCCGGGTAAACCGGGAGTCTATATAATGCATGACGACCATGACAACATAATCTATGTCGGCAAGGCGATAAGCCTTAAGAACAGAGTACGCCAGTATTTTCAGTCGTCGAGGAATCATACTGAGAAGATTAAGCAGATGGTGAGTCATGTAAGCTATTTTGAATATATAATCACCGATTCGGAGCTTGAGGCACTTGTGCTTGAGTGTAATTTGATTAAGGAACACCGTCCTAAGTACAATACGATGCTGAAGGATGACAAGACATATCCGTATATCAAGGTGACAATCAATGAGGACTTCCCAAGAGTCCTCTTTTCGCGTGAGTTAAAAAAGGACAAGGCCAAATATTTCGGTCCGTATACAAGTGCAGGGGCTGTGAAGGACACGATTGAGCTTCTGCGAAAATTATACAAGATAAGGACCTGCAGCAGGTGCCTTCCGAGAGATATAGGAAAGGAAAGACCTTGCCTTAATTATCATATAAAGCAATGCGATGCTCCATGTCAGGGATATATTTCCAAGGAAGAATACAGGGAAAATATTAACAGGACATTGGAATTTCTTAACGGAAATTATGCTGCCGTGATGAATTCACTTAAGGAAAAGATGGAGGCAGCATCGGAAAGGCTTGAGTTCGAGGAGGCGGCAGTGTACAGGGATTTGCTGTCGAGTGTGCAGGCTGTGGCGCAGAAGCAGAAGATTACCAACAGTGATATGCTTGATAAGGATGTAATTGCTGCAGCAATCGATGGCAGAACCTGTGTTGTTCAGGCTTTCTTTATAAGAGAAGGAAGGCTTATAGGAAGGGATAAGTACAACATGGAGCTCGCCGCAACAGACACAAGAGCGGAGGTTATAACTGATTTTATAAAGCAGTTTTATGCCGGAATACCGTTCGTCCCAAGACAGATTATGGTTCAGGAGGAGCTTCCGGATGCGGCGGTTCTTGAGGAATGGCTTAGTGGTAAGAGGGGTTCAAGGGTTGAAATTGTTGCACCTAAGAAGGGACAGAAGGAAAAATTAGTCGAGCTTGCCGAGAAAAATGCTCAGATGGTGCTTTCACAGGATTTGGATAAGCTTCAGCGTGAGAAGAGAAGAACGACCGGAGCGGTAAAGGAGATTGAAGAGCTTCTGGGGATAGAGAGTGCGTACCGCATGGAGGCATACGATATTTCAAATATCAGCGGAGCACAGTCTGTGGGCTCAATGGTTGTGTACCAGGATGGACGTCCTAAGAGAAATGATTACCGTAAATTCAGGATTAGGACAGTAATAGGTCCGAACGATTATGCGAGCATGGAGGAAGTGCTCACAAGACGATTTACACATGAAAATGATTCAAGCTTTGATGCAGTGCCGGACCTCATTATGATGGATGGCGGAAGAGGTCAGGTAAATATCTGTCTGGGAGTGCTTGAGAAGCTGGGACTTGATATCAAGGTATGCGGTATGGTAAAGGATGACAACCACAGAACCAGAGGCTTGTATTATAATAACACTGAAATACCTATAAGCAGGGACAGTGAGGCGTTCAAGCTTATAACCCGGATACAGGATGAGGCACACAGATTCGCCATTGAATATCACAGAAGCTTAAGAAGCATTAACCAGGTACGTTCGATTCTTGATGACATCGAGGGAATCGGACCGGCAAGAAGAAAGGCACTTTTGCATCACTTTAAGGATGTTGAGCATATTAAGGAGGCATCGGAGGAGGAGCTTGCACAGGTGGAGGGGATGAACGCGAAGGCGGCTGCGTCGGTGTATTCTTTTTTTCATGCAGAAAATTTTCATAAATGAAATTTCATGATATGAAAAAGATAAATACTTTTTTTTGAATAAATTGTGTGGTATGATGTAAATACGTGAGCAAAGAGAAGCCTTGAATAAGGAAATTTTGCAAATGTGGTTCTGAATAGCTACAAGATATAAAATAAAATTTCAGGAGGCATACATGAAGTTAGGAAACAATGAGGTTCAGCTTACAAAGATTGTAGAGAAGATGGGGCTTGTGAATCTGACACCGCAGATTGATACGGATACTAAGTATGTCACACAGCCGGATGTGAACAGACCTGCACTTCAGCTTGCAGGGTTTTATGACCACTTTGACAACGAGAGGGTACAGATTATAGGGTATGTAGAGGAAGCATATATTGAGACTTTGGACAGAGAGACGAGAGTGCAGAGATATCGTCAGCTTATGGAGAGCAATATTCCGTGTCTGATTTTCTGCCGTTCACAGCAGCCTGATCAGGATCTGCTTGAGGTTGCACTTAAGTATGAGATTCCTCTTTTAAGCTCAGATGCATCGACATCTTCATTTATGGCGGAGATAATCCGCTGGCTTAAGGTTCAGCTTGCACCGACGATATCCATTCACGGAGTTTTGGTGGATGTATTTGGCGAGGGCGTCCTTATTATGGGCGAGAGCGGTATCGGTAAGAGCGAGGCGGCACTCGAGCTTATCAAGAGGGGACATCGTCTGGTGACGGATGATGTTGTCGAGATTAAGAAGGTAAGTGATGAAACACTTATCGGAACAGCACCTGATATAACAAGACATTTCATTGAATTAAGAGGTATCGGAATTATTGATGTCAAGAGTCTTTTCGGTGTGGAGAGCATTAAGGAGACACAGGGCATTGATATGGTTATCAAGCTTGAGGACTGGGATAAGGATAAGGAATATGATCGTCTCGGTCTTGAGGAGACATACACCGAAATACTCGGCAATAAGGTTGTGAGCCACAATATTCCTATTCGTCCGGGACGTAACCTTGCGGTTATCGTTGAGACGGCAGCGGTTAACTGGAGACAGCGTAAGATGGGATACAACGCGGCTCAGGAACTCTACAACAGGGTTCAGCAGAACTTAAATAAGGGCATGGAATAAATTATGCCGGTAAGGCATATTATGATACCGGACAGCGGGACGGGAGGATATATTGAATAAAATAGAAGCGCTGATAAGAGATATTATTCCTGAGGAAAATATATTTATAGACGAGCCAATGAAAAACCATACCACATTCCGTATAGGAGGACCGGCTGATATTCTCGTCAAGCCATCCGATATCAAGCAGATTAAGAATGTGTACATGGCTTGCCGGAAAGAGAATGAACCATGCATGATTATAGGAAACGGCAGTAATGTGCTGGTGTCCGATGACGGAATAAGAGGAGTTGTGATACTGCTTCTTGACAATTATGAGAGAATTCGTGTTGAGAATGACATGATTACGGCACAGGCAGGTGCAAGGCTTTCTAAGATTGGAGCAGCCGCCTTGAGAGGTTCCCTGACGGGCTTTGAGTTCGCGTGCGGTATTCCGGGAACATTAGGGGGCGCATGCATAATGAATGCCGGAGCTTATGGCGGTGAGATGAAGGATATTCTTCTTAGTGTCACCGCGATGGACAAGAATGGTAATATAAGGGAATACCAGCCTCATGAAATGCAGCTCGCATACAGAAGCAGCCGGTTTGCGAAGGAAGGACTTATTGTCCTTGAGGCAAAGCTGCAGCTTCAAAAAGGCAACAGGAGCGAGATAGAAGCGTACATGAAGGATTTGGCGGCGAGAAGAAGAGAGAAGCAGCCGCTTGAGTATCCGAGTGCGGGAAGTACTTTTAAGCGCCCGGAAGGCTTTTTTGCAGGTAAGCTTATCATGGACGCGGGGCTTAGAGGTTATTCTGTGGGCGATGCATGCGTGTCTGAAAAGCATTGTGGTTTTGTGATTAATAAGGGAACAGCTACGGCGGAGGATGTGTGCACACTTATGAAGAATGTATCAGCAAAGATTAAAGATACATTTGGTGTTACGTTAGAGCCTGAGGTTAGAATTATAGGAAGAGAATTGTAGATATAATGTGCTGCATGTAAGATACAGACAGTTTTTTCTGTTGACATATTCGGTATATGGATGTAACCTAGACAGGTATGGATATTTTACCCTTATAATTGCTTATATATACGTCAGGAGGCGGGTAGAATGAGAATTGTTATTGTTACGGGGATGTCCGGAGCGGGCAAGAGCACGGTGCTCAAGATGTTTGAAGATATCGGATATTATTGTGTCGACAACATGCCTGTTGCACTTGTTGAGAAGTTCGTGGAGCTTGCCGTTGCAGGTAATTCTGAATTCAAGAATATTGCGCTTGGTGTTGACATAAGAAGCGGACAGGCATTTGCCGGCTTTGAGGACGTATTGGAACGCATAAGTGATTTTGGTATTAAGTATGAAATTTTATTCCTTGACTGTGCCGACTCGGTGTTGGTCAAGAGATATAAAGAGACAAGAAGGAGCCATCCTCTTGCTGAGGCAGACAGAGTGGATAAGGGAATTGCACTTGAGAGGGAGGCACTTGCTTTTCTTAAGCGCAAGTCAGATTATATTATTGACACAAGTTCACTTCTCACAAGAGAGCTTCGTCAGGAGATAGAGAAGATTTTTGTTGAGGATGAGAAGTACAATAATCTGTTTGTGACTATTTTGTCATTCGGATTTAAGTATGGAATCCCGGCTGACGCGGATTTGGTTTTTGATGTGAGATTTCTTCCCAATCCGTATTATGTCGATGAACTCAAGGCTCTTACGGGAAATGATAAGCCCATACAGGATTATGTGCTCGGATGTCCGCAGGCGGGTGAGTTCCTTGATAAGCTCGAGGATATGATTAATTTTCTCATACCTAATTATGTTTTAGAAGGCAAAAACAGCCTTGTCATAGCGATAGGCTGTACGGGCGGTAAGCATCGCTCCGTAACACTTGCCAATGAATTATACAAGAGGCTGTCGGATAAGGATTATGGTATTAAGATAGAGCATCGCGATATTATGCTCGACTCGCTTCGAAAAAAATAAGCTTATGTACACGGGCGGATGGGATGGTGCCGATGTCATTTTCCGGTGAAGTTAAAGAGGAACTGGCTGAGTATACAGTCGAGGCCAGGCATTGCCTGATAGCAGAACTGTCGGCAATGCTCAGTATGAGTTCACGAGTGAAAAAAAAGGGTGATGGATATTGTATTGTATTCAACACTGAGAATATAGCAGCTGCAAGAAAGCTTGAGAAATATATACATGAAGGATTCAACTGCCGGCCGCAGGTATGTGTAAGGTGCAGCGGACGTGGCGGAAAGAATCACATATATACGGTGAGAGTTGATAATCCGACAGCGGCAGAGCAGATACTTCTTGCATCTAAGCTGATGACAAGAGATGAGGAGCCGTCGGAGGACCTTCTGCCGAAGAATACGATGGCGATTAAGAATGATTGCTGCAGACGGGCATTTATAAGAGGAGCATTCCTGACCTCGGGAAGTATGAGTGATCCGGAGAAATTTTATCATTTTGAGATTGTGTGTTCGACAGAACGTAAGGCGGAATTCATTCAGGCGATTCTTACAGGTTTTTCGTTTGATGCAAGAATTGTTCAGCGCAAGAAATATTATGTTGTGTACATCAAGGAAGGTGAGCAGATAGTAGACCTGCTTAATATAATGATGGCTCACCGTGCACTTCTCAATCTTGAGAATGTGCGCATTCTTAAAGAGGTGCGTAATTCGGTTAACAGGCAGGTTAATTGCGAGACGGCGAATCTCAATCGCACGGTCTCGGCTGCGGTTAAGCAGCTTGATGATATTAATTATATCCGCGATACGGTAGGACTTGACAGTCTGAGCGAGAGCCTTATGGAGATTGCGGTTTTAAGGGCGGAGAATACGGAAGTATCACTTAAGGAATTAGGACAGATGCTCACACCACCTGTTGGAAAATCGGGAGTTAATCATCGTCTCAGAAAAATAAGCGAGATAGCAGATGAACTGAGACAGAATAAAATATAAAAAGATATGGAGAGAAATATCATGGTTCAGAAGAATATCAAAATTCAGATTCCTACCGGCTTAGAGGCAAGACCGGTGGCAGTGCTTGTTCAGATTGCAAGTAAGTATGAGAGCTCGATTTTTATTGAATCGGGAACAAAGAGAGTTAATGCAAAGAGCATTATGGGAATGATGGCATTAGGTCTTGAGGCCGATGAGGAGATTACGGTTATTGCAGATGGCAAGGATGAAGAGGAAGCAATAAAGGGTATTGAGGAATTCATCACATCGGCAAAATAGAATATGATAATGTTGACTTGTAAAAGCTCCCCGGATGTTTCTGAGGAGTTTTTGCGTTTATTTAGTATAGTTACGGGGTAGAAATTAAGATGAATTTTACACATTTGCATGTGCATACCGAATACAGTCTGCTCGATGGTTCAAGCAAGATAAAGGAGCTGCCTGCCAGAGCTAAAGAACTCGGAATGGACAGTCTTGCAATCACCGACCATGGTGTAATGTATGGTGTTATTGATTTTTACCGTGCATGTAAGGCAGCGGAAATCAAGCCAATCATAGGCTGCGAGGTATACGTGGCACCGGGGTCGAGATTTGACAAGGAGGCAATAGGTCAGGGGGATGACAGATATTATCATCTTGTCCTGCTTGCCGAGAATAATACAGGCTATTCTAACCTGATGAAGATTGTGTCAAGGGGGTTTACCGAAGGTTTTTATTATAAGCCGAGAGTTGACTATGAAGTGCTTGAAAAATATCATGAAGGAATAATTGCCCTTAGTGCCTGTCTTGCCGGAGAGGTGGCACGAGACATAACAAGGGATAATTACGAGGAAGCTAAGAAGGCTGCCCTTCACTATCAGGATATATTCGGAAAGGATAATTTTTTCTTAGAGCTTCAGGATCATGGGATTCCGGCGCAGAGGCTGGTAAATCAGGAGCTTATGAGAATGAGCCGCGAGACCGGAATAGAGCTTGTATGTACCAATGACATTCATTATACATACGCTGAGGATGCCGAGGCACATGACCTTTTGTTATGCCTTCAGACGGGGAAAAAGGTGACGGACACGGACAGAATGCGCTATGAGGGCGGCCAGTATTACTGCAAATCGCCGGAGGAGATGGCAGAACTGTTTCCGTATGCACCGCAGGCACTTGAGAACACATACAGGATTGCACAAAGATGTAATGTTGAGATAGAGTTCGGAAAGACTAAGCTCCCTAAGTATGAGGTTCCTGAAGAGTTCGATTCATGGACATATCTCCTTCACCTCTGCAACGAAGGTCTTGTAAAAAGATATGGTGATGAGGCTGAAAAGCACAGGGAACGTCTTGACTATGAACTCGGAGTAATAAAGCGCATGGGGTATGTTGACTACTTCCTTATCGTGTGGGATTTCATCAATTATGCCAAGCAGAACGGTATTGCCGTCGGTCCGGGCAGAGGTTCGGGAGCAGGAAGCATTGTAGCATATTCACTTGCAATAACGGATATTGACCCGATAAGATATAATCTTCTTTTTGAGCGTTTCCTGAATCCGGAGCGTGTGTCCATGCCCGATATTGACGTAGACTTCTGTTATGAGAGAAGGCAGGAGGTTATCGACTATGTTGTGAGAAAGTATGGCAAGGATAAAGTTGTTCAGATTGTCACCTTCGGTACACTTGCTGCCAGAGCGGTAATAAGAGATGTCGGAAGAGTGCTTGATATGCCATATGCGGATGTGGACAGAGTTGCAAAGCTGGTTCCGAATGAGCTGGGAATCACACTCGATAAGGCACTGAAGGATAGTCAGGATTTTAAGTCATTGTATGAGTCGGATGCGTCTGTTAAGCATCTAATAGACATGGCAAGGCGACTTGAAGGACTTCCGCGCAACACATCAATGCATGCGGCAGGTGTGGTGATCTGTCAGAAGGCCGCGGATGAGTTCGTACCTCTTTCAAGAGGCGGTGACGGTACAATCACAACACAGTATACGATGACGACGCTCGAGGAGCTTGGACTTTTAAAGATGGATTTCCTCGGACTCAGAACACTGACCGTAATACAGGATGCCGTCAATCTTGTAAACAAGACACACCCGGGAAAGCTCAATATAGATAAGATAGATTACAATGACCGGAATGTCATGGAGCTTATCGGCTCAGGGCATACAGAGGGAATATTCCAGCTTGAAAGTGCAGGAATGAAGAACTTCATGAAGGAGCTTAAGCCTAAGAGTCTTGAGGATATCACGGCGGGAATATCCTTGTACAGACCGGGGCCTATGGATTTCATACCAAAGTATATAAAAGGAAAAAACAACCCCGATGATATCGTGTATGAATGTCCTCAGCTTGAGAATATATTGAGCACAACCTATGGATGTATTGTTTATCAGGAGCAGGTTATGCAGATTGTGCGTGATCTTGCAGGATATACGCTGGGACGAAGCGACCTGGTTCGCCGTGCCATGTCAAAGAAAAAAGCGTCTGTGATGGAAAAGGAACGGCAGAATTTCATATACGGCAATAAGGAGGAGGGGGTTCCCGGCTGTATAGCCAATGGCATTCCTGAAGAGACTGCAAAGATTATATATGATAACATGACGGATTTTGCAAAGTATGCTTTCAACAAGTCACATGCGGCATGCTATGCGGTTGTATCTTACAGAACGGCATATCTTAAATGCTATTATCCGAAGGAGTTTTTTGCGGCGCTTATGACCAGCGTGCTCGCAAATAACACTAAGGTGGCTGAGTATGCTTATACATGCAGACAGATGGGAATAGAGATTCTTCCACCGGATATCAATGAAGGCGAGGGAAATTTCTCGGTAGCTTCAAATGGAATACGATACGGACTCTCAGCGTTAAAGAGTATAGGAAAACCTATTATTGACGCAATAATTCAGGAGAGAGAGGATAACGGTGCGTTTACCGGCCTTGAGGATTTCATAAGCAGACTGTCGGGAAAAGAGGTCAACAAAAGAACACTTGAGAGCTTCATAAAGTCGGGAGCGTTCGACTGCTTCAATGCCAACAGACATCAGATGATGCTTGTGTATGCTGATATAGTGGATAATATAAATAATGAAAGAAAGAGCAACATTGCAGGACAGATGTCGCTTTTTGACATGTTTGAGGAGAAGCATGATAAGGTTAATGTTCCGAATGTTCCCGAGTATGACAAGGAAGAACTTCTTGCTTACGAGAAGGAGGTCTTAGGAGTGTATGTAAGCGGTCATCCTATGGACGATTATGAGGCACTGTGGAGAAAACATATAACCAATGTAAGCTCAGATTTCATAAATGATGAGGACAATCCGCCGAAGGTTACGGATGGACAGAAAGCAACCATAGGAGGAATCATTACAGCCAAGACGGTAAAGAACACAAAGACAGGAAAAATGATGGCATTTATAACCGTGGAGGATGTGTTCGGTGCGGTCGAAGTGCTTATATTTCCTCGCGATTATGAGAAATACAGGTCACAGGCGGTTGAGGACAATAAGGTGTTTGTGACAGGTCGTGTGAGCATTTCTGAGGAGGAGAACGGAAAGCTTGTGTGTGAGAGCATCACGGCGTTTGAGGACGTTCCTAAGGTGTGCTGGATACAGTTTGCCAATAAGCAGGCATACATTGATGCCGAGCAGGAGCTTGCCGGGATAATTGCTTCATCCGATGGAAATGACCTTGTTACCGTGTACTGCAGGGAGGAGAAGCAGAGAAAGGTTCTGCCTAAGAGTCAGACAATACAGGCACAGGGGGAAACCTTGAAGCTTCTCATGGACAGATTTGGTCAGGACAATGTAAAAGTGGTATAAGTTTGAAAAAACAAAATAATACTATTGAAAATAATTTGATTTAGGTATATTATTAAGAAAACTGAGTTTGTTAAAATTTTCACTGGTAGAACGGAGGATATTATGGCTAAGGAAATTAAGACAATTGGTGTACTTACCAGCGGCGGAGATGCCCCGGGAATGAATGCTGCGATTCGTGCGGTTGTCCGTACTGCTATCGCGAAGGGACTTAAGGTCAAGGGTATTTTAAAGGGATATAATGGACTTTTAAATGATGAGATAATAGATATGGATGCATTGAGTGTTGCAGACATTATTCACAGAGGAGGTACAATTCTCTACACTGCAAGATGTCTTGAATTCATCACTCCGGAGGGACAGCAGAAGGCTGCTGAGATATGCAAGAAGCATGGAATAGACGGACTTATTGTTATTGGCGGTGACGGTTCCTTCAGAGGAGCACAGAAGCTTGCTGCTCTTGGAATCAACACAATAGGTGTTCCGGGTACAATTGACCTTGACATTGCATGTACTGATTACACAATCGGATTTGATACAGCTATTAATACCGCAATGGAAGCCATTGATAAGATAAGAGATACATCAACATCACATGAGCGCTGCAGTATCATTGAGGTAATGGGACGTAATGCAGGCTACATTGCCCTGTGGTGTGGTATTGCCAACGGAGCGGAGGATATTCTTCTTCCTGAGCGTTATAATAATGATGAGCAGGCACTTATCAACAGCATCATCAACAATCGTAAGAAGGGCAAGAGACATCATATCATTGTCAATGCTGAGGGAATCGGTCATTCGACAAGTATGGCAAGAAGAATTGAGGCTGCAACAGGCATTGAGACGAGAGCTACCATTCTCGGACATATGCAGCGTGGAGGAAGTCCTACATGTAAGGACAGAATGTATGCTTCAATTATGGGTGCTTATGCGGTTGACTGTCTCATTGCAGGCAAGAGTATGAGAGTTGTTGCTCATTCACACGGAGAGTTCGTTGATTATGATATTGACGAGGCACTTGCGATGAAGAAGGATATTGACGAGTATCAGTATACAATCAGCAGAAATCTCGCGAGATAAGGAAAAGGTAATGATTACAAGTACATCCAATTCACAGATAAAGAATGTAATTAACCTCATCAAAAAGTCTAAGGACCGCAAGGCCCAAGGACTTTTTGTTGTTGAGGGGAAGAGAATGTTTGAGGAGACACCGAAGGACAGAATAGCGAATCTGTATGTGTCGGAGAGCTTTGAACGTGATAACAGGACAAGCTTAAAGGGGTATTCCTACGAGACGGTAACAGATGAGGTGTTTTCTCACATGTCAGATACCAAGACACCTCAGGGAGTTATGGCGTTAGTAAGAATGAAAGAGTACTCCGTGAGTGATATGCTCACATGCGACAGTCCGCTGATAATGATACTTGAAAATATTCAGGATCCGGGCAATTTAGGAACGATAATCAGAACAGCCGAGGGAGCCGGGGCTGACGGGATAATTATGACGTCGGGAACGGTTGATATATATAATCCAAAAGTAATACGTTCCACAATGGGAGCCATGTACAGAATGAAATTTGCCTATGTGGATAACCTGAAAGAGACGGTGGGATTGCTAAAGAGCAGAAATATCACGTCTTATGCGGCACATCTTGATGGTGCCGTGGATTATGTCACATGTGATTACAGGACGGGAACGGCCTTCTTTATAGGAAATGAAGGCAATGGACTCACTGATGAGGCGACAGCCCTTGCGGATAGAAAAATAATCATCCCTATGAAAGGAAAATTAGAGTCCCTCAATGCTGCCGTGAGCGGCGCAATTCTTATGTATGAGGCATCACGTCAGAGAAGGGGTTGACAACTTATGTATTAATTGTTACAATAAGGTGTAACATTTCTTAACAATTTTGTAACAATTAATATGGAGATTTGAAAAATGAGAAGGAACAAGAAGTTTTATGTGTACATGATGCTCTTTGTGGTACTCATTGCACAGCTTGCGTTCTCAGGCAGGACGATGGCAGGCACGCCGGAACCGGTTGGTGCGGCTGTTCACAATGCCGGCAATGCGCAGGCGGACAGTACTGTAGCCCCTTACTATTCAGATAATTTATTGGAAAACACCGAAAAAGAGGTGGCACTTACCTCGGACAATGGCAGTGATGCTGCTGAGGCGGCACAGGTTGAACCGAGAATTGTGTATATAAGCACACTTTCAGCGAACGGTGAGATAGTTGATGACCTCACGGGCGATAAGCATAAGAGTGACTTTGAGGATAAGGTCATCTCATACTGTGAGGACAGGGTGAGCATCTACGCTGAGCCGGATGAGGCTTCGGATGTTGTAGGATGTATGTACTCACGTTCTCAGGCAGACATATTGGAGAAGGGTGAAATCTGGACGAAGATTTCATCGGGAAATGTTGTCGGATATGTGAAGAATGTATATATGCTTTTCGGAGAGGAAGCCGACAAGGTAGCTCCTTTTATCGGAGACAAGACGACGGTTGTTGAGGCGGATGTGCTGAATGTATATGCATCTGCTGATTTATCGAGTGCTGTTATAGCTGAATTTTATGCAGGTGAGACAATCAATGCCTACGAAGAAGTCGGCGATTGGGTGCTTGTTGAGTGCGAGAGCGGATATGGATACGTTCAGGAGGATGGAATCAGTTCCTCGTATGACCTTGCGACGGCATGGACTATAGATGAGGAGAACGCCTATATAGCTGAACAGGCAAGAATAGAGGCTGAGCGACGTGAGGCAGAGCGTGTTGCGGCTGCCAGAGCTGCACAGGCCCAGAGTACTTCGATAGGAAGAACAACGAATGCGGCGATGAGCGCAAGTGATTCGGAGGTATACCTTCTTGCTTGTATTATCGAGTGGGAGGCAGGCTGGGAGCCTTATGAGGGCAAGCTTGCGGTTGCCAATGTAGTTCTTAACCGTGTCAGAAGCCCGAAATTTGTACAGAACAGCATCACCGATGTAATTTATGCACCGGGGCAGTTCACGGGTGTGCTTGACGGCAGCGGCAATGTATCAGAGCGTTTTGCGGCACTACTTGCCAACGGACCATCACATCAGGAGTCATATACGGCTGCAGGTGAAGCACTTGCGGGTGTGAACAATATAGGAGACTATATGTTCTTCATCAGTGTGAAGAAGGCTAACTATGCAAGATATTCTCAGTATACCGTGATTAATAATCATTGTTTTTATGCTTATTAAGAAATAAAGCATCATTTGGGTTTAAAATATCCGAATGGTGCTTTTTGCCTATTGTGAGGAAATTCTTCGAATAATTATTGTAAAATTAGGCTTATTAGTGTATTATAAAAAATAAGTCAGAAAATTATAGGTAAGGGGGAATGCACATGCATGCAATGATATGGCTGATTTTGTTTGTTGTGCTTGTGGTGTTTGAGATAGCTACTCTGGGGCTTACAACCATTTGGTTTGCCGCGGGTTCTCTAGTGGCTTTCTTTGCCGCACTACTTCACGCTACATGGTGGCTGCAATTCATATTGTTTATCATAGTTTCATTTGTGATGCTGATTTTCACACGGCCGTTTGCGGTCAAGTATATAAATAAGCATACATCTAAGACAAATATAGACAGTATAATAGGGCAGACAGGGCGTGTTATTGCTAAGATTGATAATGCGCAGGCTTCAGGGTATGTTACCGTAAATGGTGTCGAGTGGGCTGCGAGATCTGTTGACGGAAGTGTACTTGATATTGATACGATGGTTTGCATTAAAGCTATAGAGGGTGTTAAGCTTATAGTTGAACCGGTTGTATCGGCGGCAGAAGAAAATGAAAATTAATTTTTATTTAAGGGAGGATTTATCATGCAGGGCATTGTTGGAGCGATTATTGTAGCAGTAATTATTCTTGTGATTTTGGCATCCTGCATCAAGATTGTACCTCAGGCACAGGCAGTTGTTCTTGAGAGACTTGGTGCATACAAGGAAACTTGGAATGTTGGTATTCATTTTAAGGTTCCATTCATCGATAAGATGGCGAAAAGAGTTATTCTTAAGGAGCAGGTTGCGGATTTCTCTCCACAACCGGTTATCACTAAGGATAATGTTACAATGAGAATTGATACGGTTGTATTTTTCCAGATTACGGATCCTAAGCTTTTCGCTTACGGAGTCGAGAATCCTATAATGGCTATCGAGAATCTTACGGCGACAACCCTCCGTAACATCATCGGTGAGCTTACCTTTGAGCAGACACTTACATCACGCGAGGTTATCAACTCTAAGATGAGAGTATCTCTTGATGTTGCAACGGATCCTTGGGGAATCAAGGTCAACAGAGTGGAGGTAAAGAACATTATCCCTCCTTCAGCAATTCAGGATGCGATGGAGAAACAGAAGAGAGCAGAGCTTGAGAAGATTGAGGCAGTAACACGTTCGGAAGGACAGAAGCAGTCGGCAGTCCTTGTTGCGGAAGGTAAGAAGCGCTCAATGATTCTTGATGCGGAAGCAGAGAAGGAATCTGCTATACTCAGAGCCGAAGCTCAGAAGCAGAAGATGGTTAAGGAGGCTGAAGGTCAGGCTGAGGCTATCAGAGTGGTACAGCTTGCCAACGCAGAAGGTCTTAAGATGATTAAGGAGGCAGGAGCCGACGAGGCGGTATTAAGACTCAAGAGCTTAGAGGCATTTGAGAAGGCTGCGGACGGTCAGGCCACGAAGATTATTATTCCGTCAGAGATTCAGGGACTTGCGGGACTTGCCAAGTCGGTTGTTGAAGTTGTAAAGGAAGGCTGATTGAATTTTTTAACCAAAGTGGAGAGATAACGATGAGTGAACCTATTGAATTCAGATATGATACACAGCTTTTGATTGAGGGCGAGAATCTTGACGAGGATGCCATCAACGAATATTTTACCGAGAACTTTAAGGGAGACTGCCTTTTAGCTGTAGGTGATGAAGAGCTTATAAAGATTCATTTCCATACCAACGAGCCTTGGAAGGTATTAGAGTATTGCCGTACACTTGGCGAGATATATGATATCGTTGTTGAGGATATGGACAGACAGGCGAGAGGACTTCACGGCTAGGAACTGTATATGAATAATGAAAGAGGTCTTTCGGCATATCAAATCAAGGTCATCGCAATTATTGCGATGACCATTGATCATATAGCGTGGATGTGGGTGCCGGCGGTGACTGCCGCCGGTCAATGCATGCATACAATAGGGCGGATTACGGCACCGATAATGTGTTATCTGCTGGTTGAAGGTTATATTCATACACATGATGTACGGAAATATACGTTCAGACTGGGGATATTTGCGGTGGTATCCGCCTTTGCTTTTTGCTTCTACGAGAATGGTACGTTTTTTTCCGGCGGCGTGCCGGGATTTGGAATGATATATACACTTTTTATGGCACTGCTTATGCTGAGAGTGTATGATAGCAGCCTTGTTGACGGTTGGAGAAAAGGCACTCTTATGATTCTGCTTTTTATGCTGTCACTTTTGGGCGACTGGGCGGGAATCGGAGTGATTTGGCCGTTTATAATGTATGTATACCGCGATAATAAAGGAAGGAAGCTGAAATTACTTGCATTTACGGCATTTGTTTTCGCGGCATTGGTGGCGTTGGAGACGGCACTTCAAAATCCTATGTACCCGTATGCTGCCTTGTTCCAATTCGGAACATTGCTTGCGGTTCCGATATTGTCATTGTATAATGGAGCGTTAGGTGGAAAAAAGACCGGAAAGTGGTTCTTTTATATATACTACCCGCTCCATATGATTGTGATAAGGCTGCTTGCCGAGCCGGTTAAGTCTTTATAGCGGCATACGATGTATAAATATACAAAAAAATGAATTTATATACATTGACATATTGCGCCGAATAAGTTATTCTAAAATAAAATTACACTTGAAGTGTATATGTACACAGAATATAGGAGGCATGGCTATGAACTTAAAGGGACGCGATTTTTTGACATTGAAGGACTTCTCCAAGGAAGAGATTATGTATCTGATTGACCTTGCGGCAGAGCTTAAGGACAAGAAGAAAAAAGGTATTCCGGTTGACCATCACAGAGGTAAGAATGTAGCTCTTATATTTGAAAAGACAAGTACAAGAACCCGCTGCTCTTTTGAGGTGGCTGCACATGATTTGGGAATGGGAACAACATATCTTGATCCGTCAGGCTCACAGATTGGCAAGAAGGAGAGCATAGCTGACACAGCGAGGGTTTTAAGCCGTATGTACGATGGAATTGAGTACAGGGGATACGGACAGAATATAGTCGAAGAGCTTGCAAAATATTCGGATGTACCTGTGTGGAACGGACTGACCAATGAATATCATCCTACACAGATGCTTGCGGATATGCTCACGATAAAGGAGCATTTTGGAAAGCTTGAGGGAATCAATTTCACATACATGGGTGATGCGCGCTACAATATGGGAAATTCACTTATGATTGCATGTGCAAAGATAGGACTTAATTTTACAGCCTGCACCAACAAAAAGTATTTTCCTGATGAGGAGCTTGTTAAGCTGTGCCAAGGTTATGCAAAGGAATCGGGTGCAACGATAACTTTGACTGAGGATGTCGATGCAGGAACAAAGGGTGCCGATGTTATCTATACCGATGTATGGGTATCAATGGGTGAGCCTTCGGAGGTGTGGGAGGAGCGTATACACGACCTGCTTCCTTACCAGGTAAATAAAAAGGCTATGGAGAATGCGGGATCACAGGCTGTGTTTATGCACTGTCTTCCTGCTTTTCATGATTTAAAGACAACAGTTGGCGCTCAGATTCACGAGAAGTTCGGACTTGATGAGATGGAGGTAACGGACGAGGTATTTGAGTCGGCACAGTCGATTGTGTTTGATGAGGCGGAGAACCGTATGCACACAATCAAGGCGGTGATGGATGCCACTGTTAAGTAGACAGGGGATATTTTATGGCTTCAAAAAAAGAGAGAGTATTGAGAAGGATAAGAATTGTAATTGATGTAATAAATGTTATACTTAGTATTGCGGTTGTGGCACTTACAATATATACGTTTATTGACAGTAAGACGAGAATGGGAATGTTCGAGAATATATTCTATCTCGGAGCACTGATAAATGCCATAACCGGTATTAAGCATCTTATATCGGATAAAAGGCTGCAGGGTGTGGCGGTGATGGTTTTTGCCGTGGTACTCGTCGCCGCCGGTATTTTTTGTGCAAGAATTGTTGGAGGCAATCTATAGATGAAGGATAAGATATTGCAGATGCTCAGGGAGACGGACGGATTTATCTCCGGGCAGGAGATATGCAGCAGATTCGGAGTATCAAGGACTGCCGTATGGAAATCCATCAAGCAGCTACGCGAGGAGGGCTACGATATTGTGGCTGTAAATAATAAGGGGTACAGGCTTGAAGAAGTGCCTGATGTAATCTATGAGCAGGAGCTTAGAAGTCTTCTCCACACAAGGTGGTTCGGAAACAAAATTTTATATTTTGACTCAATCGACTCAACTAATAATGAATTAAAGAGGCAGGCTGAGACACAGGTGTGTCACGGTCTGCTTGCTGTTGCGGAGGAGCAGACGGCAGGAAGAGGAAGAAGGGGACACGGATGGGTATCTCCTTCGGGAACGGGAATATGGTTCTCCGTTCTTCTTAAGCCGGAGGTGAGTCCTGACAAGGCTTCGATGCTGACGCTTGTTGCAGCGATGGCTGTGGCAAAGGCAATAACCGAGACAACAGGACTCGTGTCGCAGATTAAGTGGCCTAATGACATAGTGGTCAATAAAAAGAAGGTTTGTGGTATGCTCACTGAATTATCGGCAGAGATGACCCGGATAAACTATGTTGTCATAGGAATAGGCATTAATGCAAATAATAAGGAATTTCCGGATGAGATTAAGGAGACGGCGACATCACTTTTCATCGAATCGGGGAAGCATATAAAGAGGGCAGCGGTGATTGAAGCAGTAGGCAGATATTTTGAGCAGTATTATGATGAATTTATCAAGGCCGGTGATTTGTCACTTATAATGGATGAGTACAACAGCATGCTCGTAAATGCCGGAAATCAGGTCAGAATTATCTCAAATGATTCTGAGGAGATATACACGGCACTTGGAATTAACCCACAGGGAGAGCTTGTGGTCAAGGACGCTGACGGCAATGTCAAAGATATACGCTCCGGCGAAGTGTCGGTCCGCGGTCTTTATGGGTATGTATGATAAATATAAACTAAAGTGAGGATTTACGATGTATTACGAGGATAATGTTGTATTGTGCGTGTCTAATGCGTATGAGAAGAAGTATTATCTTAATCAGGATTTCAATGGTCTGCCTGAGCATATCAGGAATGAGTTAAAGATAATGTGTGTGCTGTTCACTGAGGATGTTGGCGGTATTATGATGCTCGAGTATGATGAGAACGGAACACTTCAGATTAAGACTGAGGCTGCGGAGGAGGATATTCTTTACGATGAGATAGGAGCTGCCCTTAAGATTAAGCAGATAAGAAATGAAAAGGCAGATCTGCTTCAGTCGCTTGAACTCTACTTTAAGGTATTCTTTCTTGATGAGGATGTGTAGGAGGAGCGTATGCTGTTAGCAATTGATATAGGAAATACCAATTTTACGGTGGGCGTATTCAGGGGAAAAAAGCTTGAGGCTACATTCAGAATAACGACAAAGCTGCAGCGCACATCAGATGAGTATGGTATTGTATTTATCGAGCTTTTAAGAACAAGGGGACTCAGCGCGGATGATATTGAGGATGTGATTATCAGCTCGGTTGTGCCAAATGTCATGCACTCGGTTGTGAATTCAATGATTAAATATTTTAACAGACAGCCGATAATAGTAGGTCCTGGAATAAAGACGGGAATTCGACTGTCATGTGATAATCCGAAGGAAATCGGACCGGACAGAATAGTGGATGCAGTGGGGGCGTATGAGCTGTACGGAGGACCTGTAATCGTTATGGACTTTGGCACGGCTACAACTTATGATGTGATACTTGAGGACGGTGTGTTCACTGCGGGAATTACATCGCCGGGACTTGCAAGCAGTGCGCGCTCGCTATGGTGTGATGCAGCCAAGCTTCCGGAGATAGAGATTGTAAAGCCTAAGAGCATTCTCGCTAAGAATACAATAACGAGTATGCAGGCAGGTCTGGTATACGGCTATATCGGTCAGACGGAGTATATAATTAAGAAGATTAAAGAAGAGACAGGGTTGACGGATATTAAGACTGTTGCAACCGGAGGTTATGGACGTCTGATAAGCGGGAACACGGACAGCATACAGATATATGACAATGAACTGACGCTTAAAGGCTTACAGCTAATATATGCAAAGAACCAATGACTGCAGTGAGGATGAACTGATTTGAGAGGAAAGCATGAAGATTGGAAATGTAAATATAGAAAATAATCTTGTACTTGCACCGATGGCAGGGGTTACAGACCTGCCGTTTCGTATTCTTTGCAGAGAGCAGGGGTGCGGCCTTTTGTACACCGAGATGGTGAGCGCAAAGGCGGTTCTGTATAACAATAAGAATACTGAGGCACTTTTAGAGGTGGAACCCGGTGAGAACCCTATATCACTTCAGCTTTTTGGCTCTGACCCACAGATTATGGCTGATATGGCAAAGAGACTCGAGGACAGACCTTTCGACATTTTTGACGTGAATATGGGATGCCCGGTGCCGAAGATTGTAAACAACGGAGAGGGTTCAGCACTCATGAAGAACCCGATTCTCGTAGGGCAGATAGTTGAGAGTATGGCAAAGGCAGTAAAAAAGCCGGTGACGGTCAAGATTCGGAAGGGCTTTAATGATGATATGGTAAATGCACCTGAGATAGCTCATATTGTTGAGGAATCGGGCGGTGCTGCCGTAGCTGTTCACGGAAGAACCAGAGAGCAGTTCTATTCAGGAAAGGCCGACTGGGATATAATCAGACAGGTTGTCGAGCGTGTAAGCATCCCTGTAATCGGGAACGGTGATGTGTGCAGTGCAGAGGATGTCATTGCCATGGAACAGCAGACGGGCTGTGCCGGAGTTATGATTGGAAGAGGCGCGAGAGGGAATCCTTGGATATTTTCAAGAATCAACGAGTATCGAAGAACAGGAGTGCTTCCGCCGAAACCGGATGTGAACGAAATTAAGAGAATGATAAAAATACACGCCGAACTGCAGCTTAAATACAAGGGCGAATATCTGGGAGTCCGAGAGATGAGAAAGCATGTTGCGTGGTACACGACGGGACTTAAAGATTCGGCGGCACTTAGAAATGAAGTCAACATGACCGAGACTATGGATGAACTCTTTAAGCTTCTTGATGAAAGACTCACGGAGTAAAGAATTACAAGACGAAATTAGTGAATGCAAAGGTTGACATTTACTTTTTATTATATTATAATACGGTGCATTGAAATGGGCAGATATGCCCTAAAACAGTCGTGTTACAATATTTTGTACACAAAATTGGGAAGGTATAGGTGTTTTATTATGGCAGATAAGAAAATAGTCATGACTTACGAGGGAATGAAAAAGCTTCAGGATGAATTACAGGATCTGAAGGTTGTAAGACGTAAGGATGTAGCAAAGAAGCTTCAGGAAGCCAGAGAGCAGGGTGACTTATCCGAGAACGCAGAGTACGATGCGGCTAAGGATGAGCAGCGTGATATCGAAGCAAGAATAGATGAGTTAGAGGCAATTTTGAAGAATGTAGAGGTTGTTGCAGGCGAGGACGTTGATGCGGATAAGATAAGCATCGGATGTACAGTTGATGTGCTTGATATAGAGTTTGACGAGCAGTTAGAGTATAAGATTGTCGGTTCAACAGAGGCTAAGAGCCTTGAGGGACTTATTTCAAATGAATCTCCTCTCGGCAAAGCTCTCATGGGCGCAAGAATAGGTGATGAGGTTAAGGTTGAGGCTCCGGCGGGAGACATCAGCTACAAGATTCTTGCGATTAGAAGATCAGAGAACAACTAAAAGCAGATAACAGGAGATTTATTAAATGGCAGAGAATAACACACAGGCTCAGGAGAAGGTATCCAGCCAGAATGTTAACGAACTTATAAGAGTAAGAAAGGAAAAGCTTGCTGCTCTACAGGATGCAGGAAAAGATCCTTTTAAGATAACTAAGTACAATCAGACTCATCACACTGATGAGGTTAAGAATATTTACAATGACCATGAGGCTAAGCTTCTTGCCGGCAGAGTAAGACCGTCAACTGAAGGACTTGATGAACAGCAGGCAAAGGATGTAATCAATGAAGATTACAACGAGAGAAGAGCAATCATGGATGCAAGTCCTATCGAGGTATCTATCGCCGGCCGTATGATGTTCAAGCGTGTTATGGGTAAGGCTTCATTCTGCAACATTGCAGACTTAAAGGGAAATATTCAGGTGTATGTTGCAAAGGATGCCGTCGGCGAAGAGACTTACGCTGATTTTAAGAAGTCCGATATCGGTGATATCTTTGGTATCAAGGGCTATGTATTCAGAACAAAGACAGATGAGATTTCCATACATGCCGAGGAAGTGACACTTCTTTCCAAGTCACTTCAGGTGCTTCCGGAGAAGTTCCATGGAATTACCGACACTGATACAAGATATCGCCAGAGATATGTTGACCTTATAATGAATCCGGATGTCAAGGACACATTCGTAAAGCGCTCTAAGGTAATCAGCACGGTTCGCCGCTATCTTGACGCTCAGGGCTTCATGGAGGTTGAGACTCCTATGCTCGTTGCCAATGCAGGCGGTGCTGCCGCAAGACCTTTCGAGACACATTTCAATGCACTTGATGAGGATCTTAAGCTTCGTATTTCACTTGAGTTATATTTAAAGAGATTAATCGTGGGCGGAATGGAGCGTGTATATGAAATCGGACGTGTATTCCGTAACGAGGGACTTGATACAAGACATAATCCTGAGTTTACACTTATGGAGTTATATCAGGCATATACAGACTACCACGGCATGATGGATCTCACAGAGAACCTCTACCGTTATGTAGCTAAGGAAGTGACAGGCTCAGAGCTTCTCACATACGGTGAGAATGTAATGGATCTCTCCAAGCCTTTTGAGAGAATAACAATGGTTGACGCGGTCAAGAAGTACTCAGGAGTTGACTTTAATGAGATTCATACTCTCGAGGAAGCAAGAGTAGCCGCTAAGGAGAAGAATGTAGCATTCGAGGAACGTCACAAGAAGGGCGATATTCTCAACCTCTTCTTCGAGGAATTCGTTGAGGAGCACTTAATCCAGCCTACATTTGTTATGGATCACCCGATTGAGATTTCACCTCTCACCAAGAAGAAGCCGGAAAATCCTGAGTATGTTGAGCGCTTCGAGTTCTTCATGAACGGCTGGGAGATGGCTAACGCCTACTCAGAGCTCAATGACCCTATCGACCAGAGAGCACGTTTTGCGGCTCAGGAGGAGCTCTTCGCAGCCGGAGATGACGAGGCTAACCACACCGACGAGGACTTCTTAAATGCCCTCAGCATCGGTATGCCACCTACGGGCGGAATCGGCTTCGGAATCGACCGCATGGTTATGATGATGACGAACAGCCCTGCTATAAGGGATGTTCTACTGTTCCCGACAATGAAGTCTATTGATA
>FR895412.1 GCA_000435595.1 Firmicutes bacterium CAG:882
AATCAATCTTGCCTATATTCTACCTAATTTGTGTCAAAATATCAAGTCCTATTTATAAAAGAATTAATAAATTTAATATAAAGTACGCTAAAAGATACCCATGCAGCTAACCAAGGAGAGTTCTTCCTTTTATTTCATTTTCTATCAGCGTCCTCCTATTGAGCATTTGTTACAAAATTGTTACAATTTGTTTGTGCTTAGCTAAGGGCAAATAAATAAAGGAGGTCTTAAGATATGTGTATTAATTTTAATGGCTGTACTGAACTTTTCAATGCAATTTGCAGATTATTCGGCTTCGGATGCTAATTAGTCTGTAACATATAGACAGGGTGCACACTTTATTCGTAAAGTATGCACCCTGTATTTTTCCGCAGACGCATGAATGTGCCAAGGCACATTCTTTATGCTTTTGTCGTAAATTTGATAATAAAACTCAACATAATTTGACATTTTTTCATTATATGCTTTATACTTATCCTGAAAATTTCCATGGAGGTGTTTCATGATCACAAGCAATCTATGCGACTACCATATCCACACACGCTACTCCTCCGATTCCTCTGAGGAACCGGAAAATATTATCAGACACGCCATTAATGAGGGCTTAGCCGAAATCTGTTTCACGGATCACATGGATCTAGACTATCCCGAGACCACGGAATATGAAAATCCCGCCTTCATTTTTGACACCGCGGCATATTACAGGGAGCTTTCCGCACTGCGCACTAAGTACGCCGGTGATATAAAAATAAAAATCGGTATTGAACTCGGTCTCATCCCGTATCTTAAGGAGCGTAACCAAGCCGTTGCTTGTTCTGTCCCGTTTGACTTTATAATAGGCTCTACGCACCAGATTGACGGAAAAGATCCCTATTATCCCGAATTCTGGGCGGGAAGAAACAGCGACGATGTCGTAAACGAGTACTTTTTGCTGACTTATGACAATATAAGAACTTATTCCGATTACGACGTGTATGGCCATCTTGATTACATAACCCGCTACTCGCCTGACAAAAGCTACCGCTTTGAATATATGAAACACATTGATATAATTGACTACATATTAAAAGAAATAATCCATGCGGGACATGGCATTGAGCTTAATACCTCGCCTCTGTGCAAGGGGCTTGACAGAACCAATCCATGCCTTGAAATAATAAAAAGATACAAGGAGCTTGGCGGTGAAATCATCACCATCGGCTCTGATGCACATTCTTTTCAAAATGTCGGCGGATATTTTGACACCGCAAGGGAAATTCTTTTATCCTGTGGGTTTAAATATTACTCCGTGTTCACAAACAGAAAAACGGAGATGAGAAGCCTATAACTTCCCATCTCCGTTTTTATGCATTAATCTTTACATTTTCAACCTTTGCATTCTCTATGCAGCAATGTTCAAAGCTTCCGTTTTCCGCCTTGATTTCAAGATTCTCAAAGGTAAAATCAGATAATCTGTACTGCTCGTCGTTCGGTGTCACATTGAAAAAGGTCTCACATTCGACCTTGCAGTTCTTCATCTGAATGTGGTCGGCGACGGACAGCGGAATGTCCTCTCTTCCTTTCAAATCAAAGAACTGCGTCCAAGGATTGATATTGATAAAGTTCGTTATTTTCCCCACAATATTATCCATGCTTATATACTCATAATGCTGTGGTGTATCAGGACGCATCTTAAGCCAGAGAAGATTGCTTCCGCTTCCAACCTTAATCCGCCTCACAATGATATTCCTGTTGTGGACCGATTCCGAGCCGCAGGTAAGACAGCCATGGCAGAAGCCGTAGTTACAATCCTCTACTATGATTCTCTCATTTGTCCCATTCTCAGGTGCAGTGTCAGCCCATGGTCCCTTGCCTCCCTTTAGTACTACCGAGTCATCATTTACCTCCAGACGGCAGTTCTTTATAAGCACATCCGTGCACACGTCTATGTCTATTGCATCGGTGCTCGGTGCCTTTACCGGAGCTGCAGGCGAGAAAATACGGCAGTTTAAGTATTTTACATGATTGCATCTGTATATGTGATTCGTCCAGAAATGTGCGTTCTGAAGCTGCAGCCCTGCGACAAGTACATTGCTGCTGTTCGATATATACACGAGTCTCGGTCTCTGTTCATCCTTATTCGTGCATTTAGGATTCCACATTCTTCTGAGCCAGAAGGCTTTCCATGAGCGCAGTCCGTTACCATCGATGGTTCCCGGTCCGCACATTGTGAAGCCGTCAACCCCGTCAGCATTAATCATTGCCGCAAAATACAGACAGGTCTCTCCCTCTATTCTCGTCTCCCTTATCGCATAATCGGATACGTCATCACTTCCCTTCAGCATACCACCCTCTGAGACGTAAAGATTCACACCCTGCTTAAAAAAAAGCGAACCCGTAAGGTATGTTCCGGCGGGAACGACGATAACACCGCCCCCGTTATCTGCAGCCGTATCAATAAGTCTTTGAATTTCCTCAGTATGGACTCTCCCGTCATCAAGTATTCCGTGCTGTGTGAGCACATACTGTGTTCCAAGCTCACTTAACCCCGGAACCGAAATGTCATAAAACCAGTCATCAATCAATGTTCCGTCCGGGAAAAAATCATTTAATGCCATAATAACCTCATTTCCGGCAGTCTGCTGCCTCTTCTGTCTGACCTGTCAGTGCTCAATTTTTCCAATAATCGTTCCCCCGCCGAGAACATATCCGTCAGCATATAGAACGACCGCCTGCCCCGGTGTTATCGCCCTCTGCGGTGTCTCAAAATCAACCCTTATCCTTCCGCCGTCAAGCTCGGTCACATGGCAGGCAGAACCCTTGTGCGCATAACGTATCTTGCCGATGCAGTCCACGTTGTCAAGACTCTCAGCCCCCATATAATTGACATCATCGGCTATAAGACTCTTACAAAAAATATCCTCATTTTCTCCAATCACAACCTCATTCGTCTCAGGTCTTATCTCGGACACGAACACATGGTGTCCCATTGCAAGCCCAAGTCCCCTTCTCTGACCTATTGTATAATGTGTGATTCCCTTGTGCGTTCCAATCACATTGCCGTACTTATCTACGAAATCACCCTCCAAAACCCTGACTCCCGTAGCTCTCTCAATGTACGACGCATAATCATTGTCGGGAATAAAACATATCTCCTGACTGTCCGGCTTATCCGCCACCAGCAGTCCTATATCTGAGGCAATCTGTCTTATCTGAGGCTTGGTGTAGTCCCCGCACGGCATAAGCGTGTGAGCAAGCTGCTCCTGCGTGAGATTGTAGAGCGCATATGACTGATCCTTAGTATCCGTCACCGATGCGGATATGGCATATCTTCCGCCGGGAAGCCTTATTATCCTCGCATAGTGTCCCGTCGCCACATAGTCAGCGCCTATCGAGCGTGCTCTGTTAAGAAGTGCCTCCCACTTGATATATCGGTTACAGGCATTGCAGGGATTCGGTGTCCTTCCCGCAAGATACTCCCTGTTAAAATAATCTATAACCTTCTCCTTAAACTCATCCCTGAAATTCATTACATAATGCGGAATGCCTATCCTTGCAGCAACGCGCTTGGCATCCCCAACCGCCGATATTCCACAGCACGAATCCGTCTCCGACTCCTTGTCATCCTGCCAAATCTGCATGGTTACACCGACCACATTGTAGCCCTGTCCCTTCAAAAGATATGCCGTAACCGACGAATCCACACCACCCGACATACCCACAACAACCGTCTCTGACATATATATCTCCATTCTGCCGCTTTCACGGCACAAATAATCGTCTCATAACTTGCATTTTCATTTTACTCTATAATGTATCTTATTTCAATATTCAAAATATTCCGACATCATATTATTTCACCACATACATTTCATATTTGCGGAATACAATGTTAAAAACAACTCCGCACGGAGAAAAAATGTCTGCAAAATCCATTGTAAAGGGAACCGTAATCTTTGCCGTGTCCGGCATATTATGCCGAATCATGGGGTTTATATTCCGCATATATATATCACGAATCATGCCTGCAAGCCAGATAGGCATGTACCAGATGGTTATGCCTGTCTGCGTGCTCGGCCAGGCTGCCGCCGTCGGAGGCTTGTCCACCGCAGTCACCAAATATACCGCTGCCTATTTTGCGCAAAAAAAGAAGGACAAAGGTTATATTAATTTTCTCGCCACACTGCTGTACTGCACAGCCGTGTCAGTCATAACAGCACTTTTAATTGCCAAAAATGCCACTCTCATCTCAAAAATTTTCCTGAGTGGAAGTCTGTGCACAAGCCTGTTAATAATTACTGCTTATTCACTTCCTTTTGCATGCATACATTCCGTAATTTCAAGCTACTTTATCGGACTTGAGCTTCATCTTCTGCCTGCTGCCGCACAGGTAACAGAACAAATCATACGAATAACCTGTGTGTTCACATTTGCCGGAATCGCTGAACAGAACGGCAGCACTCCCGATGCCTCAACCGCACTGTACGGAATACTCGCGGGAGAAATCGGTTCGTCACTCTTCTGCTTTATAGCGGTAATTTTTCTTAAGAATAAGTATAAAACAGAGGAGACGGCTCTCGTGCGCACACCTCTTTACTATATAAGCGAGGGAATTCTCCAGCTTGCCGTTAACTATCGTCTCGCACTTCCCATCACCGCCAACCGCGTGTGTCTGCACCTCATACAGAGCTTTGAAGCCGTGCTTCTGCCGATGATGCTCATGACCTGTGGTCAGTCAAGCGAGGATGCACTCACCACTTACGGCGTGCTCACGGGAATGACAATGCCTCTTGTGCTCTTTCCCGCCACCTTCACCAACGCGATGTCACAGGCTCTTCTTCCCGACATCTCCAAATCATGGCAGACCGGAAATCTCTCACGTCTTAACAAGAGCATGAACTTAGCCCTAACGCTCGCCTGTAATCTCGGTATCATGTGCATTCCCGGATTTTTCTTCTACGGTGCCGGATTTGGCGGAATAATATTTGACAACAGTGAGGTCATCTCACAGGTTCGTCTCATGGGACTTATATGCCCGGTCGTATTTTTGTCAACACCGCTCTCAAGTGCCCTAAATGCCATCGGCAAGTCCGGGGCCGTGTTCATATCAAGTCTTATTGCACATCTCATAAACCTTGCTCTTGTCGTTTTCATCATCCCTCGCACAGGAATAAACGGCTACTGCTGCGGTCTTATCATAAGCCACCTTTTTGTATGTCTGTACATGATGTGGCTTTTAAAAAAAATAACCGGCTGCAGCTACTCCGTGAAAACACTGGCAGCCGCACCGGTTATGCGTTCCTTAATATGCTTTTTCGCCACAATTCCCGTATACACCACGCTTCACCGCGCCGGCAGCCACTCAGAAACCTTATGTCTGCTGCTTGGAGGAGGCTCATACATACTTGCTTGCATTGTATCTTATATATTCATGCATGACATGAAATGAAGTGTCGAATCCGCCAACCGATTCACACCGTAAGTAAACCGGCTATTTCACTGTATTTACAAGCGTTCCGATTCCCTCCACAATACACTCAACGGTATCACCCGGCTTTAAAAAACGCGGTGGTTCAAAGCCCATGCCGACTCCTGCAGGAGTTCCCATTGATATGATTGTTCCTGACTTTAACGTCATTCCCGATGAAAGCTCGCTTATCACATGCGCCACATCAAATATAAGCAGCTCCGTATTGCTGTTCTGACGAAGCTCACCGTTCACCTTCGACCGTATGGCAAGCTTCGGCGGATATGCTATACTGTCCGCGGTAGTGACACATGGTCCCATCGGTGTAAATCCATCAAGGCTCTTTCCGAAATACCACTGTTTATGTCTCGTCTGAACATTTCTCGCACTCACATCATTGATGATGGTATATCCGAATATGTATTCTGCCGCCTCATCCTCGGTAACATTCTTCGCATCCTTACCGATAATAACCGCAAGCTCGCACTCATAGTCCAGACTGTCAACAAGGTTCTCATGCGCCTCGATAAAGCCCTTATCAGGCACTGCTTCATTCACTCTCTTTGAGAAATATACGGCATAAGGTCTTTCACCTCCGAATACCTCCTTCTTATATCTTGCCGACTCAACAGCATGCTCCATATAATTGATACCGAGGCATATTATATCCTGCCTTGGTCTGGGAATCGGTGCTAAAAGTACCACGTCCTTAATATGAATCGAGCCGTGTATCTCATCAGGTTCCCTGCGGCTGTATATACCGATAAGCTCCTTCTCCGCCTTCGACATCTTCTCCACAACCTCCTGCATGCTCTCATAAGGCATGCCGAGCGAGCGCAGCGGATATACCCAAGTCTCATCATCATTAATCACACCGACACGTTCCTTCTTACCATCAAGATATGTCACAAGTTTCATAGAAATCTCCATTCCGCCGCAAAGCAACGGCACAAATAGTAATGAAAATCATTTCCTATGATATTTTATCACCATCAAAAAAAATTTGCAATGCGCAATATGGCATCTTGTAAAGCGGACATTCGCGATCCGCTTTCGCTACTTGCTCACTTATTTTTCCATCCCATCTAACAGCTTTATAAATCTTTTATCATTCATCTGCTCATTCGTGACATATTCTCCGTTATAAAATAATGCATAGGTTGTAACCGGTGTCGGAGCATTCTGCGCTTCTTCTTTCGTTTCCAGCCTGATTGCGTGAAACGGAACCTCTCTTTCTTTGGCAACTTCAAGAAGTACCGGAACATATTTGGCATTAAACGGACATTGATTGGTATAGTACAGTACATAGCCTGTCTGCTCAACATGTGGATGCTTCGCACACTCCTTAAATCCCGGCTTAACTGCCTCGAATGAAAAAGGCAGATGCCATAGCTGAATACCATTATCCGCTTCATCGCAGACTGTAAATCCCTTATACTTAAGGAACTTCGGATCTGCCAGAAAAGGCTTTTTCTTAGCGGCTGACAGGATACAGATTCCCTTTTTCCCCTTCGCTTTGCTGTCTTCTATACAGGCATTCAGTAAATCAGTCGAATAACCATTGCCTTTGAAAGAACCAGCCACCCACAAACAGTCAATATACATATAACCCTCTGCTATGATTGGATTCCATGCATTTTCTGCCGGAATATACTCGATAAAGCATTTTCCACGCTCTATACTCTTGAGAAATACCAATCCATCATCAAATCTCTCTTTCAGCCAGTTTTTCTTTGATATTACCTGTATATCCTTGTTGCTTGAAATCGCACAGCAGATATGCTCTTTTTCAATATTTTCTTTCGTCACTCTTATATATTCCATAGATTTTCCTCTTAATCTACTTCGTCAATAAATTTTTCTATCAGTCTGTTTACTTTATCCGGCTGATCGGTATTGGAATTATGACCGGCATTTTTTATCCACTTAAGCGGTAAACTTTCTCTCTGATGCCATTTCTTATTATAGCTTTTTGCTGAGCCTGCTTTATCCTTTTCTCCACAGATAAGAAGTGCCGGACAACTGATATGATATGGCAGATCTGCTTTGATTGCCTCAGCAAGCATTCTGTACCCGAAACCGGCAAGCCTTGCATATTCTTTAGGATCTGAATCATAGGACATCATCATCTTTCGCATAAGCTTCTGACCATAATCCGTCTCTGCGCACCCTTTTGAACCAGCCCTAAGAAGTGCTTTCCATGGATATATCTTATATAATGGTTCTGCTCTTTCAAGAAGCCATATTTCCATTGCAGTCATATAGGACTTTTGGAGCGGTGCAGAATCAATGGAAATAAACCCCTTTAGCTTATCCGGATATAATTCCATATACATTTGAGCCAGATATCCACCCATAGACTGACCGATAATGATCGGATTATAAATTTCTTCTTTTGCTAAGATTTCATATAGCCATTGCGCCATGTCAGACAGACTGTAATTGTTCGTAAACGGTCTGGATAATGCATGTGATGGTGCATCCCATACAAACACATTCTGTTTTCTCTCAAAATATTCTATCTGTTTTTCAAAAAGCCTGTGATCTGCTGTAAGTCCC
>FR895413.1 GCA_000435595.1 Firmicutes bacterium CAG:882
ATGTTTTTGGCGGGTCCCAAGGTCAAAAATTCTTTCGCAAGCAAGCTTGCTTCAGAGTTCTGACCTTTTGACCCTGATATCATCATATTATAAGTTAGTCTCCATAAAAGCCGCTATCACACTGTAAGCCTGTTCCTCGTCCTCTCCGTTAAAGCTGAACTCAACGGTATCTCCCTGCTTTGCGCCGAGTCCCATGATGCCGAATATCTTCTTGGCATCAACCATTGTGCCGCCCTTTCCTATCTTAATCTCACTGGCAAAACCTTTGGCAGCCTTTACAAGCTCTCCTGCCGGTCTTGCGTGAATCCCCTGTGCGTCCTTGATTGTGTACGAAAATGTTTTCATGTTAGATTCTCCTTTCATTTGTGCCCGGACGTTGTGGAATTTTATATACCGTTTCCGGACACGCTCCCGCTTAATTGTATTACGCAGCGGTGCATAAGAGGCTAAAATACAGCCTCTAAGCACCGGCGAATACAAAAAGTCCGGAAACGGTATATAAAAATTCCACAACTGTCTATTGGCAAAAATTAAAATAATATATTAATATAAAACTGCAAATTTTATAAAATTTAGCACAATGACTCTAAGCTATTTTTTTCTTAAAAAGTCCCAGTAATACCGTTGCCATGGCTGTTCCGATTACGAGTGCAACAAGATACATGAGTGCATTGCCGACAACAGGGAATACGAAGATTCCGCCGTGCGGTGCCATGAGTGTACAGTTAAACACCTCAGATAATGCACCTGATACTCCGGCACCGATTATACATGCCGGAAGTACATGGAGCGGGTCTGAAGCTGCATAAGGAATAGCTCCTTCTGTGATGAATGCAAGTCCCATTATGAAATTGACAGGTCCCGACTGTCTCTCCTCCTTGGTGAACTTGTCCTTGAAAAGTATCGTTGCAAGTGCGATGGCGCAAGGAGGAACCATACCGCCTATCATTACTGCTGCCATTATATCATAGTTTCCTGCGGCAATGGAAGCTGTACCGAATACATAGGCTGCCTTGTTGAAAGGTCCACCCATATCTACCGACATCATTGCTCCTAGGATAAATCCAAGTAAAACCTTGCTCGTTCCGCTCATGCTTGCAAGTCCTGAGTTGAGTGCAGTGTTGATTGCACCCATCACAGGTTCAACAACGAAATTCATGCCTGCACCCATAATCAGAATACCGAATACCGGATAGAAAAGTACAGGTGCCAGCTTTTCGAGGCTCTCCGGAAGCTTATCGCATATTTTTTTCAAAAGCAAAATCACATATCCGGCGATAAAACCTGCTGCAAGCGCTCCTAAGAAGCCGGATTTACCGTTTGCAGCAATCATACCACCGACGAAGCCAAGCGCAAGTCCCGGTCTGTCCGCTATCGCTTCCGCAATAAATCCGGCAAGCACCGGAAGCATAAGCCCGAATGCCACACCGCCTATTCCCTTAAAAAATGCAGCAGCAGGTGTGATTGTACCAAAGTTCGCTCTCTCTGCCGGCGAGAGAAGATTGATATCAACACTCTGTCCGTCAATCAGGAATGCGATTGCAATCAGAATACCTCCGCCTACAACGAACGGAAGCATGTGGGACACGCCGTTCATGAGCTGCATATATATTCTGTGTGCAAAGCTGTCCGATTTGCCCTTGCTCTTAACAGTTCCCTCCGTGTATTTTCCCGACTTGTATATCGGTGCATCCTGATTCAGTGCTCTCTCAATGAGCTCATCCGCCTTGCTGATTCCGTCCGAGACCTGACACTCAAGCACATGCTTTCCGTCAAATCTCTCCATCGGTACCTTGGCATCAGCAGCGACAATAATACAGTCAGCATCAGCAATCTCCTGCTCTGTGAGGACATTCTTCGCACCACCCGAGCCTCTTGTCTCAATCTTGATTGTGCAGCCTGCCTTAGAAGCAGCCTTCTCAAGCCCCTCGGCAGCCATGTAGGTGTGTGCAATACCTGTCGGACATGAGGTTACAGCCAAAATCCTGCTGACTTTTCCCTCGTCAGTTTTAAGTCTCTCATCTATGCCTGCCTTCTCAGAATCGGCATCATCAACTATCTGCATGAATTCATCAACACTCTTCGCCGCGCGAAGTGCGGCAGTGAATTCCTCGTCCATAAGCATAACAGATAATTTGCTGAGCACATCGAGATGCACATTGTCCTTGGTGTTCGGCGCCGCTATAAGAAAAAGAAGTGTGACCGGCTCATCATCAAGCGATTCAAAATCAACTCCTCCCGGTATGACCATCGCCACAAGCCCCGGCTTCGTGACGGCATCACATTTTCCATGAGGTATCGCAATTCCTTCTCCGATTCCCGTTGTCGATTCCTCTTCCCTTGCAAAGACCTGTCTCTTGTAGGCTTCCTCATCGGCTATCTTACCGCTCTTAACCATGAGTGCAACCGCCTGCTCGAGCGTCTGTTTCTTGTCAGAAGGTGCTGCCCCAAGCATCACACTTCTTGCATCAAGCAAATCCGTAATCCTCATAACTCCTCCATCTCCCATCATACTTTCGCTGTATGATGTATAAATTATAACCTTTTACTTCACCTTCATTATCTACTCATCTATTCTATCTGCCGTAAAGCGGGGGGATTGCTTATTCTGCGTTCAAGCTTTTCAAGCAATGCCTCAACTTCTTCATCTGTCGCAAGCTGCTCTGAAAAGGCACTCGCACTGCCTGCCGCAAGTCCCTTGTGAAAAGCATACTCATAATCCTTCTTCTCAAGATACCCTGCGATAAAACCCGCAACCATCGAGTCACCTGCACCGACAGCGTTTACTACCTTTCCCTCAGGTGCCTCACTCATGTACTCCCTGCCATTCTCATCAATGAGCACGGCTCCTTCTCCCGCCATGGACACCAGGACATTCCGTGCACCCTTTTCCTGAAGCTTCCTGGCATAAGGTATAACCTCCTCACGCTTCCTAAGCACCACTCCGAATATCTCGCCGAGCTCGTGATTGTTCGGCTTGATAAGAAACGGCTTGTAGGAAAGAACATTCATAAGCAAATCCCTTGTCGCATCGACTACGATATTCACTCCTCTTCCCTGCAAATCCGCCATAATATCCATATATATGGTATCCGGCATCGACTGTGGAATACTTCCTGCGAGAACAAGAATATCTCCTGCCTTTAACGCATTAATCTTAGCTCTTAACTCCTTAACCTTGTCCGGTGCTATGTCAGGTCCCATGCCGTTAATCTCCGTACCGTCAATGTCCTTCAGCTTGACATTGATTCTGGATATTCCATCCTCAAGCGTAAGAAAATCGGCATTGATTCCGTCCGCCACAATTCTTCTCTTAAGCTCTTCACCGACAAAGCCTGCCAAAAATCCAATTGCCGTGCTCTCAAAGCCAAGATTCTTTAACACATACGATACATTGATTCCCTTGCCGCCCGCAAGCATCTGTTCGTATGAGGTACGGTTCGTCGCACCCGGTTTAAAATTGTCAACCCCCACTATATAGTCGAGTGAGGGATTAAAGGTCACAGTGTATATCAACTGTAATCCTCCTCTCTCCGTTTTTGATGGTTTCATTCTACAATCAAATTCATTCATAATCAATCGTACTAATTCACAAAAATGTAACTATTTTTTGTGTGCTTTAATGTTTAATGCATGATTAGACATCCTCAAGCTGTTCCTTTTGTCAATTTCGTTCATTAGTTACGTGTTATTTAGTCAAAGTCATTCATGTAAATTCATGTAAAATCAATCATGTAACAAGAATGAGCCTTGCACATTCCTGCATCTTAATTAACAACAATGAGGATAATAAGCATCATTGCCTATTATCCTCAATCAAATTCAAAATATGTAATTTATCATAATAATCATGGTTTCTCCGTTCTTTAAACTCCTAAAATCACACCTCCACAATCAGACATCCCCTCTGATTGATTGAAAGCCCCCTTGGCGTGGAGTATGCACTCAGTAAAACCGGTGAATCAATGCATCCAATCCTCAATGCAATGAAGGAATGGGCATCAATTATAAGAAATCCTTCGGGTAATAATTTTTGTCAATGATATTCGCAATCCGCTTCGCTGCTTGCTCATATAAAATCGATGCTTTGCATCTGACCGGGTACCGGACTTGAACTCTTTTATTTTATAAATTATGCTTTTACTCCATACCCTCCCGAAGCCATTTGACAATATCAGAAAAATCAATCTTAAGCCTGCCGTCGTAGATATTAACCGGAACAAGCTGGTCAAATCCATATATAACCGGGGAAACATCGCTCTCAAAGAAATACACCAGTATCTTCTCCTGTGCAAAATCCACTATCCAATACTCCCGCACACCGGCTTCCATATACTTAGATAGCTTGAGAGCATAATCCTTCTTCTTTGTGGATGGAGAAATCACCTCCACAAGGAAGTCGGGAGCACCATATATTCCAAATCTCTTAATCTTGGAAGGGTCACACACGATACCTACATCAGGCTGAACCATAGTCTTATTATCGCAATCGAGCTGTACGTCCACCGGCGCAACGAATGGACGGCAGTTCCCGCCATGCTCCATTATAAAGTTGGCAATCTGACGGTGAATTTCCCCACCGATGGATTGATGTCCAAAGGTCGGAGATGACATATCATAAAAATACCCGTCAATCAGCTCGACTCTCCGCTCATCGGGAAGCGCATAATAATCATCCAAGGTGTAACCGCCATTTCTGCCACGCTTATACATCGCAGTTTCCTTCACTTCGTACTTTTCAGCAAAAAATCCTTCAAGCGCAAGAAGAATATCATAACACGGGTTTTCAACCTCACCTGAGAAAATCTGCCGAACCGTTCCAAGCGGTATGCCTGATAAATCCGCTATCTGTTTATCTGTGTATCCCATTTCATTCTTTTTCACACGCATTTCCTGAATAGTCATATAAAAACCTCCACAAGTGTAAGAACCAATGGTTTCTATATACAGAATAAGCGTTGGATAACGAAATGTCAATGGTTATTTTTATTCTCCTCAAACTCCACTACCGCCTGAAATGTATCTCCGATTACATTAATATGAAACTCCCCTCCAAGAGCCTGCGTGTAGGCATCGACAATGGCAAGTCCAAGACCGTTTCCGTCCGTGTTTCTTGACTTATCGCCTCTCACGAACTTGCCCTTTAACTCATTTTCACCGCACTCAATCGGATGCGCCGAGACATTTATAATTTCCAAATATACTCTTCCCTCTCTGCCGTATGTCTTTACATGGATGCGCGTCCCGTCCATCGAATATTTCACGGCATTGTCAAGGAGGTTCTGCACAATCCTGTACGCATACATATCGTCTCCCTCAAAGAAAATATCCTCCTCCGAAAGTCTCGTCTCAAACGGAAGCTTCTTATCGGGATGCGTCTCCCCAATATCGCTCACAAGCTGCATGACAAGCTTGTTGAGATTGAGTCTCTTTTTCTCAAGCACCGCATTGCCGCTGCTCGCCTTTGAAAGCTCAAGGACTCTGTCAATCATCTCCTTTAGAAGCTCCGACTTCTGCATAGCTACCTTGAGATAGTCGGAAAGAACAGGTGTAAGCTCCTCCTTCTCCATGAGCGCGAGATAGCCTATAATCGCGGTGAGCGGTGTCTTTAAGTCGTGTGTCACATTAGTTAACAGCTCAACACTCAACTGACTCGCCTTTCCCTGTTCCTCTATCGCCTTGTCCTTCTCCTCGACCGCAAGCTGCTGTTCCCTGCGAAGCTCGGAGTCTAGCATCCCGACTCTGTAGCTTCGCGCTCTCTCGCTCTCAATGATAACCGTGACGAGTACCGACAAAATCGGGACAAGATATATGAATGCAATTATCCAGCCATGTCCATAGTGTACCAAAGCCTCGCTGTATGACGACCAAAATCCATTTCCATAAGAATATGTATAACCCGTCCTCAAAATCACAGTTGCCGCCACAGCATACGCACCACATATAATGAGCGTGATTACAAAAGTCATAAAATACCATCTGCCAAATGCCAAGTCGACCATGGTGTCTGCTCTTTTTTTCACAAGCATCATGACAAATCGTGTCAAAAATACTATGCTTATCATACCACTTACAAACATAAACACTATCCATCCCCCACAATAGACATACCCATACGCCTGATAAATCACAATAAGACTCATGACAAACAAAATGCCCGCTGCCACTGCCACAATCAGATTATTTTTTTTGCTTTTTAACATCTCACTGCATTTTTTCCATTTTATAGCCAATTCCCCACACCACCTTTATATATTTTGGATTTTTTGCGTCAATCTCAATCTTTTCACGGATGCGCCTTATATGCACCATGACCGTGTTCTCCACGGCATACCCGACCTTATCGTCCCAGACGCGCTCATAAATCTCCTCCGCAGAAAACACCCTGTTGAGGTTATTTATAAGCAGATTTACAATCTTGTACTCCGTCGGCGTGAGCTTTACCGCCTCACCGTCCACCATCACCTGCTTTGATGCAATGTCGAGAACGATACCTCCGTTACATATCTGCTCTCGCTTAGAGGTCTTGTCCTCCGCCATCTCATTCCATGCCCTGAATCTGCGAAGAAGTGCCTTAACCCTTGCTCCCAGCTCCGCAGGATTGTACGGCTTGCAGATGTAATCGTCCGCCCCCATCGTGAGACCATATACCTTGTCGCTGTCCTGCGTCTTTGCCGACAGAACAATAACGGGAAGGTGATTTTTCTCGCGAATCTTCATAAGTGCGGATATTCCGTCAAGCCTCGGCATCATAATATCAAGCAGAATCAAATCAGGCTTCTCCTTCTCAAGCTGCTCAAGCGCCTCGATGCCATCCCGCGCCTGCACCACCTCAAAGCCGTCATATTCTAAAAGCTTTGAGAGTGAAAAAAGAATTTCCCTGTCGTCGTCGACGACCAATATCTTCTGTGTGTCCATGTCTACCCCCTTATCTTTGTACAAATAGAAAATTATATAACTTATCATTCAACGAACGTTGTATAATTTTATGTATACACCACCGGCACGCTCTCACTACTTGTATCACGTAGCGGTGCATAAGTGGCTAAAAAACATCCACTAAGCACCGACGGCTACAAAGTACCGGCTTGCGTATATATAAAATTATACAACTATTTTTCCTTAAATTTAGGTTCTAAATTTACTATTTGATATAAAAATATAATACAACGCATTCCCTATATTTACCTCAACCTTTTTATTACGAATTTCTTAAGATTCCATTCCATGTTTTTATTTAAAACGAAAACGGAAGTACTGTATCCAATACTTCCGCCGATTTTAGAAACGCGCTCACGCAATACTTAACAGTTCACAACCTATACCGTGTATAATGGATTATATTTATGCATATCGCGACTTTTGGGAGAAGCCTAGATATTCTTAGAACGCTGTTCGCTACCCAGCCACAGCCGACAGGAGGTCGGGTGAGATGCCACCGCACACGGATGTGCGATTGGCATCGTTGGCGGAAAGCTGTTAAATATTACTCAGAGTTCTTAGAATATCTTAGCTTCGTACAACGGAGCCGATATGTATAATATAATCCATTATACACTCACAGTGTAAATTATTACCACTAACAATCTAATTACTTCTCTTGTGGATTCTTTATCGTCACGCTCAGCTGATTGAACGGTATCTCAATTCCGTTCGCATCAAGTGCAAGCTTATACTGCTCTGTAAGTGCCCACTTAGTATCCCAGTACTTATCCGAATTGACCCACACTCTCGTCTCAAGCGTGACCTGACTCGCATCAAGGCTCGCCACAAATACATTAATCGGCTTGTCCCGCAATACATTCTCATTTTTGTTAATGATTTCCATGAGAACACTCTTTGCCGCGGCTATATCGGATTCATAACTGATTCCGACCTGAACATCGACACGCCTTTTATCCATCGCACTCACATTCTTGACGCTTGAATTTGCAAGTGTTCCGTTAGGTATCACAATCACCTTGTTGTCAACGGTTGCAAGCTTGGTGTAGAACACGTCGATTCCGGCAACGGTTCCCTCATCCCCGCATGCCACGATATAATCTCCTACCTTAAAAGGCTTGAATATAAGTATCAGCACACCGCCCGCAAGGTTTGCAAGACTTCCCTGAAGCGCAAGACCAACCGACAGTGTGACCGTACCGAACAAGGTTACAAATGTCGTCGTAGGTATTCCGAGTATCGACACGACCGCTATAAACAGGAGCACATACAAGCCTATCTTCACTATCGAATATACGAATTTTACCACCATCGGCTCAAGCTTTCCCTTGTTAAGAGCCTTGGTTGTAAGCTTTAATACCCACTTGATAAGCCTGGCTGCGATAAAATACACTATAACCGCAAGCAGAATATTTTTTCCAAGCTTCAGCCCATAGTCAATCACGGTGTCAAGCACCTTCTCAAAATGAGATACATTTGCCTGAACCGTGTCGGCAACCTGAGCTGTCGCTATCTGTTCTCCAACCATATATCATCCCTCCGTGAATCACTTTTTTGACTTCTTTGCCGTCACACTTTTCTTTGATTCTTCAGCTTTCTCTACATCCTCATCCTGCTCAACTTTGCGGAAAATACAGATTCCGAGAGGCGGTACCGTGATATGTATTGAATTCCTGCGGTTATCGCACTCGCTCTCCTCTGATACCCTGACTCTTGAGTTGAGCTTTCCCGTACCGCCGTATTTCTTCGCATTACTGTTGAAGATTTCCTTGTACTGACCTGCACTCGGAACTCCAATCTTGTACTTTTCACGGAGAACAGGCGTAAAGCTTACCACAACAAGAAGCTCATCGCCGTTCTTTGCCCTGCGGACATATGACACAATGCACTCGTCAGCCGAGATATTGTTAATCCACTCAAAGCCGTCAGGATTATAGTCAAGCTCATAAAGAGCAGGTTCCTTCTTATAGAGTGCGTTCAAATCCTTCATGTAACGGTGGAGCATCCTGTTACGCTCGTTTGAGAGTTCATCCCAGTCAAGGCTCTTCTCCTCCCACCATTCATTGAACTGTCCGAAATCCTGTCCCATGAACAGAAGCTTCTTTCCCGGATGCGTATACATAAATCCGTATGCCGCACGCA
>FR895414.1:0-1624 GCA_000435595.1 Firmicutes bacterium CAG:882
CTAAGAGCAGAAAATACACAACTCCCGATTTATCTAACTCACTTTATCAAAAAAGGTAAGAGATAAAACGGTTTCAACAATAAATTTTCTTCTTTTCCTGTATCTTTCTGTGATATTAAATACGCCTTGCTAATATTCTGAGAAAATTTTCTGCAAAATTCCCCTATGGATTCATGTTTTCCGGATCCGGAAGACTTAATTTCAAATGCATTTATTTTGCTTCCTTCCGAAATCAAAAAATCTACTTCATAATAATGTGTACTTCCCTTTTTTTCCCAGGTATGATAGTACAGTTCTCTTCCGGACGCTGTAATCATTTGAGCGACCAGATTCTCATAAAGATATCCCAGATTTGCCGGTAATTTATCGGAAAGTAACTTCGAATAAATATCATTTTCCGTCACCGGACGGTCAATAAACATCAGTGTAACAAATAATCCTGTATCCGAAAGATATAATTTGTAACTGTTAAAATCTTTCGTATCCGCCAGACTGACCCTTGGATTGGTAGAATTATAACATGGCAGAACCGTTTTCGAATCTATCAACTCGTATAATAATTCTTCAGCCTTGGTGTTATTTCTTTTCCCAATTGCTGTGGTAATACGATATTTTCTTGCATCTTTTGCCAAATGTGCCGGAATCGCGTGATATAATGCCGATATTCTTCCGGAAGCATCAATTTTCTTAAAGTCTTCCTCATACAGGGATATGATCTGCCTTTTTACCATATCTATTTCTGAAAAGTTTTTCCCATTAACATAGGCTTCTACTGCCTGTGGCATCCCTCCTACTGCCATGTAAATTCTCAAATCTCTCATTAATTTACGGTTAGTTGCCTGTCCAATAGCCGCTCCGCTATCATAAATCTGCTGTAATAACCCATAATTATTACCCGTGGCATCACAGAATTCTTCATAATCCATAGGGTATACTTCCAGCTTCATTTCCTCTGATGGAATCAGAATGTCCTTTACATTTTTCTTTATCGAAATCAAAGAGCCTGTTTCCAGATAGCTGTACCTGCCGTCATGTACAAGATGCTTTATTGCCTGTCTGGCTTTTGGAAACAACTGTACTTCGTCAAAAATAATGAGGGACTCGTGTTCATACAATGTGATTCCGGTTTCTGCCTGCAGCCTCAGAAAAAAAATATTCAAATTCCCTATATCGTCAAAACATTCCAGAATGTTATTTGTTGTTTTGGAAAAATCAATTAGAAGATAAGACCTATATTCATTTTTTGCAAAGGTCTCCGCAATAGTGGACTTGCCGACTCGCCTTGCGCCTTCCAGCAATACCGCATATTTTTCTGAATATAGCTTTTTCCATTCCACTAATTTAGCGTATGCTTTTCTTTTAAAATACATAATTACCTCCACCAATATAGATATGATGTTGATATCGAATTGCTCCGCACTGCGTGCTCCCACAATTCTCATAAATATGTTATATCACAGAATATGCTTTTCTTCAACTTATATATTTTATATTATGTGCGTTTCTTCAAAGTTTTATGCATTGCATTTGTACGTATATTCAAAAAAATAACGTTTTACACTACTATTTATAAAACGTTATCCCGATTTACTACAGCCACCATTCAGGGGTGAGTTCTCCGAGG
>FR895414.1:1649-2697 GCA_000435595.1 Firmicutes bacterium CAG:882
TTCTCCGAGGGTTACCACCTTGTTATTTTCATAATCTAACATAATTTCAATGTCACGATAATTCTCAGGCATAAGTTGTGTCATAAATTCTCTGCACGCACCGCATGGTGACATTGCTTTTCCGTTTCGTCCGATAGCAATAACACGCTTTATGGAATCTTCACCGTTGGTAATCATGTTAAAGATGGCATTGCGTTCAGCGCAAATACCCAAGGTACAAGCTGTGTCGACGCATACTCCGACATAAATTTTTCCCGACGCGGACTCCACTGCCGCGGCAACTCCGCCAGCCTCGATAATTTTTGATATATCGCGTGGTTTCAATACCTGTTTTGCTGCATCGTATAATTCGTCCCATTTATTGTTCATTGGTTTAGGCACTGTATCAATCCAATATCTTTTCATAATACTTCCATCTGCTTCAACGGTTTTTTCAAAAACTCCACCATTGGCAAGTATGGTTTTTTCGCTTGCAGTATTTGTTTCCTCACATGTCACAAGGAGCTTTTCTATGCCCATTTCTCTGGCATTTTGAATATTCAACCGAAGCATTTCCTTTGCGTAACCATTTCCGCGTTCAGACGGTCTTACAGAGTATCCGCAATGACCGCCCCATGTTCCAAGGACGGGGTGATTGATATGATGACGTAAATCAATAACTCCCACAAGCCTGTCATCGTCTTTTCTGATTGCAAAATAGGTTGTTGACGGCACATTTGTTCCTGCCTGTTCACATGTCTCTGCATTTTTTCTGAGATTGCATATTTCAATCCATTCTTTTGCGCTCTTGCAATTTTCCAAGCCCATGCAGCCCGCAAATTGATTATCGTTATCTTTGTCGTAAATCAGTACCTCATTTTTAAATTGCTCTAATTCATCAATATATTTTTCGCTTGCTTCTATCAAAAACAGCATAAGCTCCTCCTTATTCCATCGGTTCTAAGAGCAGAAAATAAGTACAAAAAGACCGCCCCAGTCTGGTAAACGCGGCGGTCTTTTTGATGTCATAAAAATATCAGGCTAACCGTCTATCGGCAGCACTCTTTTA
>FR895415.1 GCA_000435595.1 Firmicutes bacterium CAG:882
TACACTTTTAAAATAAATCAGGATGTTTTGGCATCTGAATCCCATTGCACAAAAAAATACCTGCCGGCTGTGTGACCGACAGGCATCTAAAAACTATTTCCAGATTTCTTCTGCAACACTCTTTACAAGCTCAAGCTTTGCCCACTGCTGCTCCTCCGTGAGCTTGTTTCCGATCTCGCAGGATGCAAAGCCGCACTGAGGGCTGAGACAAATCCTGTCAAGCGGTATGTATTTTGCCGCCTCGCGGACTCTCTCAATCACCTTCTGCTTATCCTCAAGCTCAGGCTTCTTCGTCGTGATGAGTCCGAGCACAACCTTCTTGCTGCCGTTTACATGTGCGAGCGGCTCAAAGCCTCCGCTTCTCTCATCGTCAAACTCAAGATAGTATGCATCGACATTCTCCTGCTCGAAAAGCACCTTTGCAACATCGTCGTAAGCACCGCTGCTCGCATAGGTCGAATGGAAATTGCCACGGCAGACATGTGTAGCCACGGTCATATCCTCAGGCACATCCTCAATAGCAAGGTTGTTGATTCTCACAAAAAGCTCCTGGACCTTCAAAAGTCCCGCCTCGTCGGTGTCGAAGAACAGCTTCGCCATAGGATCGACAAGCATTCCCCATGAGCAGTCATCCAGCTGAAGATTACGGCAGCCTGCCGCATAGAGGTCTGCAATGACCTTCTTGTAGCCTTCTGCGATGTCACGAACAAGCTCCTCATTGTCAGCGTAATACTTAGCGGTATTCTCAGCCGCAAAAGGAAGTATCATCTGCTCAAGGAACTGCGCCGGGGCAGGAATCGTCTGCTTTGCAACCGTGTTCTCGTCCTCGAACTGCTTAACGAACTTAAAATGCTCGACAAACGGATGAACCTTGCTTACGCCGACCTCTCCCGTCAAATATGTATCATCAATCATAGCCTGTTCACCGTGGAACGGAAGTCCTGTCTCTGTCTTAGAGTGACCTACACCGTCAAAGCCCCACATAAAGTCAAGATGCCATGTAGCGCGCCTGAACTCGCCGTCGGTTATCACATGATAGCCCGCCTTTTTCTGCTTAGCAACGAGCTCCGTGATGCACTCGTCCTCCACCTTTTTAAGCTGTGCCGCATCTATCTTACCTGCCTGAAAACCGGCTCTCGCCTCCTTTAAACGCGCCGGGCGCAAAAAACTGCCTACAAAATCATAGCGGAATGGGATATGTTTACTCATATTGTGCCTCCTGTAATTAACATGTTCGCGAAATTCGTTTTTGATACCGGACGTTGAATATCTTCCATATCACCGCTTGGCACGCTCTCGCTGCGTTTTGCTACGCAACGGTGCATAATCGGCTCAAATACAGCCGATAAACACCGGCGACCAAAAAGCACCAAGCTTGCGATATGGAAGATATTCAACTGTGCAATTATAAATGTGAATTTCATTGATATTAATATATCAGCCTTGCTCTTGATAGTACAATATATCGTTCCCGCGTTTTGTCATAGCTCTAAGCTATGGTAAAGAGTAAAATGGAGTGTCAAAACATGCTTTCACAACTTCAATA
>FR895416.1 GCA_000435595.1 Firmicutes bacterium CAG:882
AAAAACCAATCGCATGATAATTCGTCCGTGGCGGCAGCCGGATCTCGATGACTTTTACGAATATGCCTCCGTGGACGGCGTAGGACAGATGGCAGGATGGAGGCCTCACAAGAATAAGGCTGAGTCACAGACAATACTTGATATGTTCATCGCAGAAAAAAAGACCTTCGCCCTCGAATACGAAGGAAAGGTTATCGGCTCTCTTGGAATTGAACGCTACAATGAAAAACAGTTTCCTGAGCTTTCGGAGTACAGGGGACGTGAAATCGGCTATGTCCTCTCAAAGGCTTACTGGGGACAGGGCTTAATGCCTGAGGCTGTATGTGAGGTGATACGCTATCTCTTTGATGACTGCGGACTTGATTTTATCACCTGCGCATACTTCCTGACCAACAGACAGTCCTCTCGCGTTCAGGAAAAATGCGGTTTCCATTTTCTGAAGGCTGTAGATTACAGCACACGGATGGGCACTGTGGAGCCTTCCAATGCGAATATAATATGGAGAAAAGAGTGGACTGCCAAGTGAGGTCCACTCGTAAAGCGTTCATTCCGCATACTTTTAAAACCGGCATTTTACAGCGGTAAATCTATCTTTTCCCGCTATGCTTCTCTATATTCCGCTCTATAACATCCAGCACATCATACAGCCTTTTTATATCTTCATCCGTCATTCCCTCTGAGAATATCTCGTCAGCCATCCTGAAAAGTTCAATCACCTTGTCAGCCTTCTCCTCGCCCTCAGTTGTAAGCGAGATAACCCATGAGCGCCTGCACTCAGGGTTATCACTTCTTTTTATAAGCCCCATCTTTTCAAGCTTATCAAGAGTTCTCGACATCGTAGTGACATCGAGCACACAGAGGTCTGAAAGCTCCCTCTGGCTCATGGCTCCTTTCAGCCTCAGCGTCTTAAGTATCCTAGGCTGTCCCTGACCGACCGTGAGCCCCAGCTCAATAAAATGCGGTCTTAGCAGTTGTCTTCTAAGCAGCTCAACACGCAGAAACGCACTGCCCAATCCATCTCTCTCCATGGCTTCCTCCTATTCCAACTCGAACTGTCCCATATACAGTCGGTAATACCTTCCCTCCTGTAAAAGCAGCTCAGCATGGTTTCCTCTCTCTATAATCTCACCCTTCTCAAGCACCATAATCGCCTCAGCATTTCTGACTGTTGACAGACGATGGGCTATTACGAACACGGTTCTGTCCTCCATTATTGCATCCATTCCCTTTTCAATAAGACGTTCTGTTCTCGTGTCGACCGAGCTTGTCGCCTCGTCGAGAATGAGCACGGGCGGCTTGGCAACCGCGGCTCTTGCAATGGCGAGAAGCTGTCTCTGTCCCTGCGAGAGATTACCTCCGTCTGAGTAGAGCATCGTGTTATATCCCTCCGGCAGCCACCCTATAAAGGTATCGGCATTTGCTATCTTTGCTGCCTCAATGACCTCATCATCGGTCGCATGAGGATTTCCGTATCTTATATTGTCCGCTATCGTTCCCGTGAAGAGATGCGTCTCCTGAATAACCATCGCGAGCGAACGGCGCAGGTCGTCCTTCTTTATGTCCTTGATATCTATGCCGTCGTAGGTGATTGCACCCGACTGTATCTCATAAAACCTGTTTACGAGGTTTACTATGGTTGTCTTACCGGCACCCGTCGAGCCGACAAAAGCTATCTTCTGCCCCGGCTTTGCAAAGAGTGATATCCCGTTAAGAACCGTCTTTTCAGGCACATAGCCGAACACCACGTCCTTAAAACGCACATCGCCCTTTAACTCTACAAGGCTTGTGGATTTCGACTTATCCTGTGCATCATCATCGCTGTGTACTGTGACATCTCCCGGCACCTTCCACGCGAACAGCCCCGTTCTCTCCCCGCACTCCTTCAACTCACCGTCAGGAGTTCTGACTGCGTTGCAGAGTGTGACATTTCCCTCGTCAATCTCCGGCTCCTCATCCATCATCTCAAAGATACGCTCCGCACCCGAGAGTGCCGAGAGAAGAAAGTTGACCTGCTGTGTGAACTGATTTAAAGGCATTGCACTCTGCCGCACATACACGAGATACGCCGAGAGACTTCCAAGGTCGAGCAGTCCCTTAATTGTCATAAGTCCACCGACACACGCCGACACGGCATAATTGAAATAGGAGAGTGTAACTATCGTCGGCACCATTCTTCCGGCAAATGTCAACGCGTGTGTCGACTCTTTTCTTAGGCTCTCGTTCATCTCACAGAAACGCTCAAAGTCCTTTGCCTCATGGTTGAACACCTTCTCAACCTTCTGCCCTGCCATCATTTCCTGAACAAAGCCGTTGATTTTTCCAAGCTCAGCCTGCTGCCTGTTAAAATACTTTTTACTCTGTTTTCCGTTAATTTTTATGAACACAAACATCACTGACAGGAACACGATTACAATGAGCGAGAGCCTGATGCTCAGCACCATCATCATAACGATGGTTCCGAAAAGCTGCATGAAGCTCTGGATAATCATCGCAAAGCTGCTGTTCATTGCCTCCTGAACGGTATCGACATCGTTCGTGAAACGGCTCATCAGCTCGCCGTGCGTGTGTGCATCAAAATAGCTGAGCGGAAGCTTCTGCGTATGCTTAAACAGGTCACTCCTTATCTCCCTTATAACCTTCTGCGAGGTGATCACCATGAGTCTGTTATAGCCAAAGGTTGCCAGCACACCACAGAAATACATAGCTCCCATGCCAAGAACCGCCCTGATAAGTCCCGGCGTGTCACCCGGTACGATGAACCTGTTGATTACGGGCTTTAAAAGGTAGGTTCCCATTATATTTGCACCGGCGCTTATGAAAACGAGAAGTGCAACAAGCGCAAACGACCATTTGTGAAAACCGAGGTAGACGAGCAGATGCTTCATGGTCTTTTTCGTGTCCTTTGGTCTTTTGTATCCAACATATTTTGCCATTATAAATCTGCCCCCTCCTTCTGTGATTCATATATTTCCTGATATATCTTATTTGATGCAAGCAGGCTCTCGTGTGTTCCGATGCCGTTTACCCTTCCCTTATCGAGAATGATAATCTGGTCAGCATGGCGCACGGAAGAGATTCTCTGGGCAATCACAATCTTTGTCATGTCGGGAAGCTTCCTTGCAAGCCCTTCCCGAATCTTTGCCTCAGTCGCCGTATCCACGGCACTTGTCGAGTCATCAAGGATGAGAACCTTAGGCTTTTTGAGGATTGCGCGTGCTATACATATTCTCTGCTTCTGTCCTCCGGAGACATTCACACCGCCCTGTCCCATCTCCGTGTCGTAACCGTCAGACAGTCTGTCAATGAACTCGTCCACGCAGGCGATATGGCACGCCTCCTCAATCTCCTCCATCGCGGCATCCTCATTGCCCCATTTAAGATTAGACAAAAGTGAGCCCGAAAAAAGTGTATTTTTCTGAAGCACCATCGCGATTGCATCCCTCAGATGCCTCATCGGATACTCCTTCACATCCACGCCGTCGACCTTCACGACACCCCTGCTCACATCGTAGAGTCTCGGAATAAGCTGAACGAGTGTAGTCTTTGCCGAACCCGTCTGCCCGATAATTCCTACAGTCTGTCCGGGCTTGATATGAAAGGATATATCAGAGAGAACATATTCCTCCGCCTCCTCCTTGTATTTGAACCATACATGGTCAAACTCAATTTCCCCGTGCTCCACGCTTATATCCCTTGCAAGCTCGTCGGTGATATCAATCTTCTCGTCGAGCACCTCCATGATTCGTGCTCCCGACACGAGCGAACGCGTCATCATCATAAAGACATTCGACATCATCATGAGCGAGTTGAGAATGAGAAGGACATAGCTCAAAAAGCTGGTGAGCTGCCCTATTCCGAGCTCACCTGCCTTGATTAGATGCCCGCCGAGCAGAAGTATTCCGAGAATCGTCGAGTACATCACAAGCTGCATCGCAGGCATGTTGAGCACGGAGCTCTTAAATGCACTTTCCGACTGATTTTTGAGGTTCTCATTGACCTCCTCGAACTTTTCTATCTCATAATCCCCGCGCACATATGCCTTTACAACGCGGATTGCCGTGAGATTTTCACCGACCGTGCGGTTTACAAGGTCGATTGCATTCTGCATCTTCGAGTACAGCGGTCTTATATGGACGATTATCGCAATGAGCATCGCCGCAAGTACCGGCAGTGCCACAAGAAAGACAAGCGCAAGCGTCGAGTTGATGGAAAAAGCCACGGACGTCGCAGCAATGAGCATCACCGGGCTTCGTCCGAACGGGCGCATTCCCGTTGATACGGAGTTCTGAATATTTGTCACGTCACTTGTGAGTCTCGTGACAAGCGATGACACTCTGAAATGGTCGATATTGGAAAATGAGTACGATTGCAGCTTCTCATATTCCGCCATTCTTATATTTGCCCCGAGCCCCTGACCCGCGAGAGCCGAGAATTTTGAGCTTCCTATTCCCAGAATAAGCGCAAGAATGGCGCAGCCTCCCATCTGTATTCCCTTTGTATAAATATATGGAATATCAGCGTTGGCTACGCCATTGTCAATCAAATCCGCCATGAGCATAGGCACCATAAGTTCAAGTACAACCTCGATGCCTATACATACCAATGCAAGATATGCGTATTTCTTATATTGTTTCATATAAGAAAATATTCTTTTTAACATTACTTGTACCTCCAACAGTTGCATTTGCAACTATTGTATGGCCAAGTAATTTGAATGTCAATATTCGTTTCTTATTTTATTATCAATTATTCTCCGGTGTAACCATATTTTCTTAAGTCTACTCTCCCGTCAACCACCTCTATGCCGTCGGCGCGCAATCTTTTTGCCTGCTCTCCGGCTCCGCCGAACGCAAACTCACCTGAAAGCTCCCCCTTGGAATTGACAACCCTAAAGCATGGTATCTCATCAGGACTCGGGTTCTTATGAAGAGCATTTCCGACAGCCCGCGCCATCTTCCTGTCACCCGCCATATACGCAACCTGTCCGTATGTTGCTACCATGCCTTTCGGTATGCGTTTCACGGCATCATAAATTCTCCTGGTCGGGCTGTAGCTCACAAGCCGGTAACTCTCGGCTATCATATCCTCCAAAACCTCATCGGGTACCGAGCCGTCAAGCACAACCGTGTTCCAATGCTCCTTATTCTGATGATATGCAGGCTGCACAGCCGTATACGTTCCTCTCCATAAGTCGCGCCAGCCCGCGTCAGCCTTCAGATTCATGTTAATATATCCGTTTCGCTCATACACCCACAGAAAAGCTTTCTTATTTTCCCTCACTCTCACAAGCTCCCAATTCGGGTCATGAAAAGGGGCTTCCTTATATGTGTTGGGAAAAGAAAGTCCATAGCTTAATACTTCCTCTCGTGTTCTCATATCAATCCTCACCTCTAAGGTAAAGCGGACATTCGCAATCCGCTTTCGCTACTTGCTCATGAACGCAGTCGCTTTGCGAACTGTATGCCTTTTATGTGTGAATTATATACCTTAGCACGCGTAAAATCAATCTATCCGAAAAACAGCTTCATATCGGCATCAACGCTGTCAATTCCCGCAATATGAAACTTTTCCGCAAGCACCTTGGTGACATTCGGACTTAAAAATGCCGGAAGTGTAGGTCCAAGATGAATATTCTGTATCCCGATCGCAAGAAGCGAGAGCAGGACAAGCACCGCCTTCTGCTCATACCATGCAATATTATAGATAACCGGAAGGTCGTTGATGTCGTCAACGCCGAAGAGTTCCTTGAGCTTAAGTGCTGTCACGATTATAGAAAATGAGTCATTGCACTGTCCCGCGTCGAGAACGCGCGGAATGCCGCCGATGTCCCCGAGGTCGAGCTTGTTGTATCTGTACTTTGCACAGCCCGCGGTAAGAATTACCGTATCCTCAGGAAGTGCCTTGGCAAACTCCGTATAGTACTCGCGGCTTCTGTGCCTGCCGTCACAGCCTGCCATAACAACGAACTTCTTAACAGCCCCCGACTTGACGGCTTCCACAATTTTGTCTGCAAGTGCCTCAACCTGTGTGTGCGCAAAGCCTCCCCAGATTTCACCGCTCTCAAGCTCCTCTGGCGGCTGACATTTCCCGGCATGCTCTATAATCTCCGAGAAATCCTTTTTTTCACCGTATGCCCCCGATATATGCTTACAGCCCGGATATGCCGTCGCTCCCGTCGTGTACAGTCTGTCCTTATATGATGCCGACGGCGGCACGACACAGTTGGTCGTCATAAGAATAGGACCGTTGAAGTGCTCGAACTCCTTCTTCTGTTCCCACCACGCATTTCCGTAATTTCCGACGAGATGGGAGTACTTTTTAAGACCGGGATATGAGTTGGCCGGAAGCATCTCACTGTGGGTGTAAACATCGACTCCCGTCCCCTTTGTCTGCTCAAGAAGCATCTCCAAGTCCCTCAAATCATGTCCTGATACAAGTATTCCGGGATTATTTCTCACTCCGATATTTACTCTCGTCATCTCGGGATTTCCGTAAGCCCCGGTGTTGGCTGCATCGAGAAATCTCATGACCTTTACGCCGTACTCTCCCGTCTCAAGCGCGAGTGCAACAAGCTCGTCAACCGTCACCGAATCGTCGAGCGTGGCTGCGAGTGCTCTCTGAATAAAAGCATCAATCTCCGGAGCCTCCTTCATAAGCGCATTGGCATGCTTGGAATACGCACTCATGCCCTTAACACCGTAGGTTATGAGCTGTCGTAATGAACGCACATCCTCATCCTTCGTCGAGAGTACGCCCTCCTTTTTCGCCTTCTCAGCATATTCGCTCTCGTCACCATCCCATACCGCCGCATCCGAGAGGCTGTATTTTCTGCCCTTCTCCCCGCAAAGCTTATCAAGCTTTGTGAGAAGTCTTTTTTTGCACTCTAAGGTGTCTTTAATCCTCTCAGCAATCGATTCCCTGTCAAAGCTTGCGTTTGTTATCGTGATAAAGAGATTGAACGTGACGCGGTGGTTGTCGTCGGGTGAAATCTCCTCCCCGAGCTCACGAAGCTTCGTCGTGACCTCAGAAAGCCCCTTGGTCACATACACCAGCAAATCCTGCATCGCCGCAACGTCGGGCGTCTTTCCGCACATTCCGACCTGCGTACAGCCCTCGTTGCCCGCTGTCTCCTGACACTGATAACAGAACATTTTTCTCTCTTTTTCCATAAAAAATCTCCCTCTCTGAAATCCATCATTTTCACGGCTCACCGCCATAAATCTAAAATAGTGTTCCAAAAAAGGAGATTTTTATTCCTGCTTATATTTTTATCTATGCTTAATACTGCCTGATTCCATTCTCCTCAAAGTAGAAGGAAAACGGATTCTGAACGGTCATAAACGGCTTTTTGTTAAACACGCCGTTCGTCCTATGGTCATACGCCGATATTACGGGATACTGCCACCAGCTCTCCTGATATGTGTAATTGATGAAATCATAGAATGTATAACCTTTAACCGTGTGTACCGTCGAATAGCTCACATATCCCCTGCAATTTTCTCCCTTTTTAGGGAATGAAAATGTGCCGAAAACATCCGTCACCGTCTGCACTCTGTCAATCCATGCCATTCGGTTGTATGTGACACTCTCCATCGAATGATACGGTGCCGTGTAGGTCACTCCCCCCTTGTCATACATGAGCCTGCCTTTGACCTCTCCTGCCGTAAGCCAGCCCTCCTGTATCTCATGGTCCGTAGTCCATATCTGCACAGCCTCCGCTCCGTAAGGCTTCTTATCCTCAATCCATCTGAAATAATGGAAAATTATCCACAACTCTTCCACATCGGCATCCTGCACCTGAACCGCGACATCCGTAAACTGAAGTCCGTTGTCGCAGTTCTTATTCTGCGTCAGTACATTTACCGCGCCGCCGCAGGAGGCAATCTCCTCCGCCGTCAGGTCATTTAACACATAGTCGGGAAAGCCCTGCCTTATGAGACTCTCACTTATACCTTCAACATCCGTACCCTGCTGCACATCATCCCGTATGCTCCAAGACATCCTGTAGCCGTTTCCGAACATATATCCGCAGGCTCCGCCTGTCACAAGCACCGCCAACACCGCTATCACAATCGCTTTATCAGGAATAATTATCCGCGACGTTCTCACAAGATACCCCGCCTCGTCAAGCTCCCTCGGAAGCTTATATATCGCCCGAATGAGAATCACAAAGACAGCGATTGCAATAACCATCGTGATGAGATGGACACTGCCGTAACCGAATACTGCGAGCAGCCCCACAAGCGCATACAAGCCTGCAAGTGCTAAGACCGCATACGCTCCCGGCTCCAAGCCCGCTTTTTTCTGAACCTGTCTCAAGGCGAGCCACAGACACAGCACTCCCACAACGCTCACCGCTGCCATTACATGACTTATAACTTTAAGCACATTTTTCACATGAACATCCGTGCCGAGCGTCATCGTGTTCAGAATCAGCACCGCTAAAATATATATGAGGCTCACAAGCTCAATAGCATAGCAGGCAGAAAAGTACTTATTCTCCGACTTCAGCTTACGGTAACCGAGAAACGACAGCACCGCCCCGACCGTAGGAAGTATGTAATTGAGCTTAAAAAAGCTAAAGACAACCGAGCTTAACACAAGCCCTGCGAGCACATACAGCATCGCACTCTTTAACGGTACGACATTCTCTACGACATCCTCCATCGGAAGCTCGTCAATGCTCTCCGTCAATGTGCGCTCGAGTTCATTGTCATCAAGGTTATTCCACTGTGCTTTACCCATTGTACTCACCCCCTAAAATCTGCCGAAGCTGCTTCTTTATGCGGTACAATCTGCCCTCAACAGCCCGCTTTGTCATTCCTGCCTCGGCTGCAATCTGCTCTATTGACTGGCAGTAGTAATATTTCCTGTAAAACAAAGCCCTGTCCTTGGCTGACAGTCTGTACAATGCCCGTTTCAGTTCCTCGCGTCTCTCGTTCCGTAAAACCTGCTCCTCAGGTGTCGCCTCACCCGCGGGCACGCTCTCTAAGAGCTCCTCGCCGCCGTGTGTCTCATTTTTTCTTCTGTGATTGAGTGCCGTGTTTCTTGCTATCGAAGTAACCCACGCCTTGAAGCTTCCCCTCTGCTCATTAAACTGCCCGATTTTGTCCCAAATCTTCATCACTGTCTCGCCAAGACATTCCTCCCTGTCCTGCGGGCTCTCAAGAATAGGTGCTATAACATATTTAATCAAAGGTCCGTAATGCCTAAGCAGCTCGGCAATGCCCTTCTCGTCTCTTTTATGCAGCAGTTCAATTATCTCTTGTTCCTGCACCATCAAGCCTCCCCCTCGGATTCATCATATATTATCCTGTGTTTTACCTTCGTCCTTTACCTAATTATACACATGAAAAAATAAAAACCCACGGAATTATTGTAAAGCGGACATTCGCAATCCGCTTCCGCTACTTGCTCATGAACGCAGTCGCTTTATTGACAAGCAAAACCACTGAGCTAAAATCAATGAATCAAGGCAGACGGCAGACCTTGCTGTTGCCGTGTCCGGCAATGTAATAACCTCGCACGCCAACGGGTACTAGTCGATATATCTTACCTCACCCGCATAGGTTCTGTCCTTGTAAGGCGCGTCAGGTGCAGCATAGCCGAGTGCAGCTATTCCGTACACTACATGGTCTGACGGAATGCCGAACTCATCAAGCATCGCCCTGACCTTCTCATCATCACAGACAGCTCCGAGCTGATTAATCCACACGGAATCGACACCGTAGGAATGTGCCGCGAGGAAAATGTTCTCAAGCGCACAGGAATTGTCGTCCCTTCCGAGAGGGTTCTCGCGGAGATTGGACGGAATGATGAGCGCGGTCGGCTTGTACATATCGTAGTGCTCTCTTCCGAGTGCCACTCTCATAGTCTCGGCAAGGCGTGAAATAACGTCCTTGTTGGTTACAACCGTGAAGCTCCATGACTGCTTTCCCATTCCCGACGGTGCATGTAAAGCCGCGTCAACAATATCCTTGAGAATTTCCTTCGGAACCTGCTCATCCGTAAACTTGCGGGTGCTTCTTCTTGTAAGTATGTTCTTCATTACCTCGTTCATGATTGTGTCCTCCTTAAAATATATTTGATATTCAGATAATTGCGAAACTTTGTAAATCATAATTATTTGATATTTCGCAATCACCTGATTTCTAACATTTTTTACTGCTGCTTTCCTATTTCGAGCAGCTTGTAAAGCGTCGGCTCGAACGCGAACTCCTTCATAAGTGCGTGCACCTCATTGAGCGCATTCTCCTTCACGGACTTCGGTACAATCGGGCGGTACACGGCTCTTATGAGAATGTTCTTCGGCGTATGGTCAAAGTCGATGAACTCAAGAAGCTGGGTTCTGTAGCCGCTGTACTCGAGAAGATTTGCCCTCACCGCATCCGTCGCGAGCGCCGCGAAGCGCTCCTTGATTATTCCGTAGCGTGACATAATAGGAAGCGTTGATGGCTTCATCTGCTTGTTGAACTCATGCTGGCAGCACGGCACCGAAAATATCATTTTAGCCTTCCACTGAATCGCATTGAAAAGCGCAAAGTCCGTGGCGGTGTCGCACGCGTGAAGCGTAATCACCATGTCGACATCAAACGGAGCCTTATACCCGTTGATATCCCCAAGCTCAAAATGAAGCTTGTCGTAATGATATTTCTCCGCTGCCCTGTTGCACTTTTCTATGACATCTGCCTTCAAATCGAGCCCTATCATATTGACCTCAAGCCCCATAACCTCGGTCAGATAATAGTAGACAACAAATGTGAGATACGACTTACCGCAGCCGAAATCAATGACATTTAACTTTTTCACCTTAAGATTTGATATTTCATCGTTGAGAATCTCGACAAAACGGTTAATCTGCTTGTACTTGTCATACATCGAATTGACAACTCTGCCGTCCTTGGTGAATACTCCCATATCCACCAGCGGCTCGATGCTCATGCCCTCGCTCAGAATGTAGTTCTTTCTGCGGTTGTGACCATTATCCAAGGTCATTCCCCCTGCCGCAGTTTCTTTTACACTGCCTGCGCCAACGCCTTTTGACGCCTTTATCGCCTCGGTCGCAAGCCTCTTTACCTTATAATTGCACTTGCCGTTCTTTGAAATGAGTATGATGTGCTCCGCATCGGCAGTCATCGCGTTCACCTGTCTGTAATGCCCTGCGATAAGCTCCACACATCTGTCCGCAAGCTGCTCTTTTTTCACATTCTCATGGAAAACCTGCTTCTGCGTGTACTTGGAAATCTGGCAGAAATCCTTCCTGCGTTCAATCACGAGCTTCTGGTACTCCTCCGACTTGCTGGCAGGATTGCTTATTATTATCTTATTAAAATCAGTCTCCAAGATTATTGATAAATATTGCTGTAATTCGTTCATATGTGTCCCTTTTCCTCTTGATAAATACTTCTTAAAAACCTCTATCTGCTAACATTCAACCAATATAAGCGGTATAGTCATCTCTTCCGCCGTGAGTCCCGCATGCGCGCCGATGAAGAAATCCGCTTCCTCCCGTGTATTATAAATGCACAAATCCCCCGTCGCAACAGCAAGATAATCACCTAACATATCGTGAAACGCCGGATGCTCCGCACCCTCTCCGAAAAGCTTCCTCTCGAGCACCTCCTCTTTCGTAAGCAGCAGGAATTTATCGGAAAATCTCCTGTTAAATTCGCTTACAAACCGCTCCTCCATCCCCGGCTTTATGAAAAAATTGAGTGCTCTCGGCTCAATCGACGGAAGTCTTAGCAGACACTCGCACAGCTTAGGATAGTCCGTGAGCGCCACGCCCCTGGTGTCAATATGTCCGTGGTCGGCTGTCACTATGACCAGATTCTTTTTGCCGCCGCCCACTCCGGAGATATCGTAACTTTCGCCTTCCTTCTGCGGCATTTCAGCTTTTTCAAGCCTTTTGCACAGCTCGTTTACCTGCTTTTCAAGCTTTCGCAAAAGTTCCTTCGACTCAGTGCAGAAGCACCCCTTCTCGTGCATAATGTGGTCAGGCTCCCTCCAATAGCTGTATATGTACTTTCGCCCCGGCTGCCAACAAAGCCCGGCGATTCTGTCACATATCTTCTCAAACGTGTCGGGAAACGGCTCTAAAAACGGCATTGCGTTATATGCCTGCACGCCCGCCTTCAAAAGCCTGTCGACCGTGCTCTCGTAGCCGCAATATCTCCACGCGACATTGTAGCTCTCCGCCTGCTCATCCGTCCCTGTCTCTTTATTCAAAAAAACCGTCACATTCTTGTCTATCTGCGGATAGTAGCAGTCCCAGCCAAGCCACCCATGCTCACACGGCTCCATGCCGCTCTGTATGGATGTCGTCGCGGCAACCGTCGTCGGCGGAAATGTCGAACTGAAGGTTCCCGCAAGATGCGAGGCAAAAAATCCGTCCTTCGACAAATTCGCATCCATTATATTTTTTCCCATTCCGTCAAGCAAAATTACCACCACGTTCTCGTAACTTCTGCCCTCCAAATGTCTGTCGAGCAGCTCCAAGGTTCTTCTGCCGGGCTCCAGTCCCATGCTCTTTAAAACGGAATTTGGAATGCCCGCTATGCAGTTGTCGTAATCAGGATATTTTATCATGCGCTAAGCTCCACTTTCATCTATATTTTCAGCAATTACTTATATTGGCATCACTACCCATGACACTTTCCTACTGCAAATATCTCATCGCATAATAAAGCCCCCAATCCTGGTCATTTGCATAGCTGTCTGCATAATGTGCTCTCTCGCCATTCACTGTCACAGGATATACAAATGCACATGTAGCTCTGCCATCAGGATAAAACATTGATAATACGGCTCTCAGTGATTTATCCGCCCTTGCCGCATAATCTGTGTTACCCGTAATTTTCATATAATTTTCAAACACTATACCTGTAAGTGCACTCCAATAATGTACAAAAGTATCCCCATAAAGTCTTCGTTTTCCAAACCAATACCCATCCCAGTGACGTATAGCCACCTCATTCAAATGATAATCCGGTTGATTTCCGTTAAACAACTCAAGGATTGATTTTTGAAGTTCTATTCCGGCAAGATACTTTTTATCACCTGTCAAAATATAGGTTTCCTCCAAAATCTGTGCCGCCGGAGCTACAATACTCTGCTCATAGTTAACCTCCGATTTTGGATAATCCGTTCCGGTTTTAAGCATCAAATCCGCGTGACCCCTAAAATATCCCGTAACTTCCTCAAGTTCTTTCTCCATACCTGCTTCCCTGAATGCTGCTGCCATCGGAATAACAGGGAGCTCTATAGCGTAAAAATATGTACCGCCATCCTCATAAAAATGTCTGATTATACGATACGACACCATAAGATACTTTTTATCCTTATATAACATATACAATTCCGTATAAAAAAGAGCAAACCACGGGGCATTATATAAACGCTTATAGCTGTTATCATTCATATAGTCATTGTATACCTCTCCCGTATCCTCGTTTACCAGCTCACGCCTTACAAAGGAGATATATTTTCTCAACGATTTATCAACTGTGTCATCTTCATAATTCTGTAAATATTTAGCCAGCATAATTCCCATACCCACGCGCTCACGCCCGGCGTTATAATCATTTTTCGGTGAATACATCATATGCATTTCTTCATTATCATATATGAGATAATCTCCATCCAGATGACTTTTCGAATTATTGTACTGCTGTTTATTCACAATGAAATGGCATCTCGTCCTCACAAGCTCTGTAAATTCAGGCTGTACAAGCAGACAGCAGTAAGTTCTTACGCCATCTATATAAATATCATATCTGAGTTCACCTACGGTATCAGCCTGCTTTTTTATAATAATTCCGTCTCCCGCATATTCAGGCTGTATCTGAACATTATTCTCAAAAATCCTTACGCTATCCCTGTTATATACAAATTCAGGTGTAATTACCACATTAATACTCTCCCCTTTGAAGATCACATATCTGTCCGCTTCTATTCTGACAAAATGTCCACAATGTTTATTTGCCTGTTTAAAAAAATCCTCTTTGCTGCTAAAAGGGAACAACGTCCACTCCACGGAATAACTTTCACCGGGTGCAAGTGAAAATGGTGTCGGATGCAATATAAAATCTCCTCTATCATTGCTCATTTTTGTTAAATCTCTCTCAACACTGTACCCCGACAGCGACCCCTTAGTTAGAACAAGTCCAAGATTCGGTGCTTCTCCTCCCATTCTCATAGCCATAATATATGATACATTTTGTCCACACCATATATGTGTATGACACCTATGCTTGAGACATGTCTGTGCGTCAACATAGTCATCATTAAACGGCGTATAAATTCCTATATCAGTGAGTGAAGTAAATACATCCCTGTCAGATATGTTGATAAATGTATATTTTTCCTCCACTAAATCGCCGGTTCTCCTGCTTTCCACCTTCACTTTAATTTCATCTATGGATTTTACTGTTCCCCATTCCACAGTTCCATCAATCCAATTCATCCTATATGCATCATTCGATAAAATAAGTTCTTTCATATCTTTTACCGCCCTCCGTTAGACTTTCTTGACCTGATATGTAAATAAGTTTATACTACATGTGATGATAAGTAAATGCAAAAAGCATAGTAAAAAAGTGAAAAAAGGTTATATATTATGAATTTTGAATTGAGTACGGGAATAGAATTTATGATGCACGGAACATTCTGCGCTCCTGACGCCGACTGGATGCACATGAGCCGCCGCATGACGAGCTTTGAGCTCTTCTATGTGACGAGCGGAACTTTGTACATCTCGGACGATGACAACAATTACACCGTAAGGACGGGCGAATACGTCATAACCCCGCCCTGTGAAAATCAGCACGGCTGGAAAGCCTCGAAGTGCACCTTTCACTATTTTCACTGGTACGGTGACATAGCAGACGGCGAAAGCTATCCGGTCTTTGGTCAATATAAAGATATCGACACCATTGAAAAATATTATGCCCTGCTCTCCGACGAGAACCTCTCAAAGGAGATTTCCAACCACATCATGGCAATAATCCTGCTTGAAATCAAGAATGGCGGGAAAAATATATCCACAGGCAACAGTGCCGAGCTGTGCCGCCGGATTCTCTCTTACATACAGCTTGCGCCATGTGAGGAGCTAAAGGTATCAGCCGTCGCCGCACATTTTAAGTACAACGAAAAATACCTCACGCACTGTTTTACCCTCGAGACGGGCGAGTCCCTGAAAAAACATCTCAAAGCGGAAATGATAAAGCGTGCCAAGCATATTTTGGAATATACCGACACGCCAATAGCCGCCGTGAGTGAACAGCTCGGCTACAGCGACACTCACAGCTTCTCACATATATTTAAAAACACTGTAAAGCTCTCTCCGCGCGAATACCGCAGCAAGGTGCGCGGCGGACAAAGCCTGAAAGCTAATTGAGAAAGTTCTGAATAATTACGCTCTCCGCTTCCTCCTCGGTGAGTCCGAGTGTGCGCAGCTTAACGAGCTGTTCATCGTTGATTCTGCCGATTGCAGCCTCATGAATTATCGCCGCGTCGATATTTTTTGCCCTGATTTCAGGTATTGAACCGACCTCGGCGTTGTTCATGATAATCGAGTCACACTGTATGTGTGCGTGGCACTTGGCGTTGCCGACAGCCATCGGGTGGAAGGTCTGAACCGACCTGCCCTTTCCGACCGACCTTGAGACTATCTGTGCGGAGCTGTCAGCACCGTTTAATTGAACCTCAATGTCCGACTCCGCGGTCTGCTCCCCCTCGGTCATAAGACGCTCAGTGACATAGAGTCTGGCATTCTTATCAAGCTCAACCTTCGTCTCCCTTATCGTCGAGTCGACGCCCTTTATCTGCGCCGTGTCGAGCGTGAACACCGAGTTCTCTCCGACAAAAATATTCGTCACGGGATTTAAAACCCTTGTACCGCTTCCGTTTCCCTCGCCGTAGTGCTTCTCCTCGTAGCGCACATTTGCATTTTTTCCGACATGGAAGGTGTGGACTCCGTCATGTCTGCTCTCGTTGCATCCGCTGTTGTGTATTCCGCAGCCCGCAATTATCTCAACGTCCGCACCGTCCTCAATGTAAAAATCATTGTACACCAGGTCCTTCATTCCCGACACACTGACAACGACGGGAATGTAAACCGCCTCACCCCTCGTTTTGCCGTCAATGTAAATATCAATTCCCGGCTTGTCAGCCTTCTTCTTAATCTTGATATGCTCGCTGTCTCCGTGACAGATTGATGTTCCGTTCTGCCTTAAATTGAACGCTCCCGTCCGGCTGAACCTCTTGTCATTAATTACGTCAAGCACTTCCTGTGTAACACTGTCAAGCTGTACCATTATGCTCTGCCCTCCACTCTGTCCATACACTTACGGCATCTTCCCGTTCCTTCAAGATAAGGCAAAACCTCATCCCTTGTCCCGATTTTTGTTATTGAACCATTATCAATAATCATGATTCTGTCCGCCATATTGATGATTTTCTCCTGATGTGAGATTACGATAAGGCTCTGCTTTTTCTGCTTGTGAATCTCATCAAATTTTCCGATAAGCATCGAGAAGCTCCACAAATCAATCCCCGCCTCAGGCTCATCAAATATACACAGCGAATGCTCCTTTGCAAGCACGGAAGCAATCTCTATTCTCTTCATCTCACCACCCGATAGTGTTCCGTCCACCTGACGTCCGATATAGTCTCTGGCACAAAGCCCTACATCCGTGAGCAGCTTGCAGCACTCAGACTCGGCAAGCTCCCTTCCCGCCGCAATTGTGAGAAGCCTTGCAACCGTCATTCCCTTAAATCTCGGCGGCTGCTGGAAGGCGTAGCCTATACCTGCATTCGCGCGATGATTGATATCATACTCCGTGATATCCTCGCCGTTTAACTCTATCTTACCGCCATCCGCCCTCTCAATTCCCATAAGAGCCTTGGCAAGCGTCGACTTGCCTCCGCCGTTAGGACCTGTTATAACTAACATCTCCCCGTCATCCACATGAAATGATATATTATTCAGCAGACTTTTTCTGCCATCCCCGTCATTTACACTCAATGTCAAGTTCTCTACATTCAGCACCTTCATTACCTCTGTTTCTTTTTTAGTCAAGCGGATGTCATATGATATGTGCCCGATAAAGAGTATGCATATCAAATCCTCTCCCGCTTTTTTAATCTCTTACGATGATGTTGAAGCCAAAAGGTATTTTGACCTCTATGATATCGAATTGCTCCGCACTGCGTGCTCCCACAATTCTCATCTTTATTAAAGTATTCCGTATTTAAACCCGGCCAATACATTCTTTGGGCTGTATATAATATATATTTTATTTTAGCCTTTTTCAAGCCGTTTCGTTGCTAATTTAGATAAGTTTAATTTTTACAGGATTGAAAACAAAGAGTTTCCTGTTACGATTCAGGTGCCAAAACGTGCTCTATGAACTTAATCGTGTA
>FR895417.1 GCA_000435595.1 Firmicutes bacterium CAG:882
TCATATCCTCCATGATATGGTAGAGCATCGCCCTGTTCTCAAATTCCTCCCTGCTTTTCGGAAGCTCAGAGGCGGTATAGGCTTTGCGAAGCGTCTCCAGTCCCGCCATAAGCTCCTGTACATCGTTCGCCTCATTGAACTCGTCAGCAATCCTTCCCACAAATTCGGACAATGCCTTAGTCTGCTGCGGTGTCGTCGTAAGCCTGACTATGTCCGAGTACACCCTCTTTAGAATTCCGCACTGTCTCGCGCGCATCTGCATGTACTCATAATAATAATCATTTTCTCCGAGAAAATGGTTGTTCATATAGTACAGTGCCTCCTTTTTCAGGTCGTCAAGCAGCCTGTCGAGCTCGTCAAAGCATTCGCCCGTGTAGTCGGACTTGTTCTCGCGCTCCATGTACAGCGACATTCTCTTTAGAATATGTACCATCTTATCGTCAACCATACGGCGGTACTCGACAAGCCTCCTCCTGCTGTCCGGCATGAAAAGGTTGAGCAGAATTCCGACTCCCGCACCTATCACAAGAATAAGGAACTCGTTGAGTATCATCGATGTCGAACAGCTTGCCGCCGAGATATAGTGCGTGCAGAGCACCGCTATTGGAGCAATCGCCTCCTTCATATCAAGCACGATACAGCAGGCAAGATACGGAATCAGCACAATTCCAAATGCCCACACATGATACCCTGCGAGCGGAAATATCGCTGCCGAGAGAACCGTCATTATGAAAAAAATAACAACCCTCTTAACGGCAATTCTCACCGTCTCCCGCTTGGTATCCTGAATGGTCAGAAGCGTTATGATTCCCGCCGCGTAAGCAAATTGAAGCCCGACCGCCACGGATAACAGCACTGCCGCCACAGAACCGGCAACATACTTTATCAGCTTTATTATCTCTTCTTTTTTCATAAATGGAGTGCCGTTTTTCATGAATAAACTGTCCTTTTTAATTTATCGATTCTTTCCTCTGTCAGCCTTTTCCACTCATCAACTATATTTTTTATCTGTGCAATATCAATATAATCGCACAGCCTTATACGCTCTGCCTGCCCATTGAACACCGCAGCAATATATTTTTTCTGCTGAGCCCTGATGCTCTCCGCCACCGACGATGCACCTGCAAGCTCCATCATCGCAGCTGAATCAAGAAGCAGCGGACGGAACAATGTATCCACCGTATTTAAAACATTTTCCCTTGATTGATGCTCTGACGAAAATTGTTCTGTTTTTGAGTACAGCTCGTCCAGACATTCAAGCGATTCCTGCATATAAGGGAGCGGATCAACCGCCCCGCCCTCATAAGGCTTTAACGATGCGACGACTGTCACCTCATCCAGGCGTTGCAGCAATTCCCCTTCATCAAGCCTCATCTCACACGGCTCATCAGATTTCCTGTGTTTATTGTTGATGAACAGCAGTACATCACCGTCATTACCTGTGTAAACAACGGCATGCTTGTGCTTCTCATCGATTTTTATTCCCAGCATCGCGCAGCTCTTTGTTTCCTTCAAATACGAAAAAACTTTCTGCCTGCTTATCTTTTCCTCTGTAAGCTCATAACCGATTTTCTTTAAAAAAATGTCAAAATATTTTTTCTCCTGCAGCATCGCCCCCGCTATGCAGCCGCCATTGTCCCGCGCAACAATATACGGAAGTTCCATGCCTGCGGCGACTTGATAATCTTCGTAATCATGCCCCATGCGCTCAAGCATATTAGCGATACCGGCAAATGAGCAGGATGAGTTAAAGGTCATGTATTTCATTTAAAACCGTCCTAAATTTAATGTTCTTAAATTTCCTTCACCACATCGCACACTCTTCGCTTCGGCACGACATAATCCCTGTTATCATCCAGATAGTACTTCACGTCGCCGTCCTTCATGTCCTCAATGCGGCTTGTGTGTGACGGATAGCCAAAGGCTATGACCGTATGTAACGCCTGATTGTCGGTGAGTCCGAATATCTCGGAAATTTTCTGCCTGTCGCACGCGCCTATGATGCAGCTTCCGACTCCGTGCGCCCACGCCGCAAGTCTCATGTTGGCAATGGCAAGTCCCGCATCGGTGTCGGCATTCTTATTGATGTCCGTGTTCACGACAACTCCGATGAAAAGCACAGGCTCCTCACCTTTCTTTGGCTGTCCCTGCTCTGGCGGAAGATAGCCTGCCCACTTGGTGAGTGCAAATACCTCGGCAACCTTTTCCGGGGATTTCACCACCACATAGCTGAGAGGCTGCCTGTTAGCCGCGCTTGACGCGTTGCGTGCCGCCTCAATAATCTCGCCGATTATCTCATCCGAAACCGCTGTCTGCTTAAAACGGCGATATGTCCTGTTAGTTCTCATCAAATCCATAAGTTCCATAAAACCAGCCCTCCATGTTTTTATTCACAAAAATATTAATACATTTGCATTTAGTATACCACATCCGGCTCATCTTTTGTAGAATGATTTGTGAGAAATCCTATTCCTGAATCGTTATATATATGAGCAGCAAAAAACTCATGAGTGCTCATAAATGCAAAATACACCAAAAACCAAGGAGGAGCGTGAGTGAAAACCGACAGAATACTAACCCTGTTTGATTCGTATGCGGACGACCTGTACCGATTTGCCGTCTCGTACACGGGCTCAAAGCAAGAGGCGGAGGATATTGTTCAGGATGTCTTTTTGAAATTGTTGTCAAAAAACATAGCGATAAACAGCAGCTCCGAAAAATCATACCTTTTTAAAATGACCGCCAACCTATGCAAAGATTATTTAAAATCCAAGCGCGCAAAAAATACGGATGACTATGACGAGGTCATGGAAGGCCTGAGCACTTCAGACTCGTTTACCGACGACGAACGGCAGCTCTATGATGAGCTCATGCAGCTTCCCGACATTCAGCGAGTCCCCGTGTATCTTCATTTTTACGAAGGTTACACCTATAAGGAAATTGCAAAAATTCTGCAAATATCCGAATCTGCCGTTGCAATGCGTATAAGCAGGGGCAAGGATGAATTGAAAAAAAGATTGGAGGAATGATTATGGAAAATTTAATTAAAACCACATTTGATAAGCTTGAGATGGATTCCGAAGCAAAAATGACAATCAAAAATAATCTTCTACATGCACGAAAGCGTAATTACACTTGGATGCGTTACGCCGCCTGCGCCGCCACATTCATCGCCTTGCTTTTTGTCGTTCCACCGACCAGAGCGGCTATCGTCAATGCCGCCGAATACCTGACGCACATTTTCCACAGTGCCGACGGTGCCGAGATAATCTATGAGAAGACCGACAATATGGTAAAGTTTTCCTTTGAAATATCCGACACGGAGTACACGGAGGTTTCCGACGGACGGCTCTATTTTGTGCTCGGCGATGTCCGCGAGGATGTCACTGACCTTTGCAGTGAGAGCACTTATTACAGATATGAGCTTGCAAACTCCGATGGCAGCAAAAGTGTAATTTTCGTCGGCGGAACGGTCACAGACAACGGCTGGATTGAGCTTTTGTTTGACGCTGACGGAAACTATGTGTTCGGCAAAGGCAAGGTTCACTCGGACGGGCTCGCGGGCTCCGATGAAAGGCCTGCATGGGCGGATGCCGCGCTGCGGAGCGAGGACGTGCAGTATTATTAAGCTGTGCCTGTAACCATCACACAGATAAAGGACGGTGCTTTTCCCAAGACACCGTCCCTTTTTCTTACACTGTTTTCTCATAATCGCAGAGATATTTAAGCCATACAATTATCGCCTCATTGTCCTTGTCCGTCACCGCTTTGTGGAAATGTTAAAAGCATCAAGCACCTCGCTGCCATCCCTGACAAACGCGATAAACTCACTTATCTGAGCCGTCACCTCGTACTCCCGTCCTCCTGCATGCCTGCTGCCATCCTTAGTCAATATCCAGCTTCCAACCGGAAGGTACACCTTTCTTACCGTCTGTCCCTGCTTCGTGATAGGTGCAAACAGTATATCGCTTCCGAACAAATACTCGTCGCCCGTCACATAGCATTTTTTATCGTCCGGATAGTCAAAAAACAGCGGACGCATAATCGGTGCTCCCGTCTCAGAGGCTATGTCTATATGCTTCTTAATATACGGCACAAGACGGTATCTGAGTTTTACAAGTTCTGAAAGTATATGCAGATTATCCTCGCCAAAGCTCCATATCTCATTGTCGCCACCCGTAGGCTCCTTGATGTCCCTGCTTCTGTCAGCACCAAGTCTGCTTCCGTGAAGCCGCATGACAGGACAAAATACTCCGTACTGAAACCATCTCACTATAAGCTCCTTAAAATAATCCGATGTAATATCACCACCGTAGAAGCCACCTATATCCGTGTTCCACCATTGAATACCGCACATTGCCATGTTAAGTCCTGATTTCACCTGCTCAGTAAGGCTCTCAAAGGTGGATGCCACGTCACCCGACCAGACTACAGCTCCGAACTTCTGTGAGCCAAGATATGCACAGCGCGACAGAGTGACAACTTCATCCATTCCTTCGGACTTCATGCCGTCATAGACCATCTTCTCGTAATAATACGGATACAGAAGTGCAACCTCGTCGCCCGTCCCCTCATAGAATACCAGATTGTCAAAATCCTGCGGATGTATCTCAGGCTCAGCCTCATCAAACCACATGCAGTCAACTCCATTGTCAAAGTAGTTTTCCTTCAGCCTGCTCCAAACATACTCCCTCGTCTGTGGATTCATCGGATCGATTTCAGCCTGCGCACCGTAAAATTCAAACACGCGGTTAGCACCCCTTGTGGTTCGTATCAACATATTGTTGTCCAGCATGTGTGCATAGTTCTCACTATTCTCATTTATTGTAGGCCACATGGACACCATGAGCCTTGTCCCCATCTCATGCAGCCTGTCAGCCATAGCCTTAGGATTCTTCCAATATTTAGGATCAAATTTATAGTCGCCCTGCTCAGTCCAGTGAAAATAGTCGATAACGATGACAGACAGCGGAATTCCCAACTGTTTGTATCTTTCTGCCACTTTAAGGACAGTCTCCTCGTCCTCGTAGCGCAGTCTGCTCTGCCAGAAGCCGAGTGCCCACTCCGGCATATTCGGCGCATGTCCCGTGAGGTCGGCAAGCTCTGCCGTAACCTGTCTCGGGTTTCCGCCAATCACAACATAGTCCATGCCCTTCGCGCAATCGCTATTCCACCTCGTTCTGTTGCGTCCCAATTCAACTGTTCCGGTCGATGGCATATTCCATATAAAACCGTAGCCGAGCGAGGAGTACACATACGGTATGGAGGCTTTTGTGTTCAGGTGACGCAAATCAACCGTACAGCCCTTCTTGCTGAACACATTCATTCTCTCATGTCCAAGCCCGTAAAAATCCTCATCCTCGCGTGCCTCAAAAGTGACACGAATACTCCACAAGTTACTTTCCTTGCTCTTGTAATGGCGATAGCCCATATTAAAGGTGAGCTCCGGCTGCTCGCGAAGTATCTCCTCGCCATCGCGAAAATATGTTACGCGTCCGCACTCCTCAAGCCTTGCCCTTAGATTACCGACCTCGATAAATGCCTCCTTAGTATTGCCGTTCTCCTCAAGCCATGCCCTCGCGGCAGCCTTTCTTGGCATAAGTGTCCAGTTCTGCTCCACAAGCTTTACCGACGCGCTCGCTTGAAATCGTATGCTGTTATCACCGCACGCACTCAGCCGTCCTGTCTCACCTGCCCTGCAAAAATATATGCTGTTGTCACTTATTTCGAATGTCATCAGTATACGCCCTCCTTTATTTATGTCGTGAGCACAGCTCACTCAATAATTTCACCGCTCGTCAAGAGTGAGCAAGCTCCCTCTGACTCTCTTGTGCTCATTATATCATAGATGTGATTTCCCCGTTCTTCGAGCTCTCAGAATCACAACGGACATGCACCAACTTTGTCTCATTAAGCCTGCACTCCTTCTTAGGTTTGAGGTCATAATAGACCTTGTCGTCGAACGGATACAGCTTCAAGACAAGCTTTTCAGGATAACCATATCGTTTTAATGCAACCCGCCACAGCTCGCCGTTCGAGAACCAGTCGTCGATGAGCTTTCCGTCGGCATACAACTCAGCCCTGTCACCGCCGAAATCGAGCTCGAGGAAAATGTCACCCGAAAAGAGTTTTTTCTCATCGTATTCAAGGTTTAACTCATATTCTTTTGGCTTATTTTTTGCATTATATACACAAGCAGCGGATTTCTCAGGCTTGCCATCCACATTTTCGTCACCGCTTATACACTTACGAACATGACCTTTTTCAGTTACACTTATCTCCCCCGCCTTCTCAAAATGAATGTCAGGCAGCATCCCCACAGTGCCGTCGTCATTTACGATAAAGTGCTCCGCATCATGTGTTGTGAGAAGTCTCACGATGTCAGCGTGGTCAGCATTATCACTCCACTCAAAATACACATCGCTCTCGGGCTCATCGGAATAAAAATAGTATTTTCCTCCGAAGCATCCGAGGTAGGACGCGTTGGTGTGCGTGAGCCGAAGCTCTGCAGTGCCCGTCTTTACGGGGAGATTGTACGGTATCACAAGAACCGCATCGGAAGCTATATTGATATTATTAAATATGATATCGACATCCTGCTCTGTCACATTTTGATTATCCGAAGCACATACTTTATTGCCACAACAATCCTCATTCCTTCGTCTGACGCAGAATTCAAGCGGCATATCAGCCGTAACGCGCTTCTTGGTCATGTGGCGCTTTCTCTGGTGATTGTTTATAAAAAGGAATCCGCAGTCGAGCTCCTCGTTATATCTTAAGCAGGCTCTCAGCGTCTCCATATCCTCCGCACTCTTTGGCTCGGGAATGTTCGATGGAAGATAAACCTTTGCGGGGGCGAGAATATTCTCAACCGACTTTATAAAAGTATGATATTTTCTCAGCTTATAAAAGCTTTCTGATGGGAGTCCGTTCTCCCTGAGACATGTCTGGAAATCATAACTTTTTACGGGAAGGTCGTTGTTGTAGCCTGTCGCCTTGGACTCCTGAAGCGTGGAGTATTTTCCGTCGGGATTCACGCCGCCGTGATACATATAGTAGCCGATGAGGTTCGCACCCGCACCGAGCATGCAGACCGTCTGCGCCTCGATGTCCTTCGCATACGGATAGGTGCGCCTGTGCGCCGTCACCTGAAGCCCTCCGCCAAGCTCCGCCGTCAGATACGGAACCTTATTAATGTCAAAAGTAAATGATGAACCGCCATTTGCCAAGTCAGAACCAATGTTGGTGTCGTCATGAAAAGGCTTGAAAAGGAAGTTCTCGCTCGCCTCAAGCTCATGCGTGTGCTCAGCCCAAGGTGCATCGACATAACCGCCGAGAACGGCAAGGAATCCTTCAGGCACACACGCACCTCCCCAGCCTGTAGCTGAATAATACGGAGTGACAAGTCCCACATCCTGTGCCATCTTCTTAAGTGTACACATATGCGCCATTCTGTCCGACTGTTCAGATGGTCCTCCACAGCAGTGACCGTACTCGTTCTCAATCTGGATTCCGATGACAGGTCCGCCGTCCTTGTACATGAAGCCAGCCGTCTGCTCACCAATCCTTGAATAAAATTCATCGACAAGGGCGAGATATTTTTCATCATTTTCGCGAAGCTTGACCGCGCCCTCCTTTTCCATAGCCACGAGCCAGTCGGGAAATCCTCCGTTTCTGCACTCGCCGTGAGCCCAAGGTCCGATGCGAAGCCACACCATGAGCCCCGCCTTTTGACAGCAGGCAAGAAAATCCCTGAGACATCTGTTTTCCGTGAAGTCCCACTCGCCCCTTTTTTCCTCGTGATGAATCCAGAAAACATAGGTCGCGACAATCTCGACTCCTCCGCGCTTCATGTTAAGAAGCGCCTGCTCCCACTCCTCCTTCGGATATCTCGAAAAATGAAACTCTCCCATGACGGGCAGAATCGGCTTGCCGTCACATGTCAGATAATTTTGATTGTAGCTGTATGAGTGCATAACATCCTCCGTGTCCAAAATAGAATTTACTTTCCGCCGTGTACCCTTATTCCCTGGTGTGCATTATCCATGGCAAGCAGTTTTTCGGCACATTCATTATATTTTTCCGTCATTCCGAGCCCCTTGAAACCTAAGCTCATCATGAACAGACAGTGTTTTTTGTTTCTCTCGTTTAAATTTTCCTCAAAAATTAAGAGGTCAGGGAGCGATACCGCAAAATAATCGGTCTTTACATCGTCGTCGATATGCTTTTTGCCGTAATCGACAAGCTTGTTAAATCTCACCTGCGCCTGCTCCGTGTCGCCAAGCTTAGCAAACGCAAGTCCCTGATAGTAAATCATCTCAGGCGGCTGGTCGTTGTAATACATCATTCCGACAGGCTCACTGAGTCCCTTTTCAGCCTTCAAAAGACACTCCTCCGCGTACTCCTTCTCTCCAAGTTTATCACATACAACACCGAGAAGATAGTAGAGATTGTTCTCCTGTGCCGACTCGAGCTTGCCCTCGCCGAGATTGTGCGGATAATCGCCAACAGCCTGTGTGAGAAGCTTCTTCGCCTCCGCATAATCACCGTCGGCTATTGCCTTTTTAGCAAGCATGTAAAGTGATGTCAAATATTGCGCCGCAACCTTGCCTTCGCCGCCCTCCCACTGATGGAAATGACGTTTCTCTATAAGCTCAAGCGCCTCCTTGTTTCTGCCGAGCGTATTTAACACGGTCACATACTCGAGGTACATATCGTCCCTGTCGCGCACAAGCTCAAGGTGCTTCTCCATATCGGCAAGACGCTCCTCAAGCGGAAAATTCATTCTTCTCCTAAGCTGGTCAAGCTCCATGTAAACCCTCGAATCGCTCTCATCAAGCTCAAATGCCTTTAAAAGCTCATCGTAAGCCTTCTGCGGCTCGTTATAGACATTGTAATACGCCAGTGTGAGATTTCTGTGAACCGTAGGGAAATCAGGACATTTTTCCCTCGCAAGCTCATAGTCGGCAACAGCCTCTTCGTAAACCCTCTTATCATATAAAAGACAGCCCAGATAGAAACGCGCCATTCCAAGCCCGAACCTCTCTGCAAGCGATGAAAGTACAATATAGTCCTCCATTCTGTGCGGGAAACAGCCGTCCGCAACGGCATTTTCGGCGAGCCGTGAATATTTTTCTGCCATACTGCAAAAATCTTCCGGATTTTCATTTCCGGCACTTGTTTTTTTCTCATTATCAAGCATCATGTATCCATACGCGATGTAATAATGCACAAGCGGATAAATATTTTTCTCATCAACGCCCTTATTTTTCTGCACCTCAACCCACTCGAGCGCCAAATCAATTCCCTGTCTGTAAAGCCCTGCCTCGTAGCAGTCGTTCACAAGCTCTATGAGCGTATTGTGATTGATTTTTTCAGGCTTTCTGTCGTATAAATGGTCTATGCTTATGCTCTCCGCGCGGAGTGCATCCGCCTCCGCAGCTTTTCCGAGAAGTCTCAATATATTTTCCTTTAACGCCCTCGCCTTCATGCAGTGATACTGCCTGAAAATCGACTCGTCAATGTGCTCTAGTGCCGTTCTCAAATCGCCGCGCTTCACATCTATGCAGGCGAGCTCATAAAAGCCGGGTGCCTGAAAGCTTCCGCCCCATATTGATTTGTAGAATGCGTCGTAAGCCTCGTCGTCCCTGCCCTGATATTTGAGCGAAAGTCCGAGATTGTAGTACGGTTCAAGGTCGTAAGGGTTAGGGTTTGAGCGGATGGACTTGTCAACCGCCCTCTTAAAATACTTCTGCGCCCCTGCAAAATCACATTTTCTGAGCAGGCAGAGTCCGTAAGCGTTGTTGAGTCTTATATCAGTCGCATCGCGCCTCAAGCCCTCGAGGTAATAGTCCTCCGCATGGTATGTCGCATGGCGGTACTGCTCGATATGTCTGCCGTAGAGGAACAAATCCTCCGTCGTTTCGCAGTCCTTCGGGAGCGGTGCAGCCTTGGCAGGCTCCGGAATCGGTGTCTCCTGCTTCTTCGTGAAGGTGTAGGAAACGAGCTCTCTTCCGTCGGCATCATTAACACTCACCCTGACTCCGAATATAGCATCCTCGTCTTCATTTAACGTATTATCGTTTTTTTCAAATAAATCCTCCAAGGAAATGTGTGCCTCGTAGGTCTTTGCAGGCGACAAATCAGTCTGCTCAGAAAAAAGCACCATTCCGTCCTTTTCCACCTTTACGGCCGCGCCCTTCTGCTCTGCCGTCGTGTACGCAAAAATGTTGAGTTTCTTTTCAGTCTCATCAAAGACCGCGTTAACCGCCGCGTCAATAGTCGCATTCTTTATGTAACCGATGTTTTTATACGGCATAAAATACTGCTTGAAATTCTTCGTCTCCTGCGGAAGCATCCATGTAAAATCAGGCTGGTTGTCCGTGTAACAACCCGTCATGAGCTCGATATAAGGACCGTCATCGTCCGTTAGTGCCCTGTCCCACGCCTTTCCGAAGTCGCCGCAGCCCCATGTCCACTGCTTCTTGCCCGGCGCAATGTGATGGTCAGCGACGTGCAGAAGTCCCGCGTGCTTTCCGTAATCGTACTCACCGATAAAGTTGTAATCAGACCTGTACGCCATGTACGAGGTCGGCACGGGAATGTTTTTGTACTGAGCTATATTTACATGGTCATATTTGTGCTTATAGTAGGTGCCCTCAGCGTAAGGGAAGCTTATGACATCCCTCTTGCCGTGGTCATACACCGCGTTGACATCCTCGGGGAATACGGAGATTGTGTCATCATTTACCGCAACCGCAGGGTTCGCCCACCAGAGGAAGGTCTGCGGCACATTCGTCCTGTTGTAGAGCTTTGCCGACAGCTCGATGTATGCCTTGTCGGGGTAGAGTGTCACGCCAAGCACACCCTCCGTCCTGAACATATTCTCAATCTCGCCCATCCAGACGGTCGCACTTCCGTCCTCGTTCTCAGCATAGGAATACTCGACCGCATCAAATGTGCTCGGTCTGTGATGCTGCGGCCAGTTAAACTCAATTCCTCCCGAAATCCACGGTCCCGCAAGTCCCACAAGCGCGGGCTTAATCACATGGTTGTAGTATATAAAATCATAGCCGTTGGTCTTATCATAGGCTCTCTGTATTCTTCCTCCGAGCTCAGGCAGCATCATGACCTTGATGTAGTCATTCTCAAGGTAGAGTGCCGTGTACTCCTTATCGACCTTCGTGTCGCTTATCTTCTCAATCACCGTGTGCGGGTATATTCTTCCCGAGCTTCCCTGATACACTCTCTTCTCAAGGAACATCGGGTTCTTGTCAGGCTTGCCAGCCTCGTAGGTTGGGATTATGACCTTTTCTTCCCAGACATGTACTCTGTTCATGTAAGCACCTCCAAATATATTCACGTATGCTGCGGATAAAAAACAGGACAGATAACTCATAAAATCAATACATATTAAATGTATTTTATAAATGTATAATTACTTGTATTTATCCATATCAGCTCCCTTGTACGAAGCAAGATGTTCTAACGGCTCTGATAAATGCTCTGCAATCTGCCGCCAACGATGCCAAACGGTCATCCATGACCTATGGCATCTAAGTCAGCATCCTTGCTGACTTTGGCTGTTCACTGTGCAGAGCCATAAGAACATCTAAGCTTCTCCCCAAAGTCGTGATATGAATAAATACAGTAATCATACTTTTTATATGCTTCTTAAAATATGTTTTGATATATTGTTTTTCTATTCTGTCTTATTTTTTATCCGCAGCATCTATCTAGTTTGTTCCGAGTATATGATACTACTTTCCGGTGCGGTTGACATTGCTGTCATTTGCTGTTATATTTATAAAAATTGCTCTTATACTTGCATTAATACGCTATATGGATTCAGATGTAAAAACATGCTTTCACAGGCTTAATATATGTCATGTTATATCTATGTATATCACGACTTTTGGAAGAAGCTTAGTTATTCTTATGGCTCTGCTTAAAATGCAGCCACAGACGGCATGGATGCCGGCTGAGTTGCAGACAGCCATGGAGGGCTGATTCTGCAACGGTGGCGGAAATATAAGAAGGCTTTACAGAGACATTAGAATAACTTGCTTCGTACAACGGAGATGATATACATAGATATAACGTGACATACATATAAAAAGCAAAGCTGCATGTTTTTACACCTGAATCTGACATAAATAATAAATTTTAGCGTGAACATGAATGGAGATTCCGCATGAGAACAAGCGAAGAACTGGTAAAATACACATCCGAATATTTTATATACACTCCGACTCAGGAGGCTGTGTCGTCATTTGTTTATCCTGTGTGTATCGGACATTTTGTGTACTGTGCGGGATACGCGCTTAACAGAAACAGCTACGACAGCATCCTTATTATGTATGTGCGCTCCGGTAGCTGCACGGTGCACTCTTCGGGAAGTGACGTCAAAGTGACATCAGGGCAAGCGGTTTTGATAAATTGCTATGAACCTCACGGTTATGAGAGCAACGAGGGCTGGGAGGCTGACTGGATTCACATTGACGGAGCCGCCGCCGTGAAATACTACGAATATCTGAGCAGAATATATTACAGTGCCACCCCTGTTTTTTGCGGAGAACCGACAGGGCTTGCCACTCTCGTAGCTGCGTTTTCGTGCGGAAAAATTCCTGCCGAGGCATCCATGTCCATGACTATAACGGAAATGCTCGCCGACTTTTCGCGTGGAGCAGAAGATAAAAGCAATGACAATAAAGACACAGCACTATCTTCCGTCAATAACAAGGATTCAATATCGGCTGTCACAAGCTACATCAATTCGCATTTTGCTAAGGAGCTGTCCGTGGATGACCTTGCAGCACTCGCAAGCCTGAGCCGCTTTTATTTTATACGCCTCTTTAAAAAACGCACGGGCTGTACGCCGCACGAATACCTCATAAGCACACGCTTAAATCACGCCAAATACCTTTTAAAGAACACCAATCTCACAATAAAAGAAATCTGCTTTGCCAGCGGATTCGCCGACGAAAGCAGATTTTGTACTTGTTTTCGTGATTGTGAAGGGGTTAGACCTTCGGAATATAGAGAAAAATAATGCCTTTTAGGCATCCTGATTAAGTTCTTTTTCAAGAAGCCACGCCGCATCCCTCACACAGTCGATGCACTCGCGCTTCACAACACCGTCCTCAATTCCCTTTAACTCCTTACATATAACCGTGCCGTTCTGAGCCTTAAAAGCCGTGATAATATTCCTTGCGCTCTTCATCGTCTTCTGCGGATTCTTGTTGATTGCTCCGAGCACATTCACAGCCCCGATAATCGCGCCGCAGGTCGCCTCCATGCTCGCACCGATTCCGACCGCAAAGCCCTGATTTAAGCTTCTCATCGTCTCCTCGTCAAGTCCCGCGAGGTCGCAGTAGATACATGCAACCGCCTGTGCGCAGTTAAAACCGCACATCTTTTTCTCTGCCGCTTTTTCAACTCTTGTCTCCATGTCAATCCTCTCTTTCCGTGAAATTAATGTGGATACTTTCACCCGTATTTTCTAATTGACTTCCGAATATATCGTATTCCTCTCAGGTCTTACCCCGCTCTTTTTAAACAAATCTCGTATCGTCACGAACTCATAGCCCTGCCTTTTAAGCTCGTGAATTATCGTCTCGATTGCCTCGACAGTCTGCACATTTCCCTGCATGTCGTGCATGAGAATTATAAAGCCCGGTCTCGCCTGCTCCAATATTCTCCTCGCGTTATTATAAGGATTCAGGTGTCAAAACGTGCTCTATGAACTTAATCGTGTATAGCATGTTATATTTATGCATATCACGACTTTTGGAACAACTTGCTTCGCACAACAGAGCTGATATGTATAACTATAACATGCTATACACTTTTAAAATAAATCAGGATGTTTTGACACCTGAATCTTATAAGGCAAAAACCGCATCCTTTAGAATGCTTTCCTGAGTATTCCAACTCCGAGCGGATAAGGTCCCGTGTGAACCGCTATGGTCGCACCTATCTGAAATATGTCGATGTCGTTTCTTCCGGTGTCAGCCTGAACCATATCACGGAAGCGTACCGCCTCCTCCTCATCGTAGCCGAAGCCGACGACAATCACATAGTCGTCAATGTTCTCACCCGTCTCGGCAAAGTACTTGTGCATGAGGTCGATGACCTTGAGCATGGACTTCTTTCTTCCATGCGCTATTCCGCCGGAGAAGATTTCTCCCTCCTTAAGAATGATCATAGGCTTGAGTCCGAGCGTTCCCGCGATTATTCCCGCTGTCTTTCCCGCTCTTCCGCCATGCACAAGATAGTCCATTGAGCCGACTGTGAACAGTATTCTCGAATGAGGTATAATCTCGTTAAGTCTCTTTACCGTATCGGAAAGGCTCCAGCCCGCATCACGCATCCTTGCAGCCTCAAGCGTGAATATTCCCTGCAGCACCGTGTTAACCTGCGTATCCATGACCTCGATAACCGCATCAGGGTAATCCTCAAGAATCATGTTCTTCGCGTTCATAGCCGAGTTGTAGGAGCCTGAGAACTTCGTAGTTATGCAGAGGCAGAGAATCTCCTCGTCTTTTTCCACATAAGGCATGAATGCCTTCACATAGTCATCCACAGACGGCATTGACGACTTAGGATATACGCCCTTGTCCCTCACCATTCTCTCATAGAAATCGCGGATTCCTATGTCCACAATCTCTCTGTCATACTGCTTCTCATCAATCGAGACATAAAAAGGTACGACATCAATATTATATTGTTTTGCGCGCTCCGTGCCTAAGTCACAGGAACCATCTGAAATTATACGAAACATAAATTACCTCATCTTTTATTGAATACTTTTATAAATGGTAAGCCATTTAAGCTTACATCTGTTTTCTTACCACCGCATACTCGTCGTTCATCGAAAAGTAAGCGCAGGCGTCGTTGGTGCCCTGAAGGAACTTCACAAGATCGTCCTCATCCAAATCCATGTCGCACACATAACACTCCGACTCCTCATCATATACATAATAACTGCACATATCACAATTCGTAGCTGCCATATTTATCCTCCAGTCCGAATAATGCTTCGCGCTCATTTTTTAACCCGTCGGGACACACCGTAACCTTCGTCGGCACGTCAAGAAGCGCATCCTTCGGAAAATGCTCAAGCCCTGCCGTATTTTTTGCAATAAATCCTGCAAAAAGGTACGAGCCGAAGCGGTTCTGATGCGTGTCGTCAAACCCACCGAACTTTCCGCTCTCTCTTCTCTCGTTGTAATCCACAGGCCAGCTTCCCGGCTTTCCCATTCTCACTCCGCCGATAAGCACGCCGTCCTCGTCGGTGATGCTCTGCAGATAAGTTGCCTTGTCATAGCCAAGATACTCAAATACGCTTCTGCTGTAGCCGAACAGATCAATCACAGGGACATCAAGCTCCTTTGCGAGCTGCCACACCGCCCTGATTCTCGGAAATGCCCCGAATGCATCCCTGTTCCCATGATGTCCTGCAAAAGGAATAATCCTTCCGTCCTCCATCTTCAGTCTGCTCGTCGGTGTCACAAGCACGGGATATGCACCCTTGTATCTGACCGCATCCACATAGAACTTGAGATACCCCTTGTAGGTCGCACCGCAGTCATACGAATAGTGCAGGCTTGCGTAGCGCGGCATGAGCTCCATGCCTTTTTTAATAAGAGCGGGAATCTCATCCTCCGCAATACCGGACTCTCTCATAAGCTTCGGGTAGCTCTCAGGCATTACCTTATTAGATACTTTCATATACTCCTTCGGCTCAACCGTAGGATATATTCCGTTCTCATCCGGCTCACCGAGCGGCGTCATTCTGTCAAAGAGGTTCACCTTCTCCCGGCTGTCATCATCATTATGCCCAAACTCGATAAAAACAAAATCTCCCGGCTTAATCTTAGGATATACAGGTCCCAGATACGGAAAATCCGTCGTTCCGAATCTCTCATCGTCGAGAAAACGTCCCTCGTTCAGAAAGCTTCTTGTGCTCCTTCCCGCCTGCGCATAGTCACGCACAATAACCTTTTTTTCATCATAAAAACATCCGAGATGGTCGCCCCATCCTCCCAGAATATTCTCCTCGTCACTTCCGTAAGCGGTCACGAGTGAATCGCCTATCAAATGTATTGTAACCATATCATTCCTCCACACTCCATTTTTCTACCTGCTCCAAGCCGTTCTCAAGCCCCTTCACGGACATATCATAGGAGAGCACCGTGAGTGCCCCCGTAAACACGAGCCTGAACTCATCATCGGCATAAAGGCTGCTGTCCCTTCCTGCCGCCTCTGCCATCACAGTCACACCGCGGATGAGCTTCTCTTTAATCCCACGCTTCACAGGCTCCTCATCCAAAATCAAAGCTATGTCGTAATCGTCCGTGTTCCCGCATCTCGCCTGACACACGGCACAGCCGGGAGATATATTGTACTTCTCCCCGTGAAGCCTCTCAAGCATCTGCTCCGCCGTTTTTTTGCCGCAGTGCATCTTATCATCAACGATATTTTCCTTATTATTGATTTCCCGCAGAGTGTCACACATAAGCTTAACCGTCTCATCCGTGTACGGATTATTTCCACAGGTCTTTGCGAGTCCGACGACCGCGCCGAGAACCTCCCTGTAATGCGAATCCGTCTTTTCTATTTCAATAAAATCATATTTTTCCATCAAAACATCCTTTAATCAGTTTATTTTTCGGCTCAAAAATCATTTACACTTTATTGTAGCACATTTATTTGCATAAACACAATAAAAACGCAATTTTTTACTTACATTTTATAAAAAAATAATGTATAATCAGATAAGTAGCTATGTGTAATTCATACTTAAAGGATGTGGTGAAATGATGACAAATTTTGAGAAATCCGATTACATCGTCTACGACAATGCCGGCGTATGTCTCATTGAAGATATCACCGCGAAGAAGTTCGATTACTGGGACAGCGAACGCCTCTGCTATGTGCTCCGTCCGATAAGCAGCTCAAGCTCCATGGTGTTCGTACCGGTAGACAATGAGAAGCTTACTAAAAAAATGCGCCGCATTATGTCCAAGGAAGAGATTGATACTATTCTTGATAATGTACGCACAAGGTGTATTATCTGGGAGAACGACAGACGCAGGCGCATGGAGCATTTCAAGGAGATTCTCTCCGCTAAGAACCAGCAGGACATGCTTTTACTCGCAAGCTGTATATATGCCAAGAAAAAAGAATTATCGGCAATCGGGAAGAAATTAAGCTCCTCCGATGAGATGATTCTCAAAGAGACGGAGCGTTTCGTGAATGAGGAGTTCGCATTCTCGCTCAAGCTGTCCACCGGTCAGGTAGCAGAATATATACAGGCAAAATTATATCAATAACATAATTTATCCACATAACAAAAAGGCTGTTATCCCATGAACCTTCCTGCCCGCGCTTGAATCTCATCAGATAACAGCCTTTTATAATTCCGTGTTATTTACTTTTTTATATAACCGTAGACCTCCATCTGCGAAAGTGCAGGGAACGGTGACTCGTCGTCAGCCTTTATAAGTCTGCAGATGGTTACGGAGCTTATCTTCTTCGGCTCCATCTCAAGCACATGAGGTTTGACGCTCTTATCAAGCTTCCATTCTGTCTCGCTTCCGTCGGAGAACCTAAGCGTAACGCTTGTCCACCAGCTGTCATGCGGAAAATCAGCTCTCGTGTAGAGCACAATCTTATCCGCAGTAACCTCTCCTCCAAAGTCTATTGTCATCTCCGCATCGGGATTTCTGTTAATACCCCACGACTCATAAGGCCACTCTCCATGCGACAAGTTCGCCACAATGCCGTCGATGGCATTTCTCGCCGCAAACACCGACTCGCCCCTTGTCTCGACATTCGCGTACGCATGAGGATAACAGTGCGTATCACCATGCTGATCATACACGTTGAGAGCAAGATTTCTGTAGCTTTTAAGTTCATCCTCCCTCGCAATCCTCGCGCAGAGATAGTGTGAACTTCCCATAAATGCCTTTGGCGAATAGCTTATCCTCTTCTCACCGAAAGGTATATCAAATGATATGTTATCTGTTATATATACAAGCGATGCTCCGAGCGCATCATCCGCCTGAAACCACACATAGATGTTCTTCTCGCCGGTCTCAAGACTTATTCTGTCGCCCTCCTGATATTCAGCCGTATTCACCAATACAACCTCATTATCTCCGCTTGCAACAAATCTCGTCTTGCCGTTTTTGTCTATAACCTTTATTGACAGCTCTGACATAGCTTTTCATCCTCTTTCATGCCGTATTTGTTAAATATAGTCCTGAAAATGTACACATGCGACAGTGCTATGACTCCAGGTGCCACTATAAAGAACGGTGCCGTCACGAACACTCCTACCGCAAACATTATCACTGTTATAAATAACATGAACAATGTCCTCCACCACTCCTTAATTGACATCATAAAAGCCATAAATATAATCTGTCTTGTGTCTCCGGTGCACTTAGAAAGAAGTGGAAATATATACAGAACGAGCATCGCGTAGAGCACGATAATCACCCCCGCAGCCGCCAGTATGAAGCCCGAAGCCGGATTCTGCATTCTCAGGCATATATATATGTCACACGCAAGCACAAGACCTGCAAGCAGGCACATGAGCCATACAGGTGTTGATTTTTTGAAATTCTCCTTAAATGCCTTAAAGTATCCTCTCACAATATGACCTTCCGTGTTGTCCGCAATACGGAACATCATATAGTAGAGTGCACATAATGATGAGCCCATCGTCACAATCGGCACGCTCGTCACTATGAACAGAAGCGACAACACGATTGTATCGGTTATTTTATTTAGAATCATCCACAACGGACTGTCTATGCTCAATATCTTACCCATGGCATCCGAATCCTTTCATAAAATATTATTTCCTGCAGCTTTACCAGTACTGCTTCCAATCCTTCAAAAGTCTTGTGAGTGCCTCCATATAGAAGTAATCACCCCAGATATTACACTCATCAACACCATAGTGATTACAGGTGTTGTACGGCGAATGATTGGAATATGTGCTGTGAAGTACAAGACCATTCGACTCAGTAAAGCTCTTTACCGCATAGTTATCGCACACAGACTTCATAATCTTTCCGGCAATTTCTGTGTAATATGCAGCCTTCTCTTCATCAAGATATCTGCTCATCTCAAGCATACCGCAGGCTGCTATCGAAGCACTTGATGAATCCCTCGGCTGGTCATCTCCATCCGAAAATTCCAAATCCCAGTATGGAACCAAATCCTTAGGAAGATGGTCTAGGAAGTACTCCGTGACCTTCTCGAAGAGATGTATGTATTCCTCTCTTCTCGTGTACTTGTATGCGGTTGCAAGCCCGTACACACCCCACGCCTGACCTCTCGCCCAGGCAGAGCCGTCCCTGTAGCCCTGACAAGTTGCACCGTGGTCGGGAGCTCCCGTCACAGGGTTAAAGAAGAACGTGTGCCATGTGGAGTAATCCTCCCTTATGAGATTGCTGATTGCAGTGTGAATGTGCTTGTCGGCAATCTCCCTGTATTTGTTATTGCCCGTCACATCGCTCGCCCAGTAGAGAAGCGGAAGATTGTTGAGGCAGTCGATGATGAGCCTGTAATTCTCAGGCGCATCCATAGATCCCCACGCCTGAAGGAACTCTCCTACGGGATGAAATCTCGTGATAAGCTGGTCAGCAGCCTTTATCGCAGCCTCCTTACCAACTTCGGAACCGATAAGCTTGTAGCCCGCAACACATGACGGTGAATAGAGAAATCCCATGTCGTGATGGTCAACCTCAATCTTGTTGTCAATTCTGTATAGGAATGACTTCATCTGAATCTCTGCTGCCGCCCTCAGCTTGTCGGCTGCACCTGCCTCGAACTTATCCGCGTTATCAAGCGCATACTCGTAAGCAAGCCATATCTCACCTGTCCAGAAGCCCGTCGTCCAGTCCACGTTCTCTGTCGGCTTGTAAAAACCGCCCTCACTGTATGCCTTCTCAAAATGCTCCGTAAACTCAGGAAGTACATGTAAAATCTGCCTTACCGCGAACTCCATGCCGCCGCGTATGTCGCCGCTGTTAATACACCTATAACTCTCAAAATACCTTTTCATGTCCATGAAAATCCCCTTTATCATTTAATATCATATAAGGCAACCGATATATTTTATATCTCTGCCACAACCGGTTGTAAAATTTTTCTGTAGCACCTCCGGACCTTTTCGAAAGCGCCGGTGCTTATTGACTGTATTATAGTCAATCATGCACCGCTGCGTTTTCGAATGAGTGAGAACGCGTCCGGAAGTGTTACAGAATAAATTATACAATGTCTGTTTATTATATTTGTATTCTACCCCTTAAGTCCCGTAGATGCAACGCCTTCCACAAAGTACTTCTGCAGGCACATGAATACGATGATTACAGGAATGAGTGACAGCACCGAACCTGCCATGATAAGACCGTAATCCGATGAGTACTGGCTTATGAACATCTTAAGTCCGAGCTGGATTGTCTTTTTGCTCTCCGACTTTAAGTAGATGAGCGGTCCAAGGTAATCGTTCCATGTGTTTACAAATGTGAATATGGTTAATGTCGAGAGTGCCGGTTTCGAGAGCGGAAGCATGATGTGCGAGTATATCTGATACTCCGTCATGCCGTCGATTCGTGCCGCCTCACTCAGCTCATTCGGTATTCCCTCGTAGAACTGCTTCATCATGAACACTCCGAATGCAGAGAACGCCTGAAGACATATCATCGCAAGCAGCTTGTCGTTGAGTCCGAAGCTTCTCATCATGAGGAACTGAGGAACCATGTATACCTGCCAAGGCATTGCGATAGTTGCAATGTATGCGAGGAACAATCCGTTTCTGAACTTGAAGCGGAGCTTTGCAAATGCGTAAGCTGCGAAGCTGCTCGTAAAGAGCTGTAAAAATGTAACTATAATTGTGAGGACTACCGTATTCTTTACGAATGTAAGCATCGGTATCTTAGTCCATATCTTAGCGTAGTTGCTCCACTTAGGATTCTTTGGAATCAGAACAAACGGATCCATCTGGAATACTTCTCTGTCCGACTTTATCGATGCCGAAAGCATCCATATAAACGGAACAGCCATTATCACAGCTATCAGTATAAGTATCGCATAGAGTACAACCTTTTTAATTAAATTATGTTTTGACTTTGATTTTGTCTTTGCCATATTGTTGTTCCTCCTTTAGTCCGATGTCTTTTTCTGATATGCGAACTGCACTATCGTTACCAAAAGTACAATTCCGAAGAGAACCATCGCAACCGCACTTGAATATCCTAAATCCCAGTCGATGAACGCCTTCTGATAGATATAATATACAAGTACCGTGGCAGATGTCGTGAGTTCTCCCGAGCCGCCGCCTGCCAGCATGATTGCTATATCGTACACCTTGAAGCAGTTGATTGTAAGCATAACCACCACGAAGAAGGTCGTAGACCTGAGCTGAGGCCATGTTATGTACTTGAACTTCTGCCATGTGTTGGCTCCGTCGAGTGAGCCTGCCTCATAAAGCTCTCCGGATATTCCCTGAAGTCCCGCCAGATATATTACCATGTAGTAGCCCATATATTTCCATACACTGAACAGTATCAGTGATAAAAGGACAAGTCCTCCGGAGAACCACTGCGGAAGCTTATCGAGCGGTACATTAAATACGTGATACAATATTGAATTTATAGGTCCCTTGGACGGATGGAAGAGCATCTTCCACACGGATGTGACCGCCACAAGTGAGCCTACATAAGGGAAGAATGATAAGGTTCTGAATATCGCTCTTCCTCTAACCTTCTGATTAAGTATAATTGCCAGCGCCAATGAAGCTATCATTGTGAGCGGCACTGTTCCGATACAATAGATAATCGTGTTTTTAAATGCTGCCTTGAAAAAGACATCGCTTCCGAGACGTTTAAAATTCTTGAGTCCCATGAACTCAATCGCATTGCTTCCATCCCACTTAAGGAATGCAAGTGCGAATGCGAAAATAATAGGTATAAGTGTAAATACCGCAAATCCGATGAAGTTCGGTGCAATGAACGAATATGAAACTAAATCTCTTTTAAAATCACGGCTAAGCTTACTTCCCGATCTCTTTTTTGAGAGAGTTCTTCTCAGCTTCTCAATACGGGATAAGCATTTTTTCTCTTCTTTTTTATCTTCTATTCCGTTACAGACTCTGGCGATAAGTTCATCGAGTTCGGTCTGCATCGTGTTAATTTCCGCTATTCTCTTCTCACCCATACAATCCTCTCCTGTATTGATTCTTTAAAGACGGGACTGTCACTCACAATGAGCAGCAGTCCCGGTTAACATACAGCTTAATTTTTACTTGTTCTTGATTGCCTTTACAGCCTCCTCCATAGCTGCGATACCCTCATCAACCGTCATCTCACCGCTCATGATTGAACCATGATAGGAATCGAGTGCACTGTTGATTTCAGATACGTTCTCAGCGTAAGGAACCTCAAGGTAAAGGTTAGAAACAGTAAGTGCTTCCTTGGATGCCTCGTCCTGTGGGAAACCGTCAAGGCTTGTGATGATGTTCATGGCATCATCTGTCATGATGGCAGGGAAGTTACCTGTCTCAGCCATAACCTTTGCGCCTTCCTCACCGCTTACCCACTTAACGAACTCCCAAGCTGCATCCGGTGTATCTGTTGCCGTTGTAACTGCAAGACCTGTGATTGTACCAAGAGTTGAACCAGGCTCAACACCCTCTGCATGAGGATACTTTACAATACCCCAGTTTCCGCAAAGACTTGAATCATACTCGCCGCTCTTTAAGTTGGATATAAGTGTTGCAATAAACCATGAACCCATGTTCATCATAGCTACATCTCCGCCTGAGAATGCTGCTGAATAATGTAAGCCCTCTGTCTTTAAATCAGTGTACTTACGGCATACACCATCCTTCTCCTGATTGAGAACCATGTCATAGTAATCCTTGAAGAAGCCGTACTCACCGTCAAGAATTGTGTGCTTTCCGTCAAGTACGCCGAAGAGCTGTACAGCGGATCTCCATGTATGATAATGAGCACCATATACCTGATTACCGAAATCAGTCTTTGTGAGCTTTCTTGCAAGAGCATCATACTCTTCAAATGTCATATCGTTGGTCGGGTAAGCAACTCCCTCTGCATCAAATATATCCTTGTTGTAGAAGAGTACCCAGAAGTCATTTCTGAAAGGAAGCTCATAAAGTGAGCCGTCAACCGTTACCTGGTCCGTAACACCTGCATACTTTGTGAGGTCAATTCCGTCTGCCTTTATGTAGTCATCAAGCGGAAGAATTGCCTTCTTCTGAACTAAAGTTGCATATCCCGGAACATCCTTGACTGTTACCACATCGAAGTCTGAACCTGAACCTGAAAGCTCTGTTGCGAGTACCGTCATATAATCCTGTGAGCCGAGGTCTACCATGTCGATTGTGACATTCTGATGTGTTGCCTCATACTCATCTGCAAGTGCCTGCCAGTATGCTGTGGATTCCTTATCCCAGATGGCCCACTTGAGTGTAACCTGTTCTGCCGTGTCAGTTCCCTTCGTTGTCTCTGTTGTGGTGTCACCTTTGGTTGTCTCCACCGTAGTTCCCTGTGAAGGTGCCTGTGTTGTCGTGTCGTTTCCCGCGTTGTTAGAGCAGCCCGCCATAAGGGTTGTCACCATCGCTGCTGAGAGCAGTACTGATAAAAATTTTTTCCTCATAGATTTTTCCTCCTGATTTTGTTTTGAAGATTGGTTACGTCCATCTCTTAACTATGGCTCTATTATAACGGAGTGAACCTGCAAATCGAATGGATAAATTTAATTTTTTATTAATTATTTTGGGTATTTTCTGCTTATCGGCAAATTAAATAATGTAAAATTCTATAAAAACATGCAATATTTAATGACCATATTTTATAATTCATAAAAATATGCTAAAATAAACCGATAATATATGATTTTTGAACTTAAAATCACTCTATAGGAGCCGCTATGAACAGAAAATTTCTCCATAAGCTTCATACACAAGGACACCGCCATTCGCTTCAAGGCATAATTCTTGTAATAACGCTTATTTTTACAATATTTATAGGAGCCGTGCTCTCTCTTCTGTCCGTGTCCTTCTATAATAAGTACATAAAGACCGGACTTATCGAGAACACGGATGCCAACCTCTCCTTCATGGTCGACTCGATTAACGAGAACATCGCGGAGGTGAACCGCCTCGTATCCTTCTGTCAGACGCACTCTTACATAAGCCGTTTCATGAAATACACAGGGACAGGCTCTCCCAACACGGCTCTGCTAGCTTATGACAGACTTAACGACGAATACCGCACAAACCCGGTAAGTAATTACATACATCGTATCATAATAGGCAACAGCTATGACCGCTACCTGCAGATTGTTGATGCCACCTACTCGACATCACGGAACGTGGCCGAAATCACGAGGTCGCTTGACATCTACGAGAGGCAGCTTGCCTCCGAAAAGCTTGATTTCACGGACGGATTTATTCCCGACCCATATCTTAACAGAACCTCGAGGAATGTTCTTATTCTTATAAACCCTGTCTTCTTCGAGTACAGTTTAAAACAGGGCGGCTATACCTGCATTTCACTCCGCGAAGAATTTTTCACGGCACCTATGCACTACTACTCCATGGCAGACGACAGCAGGCTCTACCTCACCCTCGGCGACCATGTCTACCTCATGGACAACGATGCTCTCACGGAGCTTGACATCACTGACACCGACATTGACGAGCTTCACTACCATGAGATTTCCCCGGAAGCCCGCGTGTTCCACTTTAACAACGCTTCGGGCTCAGGCTACTTAATAAGCAAGCCGCTCTCTGCGGAAGGCTGTTATATAACGCAGCTTATATCCAACAAGGAGATGAAATCGTACATTCCTTACTACTTTTTTATCATACTTGCGATAACATCACTCATAATCCTGATTGGCTTCCTGCTCTCGACTATTCTGTACCAGTTCATAAGCGTTCCGGTTCAGAAAATCCAGAAGCGCCTCGAAAAAATTTCACACGGAGATTTCAGCCGTGACACTTCAATCGAATGGAACCATGAGTTAGGCGACATAGGACGTGGAATCAATAACCTGTCAGAGAATATCGAATTACTGATGAACAACAAGATTCAGGATGAGAAGGACAAAAAAGACTTAGAATATAAGATGCTGCAAAGCCAGATTAACCCGCACTTCATTTATAACACGCTGAATTCAATTAAGTGGATGGCAGTTACACAGGGTGCCGACGGAATTGCTGAGATGACGACTGCCTTGTCAAGGCTCCTAAGAAGCATCTCCAAGGGAACGCGCGACCTCGTTCCGATATGCGACGAGCTCGCACTCATAACGGACTACTTCACCATACAGCAGTACCGCTACGGTGGCACAATAAAGATGGACATAATCGTCGATGACGATGAGCTTAACAACTGCCTTATCAATAAATTCACGCTCCAGCCGCTCGTGGAAAACGCCATCTTTCACGGCATTGAGCCGAAGCAGTCAACGGGGCACATAACCATTCATGTCTCACAGGAGAACGCGACCGATATAAATGTCATTGTTGAGGACGACGGCGTAGGAATGACCGCCGAACAGATTGAGAACATATTCTCCGAAACCTCCAATGACAAATCACAGTTTTTTAAAGAAATCGGTCTTATCAACATAAATAAGCGCATAAAGTATGAATTCGGCGATGAGTACGGCATATTTATAGAGAGTGAGCTTGGAAAATACACAAGAATGATTGTAAAAATAAAGAAAATGGAGGTTGACAAATGTACAAAGTTTTAATTGTCGATGATGAGCCACTTGTTCAGGTCGGAATAAAATCAATGCTTAATTGTCAGGCTCTCGGTCTGGAAATATGCGGTGTTGCAGCCAACGGTGAAGCAGCGCTCGGTATAATTGAGGCTTCATCTCCCGATATTGTAATCTGTGATATAAAGATGCCTATAATGTCAGGGCTTGAACTCATAAAAATATGCTGTGAGCGCTACGGCTGCCATAAGCCGGTATTCATTTTTCTGACCAGCTACGAGGAATTCTCAATGGCTAAGGAAGCACTGACCTATCAGGCATCCGACTACCTGGTAAAGCTTGAGCTCACTCCTGCCGTGCTCGACGCGGCAATAAGGAGAGCGATTGAACGGATTCCTGCTGAATCACCCGCCCGGTCTGCCGGCTCCGACACGGAACAGTTCCACTACGACGAGAAGTTCTACATAAGACTTTTGCAGAACATGTTCGACAGCCCTGAGCAGATTAAAGTCCAAGGTGAATATCTCGGAATCAAGCTTGGCAGTACGCCATGTCAATGTATCTATATTGAATTTTTTGACCACACAGGCAATAATCTGTCCGCCGACAAGCAGCTATCGCTCTACTCGAGCGCATTCAACCTGCTAAATGAGCTTATTCCTAAGTATCTGTCTGCGAAGGTTATCCCTCTGGACGTCAACCATTGTGTGGTGATAGCCGATATCGGCTATGAGAACGGACGCTGCTCACCTGATACCACACATATCATTGAGGTTCTCGGCGAAATGCAGGCTTCGCTCCGAAAATACTACAATATACTCATAAAAGCAGGCATTGGTTCCGTGGTAAAAAACCCGTTCGAGCTCTCCGAATCCTACCAGTACGCAAGACAGGCATACTCCTTTATTGATGACGAACATTCATTTCTATCGATAGATGAATGTCAGTCAGGGGACTACAACCACCGCATATTCAACCTCTCGATATTCAGACCTCAGCTGCAGACTGCATTTGAAGAGTTCGACGAGGATGTCCTCTCTCAGACAATCGACGAGCTTACCGGAATGTTCAGACAGTATCCTCAAAGAAACTTTCAGGCACTTGATGCCGCCTGCAGCATATTATACATGGCAATATCAGCCCTTCCGGGCGGTGAACAGACCGTCGCCGAGATGTTCTCAGAATCACCTGACGGCTACCGCTCTATCTACCACAAGCAGTCAATGGAACAGATTATCTCATGGCTTGATATTTTTAAGAATAAGCTGTCTGCTTACTTTATTGAGCGGAAAAACAGCCACACTAACCATACGGTCAATCTTGTAAAGCGCTACATATCGGAGCATGTCTGCGACAAGCTGACACTCAACGACGTCGCCTACAGCTTCAATATAACGCCTAATTACTTAAGCCAGCTCTTTAAAAAGCACAACGATCTCGGCTTTAACGAATATGTCACCGCCTGCAAAATCAACGAAGCCAAGAGGCTTATGTCCGACGGCAGCATGAAAATATATGAAATATCCGACAAACTCGGCTTTGAGAGCTCCTTCTACTTCAGCAAGGTATTCAAAAAACGCGAGGGCGTGTCACCGAAGGAATACATTAACCAGAAGATTGACTGATAATTTTACAATTAACTTTTAAAGGAGGCGCAGTGTAAAAATGACTAACCTTTTTAAAGAAATAAGTGAACAGTTTTTGCGTGACAGCCATTCTTTTTCGCCCTTTGTCCCATATCCTAAAGCATCTGAGCGGAGCGAATGGGAGAAGCTTGACAGCGAAACATTAAATGAGCTGATAAAACGCGGGGAGACTTTTCTCGGATTTGATTATCCGTATCTTAAAGCAACGGACTTTCTGGAATTTTCAAGAACCGGCAACAGGGTTCACTATGAAGATAAGCTCTTTATAAAAAGAAAAGCACTGGATGCGCTTGTGCTCGCGGAGTGTACCGAACATTCGGGACGCTTTACGGATGATATTGTCAATGGTATATTTGCAATATGCGATGAGACAGCATGGCAGCTCCCCGCCCACAACTCATATATCCGCAACTCACCGCAGCTTGTTCTTCCCGATGTCAGCAATCCTGTAATCGAGCTTTTTTCCTGTGAAGCAGCCTCTGTTCTGGCAACTGCTTATTATCTTCTAAAGGATGAGCTCGATGCCATCAGTCCTTTTATATGCTCAAGAATCATATACGAGACTAAAAGACGTGTTATAATCCCATACCTTACAAAGCATTTCTGGTGGATGGGCAAAGGCAGAGAGGAGATGTGCAACTGGACAATATGGTGTACACAGAATATACTTCTGACTGCTTTTCTTCTGCCTTTTCCCGAAAACGTGCGTCAGAAAATTTTCAAGAAAGCCTGTGCAAGCACGGACTTTTTCCTCAAGGATTACGGCGATGACGGCTGCTGTGACGAAGGTGCACAGTACTACCGCCATGCCGGTCTCTGCCTTTTTCAGACGCTTGACATTCTGTGCCGCATTACTGATGATTACTTTGCCTCCCTGTGGGATAACGAAAAAATCAAAAATATTGCCCTGTACATTCTGAATGTACACGTCGATGACAAATACTATATCAATTTTGCCGACTGCTCACCAGTCGCCGGACGTGCCGGAACGCGCGAGTATCTCTTCGGCAAGGCATGCGGTCTTAAGAACCTTGCGGAATTTGCGGCACTCGACTACAAGAGAACTCCCGAAAAATTCCAGCCGGATGAGAACAACCTGTACTACAGGCTTCAGGAGGTCTTTACCCGCAAGGCAATACTCTCCGAGGACACGGACTCCCCTATTTTTCACCCTCCGGTATTCTATTCAAGTGCCGGATTATGGATTGCAAGAAACGACTGCTATACTGCCGCCGCAAAGTGCGGTGACAACAACGACAGCCACAACCACAACGACACCGGAAGCGTAACACTCTACAAGAACGGGCAGCCGCTCCTCATTGACATCGGTGTCGAAAGCTACACCAAAAAGACCTTTTCCGCACAGCGATACGAGATATGGACCATGCAGTCGGATTATCACAATCTTCCTACCGTCAACGGCACAATGCAGATGAACGGCGAAGAATACAAGGCATCCTCCATCGTTCACAGCTTCACGGAGGACGGCGGAAAAATCGCGATGGACATCTCCGGTGCCTACCCTGCCGAAGCTCATCTTCGCGAATACACCCGATGCGTTACTCTTGATGCCTCCGGGCTCACTCTCGATGACAGCTGGAGCTTTGATGATGACTGTGAACACCCTGTAATCCTCAACTTCATCACTTATGAGAAACCCGTATTATCGAACGAAAGCCCTGATGTCCTGCTAATCGGCGAGCTCGGTACACTTAAAACCGGTAACAGCCCGTCGCATATAGACATAGAGGAACTTCCAATGACAGACCCGCGCCTCATGCAGTGCTGGAAGCACAGCCTGTACCGCATCAGAATTGCCGTCCCGTGTGGCGGTGTACGAATCAGGGTGTCATAACAAGATCCACAGCTTTATTCTCCAGCTCCTGAATAATATGAAGATATGTCTTTTGCGTTGTAGTCATGCTTGCATGTCCTAATCTGCGTGCCACACTTGCGATTGATGAACCTATGGAGTATGCACGATTAGTGTTGGATGGAGAAATGCAAGCTTGGATTGATGCAAAAGATAGTTTAGAAGTGTGGTAAATCAATCGTGAAAATTTTAGATGAATTAAGGATGAATATGTGGTAGAATAACCCATATGGCAGCCTCGTTCAAGAGACTATCAAATCGAAGTTTGTCAAAGCAACGGAACCACTATTTTATTATACTCCCACAAGCAATTTCACATCTGCCTGTGGGAGTATTTTTACGCCTTAATAGCAGTTATTATTACAACAACTATGATACATAAGATTTAGTCCAACAGAAAAGCAAATCCACCAGCTTACCACATTGACATCCAGCGGAATACACATTCCTGCAATCAATGCAAAGGTAATACTAACAATACACAAAGCAACCGTCACCGCTTTTCTTAAGCTTTTTACACCGGTAACTTTATAATACTGCCAGCGGTCATGCCACTGACATAAGCATCCCCCTTGCCCCCGCTTAGTGCTCTACACACTTGAAGCCGGGGGATTCTCTGCGAAAAACACATTTACCTTATAGGTGGTCTGTCCAACCTTTTTAGTAAAAGTGGATTTCCTTGACACCATTTATGACTGCCCCTTTGAAATGCATGAACTGGTAACGGATAAAAAGAATACGAAGGAACGTTTGCAGAATGCTATTATGGATTTTGTTACCGGTTATGGACTGCTTGGATTTATGACCGCACTCACTACCACACCGGACTTCATTACTTACCATGCGGTATATTTGCCGAAGAATCATTTTATCAAGGAGGAAAGCATGACCACGGAAAAATATCTTTCGCATCCGTGCCGCCGAAGCAGCCTTTTGCCAGCAGTATAATGCCAACGATGATTACCGCCGGTGCGGCGATCGCACCACAAAGCACCATACGGCGCTTCGTCTGTTTTTTCTTCTTTTTTCTGATTCTCTCTACCGTTCGATCTG
>FR895418.1:0-4869 GCA_000435595.1 Firmicutes bacterium CAG:882
GGAGCTGATATGCATAAATATAACATGATAAACACATAAAAATCAGATCCGCATGTCTTGACACCTGAATCCTGTTTGTAAACTTCTTTACTTCCCGTTTACAAATAAGAGTTTACTCGTGGCATGTAAAAAAATTAATCAGCCGGATGTAAAATGAACGTAAAAAGAGCCGCACCTTTTTCTGTGCAGCTCTTCTGTCATAATTCTGTTCCATTATTACCTCAATGCTTTTATTTCTCGTCTTACCTACTGCTGTTCCGCTCCTTCTGCATTGTCGGTCACGTCCATATCCTTATAGATATATGCACCCGCCTCCCCGTCATACACATATCTGAAGCAGATGCTTCTCTGCCCTTCTCCACCGCACTCCATGTATGTCACGGTGAGTTCTCCATCCTGCGACAGCTCAGCCGTTGTTTTCTGCACCGAGCCACCCAAAAAATCAAGTGGCATCGAGCCGTCAGGGTTCGGCACTATTTTTACATAGTCGTCCGCTGTCCCATAGTCAATTATCTGCTGCTCGATTTCGGCAATGTCATCAACCCACAGCGACATGACGGACTCAACCGCGTAGTACGGCGTAATATCCTTCCATTCAGCCAAATCAAATATACTCACGGATGAGCACTCGTCGATATGTTTCCCGTTGTATGTGCTAAGTATCAGCTCGGGAACGCCGTCCCCCGTGACATCCCTCATGTCGATGTCCATTCCGCTTAGCGTCCCGTCAAGCTCTATCGTCCAGCCCTTGTCAAAGAAATACTTCCGTCCCTGATATTCAAGCTCGGTGCTCACCGAATCTATGCGCCTTAAAATGACATCCCCGTACTTAAATGCGGCGTACCACCTGTCATTTTGCTCATCGTACTCGTATGCAAGCTCCTTGCCAAGCTCGGGATTGTCATACTCAAGCTTGGTTATATCCGCAAACGTCGGCATATCGGGCATCCTGTTCTCTCCGAACAGCTCTGCAAAGGTTTTACCCTCAAAATAATGCTTCGAATATCTGTATATTCCCGTCTTTACATCCGAGTGCTCCGCCATGACAGCATTTGCCTGCTCCTCAGTGAGCTCATTTGCCTGTCCTTCCTCCGAATAGTAATCGCCGTCCCAATAGGTATCGCCGTGTATATGAAGGTAGGTCTCACCGAGCATCTCGGTGTCCGTAAAGCCAGCAAATCTCTTATAATAGTACTCGCTTGCCCCGCCCGAGCTGTTCCATGTGCCGTCAATCTTTATATCCGTGAGCCCTCTGTACGGTATCGCATAGACATACACACGCTCACCATCGGTGTGAAAGATATAGCTTGGCTCATCGTACATCACGACCTCGTTAAATCCGTCCGCATCAAAATCAACCACGCTGAAGGTGTCCTCGCGCAATTTTCTTCCCGTCGCGCTGCTCACAATATCCTCAACGCTCTGAATGCTTTCTCCGTTAAAGATAATCTCCCGTCTGCCTGTCAGCGCCTCCTTTATAAGCCCCGGCACAGACTCTATAAGCTCTGCATTCACCGACAGCGGAACATTTTCAAAGCTCATCGCCCAACCTCCCGGCTTCTGATTAGGATACTTAGTCGTCCACACGAGCTTGTCGGTGACACCGTCGCCGTCATCATCCTCGGCGCTGAATGAAAGCAGTTCATAGGCATCGACGTTTAAAAACTCATCGCGCTCAACCTTTTTGCCGTCAAGATACACCTCCATCGGTGAATTTTTGCCGTCTATGAGTATTTTTACCTCGACATCCTCACCCGTATACACCAGACAAAAATGTCCGTTCTCATACTCAACCGTTCCCTCAAGGCTGTTCTCGCCCTGCATCTGTATCTTTTTCGAATATTTCAAGAATCCGTTCTCAGCCTCGACATTACTTATATGGCAGCCGTTTCCGTCGAACCTCACATCAAAATCACAGTTCCAGTATGTGCCATAAATAACCGGCATGTACATCTGAAGGCTCAGCATCTTATTCTTCACTATGCTCTTGGAAATCTCTCCAAGGTTATCCCTTCGTGAGCACAGATAATCAACCTTGAGTCCCCCGCCGTCAGTATATATGCCAGCCATGCCGACATTCGCGAAACTTTCATTGACCGCCACGCCAAGCTCCTTGGCATATTCGGGATAAAAATACGCACTTGCAATATCCGAAGCATCCTCACAGTAATGCGGTGACAAATCTCTGCCATTCTTTAAGTCATACACAAAATAAAGGCTCCGCTCCCTGTCATACACCTCAAGCACAAGCTCGTCCTGTCTGTCCATCGTCAAATCGACAAGACCAATCCGCATTCCCGCACCGCTCTCGTTATGCTGTACCGCCCAAGGCACCTCGCTCACGCTGTCCATGTACTCAATCGCAAGCTTGTTGTATGCCGTATCATATACAACACTTACATTATCAATCGAGTACACCTCGTCCCAGCTTTTACTGTCCTCGTTGTACCTGTATTCGGCTCCGTGCGCCACCTTCTCCTCGTCAATGCCGTCAAGAAGCCCGCAATAAAGCTCCGCGGTCGGCTTGTCAGGAACCGTGGCTGTTTCCGAGCCCGTGACCTGCTCTGACTCCGTCTGACTTGCAGGCGGCACGTTTTCTGCGTCCCCGCCGCCACGAGCGCAGGCGGTAAAAAGAACTGCTGCCGCGAGAGCAACTGCAGATGCGGGTATATATATGTGTTTCATGATGTAACCCTCCCTCATGAGTGCGTAAATAACTACAAAATATTGACACGCATCGGATTCATCGGTCATGACATGCAATTCGTCTTGTAAATGTATAATGAGTTGTGTTTATACATGTTTCTCCATTGTACAAGGCTAAGATGTTCTAAAAACTCTGAAAAACATATTTTCAATCATCCGCCAACGATGCCAATCGGTCATCCATGACCGGTGGCATCTAAGTCAGCATCCATGCTGACTTTGGCTGTATAACACACAGAGTTTCAAGAACATCTATGCCTTTCCCAAAAGTCGCACCATGTATAAACACAACCGCATTATCCACCCTAAATTACCTTAGCATGTCATGACCGACGAATCCTTATACCCTCAACTATATTTTGCAATTATCTGCTATATAGTTAAATGTCCCTTACCTATATGCTATCACACGCTCACCCGAAAATGGTTACAAATTCCTTACATTTTGTTACATTTGTGTTAAAGTTTGTTACGGAATTGTTACGCAAAGAAAAAAGCAGTCATACGCGACTGCTTTTAACCTCAAAAAATATTTACACCTTATTAACAATAGAACTTAATCTCATCCGTTACAAATGCCTGTTTCCATTTTGCACATATAAGGAAAAACTGGGCTGAGATAAACTCCATTAACTCGTTTAACTCTTTGTTGGAAATCTTACTGCCATTGCTCGCCAAAATACAGCCACCTGACCTTGTGAGCCATATTTTTGTCGCATTAGGTGTTGGTTTACCCTTGGATACATGAACGTGAATCGGCTCATCATTCTCATTAGACCAAAAATAAACCGTATAACCACTTACCATAAATAATTTAGGCAATTCGGATTCCTCCATTCTCAGCATACTTGTATAACAGGTGTGCATTGCTATGAAGCAGCTCTTCAAACATAGCTATCTCATCATCCGAATATCCTTCACGCTCCGTCCATTTATAGTCCGGGAGTTCACATCTTGCAGAATCAAACCCATTTTCCGTGGGGCGTTCAAAATTTACAATCACCTTTTTCTGACCGTCCTTCTCAATTATCTGTGAATGGACTATCTCTGTCTCATCCGCCAGTGTCATATACGGATACATCATACTCTCACCTCTCTATATGCCAAGTTTAAGTGCCTTTTTATTTTAACCATATTATAACATTGTTAAAAAACATTGTCATGTATTTATGGTAATAAAATTTCACTTTCTCCCTGCCTATCTTCTCCCCGCGCACGCCTCCTTCATCCTCTTTACATACTCCCCGACATACTTCGGTGCTTCCTTGCCGTGCTCGGCGACAAGCTTCATAATCGCGCTTCCGACGATTACACCGTCTGATACCGCTGCCATCTGCGCCGCCTGCTCCGGCGTGGATATTCCGAAGCCTACCGCACACGGTACGTCCGTGTTTTTCTTAATCATATTGACAATCTCACCAATATTGGTTGTAATCTCAGAGCGCACGCCTGTGACGCCAAGCGATGACACAAGGTATATAAATCCGTCAGCCTCGCGCGCAATCATCGCCACACGTTCATGCGATGTAGGCGCTATGAGTGAAATGAGGTCTACATCATATTTTTTACATATAGGAAGAAACTCATTCTTTTCCTCATAAGGAATGTCAGGAAGTATAAGTCCATCGATTCCGATTTCCTTACAGATTGAGATGAACCTCTCACTTCCGTAGGAAAATACAACATTTGCGTAGGTCATGAACACCATCGGGGTGTCCACTTCTTTTCTTATCTCCCTGACAAAATCAAAAATCTTGTCGGTTGTTACTCCGCCCGCAAGCGCGCGTATGTTGGCCTCCTGAATGACAGGTCCCTCAGCCGTTGGATCTGAAAAAGGGATTCCAAGCTCTATGATGTCGGCGCCGTTTGCAGCCATCTCCTTGACGATTGCGGCAGTCGTCTCAAGGTCAGGGTCTCCGCAGGTTATAAATGGTATAAATGCCTTGCCGTTTTTGAATGCTTCGTTTAATCTACTCATTGATGTCCTCCCCTCTGTAGCGTGCTATCGCCGCACAATCCTTGTCGCCTCTGCCCGAAATGGTGATAACGATTATCTGATTTTTGTCCATTGTCGGCGCGAGCTTCTTTGCATATGCCACGGCATGTGCCGACTCGATTGCAGGGATGATGCCCTCCATCTTAGAGAGATACTCGAATGCGTCA
>FR895418.1:4935-88664 GCA_000435595.1 Firmicutes bacterium CAG:882
CGATGTCGTGAAGGTATGCGTGCTCAGGTCCGATTCCCGGGTAGTCAAGTCCCGCTGAGATTGAGTAAACCGGAGCAATCTGACCGTATTTGTCCTGGCAGAAGTACGACTTCATTCCGTGGAAGATTCCTTCTCTTCCGGTGTTCACGGTTGCCGCCGTCTCAAACGTATCAATACCTCTTCCGGCAGCCTCACAGCCGATAAGTCTCACGCTCTTGTCATTGATGAAATTGTAAAAGGTTCCGATTGCGTTGGAGCCACCGCCGACACAGGCTATCACCGCGTCTGGGAGCTTTCCCTCCTTCTCGTAGAGCTGCTCCTTGATTTCCTTTGAGATTACCGCCTGAAAATCGCGAACAATCGTAGGAAACGGATGCGGTCCCATGACAGAGCCGAGGCAGTAATGTGTATCATCAATTCTGTTCGTCCACTCGCGCATTGCCTCCGACACTGCATCCTTAAGCGTCGCCGTCCCTGATTTTACCGGGATAACCTCAGCTCCTAAAAGTCTCATTCTGTACACGTTGAGTGCCTGCCTTTTTGTGTCCTCCTCGCCCATGAACACAACACATTCCATTCCCATGAGTGCTGCCGCCGTCGCGGTCGCCACACCGTGCTGGCCTGCTCCCGTCTCGGCGATGAGCCTTGTCTTTCCCATCTTCTTTGCGAGAAGTGCCTGTCCGAGCACATTGTTAATCTTGTGTGCGCCCGTGTGGTTTAAATCCTCTCTTTTTAAATAGATTTTAGCACCGCCTAAATCCTCCGTCATCTTTTTGGCATAGTAAAGACGGCTCGGGCGGTTCGCATATTCATTGAGGAGCGTGTTGAGCTCACTGTTAAATTCAGGATCATCCTTGTAGTGATTGTAAGCCTTCTCAAGCTCTATGACCGCATTCATGAGTGTTTCGGGAATGTACTGACCTCCGTGCTGTCCGAACCTTCCGTTGCCTGTGCTTCCTGTGTAGAAGCTGTCGTTTATGTTATCCATATGTTTCCTCCTTATATCCGTCTTATAGATAGGTAATTGCTAAGCTATATGTATTAGTATCTGACCTTGTTAATAAAGTGCAGCATCTTATCAAAATCCTTATACCCGTCCGTTTCAACGCCTGAGCTTATGTCAACCGCGTACGGCGAAAGCTTATCTATGGCATCCCTCACGTTGTCAGCATTCACGCCTCCTGCGAGAAAGAACGGTCTTTTTATTCCGCGAACGAAGCTCCAGTCAAATGTCTGTCCCGTTCCGTAACCATTGTCGAGCAAAATATAATCTGACGGAAATGTGTTGGCTTTTTCGATGTCCTCGTCACCTCTTATCTTAAAAGCCTTGATAATCGGTGCGTCTGTCATGCTTTTAAGCTCTCTCAGATATTCCTCGTTCTCATGCCCGTGAAGCTGTATAAGCTTTATCGTACCGTCATTTGCAAGCCGTGAGACAAGCTCAGGCTCCTCGTCGACGAACACCCCGACAGGTGTTATCGCGCCGTCAAGCCTTCGCGTGAGTGCCTCTGCCTGCTCCCGCGTGACATATCTTCTGCTCCTCTGCCAAAATACATAGCCGATGTAATCCGGCTTCAGCCTGTTGGCGTACTCAATGTCGCACTCGCGGCTCAGCCCGCATATTTTAACCTTTGTCAGTGTGCTCACCTCCCTGAAAATGCCTTTTAATATCCTCTCAGGCTCTTAAGCATTACGATCTTATCGTCCGAGAGCATCATCGTCTCGCCGATTAAAACTCCGTTCACATCCGCCGCGCGGAGAACATCTATATCCTGTGCCGTCTTTATTCCGCTCTCGGCGACAAACATCACCTCTTTCGGAACAAGCCTTCTCAGCCTCTCGCTGTTGTGGACATCAACCGTGAAATCCTTGAGATTTCTGTTGTTCACTCCTATTATCCGCGCTCCCGAATCGAGTGCAGTCTCAATTTCTTTTTCATCATGTGCCTCGACAAGTGCCGACAAACCAAGGCTGTCCGCGATTTCTATGTACTCCTGCAATCTCTTTTTTTCCGTTATGGCACAGATTAGAAGCACTGCCGACGCTCCGAGCGTCTTTGCCTCGTATATCATGTACTCATCGACCGTGAAATCCTTTCTGAGACAAGGGATATTCACATTCTGCGCTATCTCTCGCAGATACTCATTGCTGCCGAGAAACCACTTAGGCTCGGTGAGCACCGATATAGCTCCCGCTCCCGCCGTCTCATACTCCTTTGCAATCTCAAGGTACGGAAAATCCGGCGCAATCAGTCCCTTTGACGGTGATGCCTTTTTACATTCACAAATAAATGTGATTTCAGCTTTTCCAAGCTCCCTCTCAAAAAGGGAATCGCGGTTTAACTCCCTGGTCTCCCGTGTCTTTTCCTCGGCAAGCCTTCTCATATCCAAGGCTGAAATATTCTTTTTTGCCTGCTCTGTGCGGCAGCATGCATATTCCGCTATCGTGTCAAGTATATTGCTCATACTTCCTGTGACGCTTTCTTAAGTTCATTCAGCTTTTCAAGTGCCGCGCCCGAGTCGATTATCTCACCCGCAAGCTTAACTCCGTCGGCAAGTGTCGCTGTCTTTCCCGAAACAAAAAGTCCTGCTCCCGCATTGAGCTGCACTATCTCTCTTTTTGCTCCCTTTATGCTTCCGTCAAGGATTCCGACCGTAATCTCTGCGTTCTCATGAGGTGTTCCACCGACAATCTCCGACTTGTCGGCTGTCTTAAAGCCGAAGTCCTCAGGCTTAATCGTGTATGTTCTGTATCTTCCGTTCTCAAAGTCACATACCTTGGTAGGCGCGCTTATCGAAATCTCATCAAGCTTATCCATGCCGTACACTACAACTCCTTTTTTTACTCCGAGCTCCATGAGAACCTGTGCGAGCGGCTCAACGAGCGACTCATCGTACACTCCGAGCACCTGAAACGTAGGATGCGCCGGGTTAGTGAGCGGTCCTAATATGTTGAACACGGTTCTGATTCCCAGTTCTTTTCTGATTGCGCCGACATACTTCATTGATGTGTGATATTTCTGGGCAAAAAGGAAACAGATTCCGACGGTGTCGATAAGCTTTCTGCACTGCTCAGGTTCAAGATTAATATTCACACCGAGTGCTTCGAGGCAGTCAGCCGTTCCGCTCTTTGACGATGCCGCGCGGTTGCCATGCTTTGCGACCTTGACTCCTGCTGCCGCTATGACCATAGCCGCCGTCGTCGAGATGTTGAAGCTGTGCGCTCCGTCACCACCCGTTCCCACAATCTCAAGCACATCCCCCTCATGCTCAACCTTAACCGCGTGCTCTCTCATCGCTGCAGCACAGCCTGAGATTTCCTCTATCGTCTCAGCCTTTGTGCTCTTTGTTGACAGTGCTGCAAGAAATGCCGCATTCTGTGTCTGGGTTGTCTCACCGCTCATAATCTCATTCATTACCTGATATGCCTCATCGTAGGTCAAATCACCCTTCTGGACAATCTTTACAATGGCTTCCTTAATCATATTGTTAATCCTCCTTGTCCTTTGACATTTTTATAAAATTCGCAAGCATCAGCTTTCCCTCGGGTGTCATTATTGACTCCGGATGAAACTGAACCCCGTACACCTGATAATCCCTATGCTTAACCGCCATAATCTCTCCGTCCGCGGTTCTCGCCGTCACTATAAGACACTCCGGCATCGTACTCTCCACCGCCGCAAGTGAATGATACCTCGCAACTGGTGTAACCTTCGGACAACCCTTAAAAAGCTCACAGTCAGTATCGAGCGTCGTATCTGACTGCTTGCCGTGCATCAGCTCTTTGGCATATGATACCGTTGCTCCGTAGGTCATGCATATTGCCTGATGTCCGAGACATACACCGAGAATAGGAAGCTTCCCGCCAAGCTTTTTGATAACCTCGGGACACACTCCCGAATCCTCAGGTCTTCCGGGCCCCGGCGAGATAATTATTCCGTCGGGCTTTAATTCTTCTATCTCTTTTACCGTCATCGCGTCATTTTTTATAACCTTTATGTCAGGCTCGATGCTTCCCACAAGCTGATACAGGTTATATGAAAAGCTGTCGTAATTGTCTATGAGCAGAATCATTTTTCTTTTTTAACCTCCTGTTCCCTGATTTTCACCTTTGTCATTCAGGCAATTATTCGTCTCCCAGTCCTGATGCTTCCTCAAGTGCTTTTACAACTGCCGCCGCCTTATTGATGCACTCCTGATATTCTTTCTCAGGAACCGAATCGGCGACTATTCCCGCACCGCTTCTGACAAACACCCTGCCGTTTTTCTTGTAGGCAATTCTTATCGCTATGCAGGTGTCAAGATTCCCCGTAAAATCTATGTAGCCGATTGCTCCGCCGTATATTCCTCTCTTGTTATTCTCGAGGTCATTTATTATCTGACAGGCTCTGAGCTTTGGCGCACCCGACAGGGTTCCCGCAGGAAGCACCGCGTCCACGGCATCGAGCGCGTCCTTATCTTCCCTTATCTGCCCTCGCACCGTCGAGCCGATGTGCATTACATGCGAATACTTTTCAATGCAGTGATACTTCTCAACCTCAACCGTTCCGAATCGGCTTATCTTTCCCAAATCATTTCTTCCAAGGTCAACGAGCATATTATGCTCTGCGAGCTCCTTCGGGTCTGCCAAAAGCTCTTTCTCAAGCTGTGCATCCTCCTCTGCCGTCTTTCCTCTCGGTCTCGTCCCGGCAAGCGGGAATGTGTGAAGCACTCCGTTCTCAAGCTTTACGAGTGTCTCTGGCGACGCTCCCGCGACCTCCATATCCGTTCCCGAGAAGTAGAACATATAAGGTGACGGATTGAGCGTTCTAAGCACCCTGTAAGTATTTAAAAGGCTGCCCTCATACTCTGCCTCAAGACGGTTGGATAAAACTATCTGAAAAATATCTCCCTCGTATATATGGTGCTTTGCCTTCTCAACCATTCCGCAATATTCTTCCTTGGAAAATAATGGCTTAATCTCACTTGTCATGTGTCCGCCAATATCTTTTTTCGGTTCACCGTGCCTTACAAGCTCCTCCATCCTGCGCAGCTCTTCAACCGCCCACCCGTATCCCGCATTGATATTCTGCGTCGAGACATTCGCGATTAGTATTATCTTGCTTTTTAGATTATCAAATACGATTACTTTATCAAAAAGCATCAAATCAACGTCCTTAAAGCCTTCCGTGTCCTTTGCGTCGAGTCTCAATGTCGGCTCCAAGTATTTGAGGTAATCGTAGGAGAAATATCCTACCAGACCGCCCGTGAATGTCGGCATTCCCTCAATCACCGGACTCTTATATTTTGAAAGCACATCTCTTATATGCTTGTCAGGATTATCCGTCTGAAACTCCTTGTCCCCGACTCTCATTTTTCCATCGCAGCAGGTTATTATGAACTTCGGTTCAAAGCCGAGGAACGAATAGCGTCCCCATCGTTCATTATCCTCAACACTCTCGAGCATGTAACAATGCTCGGATACATTCATAAGACTTCTTAAGACCTGAACCGGTGTCTTTATGTCCGACAGCAGTTCCGTACATATCGGTATGATATCGTAGTCGCCGGTTGAGGCAATCTGCTTTACTTCGTCCGTGGTGAGATTGATTTTCATGGGGTTCCTCCTTAATTTTTTGTTCTATCTTTTCAAACCGCTCTGGCGTGTGTGCTTGTGTATAAGCTTAGAATTGCTCCGCACTTCGTGCTCTCGCAATTCCGCTTTCCACTCTTCGTGTATAAGCTTAGAATTGCTCCGCACTTCGTGCTCTCGCAATTCTTAACAGAAATTCGGATTTCGCACTGCTCGCTTGCTCGCAGCGCTGCATCCTCATTCCTGTTACATCGTCCAATTAACAATCAGCCTTACATGCGAGCATGACGGCTGATTGTCAACAGGACGATAGCCTATACACTAAAAAAGTCCCTGACAGAGATATTTCTTCTCTGCCAAGGACGAATGTGTTAATCCGCGGTACCACCTTGCTTCACAGCCACGCTGTGCTCTTATCAGGATACTAGCATATCCCCGGCAACTGACGTATGCCTGCACGTCACGAAATACTCGGTTCATTGTTCAATACCTTTGTTCCGTGCCCTCTGCGATCCACTTGATGACCTGTGTTCTGCCCACTCTCAGCAACGCGGGCTCTCTGTAGGAGCATAATCACCTTTACCTTCGCTTCAACGGTTTAGTCTGTTAAATTTATAAAGAATATATCACCCATATTGAGGAATGTCAAGGGTGTATTTTAACTTTTTATTCTACACCTTTGAGCGTCTCCACAAGATCAAGCTTTTTTATTCTGCTCGAGAACATGAAACTGACAAGCACAGAGACAACCAGTACAAGTATTCCCGATATTATATAGTCAATTACAGGTACGGACAGACTGTAGTCGAAGTTCTCGCCGTTGCTGTTCATCATCGCATTGAGCGATATGTTGCCGAGCGGTGTTCCGATTATTATGCCGATGACTGACAGCCATATGTTCTGCACGGTAAGAAGGTGTCTTATCTGTGATGACTGAAGTCCCATGACCTTGAGGGTGGCAAGCTCCTTCACGCGCTCATTAAATGAAAGCGAGCCTGAGTTGTAGAGAACGACGACAATCATTACCGTTGAGAAAATCACCATCATATATACCATGATATTGACTACCTCCATGCTTTTCTCATAGGCAGCAATCATGTCGGACCTGCTGTTCACGCTTGTAACATATTTTAATGTCGACGCATCGTGTGCACTCTCATCATCAGTCATAAGAAGAGTCGGTGTGTACTCTGCTCCCGTCTTTTCATAGTCATCGCGGAGATAAGCAATTCCCTGTGACTCACAGCTTCTGTATATGCTTCCTACGACAGCCTCATGCCATTCATTTTTGCTGTAAATATGCCAGTATATCGTATCACCCACCTTGATGCCCATGTCCTCGGCAAGCTTGCGGCTGATGCCGACCGTTCCCGGAACAAGCTGTGTTATCTCGTTGTTCACGTCGATAAGGTTATAAAGCCCCTTTTCCTCTATGACCGTGACGATTTCCTTTTTCTTCTCCGAGGAGGATGCGTTCTTTACCTTGGATATCTCGACCGCATCAGTCATGACAAGTTCTCCGGCAAAACTATCCGATAATTCATCGACATCGACAAGCTTCGCATCAGCAGAGAGCTTTACCTGATACTCTGTCGTATATATTTTGTTGAAGTTAAGGTCGGTCATAATATCGACGAGCTGATTGCAGCCCACACCATAGAGCATGAGAAGCATTCCGACCGCTGTTCCCACAATACCCATAAATGCTCGGAGCTTCGCTCTGGATATGTCGCGCAGATTATATTGTGTATTAAAAGATAGCTTTTCCCAAAAAGGAAGTTTCTCGAATATGCATTTCTTTCCCTGCTTCGGTGCAGCCGGGCGAAGTGCCTCAGCCGGCTTAATTCCCAGTACCTTGCGGCAGCTTAAGAAGCATGACAGGCTGCACACCGCAATAATTGCAAGCGATATAATAATGTACAGCGGATGGAATACCGAATGAAGTCCCGGCACTATGTAGTATTGTTCAAACATACTCATCATGGCAGGAGCTCCAAGACCGACTCCGAAAATAAGTCCCACAACGACTCCGAGCATGGACACTAAGAGGCTGTAGCTTATATAGTGGAGCACAATCTTCCATCTCTTCATTCCAAGTGCATTCATTGTTCCAATCTGTGTACGCTGCTTCTCGACGATTCTTCCCATGGAAGTCGCAATGACAAGCACTGCAATTCCCACAAATATAACAACGAACACATAGGCAAATGCCTGATGCTGTTCAAGCTCGCTGTCAAGTCTTACAATTCCCTGAATTGATTTTCTGTCAATAATCGCAGAATAGTCATAGTCAATCGCCTTGGCGACCTCATCCTCATGGGCGAGTGCGCCTCCGTCCTTCGTTCTTATAATCATCTGCGTATACGGCATCAACTTTGCGAGCTTCTCATCACTCATATTTTCCGCAATTTCAAGCAGCATATCCCGGGTAATATCATCAACGGTAAGTCCTGCTGTCTTAAGCTGTTCAAGTTTCTCATCAAGAATCTTTGTGTTGTCGGCAATCTTCCTTGCCGTAATCTTCTCGCTCTCAATAAGGTGTGTCACATAGTCCCTTATCGGAAATGCATCATATGACATGAACACGATTGCGATATTCTCAAGGTACACATCAGCGTCACCGTCAGCCTGTCTGTATTCATACTCGGTGCTCTCCACAAGTCCCTTTATTTTTTTGGTAAAGGTGACTCCGTTGTATTCTATTGTAAAATCATCACCCACATCAAGATTTCTTCTGACAGCGAACGCATTGGCAAGCCATATTCCTTCCGTATCCTCAGGGTTAAATTCCTCACCCTTTACAAGATACGGCGTATTGACCACGTTCTCTCTCTCAAGGAACATGTCTACCTGCACTCCCGCAAATTCAGGCGTTGTCCCCGTCACTGACATTCTGAGCTGTGCCGCCTCGACAAAATCGAGTGCTCTTATCTCATCAAGCTCATCCTGTGTGAATCCCTCGCCGTACATCCACAAGTCTGACAAATTACACTCCTCATGATACTTTTCCCTCGCCGCATTCTGTGAAAGAACATGCCCCTCCATGGTACAGAACATTGCAATCGCAAGTGCCGAGAGCAAAAATATTGAGAAAAACAGACCGAAGTTCGACTTGAACTCCCTTAGCATTTTTCTGAAAAGCATTACCAATCAACCTCCTTTACATCAAGAGGCTTATCATTAACCATTATATCTTTTATTTTTCCGTTCTTCATTCTTATGACCTTATCCGCACATTTGGCAATATCGGAATTATGTGTAACGATTATTACTGTCTTTTTTTCCTCCCTGCACAGTTTCTGCAAAAGTTCAAGAACGATAACTCCGGTCTCTGAATCAAGTGCTCCTGTCGGTTCGTCTCCGAGCAGTATCTTCGGATTCTTCGCAAGCGCCCTCGCAATTGATACTCTCTGCTGCTCACCGCCCGACATCTGCGCAGGGAACTTATTCCTGCACTTTGACAGTCCTACCATATCAAGAAGCTTATCAGGTTCAACCGCATTCTTAACAATGCTTCTTGTAAGCGCTATATTCTCATAGGCTGTCAGACTCGGAAGCAGATTGTAGAACTGAAAAATAAATCCGATAACCTGTGCTCTGTAAGCTCCGAGCTGTCTGTCATTCATCCTCGATATTTCCCTGCCCGCAACAGTTACCGTTCCCTCCGTCGGTGTATCCATTCCGCCGAGCATATTGAGAATGGTTGACTTTCCCGCTCCCGACTGACCAAGAATAACAACAAACTCACCCTCAGCAATCATAAAGCTCACATGGTCTACCGCCGTCTGCTTTCCCTCGCCTTCACCATATGTCTTTACCACATCCTTAAATTCTACCAGCATCTTTCACCCTCCCATAGCAAAGCATCTTGTTAGTTGTATTGTATTTTAGTTAGTGTATGCTAACTTGCTGGCAAAATTATACTGCCACGCCGAAAAAATATCAATATATTTTTGACATGACAGTAAATTTATTTCATTATTTACTTATTATACAAGCACATCCACTGCGCTGCCTGTCTGTGCCATGGAAGCCCCCGCTATCTTAAGACTCTGCATGCTTCCTGCCGCAGAGCTGATTTCAAGTGACGCTGCTGCCGATGAGGCTCCGGTGCCGCCTGAAGTATACGCCCCTCCGTTCGTGTATGCCCTCTGATAATATTTCATATCGGCATCCGCAATCTCCTTATTCTCGTCTCTTCTGTGTGTGTTCCGCTTTATCCGCTCAAGCCTCTGTGCATTCCTCATCTGTTCTTCCTGCTGTTCTTCCTTGCGCTCGGCCTTCTTTTTTAACATATCCTCCTCCCTCAGATTATTAACCTTCATACCGGCGCACTCCACCATACGCTTGGCATGCATAAGTGCATTTTCAAGCTCCGCAGAATCATATTCACCTGTTGCCTTGGCTCTTCTTAACATCGCCACCTTAGCTCTGGCACGGCTCAATACCTGTGTGGCACCTGTCATCTTCTTCGCCCTCATTATCTGTGACGATATATCCCTCGGATTATACGACAGCGATTTCTTTCCTGACTTCGAATACGATGGGCTGCCCTTAGAAACCGCAACCGTTCCCGACATTCCCACCGAAAGATTATTAACATCCATGTTAATCTCCATTCCGCAGGCAATGTTTTTTTTACCGGAGGAATCGTGGGCAAAATCTCAAATTTTGGCCACGATAAAAGCTATTTTGTGACGCCTGCGGCACAAATAGCCAAAGCCATGCTTGCATGGCTTGTGAAACAATAAGCTATCAAGCTTATTTTTCACACTACACGCCCTCCATAATATACGATTCCATTCGCATAATGCAGCAACTTTATATATTTTTTATCGGCATTTTTTCCTATTCCATTATAAGAACACTTTCTGATAATATATCAATATGTTGGAATTTCAGGCTAAAAGACGGAGATAAAAATGTACCACGATTTAACCAAAGGAAATATAGGCAGGACACTCATGCTGTTTGCTCTGCCGATGATAGCAGGAAATTCTTTTCATGCATGCTAAGAGCACTCGGCAACTCCTCCGCCCCGCTTATATTCCTTGCAGTCAGTGCTGTTTTAAACATCGCCCTCGACATTCTCTTTGTCGCAGTAATACCTCTCGGAATCGGCGGAGCCGCACTTGCAACCGTGATTGCACAGTATGTCTCGGGAATCGGTCTACCCAATCCTGCCCGGCAGCTCAATTTCAAGGACAGTTCCCTCTTTACCACTCTTTTTTACAGAGACGCTTCCGCCATGCAGCCTTACAATCTCTCTGACAAGGGCAAGTCCAAGACCAACACCTCCAAGCTCACGGCTTCTCGATTTATCCACCCGGAAGAACGGCTCGAATATCTTTTCCCTGTACTCACATGGAATTCCGTTCCCTGTGTCCTCCACAAGAATAATTACACTGCTGTTATCCTTATATGCCGATATCCTGACCTTTCCGTTATCTTTATTGTATTTTATAGCGTTCTCGGTCAGATTATATATCATACGGTAGATGAGTATATCGCTTCCCATTATATATATATCGCACTTCCCCGCCTCTGCCACAAGCTCTATATTTCTTTTCTCAGCCAAAGGCTCAAGGTCTGCCACTACCTCATCAATCAAAGAATTCACCTCAATATTGTCTGAGCGTTCCACCGTCTGCAGCTCGCTCATATCAAGAAGAGTACCCACAAGACTGCTAAGCCTCTCTGTCTGCTCAGTCACCATCTTTATTACTTCAGCCGTGTCGGCATCATTCCCCTGATGCTCCGTGGAATTGTATAATTCCAGTTGAGCCTGCATAATTGCCAGTGGTGTCCTGAGCTCATGAGCTGCGTTTCCCGTGAACTGTCTCTGTATTTCGAATGCATCAGACAATCTGACAAGCATCTCATTATATGAGTCACTCAGTTTCCTGAACTCAGGCACCCCCTTTCCATCTATGGCACAATCCGTCATGTTACGCGCCTGCACATTTTCTACCCTTTCCGAAAATTCTTTGAGCGGCTTAAGAGCATGCCCGCTCACAAAATATGTCACTGCACCACCAAGAATCGTAACAACTGCAGTAATCAGCCATCCTCTTCTCCGATATCCCGCCTTGGTATCAAATATCTGTATCGAGAACTTATCTGCGAAATCATCCCACTGGCTGTCAGGAATATCAATATAAATATTCTCACCTGAACCATTATAATCTACCACTGTGCTCTGAAGGGAATCTATATAATAGACTCCGTTTCTGTATAAAAGGAAATTAAGGCTTATGCAGACAGCGGCAATAAGCAGAGCCGTAAACAAAGTCAGCCTCCATTGAAGCGAGATTCTTTTCACGCGTTACCTCCTATTCTATATCCTTCACCAATTTTATTCACAATCGGATCATAACCTAATGCTGCTTTAAGCTTCTTTCTAAGTGAAGACATGTGCACACGAATTGAACTTGTTAAACTGTCAACATTTGCATCCCACACATGCTCAATCAGCTCCTCCTGGCTCACCGGTCTGCCCTGATTAAGCAGCAGATACTCAAGTATGCCGTTCTCCTTTCTTGTGAGTGTTATCTTCTCTCCCCCCACATACGCAGCTCTCTCCCTTGTATCAAATCTTACCCCCTCGCATTCCAAGCATATATCATTCTGTATAAATCTGCGCCTTGTAAGGCTTCTGATGCGTGCTTCCAGTTCCTGAAGATGAAAAGGTTTTTCCATGTAATCATTTGCTCCTGCGTCCAGCCCCCGCACCTTATCCGCAATCTGGCTCCGCGCAGATAATATCAGCACTCTTGTTTCCTCATTATGCTCCCTTAACTGTCTGAGTATCTCCATCCCGTCCGTGCCGGGCAGATTTAAATCAAGCACAATCAGATCATATTCCTCCGAATAAACCATCTCCAATGCTTCATTTCCGTCGTAACAGACATCCGTCTCATAACCTGAAGCATGCAGGCTCTTTGCAATAGTATCACATAATTTCTTTTCATCCTCTATTATTAACAGTCTCATAATATTCTCCCGCCGCCTGATTTCTTAACAAAGATTTTACACCAACTATTGTAAAATGATGTTATGAAAAGGTCAATATTATCTTTAAGCCCTGCTACAGTTGTATTGACCTGCAAAATATACAGTAGAAAGGTGGTATCAATTTGAAAACCCGAGCAAAAGCAATCACACAAATTGTTCTGCTGTGTGCCGGAGCTGCCATGATTATATATGGTGCTTACCGCGGTGAAATTGCAACGGTACTTAGCAAAGCAATAAAATTATGTCTGGAGTGTGTTGGAATTGGATAAAAAAACAAATATTTTTTCAAAAACAGCTGCAAAATTCCGTGGATGGATTCAGCTTGCGGCAACTCTGCTGACCAATATCCATCTGCCCAATCTTTTTAAAGGAACCATATACCGCGGCAACATGAAGTCTGTATGTGTACCCGGACTTAACTGTTATTCCTGCCCGGCAGCATCAGGTGCATGCCCGATAGGTGCTTTTCAGGCAGTAGTAGGTTCCTCAAAATTTAAGTTTTCGTACTATATAACCGGTTTTTTTATACTTATCGGTGTGCTCCTTGGCAGATTTGTCTGCGGTTTTCTCTGCCCGTTCGGGTGGTTTCAGGAGCTTCTGCATAAAATACCGGGAAAAAAGTTCTCCACGGCAAAGCTTAAGCCTTTGCGTTATATCAAATATGTAATACTTGCGGTGTTTGTAATTTTACTGCCTATCGTTGTTACCAACTCAATCGGTATGGGCGATCCGTTTTTCTGTAAGTATATATGTCCGCAAGGTGTGCTTGAAGGAGCAATTCCGCTTTCCCTCACCAACTCCGGAATCCGTTCGGCACTAGGCAGGCTCTTCACCTTCAAGAGTTCTGTACTTATACTTTTTATTATATTAAGCATTATTTTTTACAGACCGTTCTGTAAGTGGATATGCCCTCTGGGTGCCATATATTCGCTTTTTAACAAGGTATCCCTGTTGAGCATACAGGTTGATAAAAATAAGTGCATCAATTGTGGAAAATGTGCCCGCGCATGTAAGATGGATGTAAACGTAACAAAAACACCAAACCATCCTGAATGCATACGATGCGGTGCATGTATCAAGGCATGTCCTGCTGACGCAGTCTGCTATAAATATGGTTTTGGTGAAAAAAAGACCAATACCGAAAAGTAAAAAAATAACATTTTAAGGAGATTCATTATGAGAAACAAAAAATTTATTACTTTAGCCGTAACTTTAACACTTACCCTCGCCATCACAGGCTGCTCCGGCAAATCCTCTGACACCAACGGGCAATCTTCCGCCACACAGCCTCAAAGCTCAAGTGAGCTTTCTACTGAGAGCACGGATGAACTTACCGCCAAGCTTGACGACCTCTATCAGCAGGAAAACCTTCTTTTCAGCGAACACAGTGACGCATGGAATAAAGCATTTTCACTTATGAACAAGGATAATAGCACTGCCGACCAGAACATGGACTACGCAGATTTTCTCTCAAGCACTATTGAAAGTGCCAAGGATCAATTCACCGACGAACAACTGGCAGTTTTAAGGACAGATATTGAAGAAATCCGCTCTATCGAAAAAAATATCACTGAAATCCAGAACAAGCTTTCTGAGGCAGGCGGCTTTGCAGAAGGAACGGATGTCGTCTCCAAAAATGTTTTCCCCGGCTTTACCGGAAAAGATCTTGACGGAAATGATGTAGATGATGGTATCTTCTCGGAAAACGCCGTAACAGTACTTAACTTCTGGTTTAACGGCTGTAAGCCATGCGTTGAGGAGCTCTCTAAGCTCAATGAACTCAATGAGACCATTAAGAGCATGGGTGGTGAGTTAATCGGCATCAACACGGAAACTCTCGATGGCAACAAGACCGGCATTGAAGAAGCAAAAGCCCTTCTTGAGAGCAAAAATGCCACTTACAGAAACATATACTTCGACTCTGATTCAGAGGCCGGAAAGTATGCTTCCGGTATCATGGCATTCCCTACAACAATTCTTGTAGACAGACACGGCAATATAATAGGCGAACCTTTTCTTGGCGGTGTCGACAATCAGGAAAACTACGATAATCTTCTGTCACAGATTCAGGAAATAATCAACGCCGACTCTGCTGTCAATAAATAACACATTAATACAATAAAAGCATGTCCGTATCATCGGTCATGCTTTTTTTATTGATTATATAGTTCGAGCCTCTTTATATTATCCCCACGGCTTCCTTCGCCAGCCTGTCCGCCTCCTCATTGCCTTCCACTCCCGAGTGTCCTTTTACCTTAACAAAATGAAGCTTAATTTCATTTCTAACCGACTGTATGTAATCGTGGTATGCTATGGTTCCCTTCTTATTTCTCTTCCACGAACCGTCAGCCCACATCTCAATACCCATATAGTCATAGTAGATTACAAGCTCCTTTATACCAAGCTCAATCGCACGCTGTACGGCTGCCATGCTTCCTCCAACCTCGCCCGACACATTTCTCATAGATGCCATCTCCGGGTCATCGTCATGTCCCTGAAGAACCTCTCTCACACCGTCATGCACGAGAAATCCGCCATAACCGTAGACCTTTGTGGCAGCATTGTACGAACCGTCGACAAAGGCATACGGAAGCTTGCCCAGTTCATCATTGACAGGATTTTTTTCGGAAGCTGTGCACCCTGCCGCTTTTTCCACTGCACTTCCGCTTCCTGACATGCTCCCGTTCTCGGCCGCACCACCGCCCATGAACGCTTCTGCCTCCGCTTTCGTCTTGAAACTCTTGTACACTGCCCCCGAAAAACCGTCTATGTTCTTCCTGCATGTATCCCAGCTAAGATATATACCCGGAGTTCTTCCGACTCTCACCGCATAAAATTTTCCTGCCATCTCAATCCTCACATATATTTTTATTCCAGGTAATTGCGAAACGCAATTTTGACGATAAACAGTTGTGCAAATTTAACAAATTCGCAAGCAGGTACTATGAAGCCGCCGGTACTTAGGCAGTGTATTTTACTGCGTTATGTACCGTTGCGTGATTCATGTAGCGAAAGCGTGCCTGCGGTGAATTGTTAAATTTGTACAACGTCCGCCCTCAAATATATAGTTTCGCAATTACCTGATTTTTATTCTTCAAGCATCATCTTTATAATCTCTTTATCGGTCTGGTGCATGCCTACCTTTCCGATATAGCCGACACAGCTTATCGTCTCGCCGGCCTCCTCCTTGAGAATTCCGGTATATGCCTCATACGCCTTACCCTTCATCGCAAGGTAATGTCCCATCATTGCGGCATCGAGACTTGATGCAATCTTAGCCGCACAAGAAATCTTAGCTCCGTCACAGATTATTCCCGGAATGTTGGCAAGTGTATTGTCTATTGTGTCCTTAATCTGCTTTATTGTACCTCCTGCAAGATATGTGATTGCCGCCGCACTTGCACAAGATGCCGACACGGCTCCGCAGAAAGCTGAGAGCTTTCCTATAAATTCCTTCTGGAATGTCGTGAGCAGGCTTGAAAATACAAGTGCCCGATAGAGTCTTTCAGACTGAATGTTATTTTCCCTGGCATAGACGATTACAGGAACCGATGATGCAATACCCTGATTTCCGCTTCCAGAGTTGATAATTACAGGCATGTCGCAGCCTCCCATTCGTGCCTCAGAAGCTGCACAGGCGTATGCCTTCATTCTCGTGACGACACTCTCCGCATAGGTTTCACGGATGACACGGCCGAGTCCGAGTCCGTAGTTTCCCGACATTCCTTCGTAAGCAATATCCATATTGTACTGTATCTGTCTGTCAAAAAGATGACGCACCTTCGACAATTCCACCTCATCGGCAAACTGCTTGATATTCTCGACACTTAGCTGTGAACGGTCGGCAAATATTCCTTGTGCATCATTCTTCAACGTCTCCGATGCAGTTTTAAGAACCTCACCGTTCTTTCTGATGCTGTAAATGTTGGTGTGCGAATGGCGCACCTCGACAGATGCGCTCTCTTCTCCCGCCTTCATCTCTATTATAAAATGAAGCGGAATCTCCGAATCAAGAAACTCGACATGGCAGTTTTTATCATTTACGAACTGCTCCGCCGCGCTTCTTCCCTCATCATCTACAGCCTCTAAGACTTCCATACACTTAGAAGCATCTCCCGCCAATGCGCCTAATGCACATGCTGCTTCTATGCCTACCATTCCCTGCGAGTTCGGTATTGAGACGCAGCGGACATTCTTAATCATGTTTCCCGAGCAGTATGCCTTAATTGTCTCAGGCATGCATCCTAGTATCTCTCTGCATCTGGCAGACGCATACGCAAGTGCAATCGGTTCCGTACATCCCATCGCAGGAATGAGTTCCTCCTCAAGTATTTTGATAAAATTATCGGTTATATATTTGTCCATCTCATAAATTCCTTCTATCAATATTGTCCTTAAGACCTAAGCTGCTATCCCGAGCGCTAAGCCTTTACAGCCCATCTCATCTTCGTAGAACGCGCCCTGCTGTTTTTGACACATTCCTCTGCTGACGGTCTTATGACATCCTTTGCCGCCTCGCTGTATATTCCATCCTTCTCCATCTGCTTAAAGTACTTCTTAACCATTCTGTCCTCGCCTGAATGGAATGTCAGAATTGCCACCCTTCCTCCGGGAGCAAGTATTCCGGGCAGCTTGCTCAAGAATGCATCAAGAACCTCAAACTCGCTGTTCACATCAATTCTGAGCGCCTGAAATGTTCTCTGACATGATTTTTTAATCATCTCCCTGCGCTCCGCCTCAGGAAGAAATTCAAGTGCCTTCTCTATAACCTGTCTTAATGCCGTGGTTGTATCAATAGGATGTTTTCTTTTTCTCTCCCTCATAATCTGAACCGCAATCTCCTCAGCATACGGCTCGTCCGAGTTCTCGACAAGCATGCCGATAATCTCATCCTCATCAAGCTCTGCCAGACGTTCGGCAGCCGATACACCGGCCTCAGGGTTAAGCCTCAAGTCAAGCGGTCCGTCAACCTTATATGAAAATCCACGTTCGGGATTGTCTATCTGCATTGATGACACACCAAGATCGGCAAGCACGAAATCAAACAGACCGCTCTCCGGCACAAGCTTATCTATATCTGCAAAATTCATCTGCTTCACTGTGAGAATATCCTCACCGAAGCCTGCATCCCTCAGTCTCTTTGTCGTCTTTTTAATCTCTATCGGATCAATGTCAAGGGCATACATGTGTCCCTGTCCTTCAAGCCTCTCAAGCATCTTTCTCGTGTGTCCGCCATAACCGAAGGTAGCATCAAGCCCCCTCTGACCCGGCTTAATCTGTAAAAAATCCAATATTTCATTGACACATATTGATATATGCATACCCGCAGGTGTCATTCCCTTGCTTATAACATGCTCTATCGTTTCGGCATATTTTTCCGGATTAAGTTCCTTATACTTTTCCTCAAAACGCTTCGGATGAGTTCCCGAATAACGCTTTCTTCTCACATGCGGCTTATTTTCTTCCATTATTTTTAACCTTTCCACGTTCTGTGCAAATTTCCGATAATCTTATATATTTTAACATACCCATGCATACCTGGCAACAGACATTTAGGGACGGAATTCAGCCATTAAATCCGTCCCCAAACGCCCTGCTTATTTTGTTGTGATGTAAGTGTTATACCTGTACTGTCTGAGCTTATATTCCATGGCAATCGCATTTGAGAGATTTCTGTATGCACCTACCTGTACCTTATAGAGTCCATCATCAAACACAATGAATGCCGGGAATCCGTCCACAAGAAGTGAATTGAGCATCCTGTCGGCATTGTCCTTGCTGCGGTATGCACCTACCTGAACACGGTAAAGGACATCCGGACACTGACAGTTACATGAGCGTGTCCCCGGCTCGTTAAATATCTCCGCACTCTCATCGTAGAATCTCTCATTTCCACGAGTGCCGTATCCTGACATACCATCTGATGAAGGCATCCGTATGACATTTCCATTGTCATCTGACCGTGGCTTCTGCGGATCATTTCCGGTATCTTCCATATTGGCGTTATCAATCCACATATCTGACGTAGCAGATGCAGCTGAGGTGTATACCGGAAGTCCCAAAGTCTGTAATATTCCGTTGGCTATTCCCTGCGCAAGCTCATCAAAATTCCTGTCAAAGGTCTCGTTGTCCTTATCACTGTTGATAAAGCCTGCTTCAACTAAAACCGCCGGCATCTGAGTACGTCTCAGCACCACAAGATCCTTTCTCTCATCAATTCCCAGATTTTTAAGTCCTGCCTTCTCCATTCCCTCGAGTATATTGTCGGCAAGCTCTCTCCTTATCCCGCTGTCACTGTAGACAAGCACCTCTGCCCCTGAATACTGATTAGGATATTCACTGGAATTTCTGTGTATGGACACAAAATAATCTGCCCCTGCACTGTTTCCGTCCTGTGCCTTCTTAAACGGTGTCTCATATACGTCACCCTCGCGCGTGTAGACCACATCCACTCCTCTTGCCTCAAGCAGTTCTCCGACAGCCTTGCCAAGTCTGAGCACATCATCTTTTTCCTGTCGACCGTTATATACAGCTCCGGGGTCACTTCCGCCATGCCCCGGGTCGATAACAACAAGCATACCTGTACCATCCTGTTTTCGATAATATGCTATATTCTATGAAGAAAAAGGAAGGATGTGAAATTTTTTCAACATCCTTCCCGTAAAACTTTTTACTCAGGCATATTAATAACAGTTAAGCATCCACCCTTTGCCTCAATTATTTCTCCCTTTTCATTTGACAGCCATGCTGACTGTGCTGACGGGTTATACACCTTGCTGCTGTCCGCAAAGAACTGTAGTCTGTCAAGCACTTCCATATAATCAACTATCTGAATATTGGTTGCATACCATGTATCGTCCCTGCCGCCTGCCAGCTTACAGAACTCCTCCATGACCTCCCAATTGTTCTTATCCGTGAATTCATAGCTGTGTCCCCACACATACATAAGATATAGGTACTGCTTCTTGAACAGCTCAACGAATCTCTGACCGTTTTCAAGAAGATTATGATTATGGTGGCATGTCGCCTTCCACTGATAAAAATCCTCAGGTATGGCAAAATCATCCGTGCTTCCCACAACTCTCGCATAGCGTATTCCCATCATCGGGAGCATCTGTCTTATCTTAGGACTTGTGGATCCGTTAGGATATGCAAGTCCCCTCACGGGCTGTCCCATAATAGCTTCAAGTTTTTTCCTATCCTCCAGGACTTCCTCCGCCACATTCTCAAGCGGGCATCTTGCAATTGTCGGATGTGTCACGGTATGACATGCAATCTCATGTCCCTCATAAAGCTTTAAAAACTCCTCCGGCTGAACCTTCTCCCCGTATGTATTGTGAAAAATTCCCGAGTTGATGTTGAAGGTTCCCTTTATTCCATATTTATTAAATATGGACACAAGTCTCCTGTCCTCGGTTCTTCCGTCATCATAGCTCATTGTGAGTGCCTTATGCTTTCCCCCCGGAAAGCAATAATATACTTTTGCCATAACAATATCTCCCTTCTGCCGCACATACGGCTCCAATCATTTTCTACAGTTATTTTACTCCACATCATCATCCTTTGCAAGCTGTGGAAGCACCCACTTAAAGTCCATATCGGACGCATAATAAAAGCTGGTGTAACAAGGCTGATTGTAGCAGTTATTCTGCCATGCGATTCCGGTGCGGTACATCGTATCGTGCATCAGTGTAAAGAGCTTATGCTTCGTAAGCTCCGTGTTCGTGTATATGCGGACTGCCGAATTGTCGGCAGTTCTTAAAATTATCTCCTCCCTGAAATCACCGAACACATCTGCAATCAGACAAGGATTTCCCTTGGTTCCGTTGTTGGTAAGAGTCCCCTCCGGCTTCAACATTATTCCATGCGTATTATCATTTATTATTCCACAGTGCTGTTCGTGGATATAGTCAACGCCGTCCGTAATCTGGGTGGAGAGGTCAGACGCCCATCTGATTGACTGGTTGGTTCCAAGCACCTTATCAGGAAGCTTGTTGCCCTTACAGTCGTACATTTCCTTCACCCACACCTGAAGTCCGCGAACACTCGGATTCACATCGCCTATCATACAGCGTCCGAGATCACAGTCTGCAAACTCACCAAAATAAGGCACGCCTGTCTCGGCATCTCTTAATGCCCATCCGTAAGGAACCGATGCCGCTCCCTCAAATACATTAAATATTTCGTACCCCGGGCGATCAGGGTCTATGCATGCAACATGCATCGCATCACCGTGTCCGAATTTTGCCTCGACACCATCAGGTCTTATGCCACGGCTTGAGTACAGCACGGAACCATCATGGTCAATAACCGCTGCTCCGTATATAATCTCCTGGCATCCGTCCCCGTCAACATCTGCCGTGGACAAACTGTGATTTCCCTGTCCGCTCAGGCATCCGTATACAGGGTCAGTTCCGCTCAGGTCGTGCGCATTACCGTCATTGAAAGGATTGCTCATCGGCACATAACCGCTGTCAATAGTGAAGTATTCCCTATGCTTTCCAGTAAAGAAATCATACGCCGTCATTGTCATTCTCGTATAATAACCACGGCATATTATCAGGTAAGGTCTCTCCCCGTCAAGGTATGCCACGCCGGATAAAAATCTGTCGACACGGTTACAAGGCTCTATTCTCTTGAATGCATAATCTCCCCACATGAGCCCGTCATCCTCTCTCGGATACCTGAAAGGAATTGTGTCAAGTTCACTTCCATCACCGCCAAACATAGTGAGATACTCAGGACCTTCATATATAAAGCCCTCAAACTTTCTAAGCTCATTTTTCGGACTTCTCGACGGAGCATACACATCCATAAAGTAGTCTGCAAGCTCTTCTGCTCCCTTTTCATCAAGCGGATACTTATGTGTCACAGGCACGCCGAAGCACTCCTCAAGTGTGGACGGCCAGTGCCCCGCCTTCACCTCAGGATGCTCACTCCATGCCATGAACATCTTTACTATATGCTCGTAGTAATCCTTTGCCGAGCATACATAATTATCGTCGTGGCTTATTCCTGCCTTCACATCAGCCTCAGGCAGGGTTATGTACTTCTCTGACTTTACGGAGCCATCGGGATTATACACGGTCATTTTGGTTCCCGGCGCACTCTTTACGGACATCTCTGCCTTTCCGTCACCGTCAAAATCATAGACAATGAACTGGGTATAATGTGCACCTGAACGGATATTTACCCCCATATCAAGTCTCCACAAAATTTCACCGCTCAGACGATAACAGTCTATATAACACTTTCCCGTATAGCCTTTTATTGACACATCCTGTGAGTTGGTAGGATCCCACTTAACTATGTACTCATATTCACCGTCGCCGTCCACATCACCGATGCTCATATCATTAACGCGGTATGTGTAGCTCTCCCCGGCAGGCGTCACCCCGCCCTCCGGAATATGCATTGGAATTTCAATATAATTACTTTCCGTGCTCCATGCTTTGACAGGTCTGCATGCACTGCCCTCGATTCCTCCACATATCGGAGCGACGCTGTACTCAGCCTCCATCGTGCCGTCTTTATCTATATAATTCGTGCTGTCTGTCACAACAGCAAGCTTGTTTCCGTTTTTATATACTACATAATCCGTTCCGGTCATCCCCGTCTCGGAATACCCCTTCACCTCATCAAGAAGCATTCTCCATCCCAAGAATATTCCTGTTTTTGCCTTTACCGCAATGAGACCTCGGTTAAGCTTCTCAAGCTGCGGCTTCATCACTCTCTTTAACGGTGTTCTAAGCACCTCGGACTTAATCACTTTATCTCCTGCTGCCGCCTCAACATATAGAAAATGCGGTACATGCGTTGATTTGTTTAAATGAAATCTGCACTCCTTCTGCTCAGACATAAATCTGTACTGCATGGTCTTTGTATTCCTGTCAGCCCAATATACCCTGTATGTATCCGCGCCCGGCACCTCATCCCATGTTATCTGTGCGCCATGCTCATCAATCTCTGCCAAATTAAGTGTAAAACTCATGTCATCCTCCATTTCAAACAATAAGGGGACCGCCTTGCGACAGCCCCCATTGTAATTTTTTGTGATTACTTAACGTACTGAGCGTTAACCTCAGCGATAACGTCGTTACCACCCTGTGTATACCAGGAAGCAATCTGCTCCTCTAACTGAGTCTTTGTAATCTCACCACAGATGTACTGTGTTCTTGCAACCTTGATAATATCATCAAGTGTTGAACCCATGATTGAGTATGTGGAAGAGTTATTTAAGTATCCAAGTGCAGGGTTAACTACTGCATAAGGAATGTTAGAAGCGTATACTTCGTTCTGCTTGATTACTCTCTCAGACTGCTCAACCGTAGGAGAAGTAGCTGATAAATTAGGAATATACGCTACAGTCTGGTTAAGTGCGGCATAAGCCTTGGAAGCAACGGCATCCTCCTTATCATCATCGATTAAGTAGCCGTTCTCATCTAAGTGCCAGTGAATTCCTTCAAGACCATAGCTTGAAAGTGTAATCATCTCATCATCGCACATCTTATCGAGGAAGTGGAGACAAGCCTCAATCTTCTCCTCTGTGTCACATGTTGAAGCAGAAAGTACAAATAATCCGTTGTAACCTGATGTAGCAAGTGTGTGGTCATTGATTGTGCCTACAAGTGTCATTGCAGCAGGCTCATCAGGATTTGTAACTGACTTAACATCATTGTTTACAAAGTAATCCCAGATTCTTCTTGAACCGTCAAGAACGTCACAGAATGCTCCGGCAACGCCGTTCTTTACATCCTGATTCCATGTATCAGTACCACGAACTGCCCAGTCGTTAGCGATAAGGCCTTCATCGTATAACTTCTTGAACCAGTCAAGAGCCTCGAAGTACTCAGGCTGCTCAAATACAGGTCTTAACTCGCCCTGAGCGTTCTCATACCAGCCGTTGCCTACACCGAACCATGTCTGCATTACATCAAAAGGACCTGTGTATGAGCAGAGCTCAAGTGCGTATGTATCATCCTTGCCGTTTCCGTCCGGATCACCGTATGTGAACTTATAGAATAAGTCATAAACATCATCGATTGTCTTTGGCTCCTCTGTTATGCCGACTGCCTCTGCCCAGTCTGTTCTGTATCCGAGACCGTTACGTCCGAGTGTTCTTGCACGATATACACCGATTAACTGTCCGTTAACCGTACATGTATCGTTTACAGCCTTGATTGACTGTGAAAGGTTAGGATACTTCTCTGAGTCATAGATGTACTTGCTTAAGTCTACGAATGCACCCTGCTCAGCAGCGGATACGATTGCACCGTCGATGCTTCCGATAGCCATAATCATAGGCATTGTGGAAGGATTTGCAAGAGCAAGTGAAACCTTCTCTGAGAGAACATCATTTGCAACCCATGTAAACTCTACATGTGTGTTGGTATAGTCCTCCATCTTAGCTACAACCTCATCTGCATGGTCGCCTGAAAGAGGGCTTCCCTCGAAGTCAATTGTCTGGAATGTAATTGTCGGTCTTCCCTTCTCATCTGTCTTGGCATTGTTCTGCTTGTTGCAGCCTACGCTTCCGAACACCATTGCGGATGTAAGCACTAAAGCAGCAGCCTTCATTGCATTACGATTCATAGTTTTTGTTCCTCCTCTTAATAAAAAGATAAATAATAGATAAATGATTTATAGCATCAAAGTCAGCCCTTCACCGCGCCAACCATAACACCCTTTGCGAAATACTTCTGTACAAACGGGTAAACAACCAAAATCGGAATGGTTGCAAACATTGTAGCCGCCATCTTAACCGCCTTGTCAGGAGGTGTACCCTGTGCCTCATAATCGAACTGTGACGTATCGATACCACCTGCCAGAAGAACGATTCTTCTTAATACTATCTGTACAACTTCCTTCGATGAATCCTTTAAGTAAATCATTGCACTGAAATAGTCATTCCAATGTCCTACTGCGTAAAACAGTGAGATAGATGCTATAACAGGCTTTGAGAGCGGGAGAACAATCTGCCAGAATATCCTTATATCGGTACAGCCGTCAACTCTTGCTGCCTCCTCAAGCTCTGTAGGTAAATCCTGGAAGAAGTTCTTTACAATAATCATATTGAATGGATTGATTGCTCCCATGAGAATCAGTACCCAGAATGTGTTGTAAAGATGAAGTGTCTGCATCCAGATAAATGTCGGTATCATTCCGCCTCCGAAAAGCATTGTGACGATAACCATGTTGAGAAGTCCGTTACGTCCTCTTAAGTAGCTCTTTGAGAGCGGATAAGCAAATGTTGTTGTAAAAAACATATTCACAAACGTACCTACTATAGTTATAAAGAGTGAGTTCTTAAGTCCTCTGAAAACCTCTCCTGTCTTAGCTATGTAGTAGTACGCATTGAATGAAATCTCATGTGGGATAATGAAGAACGCCCTCTCCGTGAGCTCTTTCTCTGTTGCAAATGAACCTGCTATTACATACAGGAAGGGAAGCAGCGTTGAAATTCCGATTAAGCCCACAATGACATATATAAGTACATCAACGATTCTTTCGCCTGTGCTCATTTTTATCTTGTTCTGTCTGGCTGTATGATATACAACCTTGTCTTCTTTCGCCTTAGCCATGTCGAAGCTGCTCCTTTCTAATATATTCCACGCTCACCGAACTTTTTAGCAAGCCAGTTAGCCGATAATACAAGAATCATACTTACAACAGATTTGAACAAACCTGCCGCCGTTGACAGCGAATACTGTGCTCCTCTGATACCCTTCATGTACACATAGGTATCGAAAACCTCGGCTGCCTTCACATTCAAATCATTTCTCATAAGGAAAATCTGCTCATATCCTGTATTTAAGAGTCCACCGATTCTTAAGATAAGCATCATGATAACCGTTCCCTTGATTGAAGGGAGAGTTATATTCCACATAAGTCTCCAGCGTCCTGCACCATCAATTCTTGCTGCCTCGTAAAGCTGCATGTCTACACCGGCGAGTGCCGCAAGGAAAATGATTGTACCATAACCAGTCTCTTTCCATATTGACTGTCCTACGATAAGCCCTTTAAAGTACTTTGCCTTGCCAAGGAAATTGACAGGATTGCCTGTGAGCTTGGTTATGATCATGTTCACAATACCATCGTTTACATTTAAAAGCTGATATGTAATACTTGCCACGATAACCCATGAAATAAAGTGTGGTACATATATAAATGTCTGTACCACTCTCTTGTAGCCCGAATGTCTTATCTCATTTAAGAAGAGTGATAAGATAATCGGTGCCGGGAAGTAAAGCACAAGGCTTAAAAGCGAAATGCCAAGTGTATTCTCCAAAAGCATCATAAAGTCGGCACCTCTGAAGAAATTTCTGAAGTTCTGCCAGCCTACGAACTGGCTTCCAAAAATACCCTTGAATGGGCTATAGTTCTGGAAGGCTATTATAATGCCTGCCATAGGAATGTAGCGGAAAATAATAAAGTATAAAAGTCCCGGTAAAAGCATCAGGTATAATCCCTTGTGATGAAGAACGAATTTCCAGAACGGAATTTTCTTTTCCATCACTATAGCGGAACCGGAGGACTTTCTTTTATTTGTCTTTGCCATTTTTCCTCCCTCTTTCTTAATAATGATTTTTTTTGCTGTGATCTGTATTTGCCTGCCCGGCATCCACAATCACCGCCTTTAGGCAAATATTACATGATAATCGCTGTTACATCAATAATCAGAATCTCACTTTTTATGCATATATTTCAATTATTACATTGTAAACACTTACATTTTGTGCATTTTGACCATAAAAAACAAAAAATAATCATTCTTCATCAGGTCTTTTTGTGCCGCATGTTAAGAATGATTATTTATTTTTAAAAATATTTTTATGTTTTTTTATATGGTTTTTCTTTTATTTATCTTTTTTTAAATTCCTGACGGTATTTTCCCGGAGTCATGTCCGTCATCTTACTGAAAAATCTGATAAAATTCTGTGCGTTCGTATACTTAAGCTTCTCAGCTATTGCCGCAACACTCATATCAGTGGTTGTGAGAAGTTCCTTCGCACGCTCTGTCTTATACTGTGCTATGTACTCCGTGAATGTCATTCCGGCCTCATTCTTTATAATCTTCCACAGATAATTCGGATGATAATCCAACATTTCCGCACACTCGGACAATGTTATGTCTCCGTCCTTCTCACAGACAACCTGTTTTATCCTCTCCATAAGCTCACCGGAGCGGCTTCCCTGTGCCTCATCGATTGAAAGTATAATCGGTTCAAGCACATCTGCTCGCAGATACTTTTTGAGTCTGCCTGAATCGTATATTTGGCTCGCCTTTGAGAATATATCGGAATCATTGATGCTCTGTCCCGGCACTGCACCAAGCTCTGACGGAATCATAAGCACCGTCATAATCATTCGGTAGACATATACATAATTATCATTTCCTACCCCATGATTGAACATATCGTCAACAAACTCATCCATATACCTTGCAGCACTCTCCATATCACATTTCTCGACAGCCTCCTTGATTTTCTTTTCAAGAACCGTGTCATAATTATAATGTGATGTCCTGCTGCCGTCCTCAGGCGAATAAAATACAAGCCCTTCCTTGCCCCTAAGCTTAGGCTCAACAGCCTTTCTCGCTTCCTTGTATGCACTTCTGAGCACTCCAAGTGTTTCCTTTATCGAGCTTACACCCATAACAAGCTGCAAATCAGGATTTTCCTTGGCAAGATAGAGATTTATCGAGTTGTACAGTCTCTCCATCTTCATATTAAGCATAACTTCACCGTCTGAGGCTGCTGTAAATACCAGAACATTGGAGTGAAAGACAACCGGAAGGTAAAACAATTCATTGATATCGCCCGTGAACCTTCCGATCAGCTCCTTAACCAATGCGTCATCGACCGGCTCATAGGTATTCCTGTTTCGAACAATTCCGACTGCCGCCATATAGAACCGCTTTGCAGAAAAATCAAGCTGTTCCATATTTCTCTTCAATTCTTCCCCGCTCAGTTCTCCTTTAATCAATGCCATGGTCGTCATGACCAGAAGCTTTTCCTTATGCGCCTGAGACAGTTCCTCCGCCTGTTCCTTATTGCTGACAAGAATATTGACCTGCCTTGCGATATTTTCAAGCTCATTTCTTCTATGAGCTGCAGCGGGCTGTCTCTCCTGCGCCGGTACACTCTCTTCCATGCGAATCGTGTTCTCCGCATCAATATGTCCGGCAAGGCTTCCGACCTTTCCGGCAAGTGCCGCCACAGGCTGATATAGCTTTCTCGATGACCAAAAAACAGCTATGAACATGGCTGCCGCTAATATGATGATAATGAGTGTTCCGCTCCATATACTGTCAACATCTCCCCATGCCGAGCTTATATCTCCCGCAATATAATAACTCATTCCGAGAACCTTTGAATACTTTTTCACAACCGTATACGTCTTACCGTCAGAAAGTCTCACGGTACTCCCCGACATTGATGTGAACTTCCGTGCAAGCTCGTCATTTGTCGAATAAATTATATTCCCGTCATCCATCACAATAGCACCATCAAACTTCGAGAGGTTATTGCTGACCTTTGCAATAAGTCCATTGTAATCAATCTTTATTATACTCATGGCATCCGAATTAAGCCCGATTGTAGGAAGTCTCATGATAAAGCACAAGCCCTCATGGTCCGCATATTCTCTCGGAACCATACTTTGACCATAACCGTCAGGATTAAAATTCCAATAATATGGATTGAAAAAAGACCTGTTGGTTTTATACAGTGCTTCCACATCCGATTTGTTAATCAGTTTATCATACGGATACATGCCTCTTGAGCTATACACCCACCCTGTCCTAAAATTAACAATCGTAAAACCGCTCACATACTCTGAAAATACCGAATTGCCGTTTAACACATCCGATATCCCTATAAGCTTAGAATAATCTGAATATCTTGCCTCATTCTCAACAAACCATTTTACTCTGTCATCCGATGCCGCACCGACATAGTATCCCTGAAGCTGTGCCAGAAGCTCATCCAAATTGCCCTGAAGCTGTGATGCCGCCGCCTCAGTTGAAATTTCCAATTTTTCGTGGCTTTTTGAGACATATATATATGTAGCAAATGCACTCAGAAGCACAAGCGGAAAAAAAGTAAGAACAAACTGGTACAAGAATATTCTCATCTCATACCAGCTCAGTCTGTACCTGTGTTTTAAGTTGTCATTACCAGCGGATAAAGCCAAAAAAATTACCCCCTTACATATTTAACAAAATAATACTCCAAGTCAAAGTAGGTCTGCTCCTCACTCTCCGACTCAATATGCCAGTCCGCATCGTTGTCAAGATTAGGAAAATATCTGTCTGCCTGATAGGTATAATCAATCTTTGTGATATATGCCGTGTCACAATACGGGAGAAGCTCCTCATATACGGATTCCCCTCCTATGACGTAAACATCCTCGGTATTGTACTGCTTAAGCTTATCAAGAAGCTCCTCAATGCCGTAAACAAGTTCCGCATCCTTTACCCTGAGTGCTCTGTCACCGGTAAGTACTATATTGGTACGGTTCTTAAGCGGCATTCCGTTCGGGAATGTCTCCATAGTCTTTCTTCCCATCACAACAACCTTTCCGGTTGTGATCTTCTGAAACCACTTCTGGTCGTTGGGAATTTTTACCAATAATTCATTTTTGTATCCTATTGCCCAATTTGCGTCAACCGCCGCTATTACATTCATCTGCCTGTTAACCCTCCGCATCGCTGTCACATAGTGATTATTTTACCTCCGCATCGCTGTCACATAGTGATTATTTTACCTTCTCATAAATTTCCGACGGCACATATGCCTTAACGGCTATCCCCGACTCAGTATACTCCTCCGAGAGAAGCTGACCAAACTTGCGGATAAGCTGTATCTTCCCTGCCATATCATAAGGATAGACTGTCTCTATATATATCTTCTGTGCCCTTAATATCTCCTCTATTGCGCTTTTCAGCTCATCGAGTCCCTCTCCCGTTTTCGCCGAACCGTATATTACACGCTCGGCCTTAAAGTCCTTTGGAAGCTCATCACATTCACACTTATCTCTCTTGTTGAATAAGGTGATAACCGGCTTATCTCCTGCACCTAAATCTGCAAGTGTCGAATATACCACATGCATCTGGGTATCCATCTGCGGACTTGAGCTGTCGACAACATGCACAATTATGTCAGCATATTTTGCCTCCTCAAGAGTACTTTTAAAAGCCTCAATAAGATGATGAGGGAGTTTTCTTATAAATCCTACAGTATCCGTCATCAGCACATTCTGCCCGCTCTCAAGTTCAATTCCCCTTGTCGTAGGGTCAAGAGTGGCAAAAAGTTTGTCCTCCGCAAGCACCCCTGCCTGAGTAAGCTTATTGAGCAGCGTAGACTTACCGGCATTGGTATAACCTACAATTGCCGCCACCGGCACCGAGCTTCTCATTCTCTGTGTCCTTGCAAGGCTCCTGTGGCTCTCAATATCCTCAAGCTCACGTCCAAGCTGTACTATTCTGTCCTTGATAAGACGCCTGTCCAGCTCAAGCTTCTTCTCTCCCGGACCTCTTGTACCTATTGAGCCTGCCATATTGCCTCCGACCCTTGAAAGTGAACTTCTGAGTCCCACCAGCCGTGCAAGGCTGTATTTAAGCTGTGCGGCCTCAACCTGTATCTTGCCCTCACTTGTAACGGCACGCTTTGCAAATATATCAAGTATGACCATGGTTCTGTCCATGACCTTCATCATCAGCTCGCTTTCTAAGTTGCGAAGCTGTGCAGGCGAAAGTTCATCATCACATACAACTCCTGTTGCGCCTATTCTCTCTGCCAGCTCACGTACCTCCTCTATCTTGCCCGTTCCTATATATGTTCCGGGATGAATCGACTCACGATTCTGTATTACCTTCTCTAGTGTAACTGCCCCCGCTGTCTTAACAAGCTCCTCAAGCTCGTCAAGCGATTCCTCCGTGTCATCATTCTCGGATGTGCATACTCCTATCAGGATAACCTTCTCTACGTCTTTAGCTGTATCAATAAGTTCTGCCATATAGTCCCCCATTTCTGAGCAATCTGTATTCTATCTTGAACTGAGGAAATCATATTCATGCGTTGCAGCCACATCCTCCGGATATACCTTAAGATATTCACCGAACTTGTCATACGCCATGGCATACTGATGCAGATACTCATAACAGCATGCCTGATTGAACATAAGCTCCCTCTTAGCCTCATCACTTCCAAGGGCAAGTCCGGCGCTGAAATATTCGAGTGCCGATGTGTAATCACCCTTATTCATAAAATACATTCCATACTGATTATATGCCTTGGCATCGGCAGGATAATTCTTAATGTATGAACTGTACAACTCCACTGCTTCCTCATTCTTTCCCAGCTTCTCGTATGTCATCGCCAGATAGAACTCTGCCTCCCGGCTTCCATCATCAATAGCCTTTGAAAGATACTTCTGAGCATTGTCGTAATCATTTATGATATAATACGTCTTTCCCTTCAGAAGATTGTCAGCACCATCAATCTCAAGTGCTCTTCTAAGATATGAAACAGCTCTATCCTCAAAGCCCGCCTGATGAAGACTGTAATAAATATTGTAATACATCTCATAGTCATCACCGTAAGTCTTTAGGGCTTCCTCATAATCGAGTACCGCTTCATTCTCCATCTTCTGTGAAGCATATATGCTGCCCCGCAAAAAATACTGCTGTGCAATATTATGCTTTTTTCTGATGAGAACCGTATAGCTGTCTATAGCCCCGGCACAGTCATTGTAATAACTCTGCAGTGATGCATAATACTGAAGCGAATCTATGTCTGTATCATCGTAATCACTTATATTGTCAACTATCCTGCCGAAATACTCCATCGATGAAGCATAATCCCCTGTATAGTATGATACAACTCCCATCCCCCACAATGCCGTCTTATCATCCGTGACATTTGAAAGTGCATTCAGAAATGCTTCCCCGGCTTTATCATACTGTCCAAGCTCTATATATGTTTTCCCGAGATTGGCATAGTATTCCGCACTTCCATCCTTGTCCTTCTCTGCCGCCTGAAGAAAAGTGTCTGCCGCCTTCTCGTACTGTGACGCATTATAATATTCAATACCTGTATTGTTAAGCTGTCTGGCATTCTTACCGCATGAACATAGTGTCACACAGCATACGGCTGCTAAACCGGCAATTATATATTTTTTCATCAAAAATCCTCTCTCCCACGTCGCATATTTCAAAATCATGTTATAATACTGCCGCATAATAACTATCCATAGTATAAGGCAGTTTTAAGCAAATCGTCAATGATTAATCTGAAATACGTCTGTTTTCATCTGGGGCTTCAACATTTTCATCAACTCCGATATTATCGTTCATTTCGATCTTGTCTCGTATCTGCTGCATTCTCGCATCAAGCTGGCTGATAAGCTCAGCACAGTAAAAAAGCTGCTCCGAAATATCCTCTGCCTTCTTGATATTCTTTTTATATTTGAGCTTGTGTTCGAGACTCGCCCAGAAATCCATCGCAATTGTTCTGAACTGAACCTCAACACGCATCGGCTTCTTCTTATCTGTCAGAAATATCGGAACTTCAACGATAAGGTGCACACTCCTGTAGCCGTTCGGTTTAGGATTCTTTATGTAATCCTTCATCACAATGAGCGTGATATCGTCCTGATCAAGAAGATAATCTATAAGATCATAAATATCATCTGGAAACGAACATATAACACGTATGCCTGCTATATCATTAAGCTCTTTCTCAATATTATCAACCGAAAATCCGATTCCTCTTCTGTTAAGCTTCTCTATTATACTCTCAGGTGTCTTAAGGCGGCACTTAATAGACTCAAAGGGATTTCTGCTCTTCCTCAGTGAAAGTTCCTTGTTAAGCACGTCAAGCTTGGTCTTAACCTCAAGCATGGCGCACTCATAATACATCATAAGCTCTCTGAACCGCTTCATCTCACCTCTGTCAAAGTATTCCTTAAACACCTCAAGCTTATATTCATCAATTATCTCCATGATATTACCTCCCGCTGCACTACAGCTGCTTATTTTCCCGGCTCACCCTGATTTTTGCCGCTTATCAGATATCTGTCAATCACATTGTCCGTCATCCATGTTATCACAGGTCCCAATGCAAGGGACATGATAACCGTTACAACCCCTATTGTTGAGCCAAGTGCCCATCCTGCAGCACATACTACCAAATCATAGCATATTCTGACGACGCGAAACGGAACCTTCTTAATCTTATCAGCCAATATGTAAGATATGGCATCATAAGGCGATGTTCCAAGCGAAGCCCCCATATATGCCGAAGCCGCCAGAATGAACAGCGCAAGCGCCGGTATCATGACAAACACTCTCACCGTAATTGAATCAAACAATGCGGCCGGCATCCATTTATCATTAACCCATGTAAAGAAGTCAAAGCTGTATCCGACAAGAAACATATTAGCGAGTGTTCCCCAGCCAATCTGCTCCTTCGCGAATATGAATACAAAGATAAACAGAAAAGAATTAAAAAGAGCCTGCCATGTACCAAGGCTTATCCCCAGAAGTCTCGACATTCCGAGATTGAACATGGTACATGGATCTGTTCCGAGATTGGTCCTGTTAAGAAATGACAATGCCAGCCCCATCATAATTACTGCACATATTACCAAAACAAGTCTTCTTTTATCCACATTGCGAAATTTCATATCCACAGATTTCCCCTTCTTCAGTTTACGTTACCTCCAAACGGTCCGCCATTTTTAAACACCTCATGGTCACCCAGGTAATTCTTCTCATTCGTTCTTGACGCGTGATAGTCTTCTTCGAGCTTTCTTGATGCATCCAGAACCTCTTTTTCAAAATCTCTTGACGACATTAAACGGCATCCCTGACCTCTTATTATTATCTGTTCAAGTCCGTCGGATGTAACTACGGTAACGTCATACTTAGAACCGTTCTCATGTGCAAATCTCTCTATATATCTGTCAGCCGTCTCGGCCTCCTTAGTATACACGACATGAATATTATGGTAGTCAAGATACTCTGTCTCATGTCCCGGCACACGGTAGGCATCGAACACCGCTATCAGATTAATTTTCTTTATGCCCTGATAATTGCACAGGATGTCAAGAAGTTTTCCTCTTGCACCGTCAATATTGGCTGCCGCCACACTCTTAAGGCTCTCCCATGCAAACACGACATTATATCCGTCCACCAGAAGATACTTTTCCTTCTTCTCAGGCTTACCCCTACCGCGCTCAGTGCTTCCGTACTCATACACGGATGCTCCTGACGAAGTCTTCTTCCACTGCTTTACCGCTCCCTTATCATGGCTGTTGGCATGTGATGTTCTTGCAATTATAGCGTCTATCTCATCGGTGCCGAGAGCATAGTAATCATCCGAAGCATTCTTCTGCCTTCCTGCTGCCTCAGGACTTATGAGCTTTAACTCCTCCTCATTCAGGTCCCTCAGACTTCCGTCATCTAAAAGCATTGCCTCAAGGTGCATATAATCCTCCACCTCATTCCACGGCACAATAAAACCTGAACCATGCGCACAAAAAACCGACGACGACGGATTAGCGGTATCTGCATCTGCATCGTACATTTTCTGAGCAATGACCTCTTCAGGATTATGACACATATCATATCCATCGGAAAACAATGTCAAATGCCCTTCACCTCCCGTGTAGGCATTCACATCCCTCTGATAATTTCTCATAGTGGCAACCGGAGCACGTCCTGTCAGAATTGCCCTGCCATCTATGAGCTGTGGCGGGTCACACTTTCCATACATCCTCTCCACATCGGTCATCGCACGCCCAAGATAAGTCTGAGGAAGTTCAAGAGTAAAGCTGTAATACGGCTCTAACAGTACATTCTCCGCTTTCATAAGTCCCTGCCTCACGGCTCTGTACACCGCCTGTCTGAAATCACCGCCCTCAGTATGCCTCTGATGTGCCCGTCCCGTAAGGAGAGTAAAATGAATATCGGTAAGTACGGAGCCTGTAAGCACTCCCTTGTGCTCTCTCTCCGCAAGATGCGTCATTATCAGTCTCTGCCAGTTACGGTCAAGTATATCCTCTCGACATTCCGAGGCTATTGTAATCCCGCTTCCTCTCTCTCCGGGTTCAATAAGAATATGTACCTCAGCATAATGTCTCAACGGTTCAAAATGTCCGATTCCCTCACTCTTTCCGGCGACAGTTTCCTTATATACCACACTGCCCTCGTCAAACTCTGCATTCACTCCGAATCTGTCTTTTATAACACTCTTTAAGACCTCCGTCTGTACCTCACCCATGAGCTTAACGTGAAGCTCCGCCAATTCCTCGCTCCACACTATATTAAGCTGCGGTTCTTCCTCCTCAAGCTCCTTAAGATACATAAGAAGCTTTGCCGGAGTTATATCATCAATCGGCTTAATTCTATAGTCGAGCACCGGTTCAAGCACCGCATGCACGTTGCCGACAGCACATCCAAGTGCCTGTCCCGGGTATGTCGCGCCAAGTCCCGTCACAGCACACACCATCCCCGGATATACCGTATCGCATGTCTCATATCTGCTGCCCGAATATATTCTAAGCTGTGCGGCTTTATCATCTCCTATAATCTGTCTCACCTTAAGAAGTCCGGATGTCACCTTAAGATATGTCAGCCTGTTATCCTGCTCGTCCCTCGATATCTTATATACCCGTGCACCAAACTCATCCTTAGGATACTCCGGCATAATCGTGTACCTGTCAAGAAGCTCAAACAATCTGTCAACATTTGTCAGCTTGAGTGCAGAGCCAAAAATACACGGAAATACCTTTCTTCTCCTCACAGCCTCCGCCATGGTACGCTCATCCACCACGCCTCTGTCCAAAAATTCCTCCATGCATGGTTCATCGCACATTGCAAGATTCTCATAAAGCTGTTCCTTATCCTCATCAAAATCTATGCAGCAGCCCGAAAGCTCATGTTGAAGCTCGTCAATAAGTCTCTCTCTGTCCGTCCCCTGACGGTCCATCTTGTTTATGAAAATAAAAGCAGGAATATTATACTGTGCAAGAAGCTTCCACACAGTCTTCGTATGAGCCTGAACCCCGTCAGCTCCACTTATGACAAGTACCGCATAGTCTAGAACCGCAAGTGTTCTCTCCATCTCCGCCGAAAAATCAACATGTCCCGGAGTGTCAAGAAGCGTAAAATATGTATGCTGCGTCCTTATAACTGCCTGCTTGGCAAATATCGTAATTCCTCTGAGTCTCTCAAGCTTGTCCGTGTCAAGAAAGGCATCCTGATTATCCACTCTTCCCGGCTTTCTTATCACGTTTCCCGTATATAAAAGTCCTTCCGACAATGTCGTCTTGCCTGCATCAACATGTGCCAGCATTCCAATAACTATATTCTTCATTCCCTGTCTTTCCAATCACCTGACATGAGCTTATCATACTCAGCCCTTGTCAGTTTTCTGTATTCTCCTGGTGCCAAGCTCTCATCGAGCCTTACGCCGCCGATTTCCAATCTCTTAAGAAATATGACACGGCAGCCTTCGGCGAGCATCATCCTCTTGACCTGATGCTTACGTCCCTCATATATCTCCAGTTCGGCTGCAAATACCGGTCTGTTCCTGTTATATTCGTTGTCACGAAAGCGCTTCTTAGGAACAAATCTCTTCTCGAAGTCCTCATACCTTCCGTTCTCGGTCACTGTAAGCTTCGCACCCTTCGTGAGCTTGTCCTCACCCATAAGCTGCTGACCACCTTCTATGCGCGCTGCCGCCGCCTCATCAAGCCTGCCTGTCGCAAAAAGATAATACACCTTAGGTGCATGATGTCTCGGATGCATAAGCTTCTGGTCAAATTGCCCGTCATTGGTGAACAAAAGCAGTCCCTGCGTATCCTTGTCAAGCCTGCCGACCGGAAACAATTCATCGGCAAGCTCCTTCGGGAAATACTCCATAACCGTCTTCTGACTTGCATCGCTTCTTGCCGTTATACAGCCTCCCGGCTTATTCATCATGTAATACAGCTTATCCTGAAACATAAAAAGCACCAATCCTTTAATCACTATGCATGATTATAACAGATTGGTGCCATTATTTGTAGTCAATTTTTGTGTAATTTTAATGAAATTTACTTAATCTTGTCATATAAGAACTGCTCAGGAAGTGTAACCTTGAAGTCTCTTGCAAGGTGTCTGAAATCATCAGGCTGAATTGTCTGCAGCTTGGTAGGACTCATTGAGAGCATCTTGACAAGAATCTCGGCCGACTTTTCAACCGTATGCATAAGTCCGAATGTGAGGTCAAAATCCTCACCTGCGGCAAACATTCCATGATGAGCCCATATAGCAACATCATACTTCTTCATGAGCTCACTTGTCGCAACAGCTATGTCTCTTCCACCCGGAACCATCCAAGGAACAACACCCACACCGCTTGGGAATACTACAGGACACTCCGTAGCCATCTCCCAAAGCTCTCTTGTAAACACCTGATCATCAAGAGGAAGAACAAATGTAAGTGCAATGATGTTGGTTGTATGAGCATGATATATTACTCTGTATCTTCCGTCAGTGAGAACCTTCTTGACCTCATGATTCATAAGATGGGACGGAAGCTCACTTGTAGGTCTGCCGCCATTTACAAGCCCCCATACAATACGGTACTTCTCACCTGTGCTGTCTATCTCTATCATGCACATTGAATCCTCAGGCTTGATTGCCACGTTGCGGAAATACTTGCCGCTTCCTGTCACAAGGAAATACTCTCCGGCAAGCTTAGGTACGCTCGTTCCGATTGGCTGCCACTCCTTAGGCCAGAGGAATGTTCTTACTGCCTCAACCTCCTCAGGCTTGACACGATAAGAAAGATTACCGCCGTTTCTCTCATGCCATCCCTGCTGCCAGCCATCATCTGCCATTCTGATAAAGCCCTTTACAAATTCAACATCTAAAAAGTTCATAATAACCTCCTGCATTGGTTTACTTTAAAATCGTCATAATCAAACATAAAACAAATCAAAACCACATCTTGTATCTATACAATACTACTATTCATGTGAAAAATAAACAACCTTATTTGCAAAAAAAGTGTTTGTTTTTGCTTGTTATGTATTTATCAAGCATAAAACAGCTGTTTTCATAAATAAAAGCAAAAAAATACCACATACAGACACAAAACAACCATATTGTGTCACGTCCGTATGCGGTATTTTACATTCTAATGCAGTCAATCACTTCTTCATTGCAGAAACAACCTCTGAAATCTTGCCAATTATATCCTCAATGTCCTTATTTACGGAAGAACTCTTCTCCGAAAGCTTACCAACCTCACCGGCAACTACCGAGAAGCCTGCTCCCATCTCTCCGGCTCTTGCAGCCTCTATGCTTGCATTGAGTGCAAGAATCTTCTGCTTGCTCTGTATCGAACGAAGTTCGCCGGTCTTTTTCTTAATTTCTTCAACAAAGTGGTTCGCCTCATCAACACCGCTTGTGAGACTGTTAATGATTTCACCGTTAACTTTGCTTGAATACTCGGCATTGATAAAGTTATTGAGAACCTGTCCCAACAGCTCTGCCGATGCATTGATAGACTCCTCTGTGCGCACATTGACCTTGGCGAGTGCATCTATGTACTTATCCTCATCCACTCCTATCTCTCTTGCAACCTGTCTGAACTTATCCTCATCAGGATGCTCAGGAAGAACCTGCCCACCGATAACAGAACCTACCTTCTCGCCATTCACTGTAAGGTCTATTCCGAAATCAATAAGACCTGCATGGCAATGATATACACCCTTACCTTCTCTGTCACACTTCTCACATCTTCTGCAGCCTTCCTTGCTGCCTCTTGTCAGCTTTATACAGAAATCGGTAAAATTATAGCAATCGGATATGTACTTTCCGTCCGTACCTACTGCCACTGTCGCCAGCCCTGTCGCCAAAGCCCAATTCTTCATAATTGCTTCGAATTTGTTCATGTCAGCAAAATCCCTAATCTCCATATGCTACCTCCTACATTCATCCTCGCTCGATAAATCTCCTATTAGTAAAGCGGACATTCGCAATCCGCTTTCGCTACTTGCTCATGAACGCATTCGCTTTGCGAACTGTCAGTGGGAGCTTTTAACTCCCACTGACATAAGCATCCCCCTTCCACCCGCTTAGTGCTCTACACACTTGAAGCGGGGGATTGCTTATTCTGCGTTCAAAAAAAGATATTTTTGATTTATTTTGTTATACAATTATAACATATTTATTCCTGAAAATAAACATTTTTTGTATTATTTTATATAAAAAAAGAAGATACCTCAGGGCATTCCTCGTAGCGTTTTAGATGTAATCTGAACTGCTTTTGCTATTACGATTCCGGTGTAAAGCGGACAGCCATGGAGGGCTGAACATGATATACACATAAAAATCGCAGCCATGACTCAAGGAATCATGACTGCGATACCGTGTCAGTATATACCTTTGTAGTTAAATCAGCTCACCCTGCATATTAATGGCAATGTCCCTTGCATCTGCTGCAATCTCCGCCACATACAGGTGATTTACCCGACTTCTTATCTTTTACCATACCATGGATAATAAGTCCAACAACTGCTGCAAGCACTGCCGCTACTATCACTGTTCCCATATCCTATGACCTCCTATCTTTATGTTAGTGTAATCTAACTCGGTTTGAAAGTCAACAGTTTTTTAAAGAGAATACCAGCACATTACAAGAATAATACTTATAACGAGGAATAACACGCCGATAATCAATGTCGAATACATCGGCTTGGTATTACGTCTGTCCATCTTATCCTGCTTGTAATCATAGTAGCTCTTGCTGCTCCTGTCCAAGCCCATTCCCGGTATAATCGCGTGTGCTCCCTTGCGGAACGCATAGCCGAATATATCAAAAAAGCCCGTAGTCGATACCCACATAAGAATACCGAAACTGATATAGAGCATCGCCGTCACCGAAAATCCGTCGCACACACCCTTGAATCTGTCTGCCAAGGCAAGCTCTGAATTGAACGAACCTCTGAAATTCATCACAATAAGTGAGAGGATAAGTGCTATTACAGTCTGCACAAGATATTTTATCCAATTATTTTTCAGAAACGTAACAAACTTATTGCCATTATCTGCCATTATTTATTAAGCTCCAACCGGTATCTGTCAAACTCCTCCTGATTACAGTGAACAAAATGTCCCGGTGCAACCTCTCTGAGTGTCGGCTGCTCCTTAGTGTAATCATGGTCGCGAAGAGGAACGTATGTTATTCTCTTACGCTGCTTCTCATAATCAGGATCTGGCATAGGAATCGCTGAGAGAAGTGATCTTGTGTAAGGATGAAGCGGATGTGCAAACAATTCATCCGATGTTGCAAGCTCAACAAGCTTACCGAAGTACATAACACCGATTCTGTCGGAGAAATACTTAACTACCGACAAATCATGTGCAATGAAGAGAACGGTAAGACCCATCTTATGGCGAAGGTCATCAAGAAGATTGATAACCTGTGCCTGAATGGATACGTCAAGTGCACTTACAGGCTCATCGGCAATGATAAGCTCAGGATTCATGATAACAGCTCTGGCAACACCTATACGCTGTCTCTGACCACCGGAGAACTCATGAGGGTATCTTCCGGCATGCTCTCTTACGAGACCTACCATCTCAAGTACCTCATATACCTTCTCATCAATCTTTTTCTTGTCCTTCTCGCCTCTGATTATAAGTCCCTCAGCGATAATCTGTCCTACCGTCATACGAGGATCAAGAGAGGCAATCGGATCCTGGAAAATCATCTGAATCTCTGTGTTGAATTTCTGTCTCTTATGGTCAGCCCGTGCAGACTTAATCTCTGCACGCTGCTTGTCTATATATTCCTTTAGCTCGCTCTTCTTCTTGGTGAGTTCAGCCTTCTTCTCAGTCTCGCTGAGCGCAGACTTCTTAATCACCTCAACATCAGTCTTGTACTGTTCCTGGGCTGTTTCAATATTATTCTTATAGGAAAGGGTTCCTGCTGCAATTCTCTTACCCTTAAAATAAATATTTCCGGATGTAATATTGTAGAGCTTTATGATGGAACGGCCTGTGGTAGTCTTACCACAGCCTGACTCACCTACAAGACCGAACACCTCGCCCTTCTTTATATCAAAACTGACATCATCAACAGCCTTATTAATCTTAAAGTACTGACAAAGGTGCTCTACACGTAATAATACTTCTTCATTCTCATTATTCGGCATTTACGGCACCTCCCTTAGACTTCATTCTGGCAATACGCTCTGTAATAATCTTAGGAAGCTCAACCTTAGGAGCATCCGGATGTAAGAGCCATGTTGCCGCATAATGTGTATCACTAATCTTGAACATCGGCGGCTGCATCTCAAAATCAATCTGAAGCGCATACTTGTTACGGTCTGCGAATGCGTCACCAACCGGTGGATATATCATGTTAGGAGGCGTTCCCGGAATAGCCTCGAGCTTCTCATTGGTATCCACATCAGGCATAGCTGAAAGCAGTGCCCAAGTATATGGATGTGCAGGAGCATAGAATACATCCTGGCATGTACCCGTCTCTACAATCTTACCCGCATACATAACTGCAATTCTGTCCGCCATGTTGGCAACAACACCGAGGTCATGTGTGATGAATATGATTGAGAGGTTACGATCCTTCTTAATCTTGTTGATGAGTTCAAGTATCTGCGCCTGAATTGTAACATCAAGTGCCGTCGTAGGCTCATCACAGATAAGAATATCCGGGTCTGCCGCAAGTGCTATGGCGATAACGATACGCTGTCTCATACCGCCTGAGAACTCGAACGGATACTGGCGGTATCTCTTTCTCACATCAGGAATACCAACCTCCTCCATAAGCTTGAGAGCCTTATACTTAGCCATAGACTTTGTAATCTTCATAACAACACCGGATGCATTGTTCTTAAAGAACTTAATAAGCTCACTTGTCTCATTCTGATAATTTCTTGAATCTGCTGTCTCAAGAACCTCCTTATAATGGTTCTCAAGTCTCTCTATAAGGTCAACAATATTCTCCTGAACAAGGTCAAGGTCAACTGCCGTAGAAGGTGCAACCTTCCATGAAGGCGTCTTTCCCTTGGCAACAAGCTTCTCATACTTAGCTGACTGATTAGCATGCTTCTTCGCGGCTGTGACATTCTTGTTGATACCCGTAAAATATGAATTTATGAGAATCTTTAAGGTACTGCCGAATGTGTAGGCAACACTGTCCTTGTGAATCTCAAGCTTATCTATCGATGCATCGATAGCCTTTGCCATGATTGCTGCTGCGTCAAGACATACCTTCTTATCAAGCTTGTCAGCCTCGAATACTGATTTCTGCTCTGCAACAACCTTGAGTGCCTCCTTCTTGAGCTCATTGTACTTCTTTGCATTATGCTCAAGAGCGCCTGCTGCGCACTCACGGAAGTTATCAATAAAGTGCTCATCAGCATACTTTCTGAGGAAATCATTGAGTTCCTTTACGCTCTTCTGCGGAAGAGGTTCATTTGCGAACGTGATGTAATAGCCCATACTGAAAAAGTCAGGCTCATCCTTCTTAACAGCAGTCTCAATAATCTTATCCATCTCCTTGAGAACACGAGGTACCTCAACGTAGTTTCTGCTCTTTATCTCACTACCTGATACACTGTTGAGCTCGCCGATAAGTCTTTTAAGCTCGGAAGCCTCCTCGCCGTTTACAACCCAGTCATTGAAAGAGTCACCCGCAAGACGTGCAACCTCCTTCAATGTGTACTTCTCATCCTCAAAGGCATTCTTCTCAATATAGAAAAGAATATCCTTTATCTCATCATGAGCCTCAAGTGCTGCCTCATGTGCCTCATTGTAAGCCTGCTCAAGCTCAATGTGCTTGAACTCGAATTTATCGAAGTTCTTACACATCTGTCTTAACTCCTCAGCCTTAACTGAATTGCCTGCCGCCTCTGCCTCAACCATAGCATCCGCTAAGAGAGCAAGTGTATCGTTGAAAGCCGAACGACATGATTTCTGACGTGCCTTACCCTTTAAGAGCATCGCCTCTGTAAGCTGCTTACCGATACGCATGATAGGGTTAAGGGATGACAACGGATCCTGGAAAATCATGGCTATCTTATCACCGCGGACATGATAGAACTCATCCTCGGAGATACGAAGAAGATCCATGCCATCGTATATTATGGAGCCACTCTCCACTATAGAGTTACCTGCAAGGATACCGAGTATTGCCTTGCTGGTAACTGACTTACCGGAACCGGACTCTCCTACGATTGCAAGAGTCTCACCCTTATTTAAATCAAAGCTTATATTTCGAACAGCCTGTACCTTTCCCGCCGGAGTACGGAAGGAAATGACAAGATTATTAACTGATAACTTTTTTTCCATTTTGTATTATTCCTCCGTTCCTCTTAAGGATGGGTTAAACGCATCACGAAGACCATTTCCGAACAGGTTGAATGAAATCATAAGTAAGGAAATGACAATCGCCGGGAAAAATATAATGTGCGGATAAGTTGAAAGAAGCGGCTTACCTGCTGATAACATACTTCCGAGTGATGACATTGTAGCTGAGTCAAGGTTAACAATACCTAAGTATGTCATGTTGGACTCGCTGAATATAACATTAGGAATCATAAGGATGGAACCTGTTATGATTGTACCCAATGCGTTAGGGAATATATGCTTGAACATAAGTCTTGAATCCCTTGCACCAAGTGTGCGGGCTGCAAGAATATATTCCTGATTCTTAAAACGATAAAACTGCATACGAACACGGCTTGCCATGCCAATCCAGCCTGTGAGCACGAACGCGAACAGGAAAGATATGACTACACCAACCTTGCTTGCAAGATGGAGCTGGAAGAGCGTTACAACTACTACGAAAGGAACACCGCTCAGGATATCTGAGATACGCTCCATTATAAGGTCAATCGCACCGCCGTAGTATCCTTCAACAGCACCATATATGGCACCGAGGAAAAGATTGATTGCAGACACACCAAGGGCAAGTAAGATTGAGAATCTTACGGCCTTTGCAAGTCTTGTGAGAATATCCTGACCATAAGCGTTGGTTCCGAAAAGGAATGAAGGCTCATGACCGTATCTGTACTGGAAGTAGTTGTATGTGAATACACGAACCTGATATGACTTGGCTGTTGATGTACCACCCACAACAGCGTAACGGTAGGAGCCGTCATCGCCGGCAATACGGATACTGTCATAATCATCCGCACCCTTTGTCTTGTAAATCTCAATAAAATTACCGTTCTTGTCAAGCTTTGGAAGTCCCTTGTTGGTACACTGATACCAGATGTTGGCATCATTTTTAAGCGTAGCAACCTTGAGGGATGATGTATCGACTGCAGGATAGATTACCTGCACGCCCGTCTCATTCTGCCAAGCCTGAATTGCCTGATAATCCTGTGCGGAAAGTGTCAGGTAAATCATGCCGTTCTTTAAGTAAGAATCTGTTCTTACCTTATAGTATGTTGCATTGTTATTGGCTGCATCCTGAAATGTCGAGTATACCTCGGCAGTAGGATTGTGTCCTGTCTCCACAGCAATGGCTTCTCTTCTTAAATAATCGCCCTCCGAGAGTGTCTCTTTGGAGCAGCCGTCCCAGCCTGCCCATGCAAAAAGGCGACTCTTCGGAAGAAGCTTGCCGTACTGTAAGTATGTCGTGTCCGTAGCTGCCTTCGTGTAATTGTTCTCACAAAAAATCGGAATAAATATTGCAAACAATACAAGTGCAAGAATAATGTAAGCCGCAACAACGGAACTCTTATTCTTTGCGAACCTTCTCATGGCATCCTTGAAGTAACCTACAGGCTTAGTCTCAAGCTTCTTGTCATGAATTGACTCATCTCTCTTGTAGAACTCGAATTTCTCCTTAGGGATATTCGTATAATCTGTATTCTTTTTAACCATCTTAACGCTCCCCCATTCTGATTCTCGGATCGACGATACCGTAGCTGATATCCACAACGATTCCGGCAACAAGACCTATCAATGTGTAAAATACTGTGAGCAGCATAAAGAAGTTATAATCTCTTCCGTTGATGGAGTTAAGGAAGAGCTGTCCAACACCCGGAACACCGAAAATCTGCTCAATGATAAGAGAACCGCTCATGATTCCGACGAACTCACCGAGAATCATCGGGAATATAGGTACCATGGAGTTACGAAGTGCGTGACGCACGGTAGCCTGTGAACGTGTAAGTCCCTTAGTTCTTGCAAGGAGCATAAAGTCGCTTGTAAGTACCTCGGAGAGCTCAGCTCTTGTGTACCTTGCAAAGCCTGCGATACTACCAAAGCTCAGTGAGAGGATTGCCGGAACCGCCGACTTAAGCATTGCCGGTGAGAACCAGTCCGTACCTGCCTTCAACTGAAGTGGGAAGAGCTTTAACTTAAAGCATAAAATATACTGAATAAGGAAAGCATATACAAAGCTTGGCACTGAGATAAATACCATTACGAGTGTCGAAATGGTGTAATCCTGCCACTTATTCTTCTTGAGAGCCGCATATATTCCAAGCAAAAGCCCGATAGGAATACTTAAAAGAATGGAGCAGATGTTAACCATAAGTGTTGCAGGAAGCTTAGATACGAACACGGTCCATACATCCTGCATGCGGTATAACGCCTCACTCATACCCCAGTCTCCTCCGAGAATACTTCTCTTGAGGAATATGCCATACTGCACCAGAATAGGCTTGTTGTAACCCATCATCTCACGTCTCTGTGCAACGAGTGCCGCATCCTTGCCGAACTGCTCGGCATCAATGTTAGGCAGCATCTTGATAAGAACAAAGCTGATTGTCATGATTGTGAAGAGCACAAAAAACATGAGTGCAATACGCTTTATTACATACTTTACCATATACATAAAAAATTCAACCTCCGTATTTTATTTGTATTCATGCAGCTTTCTTAAATCGGAAACCGCTTATATGATGTCCAATACATTCATGTTTATAAAAGCGGGATTTACAAAAGCTGTACAAACGCAAAAAGCGATGAAAAATACTTAGATAATAAAAATCCTTCAAAGGGGGCAGTTACCCGCCCCCCTTGACCGGATTTAATATTGATTGCTTTTTTTCCCAATAATCAATCAGTATTGCAAAACTTAGTTGTAGTTAAGCTGTCCGCCCTGTGATGCAACAAAATCAGTCCACTCAGCATCACTGTAATCGTAAGTTAAGTACTTGAAATCACCATGGCGGCCAACACCGTAAATATACTCCTCTGTGTAGAATTCAACCTGCATACTCTTAAGAGCTGCCGTAGAATTGTCAATCATAGGAATCATCTCGTATGTCTCAAGAACTGCACCCTCAAGTGCACAGAGAACTAAGTATCTCTCCTCCTGATTATCATCAGAAGTTCCAGCTCTGAATGTACTTGTTGTTCCATCTGCTGCTTTTACGGTGATTTCCTCACCCATAATAGCCTCGTTCCACTCCAATACTGAAGCAGTGTACTCAACACCGTTAAGCTCAACTGTGAGCATCTCAGATGATGTATCCCAGCATCTGTTGTAACGATAATCCTCTGATGTATATGCCTCCATGAGGTTATATGGATCAAGTGCCGAACCATTCCAGCCTACACCGAAGAGCATATCAACCTGATTAGCTCTAAGAGCATTACCGAAGCCGTTGCCAAGTGTATCATCCATTGTGAACTCTAACTTGCCCTCAAGCTTTGTTCCGACAACTGCCTCTGTGTAGCAGTTAACAAGGAACTCATAACCCTTTGTGTAGAAGTTAGTTGTGCTGTTAGGAAGACCGATCTTAATCTGAACCTTATCTCCCTCTTTCATTAAGCCCTGAGCGACAGCAATATCATAAGCCTCATCAAACTTCTCCTGTGCAAGTGCAAGGTTGTAGCCTGTGATGCTCTCGATAGCGTCATCCATTGTCTCGTACATCTTGCCTGAACCTACTTCATCTGATAAGCCCCAGAAGTCTACGAGAACCTTCTTGGCAGCCTCGCCTGAACGGTAGGACTCACCTGTCTCAGGGTTAGCAATGATGAGATCTGAGTAAAGGCTGAATGCAGCGTTGTTGGTAGGAGCTGTTGCAAGTGCGAATGACTTTCTGTCAAGTGCATAGCAAAGTGCCTGTCTGAACTCCTTAACTGTAAGAATTGTCTTATTGTAGCCTGCACCGAGGTTAGCCTGCTCTGCCTCGAGAGCTGACATTGTCGGGTTAAGTGCAATGTAGAATGTTGATGGAGCTGATGTGTAGTATGTGTAGTCGCTTGACTGATATGTCTCCATATCGTCTGCTGTAAGACCATAAGTATCAAGCTCACCGTTTAAGAACATCTCAAGTCTTGTAGCTGCCTCAGGAACACAATCACACTGGATTGTAGTTGTCTGATAGAAGCCGTCCTTAACATCATGATGTAAATCATTTCTCTCAAGTACGAACTGCTTATCAGCCTGGAAGGAAGTAAGCTTGTATGGACCGTAAGAGATTGTTGTCTCTGCGGATGTGCAGTATGAGTTCTGGTATACACCGTCAACCACTGACTCACATGACTTGTAGAGATCCTCGTTTACGAGCCATGAGCTTGTTAAGGAATAAAGAAGGTAGAAACCGCTTAACTCCTTCTCAAGCACAAGTACGAGCTCAGTATCTGAAGGTGCGAGAACACCTACAGTAGACATATCTGTCTCTGGGTAAGATGTTCCGTAGTAACAGAACTCCTGCCACTCCTGCTTAGTTGCATAATCACCAGCCTGTGCCTGATACTCTGCAGTGTCAGCAGCTCCATGAAGGTGTGCAATGATTGTGCTCAGCATAGCGGCTGTATCGACATTAGCCGGTATCCAGCCATCCTCGTTTGCAAGAGCCTTAAGAGCCTCATAAAGGTCTGTTCCATCTGCATCCTTAAATGCATCAGGATCAGAAGCATACTGATCATCAAGAACAGCTCCCCACGCTGCACCATCACTAAGGCTGAATGCAACATCATGACCATCAACGATGAATGTACCATTCTCATCTGTCTCTGCTGTATCCATATCAAAATATTCTGTGCCAACCTGTGTGTCATAAGCGTGCTGTCCCTGATAAAGATATCCCTTAGCACCTACAACTGCCATGCTGCCCTTGTATAACATATCTGCACGATAGTTCTTGGCAACAGGATTAAGTAATAACTCTGCTGATGTTACGAAATCCTGAGCTGTGATAGGAGTTCCGTCCTCCCAGCAAAGGTCGTCACGAAGAGTAATCTTCCATGCTCTGTTAACATCACCCTCCTCAAGTCCGAACTGTCCGACATAATCAGCTGTAACATCCTCAGGATCGCTCACTGCCATAGCAGGAACCATCTTGTAGCCGTCCATTGTGTCATTGTAATCGAACTCATAGAAGCCCTCTGTGATGTAGTTGAGAATATCTGTATCAATCTCTGTCTGATACGTGTGCATATTCCAGTTGGTCGGGAAATCAACGAGCGCATAGTTGTATGTATATGTTGCGCCGTCTGCCACAGGGGCATTAGTTGTTCCCTCGTCTGTTGTTCCTTCAGCAGTAGTGCCTGCTGTTGTTGTCTCATTGCTGTCAGACTTGTTACATGCTGCAAGTGAGAATACCATTGCGGCAGAAAGAGTAACGGCAAGGACACGCTTAGAAAACTTTCTCATAAAAAAATCCTCCTTGTTATATTTTAACGCATCGTTACTTTACCAAATTAAAACATTGCTGTATTTAAGAAAAAGGAATGAGACAGACCCACTCCTTTATGTTCAGAAAAACAAGCAAATATTATGTTAAATAACTCCGCATTAATAACGTAATAAGAATATATTCTATTCGCACGAATGTCAAGCTATTTTTCTTATTTTTGACTGGAAAATGATGTTTTTTATCCTGTTTTAGATCCATAGTACTAATGTTTTTTAACTATAAGTGCTACAACCTCCGTGTTGGCGGTTCCGGGGAACATATCCACGGCAACTGCTTTCTCCATGTAGTAGCCGTTCTCGTTGAACACCTCCATGTCACGCACGAGGCTTGTAGGCTTGCAGGACACATACACAATCCTCTCCACTCCGTAAGCAATAAGCTTCGGCAGTGCCTTAGGATGTATTCCGTCCCGTGGCGGATCAAGTATAAGAAGGTCAGGCTTTTCCTCAATCTCATCAATCACCTTGAGTACATCCCCCGCAAGGAAGTCGCAGTTGGTAAGCCCGTTAAGCTCTGCATTCTCCCCGGCCGCCTCCACAGCCTCACGTACAATCTCAACACCCACAACATGCTTTGCAACCGCTGCCGCAAGCTGTGCTATGGTTCCCGTTCCGCTGTATAAGTCGAACACAATCTTATCCTTCGTATCTCCTATATAGCTTCTCACGGTATCATACAGCACCTCCGCGCCGAGCGAGTTGGTCTGAAAAAATGAAAACGGAGTAATCTTAAACTTAAGTCCGAGAAGCTCTTCATAAAAGAAATCCTGTCCGTAGAGAATATCTGTCCTGTCATTGCACACCGCATCGGCAAGACTGTCATTAACGGTATGAAGTACTCCTGCTATCTTTCCCTTAAGCTGCCCGGTCGCCCCAAGTCCCGTGATAAGTGTTTCAAACCCGGCAAGCACACCGTGTTCAAGCTCCGCATCCATCTGCGAAGTGGTAACAAGGTCGACGATAATCTCCTGTGTCTTTACGGCTTTCCGTACAAGAAGATGTCTCAAATATCCTTCATGCTGAAGCTTCTTATAAAAAGGTGTTTTACAAATTGTAAAATAATCAAGCACCACCGAGAGAATCTTTCTGAAATCGGCATCCATGATTCTGCATCCGTCGACGGTCACGATATCATGAAAACTTCCGCGCTTGTGCATTCCGAGGCTTAACGGTCCATCCTTAACCTCATCGCCGAAGGAGAACTCCATCTTGTTACGGTACTCCTCAACGGCAGGACTTCCCTTGATTCCCTCGAACGTGTAATCACCGCCAACAGGTGCAAGAAGCTTTTCAATCTGTTCCCTTTTTATATTAAGCTGTTCCTCATATCTGACAGGCTGATACACACAGCCGCCGCATCTGCCGAAATGGCGGCATCTTATGCTCTCATCGACAATAGTCGACTCCCGTATGACCGCATCGGCATGGCCTTCCGCACGGCCGTTTCTGACCTTATCAATTCTTATATCAAGCACCTGCCCCGGTATAGCGTTCTTAACGGTCACTATGTCGTCACCGCACACGGCTTTTCCCTTATTAGGGAAGGCTACCGAAACCACTTTTCCTTCAATGTGCTCTCCTTTTTTCATGAATACCTTAAGCCTCCTATTTCTTATTTCCGCCAAAAAGTGCTCTCGCAAGCAGCCCCACTCCTCCGAATATAAGAACAAGGTACAAAATCCACTCATACAGTGTTATTCTTGGAAGTCTTATAGTCGTTGATGCAATAACCGACACAATTATTATCAATATTCCAAGTGCCGTCACAAGCTTAGCACCGATTGAATGCGGCTTTACAAAAAGCCACACAATTCCTATTATGAACGGTATAATAACCAGTCCCGAATTCAGATGCGCTCCAAACAGTCTTATTGAGCCGGAAAAAAATGCTGTCTGCACCTCTGCCTTGTTGGTAAACAGAAAAAGTCCTACAACCAGCATTGCCAGCCCTGCCAAAAATTCAAGTAACTCATTGCGTTCTTTTTTCACTTCTTTAATTCGCTCCTTTTCGTATGTATCGTCACACAAAACAATAGGAGGGCAGTCACTCCCTCCTATTTCAATTCATTCATATTATTCCGATGTCCCGGATAATGATATTACTTATCCTCAGGCTCTTCCTTCTCCTCCTCGAAGAAATCATCCTCGAAGTTATCATCATCGTCAAAGTCGTCATCGTCATCAAGATCTTCGTCCTCAAAATCCTCAAGATAGTCAGGTGTAAAATATCTGTATACAGCGTATGCTATACCTGCTACTGCGGCCACGAATCCGACAATTGCAAGAATCCATACCAACGGATTGCACTTTTTCTTCTCTTCAACAACAACCTGCTTCTTGCCAAGTAATTCCTTAAGGTCCTTTAAGTCCTTACCCTTAGCCTGTGCAAGTAATTCTTCCAGCTTATTCATAATACATACTTCCTTTCTGTTGATAGTATTAACATCAGTTGTAAACTTAAATATAATTTTAGCATATTATATGAAAAATATCTAGCCTATTTTTACCAGTTTTGCAAAAGAGGCAAACATTTTTTTTACTCCCGCCGTGTCGAACTGCACCGTGACCTCAAAATCCCTGCCGCCGTAAGCTATATTCGTCACCGTGCCCTCGCCGAACTTGACATGGCGCACTCTGTCGCCCTTAGTATAGCCCAACTCATCCTCACTCGCCGCAACCTGAGGTGCCCCCTTCTTAACGGCAGACATCCGATCGGCAGGTCTGTTCCATGGCAGCCCTGCGCGCATCGCATTCTCCGCCAAGCGCACTGCCGCTTCGCTTGAAAATGACTGTGGTTTTCTTATTCCCTGTCCCGATTCAAGAAGAAGCTCCTTGGGAATCTCATTTATGAATCTCGACTGTTTACACAGCATCATCTCGCCGCGTATCATGCGCTGTTTTGCCATGCTGAGCACAAGTCTCTTCCGCGCTCTCGTGATGCCGACATAGCACAGCCTTCTCTCCTCCTCAAGGTCACTTTTATCATCCGACTGGATTGCCATATAGCTTGGAAAGGTTCCATCCTCCATACCTGCAAGGTACACGCACGGAAATTCGAGTCCTTTTGCGCTGTGCAGTGTCATAAGTGAGACAATATTATTATTCTCATCCATGTTATCAATGTCCGCCACCAGTGCAACCTCCTCTAGGAAACCCGAAAGAGTAGGCATATCCGCTGTTTCCTCGTAGGCTGCCGCCTTCGAGATAAGCTCGCTTATATTCTGCATACGGTCGGCTATCTCATCAGGCTCGTCGTCATCCGCTAAGTACTCCTCATACTTAACGTCATTTATTATCTCCGAAATCAGCTCTTTTATCGAGAGCTCCCTCGACTTCGCGCGAAGCTCCGATATGAGCATACAGAAATTGTCAAGCTTCCCGGCAGCCGCCTTTGAAAGCGAAGGAATCTCGCTTCCTCTCGCCACAGCCGCATACAAGCTTATGTCATTATCCTCAGCGAACACCGATGCCTTTTCAAGCGTGGTAAGACCGATTCCCCTCTTAGGCACATTGATTATTCTCCTTACCGCAACCTCATCGCGCGCATTGTCTATCGTCTTTAAGTATGCCAGCACATCTTTAATCTCCTTGCGCGCATAGAAATTGACTGCACCGTATATTCTGTACGGAACACCGAGCTCTATAAATTTTTCCTCAAGGCTTCTCGACTGTGCATTGGTTCTGTACAGTACCGCGTAATCGTTATATGCTCCACTCTCCGCAGCATGCTCTTTTATATCGGAAACAATGCCATAAGCTTCCTCATACGCCGTATTGTATATGTTATATGCAATCTTATCTCCTGCGCCCTCATCCGTCCACAGACTCTTAGCCTTTCGCTCACTGTTATTCTTAATTACCGCATTGGCTGCATCAAGAATATTCTGCGTTGAGCGGTAGTTCTGCTCAAGCTTTATCACAACCGCTTCCGGAAATACACTCTCAAAATTGAGAATATTTTTCACGTTCGCTCCTCTGAACTTATATATGGACTGGTCATCATCTCCGACAACACACAGATTTCTGAACCTTGATGCCAGAAGACTTATAAGCTTAAATTGAGCCGTATTAGTGTCCTGGTACTCATCAACCATTATATACCGAAAGCGTTCACTGTAATAATCAAGCACCTCAGGGCATGAGCCAAACAGTTCAACCGTCTTACATATTATGTCATCAAAATCAAGTGCATTGTTGCTCTTTAACTGCTTCTGATATTCCCGATATGCCTCTGCAATCTTCCTTTTGTGGTAATCACTGCCTGCCGCAAGCTCGAACTCATCAGGCGATATGAGTTCATCCTTGGCATTGCTTATCTGTGAAAGAACAGACCTGTCCTTGTAAAGCTTCGGGTCTAAATCGAGCTTCTTTAAGACCTGACGCATTATCGTCTTCTGGTCATCTGTATCATATATGGTAAATCCGTTTGCATACCCTATCCTTTCAATATACCTTCTAAGTATCCTTATGCATGCAGCATGAAATGTCATAATCCATGCTCCTCCGGCATCAATTCCGACCAGTCTGTCAACACGTTCCCTCATCTCGGCTGCAGCCTTGTTGGTGAATGTAATTGCAAGAATATTATATGGATTAACATCCTTCTCCTCAATAAGATATGCAACTCTGTGTGTCAGCACCCTTGTCTTTCCCGAGCCGGCTCCCGCTAGCAGAAGCACAGGTCCATCCGTCGTGAGCACTCCCTGTCTTTGCTGTTCATTCAATGTATCGTAAATACTCATGTATCCTCCAAAAAAGAAACGCCGCAAAACCGTAAGCCCGGTTATATGCGGCGCTTCATTGAATACCAAATAATTAATTAATTCTGACCAACCTTAGCCTTGAGAGCTGCAAGTTCATCATCAACCTCTGATGTTGTGTAAGCACCATACTTGCGCTCGAGATCGTTAACCTCATTAACACCGCTGTTATTGAGTTCAGCCATGGCATTGGCCTCATCGAGCTTACGGTTAACCTTAGCTTCGAGCTTATCAAACGCTGAAAGACTATCTGCAGCACCGTTCACACTCGAACCAATCTTATTGATTGTCTCCTGTGTCTTTGCAACCGCAATCTTAGCCTTGAGGGCATCTCTTCTTGCGTCGAGCTGACTGATATCTGACACAAGCTTATCATGCATCTGACGCATCTTAGCGGCATTATCGGCTGCCAGCTTATATGTCTCCTGAAGAGAAGCCTGCTTAACAACAAGATCCTTCTTCTTCATGAGGAACTTCTTAGCATCCTCGTCGTTGCCTGCAAGAACAGCCTTCTCGGCATAAGCCTGCATCTTGGCAATCTCCTCGGTGCACTCATCTAACTGTCTCTTTGTCTTCGTCTCCTCTGCCATAACGGAAGCCGTCTCCTGCTTAACCTTGGCAAGGTCGCTCTCTAAATTGCGGAGATACTGGTCAATCATCTTCTCCGGATCCTCAGCCTTATCAAGAAGTGCATTGATGTTAGCCGCCATAATGTCCTTAAATCTTGAAATAATACCCATTTTTATTCCTCCCAGACTATATATTGAATATATAAATTCATACTATCACAAAACTCTCCAAAAGTCACTATATTTATTGTGGCAGTTTGACATCTTTTTCTTGTTTTATCAGCATATTTGTTTTATAATGTATCTAGACTTAAAAACTACGTCATACAGAAAAGAGGTCACGACATGTCACAGGAACGTTCCGAATTTTTAGCAGACATGCTTCACAAGCTCGCCAAGCTTGACTATATACGTCCGGGCGAGATTCCGAATATAGATTTATATATGGATCAGGTCACGACATTCATGGACTCACATCTTGAATCCACCAAGCGCAACGAGGCGGACAAGATTCTGACCAAGACCATGATTAACAACTACGCCAAGAACAACCTTCTTCCTCCACCTGTCAGGAAGAAGTATTCACATGACCACATGATAACGTTGATGTTCATATATTATTTTAAGACACTCATGTCCATAAGTGATATTCAGGCTATACTCGGTCCGCTCACCGAACGATTTTTCGATGATAAGGGAAGCATATCTTTAGAACACATTTACAAGGAGATATATCAGTCCGAGCGCGACAGACTCCCTCAGATAACCAAGGACATCATCAGCATGTACCGAAAGGCCGACAGCAGTTTTTCAGATGTCGAGAACGATGAGGACAGGGAATATCTGCAGACTTTCTCATTTATATGCTATCTTTGCTTTGACATGTACATTAAAAAAGAGATGGTCGAGAACATCATTGATGAATTTAATTCCAAGAACGCCGATACGGCTGACAGCAGGAACAGTAAGGACAAGAATAAAGACAACAGGAATTCATAGTTAATGATATCCGCAATCCGCTTTGCTGCCTGCTCATATAAAATACACCTTAATGCCAATCATTGCGATACGGCACTAAGGTGTATTTTATATGTCTTTTACTGTTCTTCATCCTTGATATTAAGTCTCTCAAAAACCATGTCGTAAGCGTCATTGCCATAGTTGAGCGAACGATTGACACGGCTTATGGTAGCTGTCGACGCCCCAGTCTTCTCTGCAATGTCAAGATAGGTCTTGCGCTGTCTTAACATTCTTGCAACCTCGTAGCGCTGAGAAAGTGACAAAAGCTCATTGACCGTACACACATCCTCAAAGAAAGCATAATACTCGTCCATGTTCTGCAACGTCATAATTGCTTCAAAAAGATGATCCACTGCATCAGATTTTAAATTCTTACCCATATCCTACTCCTTCTTTTACAAATGCCGTTTCCCTCAAATACGGCAAAATTATTTACACATAACAAAGCGTTATCTCAATGGCACAACAGCATTTTAACACAATGAAGTCATAAAGTCCACTAAAATTTTACAAATCAGCGCGGTTAATATTTGTCAACGATATTCTCAATCCGCTTTGCCGCCTGCTCATATAAATCGTTCAACTGCCGCAGCCACTCCGTCCTCATCATTCGAGCAGGTGACAAAGCCGGCACATTCCTTAACCTCATCTCTCGCATTCGCCATTGCCACACCAAGTCCGGCATATTTAATCATGGTAAGATCATTAAAGCCATCCCCGCACGCCATAAGCTCCTCCCTCTTACAGCCAAGTACCGCAAGAAGCTTCTCCAAAGCTTTTGCCTTGTCCACGCCCTTTGGCAATATTTCAAGAAAATACGGTTCCGAGCGGTATACATCCATTCTGTCACACAGAGCGGCATGAACCTTCTTCTCGACCTCCGCAAGATAACTGCCCTCGCCGAGCATCAGACATTTATTTATCGGAAAATTGATGTGCTTTACAAAATTATCAACCTTTTTAATTCCAAGTCCGTTGATTCTCGCCTCCACTGCAAGAAATTCATCATCAGGAGTCTCTGTTATAAGGTCATCCCCCTCATACGACATAAGGTTCACACCATATTCCTTTGAAAGTGCATATATTTCCGGAAGATACTCAAGCGGAAGCTTCATGTCATGAATAATCTCACCGGTTCTGCACGAAATGAGCCTTCCACCGTTAAACGAGAGTATATATCCGTCATTCTCCTTAAGTTCTAACTCCTGTGCGAAAGCCCTTATGCCCTGAACAGGTCTTCCGGATGCTATCACAAGCTTAACTCCCTTTTTTGCCGCCCCAAGCACTGCTCGCTTCGTTCTGTCCGTTATCCTTTTTTCTGAATTCGTAAGTGTTCCGTCTATATCAAGTGCCAATACTTTATATGCCATAATACCTCCACATCAAACACATAATCTGTCCTAAATTCCTTTCGGAAGCCAACTGCTACATCTTACATTAAAAGTTTGCGGTTCGCAAGCAGATTTGTGTTTTTCCACATAATCACATTTTTTACGGCAATCCATATAATATTAGCAGACGTCGACAAGGCGAACAATTATATAACCGGAGGTTCATTTGAAAAGAAAAATATTATCTCTTTTATCCGTTACATTGCTGTGTGTCATGCTCGCCATGACTGCATCCGGCTGTAAAAAGACAGACGATACACTCACCAGGGTTACACTCAACGAGGTTGCACACTCAATCTTTTATGCCCCTCAGTACGTTGCCATTGAACAGGGTTACTTTAAAGACGAAGGCATTGAGCTTAATCTTGTCACCGGCTTCGGTGCCGATAAGGTTATGACGGCACTCATATCCGGCGAGGCCCAGATTGGATTCATGGGCTCCGAATCATCAATCTACGCCTACAACGAGGGGAACTCGGATTACGCCGTCAACTTTGCACAGCTTACACAGCGTGCAGGCAACTTTCTTGTGTCAAGGGAGCCTATCGATGATTTTTCATGGGATATGCTAAAGGGATGCGTCGTTCTCGGAGGCAGAGCAGGCGGAATGCCTGAGATGGTGCTTGAATATATTTTAAAAAATAACGGCATAGATATTGCAAAAGACCTGGAAATTATACAGAATATTGATTTCGGCTTGACAAGCGGTGCTTTTGCAGGTGGTCAGGGCGATTTCACCGTCGAGTTCGAACCGCATGCAACCGCACTTGAGAAGGAAGGAAGCGGGTACGTTGCCGCAAGTCTCGGAGTCGACAGCGGATATGTTCCTTACACCGCCTACAGCGCAAAAAAGAGTTATATAAATAAAAACCCTGATATTATTCAGGGCTTCACAAACGCTCTCCAGCGCGGCATGGAATATGTGAACAGTCATTCCTCCACAGATATAGCCAAGGTTATTGCCCCTCAGTTTCCCGACACTGACGTTGATACAATAGCGCTGATAGTAGAGCGCTACAAAGCACAGGATACATGGAAGAATGACCTTATCTTCACAGACAACAGTTTCACTCTCCTTCAGGATATTCTCTATGAAGCAGGCGTCATAACGGAATACGCCCCTTATAAGGACTTAGTCGATACAACCTTTGCTGAAAAAGCTGCCGAAAAGTAGTCAGACAGTGCGCATCCACGCGAAGAAGTGTTTTTGTGTAACAGGAACAAAGTTTCCTATTACGGAAAAAGAATGTGCCTTGGCACATTCCTGCGCCTGCGGCGGTCGCTTGCGACATCCGCATTGTACTCCGCAGGTCAGCCCTTCTTTCCGTGTTACAGCCCTTTGAACTGCTCGTATATCTCATGCTCCTGTCTCTTTATCTGCATGTAAGTTCCGAGTGTAACCTCTTTCTTTTTCTCAAAATTATCTATAATTCTGTTCATGTTTCTGAGTGCCACGCCTACAACCTGCGGACATATCTTATTGTTGTCGGCATCCGATTTGATAATCTCTTTGATTTTGTCGATATCGAACGCTTCCTTATAACTCCTCTTACCGTAAAGAGCACTTATTATATCCGCTACGGCAACTATTCTCTGAGGTTTGGTTAACTGCTCGCCTTTAAGACCTCTGAAATATCCGCTGCCGTCTATCTTCTCATGATGCCGTATCGCAATTTCGCGTACATCATCATCGACAATTCCCGTAAGGATGTGATCGGTTATCTCCACATGTTTTTTCATTATATCCATCTCTTTCGGTGTAAGCCTTCCCGGTGCTTCAAGAATGGATAACGGTATTGCAATCTTACCAATGTCATGCAGCAGTGCTCCATAGTACAGATTATATTTTTCCTGTGCGGTAAGATGCATCATCTCGCCGAGTTCCTGCGCAAATATCGTTGTCGCAAGTGTATGTATTACGGTATGCTCACTTCGGAAATCTATGATATACACAAGCATCTGAAGAAATTTTCTCTTATATTCCTCCGAGAAATTCACCGACGCTATAAGCTCATCAAGCTCTTTAAGATAGTCATCATGTTTTAAATTGTCAAGAACCTTGTACTGGGCATTGGCCTTTAAGAAAAGTGCAAGTGCCTCCGCCGAGAACTTGATATTCCGGTACTTCTGAAGATAATCACTCTCAAGTGTTCCCGGCATGCTCATCACGACATCCATCTTGTCCGCCATAAAAAGATATTCAGCTATCTTAATATACTGACTCTTTATGACATAATGCTTATTGTAGTCAAGGTGATGATAAAGCACAACCTCTGCCTTGCTTTCAAGCGGTGAAAGATACTTAAGAAACAAAAAGCCGTAAATCGAATGCGGCCACACATCATTCTTTTCGTATTCAGCCCAATGGTCTATGTATTCAAGCTTGCACGTTCCTATATCATGCAAAAGCGCAATCAGGACATAATCCGCCATCTCCTGATTGTTCATTCTTCCCTCGGCGAGCAGCATCTTATAGAGAATATACGCCGTCCTCTCGCTGTGGTGCATAAGCTGTGGATTCAATATAGAGAAAGATTTTCGAAGAATATCATACATATTCTTACTGCTTATTACTGCCATTGTTACCTCCGAATAACTAAATCTCGTATCTATTATACTTAATCTACTTCATTTTTCAAGAATTTACTAAAATTTCATTTGATGGATTATATATCATAGTCTATAATTATTAAAGTCCATTCGGACAAATACATTCTTAATTTCAGGAAAGGATTTATTATGAATTATGATATTGCATCCGAGCTCAGCGGCATATACGACCTCAGCCGGACCATCCCAACCCTAACCGTATATTTCATAGCGGCATCCGGAATAATACTTCTGTGCTTTGCCATCGGTCTTGTCATTATGACAAAAAAGAATGTCGGGCTGCGTTTTTTTCCGATTTTATACGGAATAACCGCTTATCTGCTGTTCTACCTTATGATAGGAAGCTTCCTGTCAAGTCTCATCTCCACGACTATACCTGATGACATAAGTGCTGTCAACCTTGCCGTCATGAGACTGCTTGTTCTTATAATCACCTCTGCTCTGGTAGTAGGCGGCCGATTCTTTGCCATGTGGTTCATCCGTAAGTATTACAATGAATACTGCGACGCTTACGGGATAGGAGTCGGCGTATCTCTCACCGAAGCCGTCATAACAGGTGTGACAATCCTGTTTAACTACAGTCTGTGCACTACACTGAATGCTAACGGTCTCGCCGCACTTGCAAACAGCTACGATACTGTAGACGAAGCGGTTCAGCAGCTCTCTTCGCTCATGTTCTTCTATGACAACCCGTCATATACCTACATGTTCTCAGGTATTGAGAGCCTTATGCTGTTGGTGTTTAACACAATGATATCGGTAATGTTCTACGCCGTATACCACGGAGAGTTAAAGAAGATACATATTCTCTCCATCGTCGGTCTTCAGTCGCTCATGTATCTTCCCGGCAATTTTTACTCTGCCGGAATATTGTTTAACAGAATCGGATGCTTTACGGCGGAGGTACTTATCTTCACAGGATGTACACTCTTATTCTTAAGAATACACAATACCTGGTATCGCAGTATAAAGCCGCCTGTAAAAGAGACAAAAAATAAGCCCGGCAGCAATCAGCCAAAGCCTTCGGCTTCAGAGAAAATGCCCGACTTCAATAAGAATATAAATAAGTAATCAGGAACGAAGTTTCCTATTACGCTTCAGGTGTCAAAACATGCGGAGCTGATTTTTATGTGTATATCATGTTATAATTATGCATATCAGCTCCGTTGTACGAAGCAAGTTGTTCTAACGACTCTGAAAAAAATATTTCTGCCAAAAGTCGTGATATGCATAATTATAACAAGATATACATATTAAGGCTGTGAGCGCATATTTTGACACCTGAATTCTAATTATACAAGTAAATAGGGACTGCCTTACGGCAATCCCTATTTTCATAATCTCGTTAAGTACAAATATTGCTCTTTATATTAAAAAGGCACACTGTAAAACTTCGTTGATTATAATTTTGTTACGTTTGTAGCCTGTGGTCCCTTAGCGCCGTCTACTACGTCGAACTCTACTGCCTGGCCCTCTTCAAGAGACTTGAAGCCTTCCATGTTAAGACCTGAGTAATGTACGAATACATCCTTGCCGTTCTCATCAGAGATGAAACCGTAGCCCTTAGAATTGTTGAACCACTTAACTGTACCCTTGCTCATTGTGATACCTCCAAAATATTAAAAAAAATTCATACTGCAGCACTATGCCACAACATATATGCTTTGTTACAGCACATTGTTAGAATATCACAGAAAATAAAGGGTGTCAAGAATTATCCTTTTGCATATTTAAGTATTTTTTTGAGTTCATCAACCGAGAAATCGTACCCGGTATTGCAGAAGTGACACTTAAGTTCAATAGGTTTTCCCTCATCTATCATTTCCTTGAGTTCCTTCTTACCAATACTTATAAGAGCCTTCTCAACCCTCCCCTTGGAGCAGTTACATCTGAAAGCTGCCGGAATTGTCTCATTAAACACCACACCGAAATCACCTAGTATTTCATTTAATATATCCTCCGGTGTCATTCCCTTATCAAGCATGGATGTGATTGAACTCATATTATTAATCTTCTCTTCAAGCTTATCGATAACCGCATCCTCGGCAAACGGCATGACCTGAATGATAATGCCTCCTGCCTGCTTTACGGTATTGTCGTGTTCCATAAGCACTCCGAGAGCCACCGCCGACGGCACCTGTTCACTTGAGGCAAAATAATATGTCAAATCCTCGGCAATCTCACCTGACACAAGCTCACAGCTTCCACTGTACGGTTCCTTAAGACCTATATCCTTAATTACAGTTAGCATACCTTTCCCCACGGCACCGCCTACATCAAGCTTTCCCTTGCTGTTAGGAGGAAGCATGACATCAGGGTTTCCCACATATCCCTTAACTCCCGCCTTAGAATCTGCTGTAACCATAATTCCGCCTATCGGTCCGTCTCCCTCAATCTTGATGGTGAGAAGGTCATCATCATCCTTCATCATAACTCCCATCATGGCTGCTGCCGACATAAGTCTGCCAAGTGCCGCAGTTGCAACAGGTGAAGTATTATGTCTTACCCTCGCCTCCTCCACAAGATTTCTTGAACAGATGGCAAATGCCCTGAGCTGATTATCCGCAGCCGTTGCACGTACAATATAATCTTCCATATAATAATCTCCGTTCCGCCGCCGGTGGCGGCACAAATAGTAGTGTGAAACAGTAGTACTTCGTGTTTTAATCTGATTTTTTGAATATATAATAGGCTCTCTCACCTCTGACCCTGTACTCTTTGAGTGAAAGCCCATACTCACCGGCACTCTTTAAAACCTGTGTTTTTGAAAATGCCCTCTGAACATGTCTCTCCGTAAAGCTTGTACAGATTCCGCCAAATATTCTGTGATAAAATGTTATATCATAGATGTTGATATGTCTGTCGGCATCATAATGATTCTCCCATATATATGAATCTCTTCCCGCTCTGTCCGCAAACACATTACCACCTAATTCATTCTTATAAAAGCTGTCCGTTTTCATATCAAACATGAATATTCCGCCGGTTTTAAGCTGCATGGCTGCCGCCCTCATCGTAAGCCTCAAATCCGACACACTTGTGAGATAGTTCATCGAATCGCAGAAGCTCACCACTCCGTCACAGCTTCCACCGCACATGAAAGGTATTCGCATATCAGCCCTATATGCCTCAAAGCCGGGAATGAACTTTCCTGCTGCCTCCTTCACCATGCTCTCAGACAAATCTATTCCCACAACCTTATAGCCTTCCATGCAGAAATAGCGTGACATGCTTCCCGTACCGCATCCGAGTTCAAGCAGCACACAATCATCCTCCGCTCTGACTCCGTATCTTCTCAGCCGGTCAATGACGTATTCCGCCCATCTGCCATACGGTATATCTCTCATAAAAGCATCATACATCCTTGCGAATCTTTTATATGCTGCCATCATCCGTTTCCTTTCCGCTGTCCGTCAATAACTGACAATACAAAATTATCACTGCAACATAGTATCAATTTTTTGCACAAAATGCAAGTCCGGCACTTACAGCTTGAAATTTCTTTCATTTGACTATATACTGATTATACTTAATTATTATGTCAAGGCGGTTTATTCTATGAAAAAGAAATCATTGTCTGCCACAATCAAAAAAATCAACTGCAGAAAGCTTATAATGCCAAGCATATTTATTGTTTTCTGCTCTATTATACTTCATACAACTTCAATATGTGATATTTTCACCCTTCCCGTTGTAAGCAGTCCCGCTGAGGCAGCAGCTTCTTATCACAATGGGGATATCTATGTCAATGCCACACTGACTGATTTATATTATTCAGGTGTGAACCGTTCGGACAAGCATAAGCTCAGGGCGTGCTACTACTACTGCCTGTATGAGAACAACTGTTACTATGTCCTTATCTCCGCCTCATCCCTCGGCATCGACAGCACCTCCCCGACACCGCCTCAGCACATCGCCTCATACAACTGCAAGGCAAAGCTTGAGTCCAACGAAGGCGAGTCCGATTCACTCACACAGCTTGTGAGCAAAAAGCTTAACTGGACACCTCAGGCACTCAACCTTATGACAAGCAAGGTTCTGATTAATCAATACAGAATGTCTCAGGGACGTGAATATATTCTTGCAGGATTGCTGGGCATAATGTCCTTATCTGCCATTATTCATTTGATAGTAATTATTGTATCTTTAATTAACCCGCTTCTGTCACGCACCGTGCTGCGCCTTTCAAGTTACGGCAACAGAAATGAACTGTACAATATGGCATGCGCGGAATTTGAAGATTCCCACGTTTATGCCCCGGGAATAACTCTCACGGATAATTTTTTTATCGCCTACGACAAACATAACATTCATATAGTTCCGCTTGAGGCAATCGTCTGGGCCTATAAGTTCGGCACCCTCCAGAATCGGCTGCTGCACCTGGATATAAGCTATTCACTCAGTGTAGTCGCCAATGACAAAAAGCATTACATCGTACATCATAAGACCAAAGACGCTGTCGAACTTGTGCTGAACGCTCTCCAGACGCGTTTCCCCGAGATACTTATCGGCTACAGCGAGGGCAAATCAATGGGTACACGTTAACATATCTCTCATTTCTTTTCATGCTTGACGTTATACAGCTTATGTTATAAAATAAATGCATCATGGCTGTTTTTGTCACAGCCGGCAACAGAATATATATTATTAATAGAAGGAAGTACGATTATGTCATTACTTGAAACATGGAGAAATCTTGCTTACGAGCAGGAAATGGACGACCAGAAGTATCAGATGTTCTGGGCAACATATTTTAATTATGAGAAGGGTGTTTACGAGCAGATTCTTGCATCCAAGGAGCCTGTAAGCGGCACTGTCAAGGAGCTTGCCGACCGTTTCGGTCTTGAGCTTCTCACAATGGTAGGTGTACTCGACGGCATCAACGACAGCCTCAAGACTCCTAATCCTATCGAGACTATGGACGAGAACACGGTAGTATCCATGGATTTTGATAAGGAATCACTCTACAAGAACATGGTAGCTGCCAAGGCTGAATGGTTATACACGCTTCCACAGTGGGATGACCTTCTCGATGCAGATACCCGCAAGGCTCTCTATAAGGAGCAGAAGCTTTCCACAACCATAGTTAACACACAGCCTAAGGTTGGACGTAACGACCCATGCCCATGTGGTTCAGGAAAGAAATACAAGAAATGCTGCGGAGCGAATGTATAAATCTTCCTTAACATGGTAATAATCATACCATCACAAAAGAAGATTTACCGAATTTTCTGTTCATCGGACAGAAAATTATCCTCCCCTTTTTTGGCACATGGCGCAGAACACTCTGTGGCATGTGCCTTTTTACATATGCGATTAGATGCGGTGATAAAACAGTCTGTTACAATCATTAATGTATAATTTATTGTATTACAGATGTCTATTCCACGGTACGAATCTAAGATGTTCTAAGACCTCTGTTTAATATATTTCAAAAGTCCGCTAACGATGCAAAGCAACCATCCATGGTTGCTTGCATACTGAGCCGACATCCATGTCGGCTCTAGCTGCACATTTTACAGAGTTCTAAGAACATCTAAGATTCTCCCCTAGTCATTTCCATCTGTAATACAATAAATTATACTTTTAAAGTTACCTACACCTGTTTTATCACCTGTATCTCTGCCGCTAATAAAATTCAGACGTAAAAACATGCTCACCTTTACACTTGTATAATATGTTATGTTTATATATTGTACGACATTTGGGAGAAGCTTAAATGTTCTTAGAACTCTGCTTATACCCCAGCCAATTCCGGCACGGATGCCGGAATAGATGCCACCGACCACGGATGGTCGATTGGCATCGTTGGCGTATTTTCCCTATAAGTTACTCAGAGTTCTTAGAACATTTCGCTTCGTACAACGGAGTAGCAATATATAAACATAACATATTATACCTGCAGTAAAATGAACCCGCATATTTTTACGTCTCACATTAATCATGAAAAGGAGAACCCACATGAAAAAAAGAATCCTCGCCATAGCCGCCATCGTAATCCTTGTCGGACTGTATCTGTCCTGCCTCGTGCTCGCACTTATACATAGCGATGCTGCCTTCAAGCTTTTACAGCTCTCACTTGTGATGACCGTGCTCATCCCTGTTACAGCATACGTCGGCATGATGTTCTACAAGTTGAACCACCGCGGTGACGACTTCGAGGACGAAAAAAAATGAGCATGGAGGCATCAGCCTTCATGCTCAAATATCATAAGCTCATCATTATTTTTTTCTGAAAATGCAATGCTCTTTATCATTCTGTATCCTGCAGTGTTACAGTACTTTTTCGCAAAGCCCGGATTTCTTGAAAACATGATAATGCGCCCGCTGCTCTTAAGATGTATGTTGGCAGCCTTAAAGAACTTACGGTACACATTCTCTATCTCAACAGTCACCTTGTCATTAATCGCAAACGGCATGTCAGTGAATATTTCATCAAAAAGATAACCATGCTCAAATGTAAAGAAATCCCTGTTCACATAGTGGACTATCTGACCTGCCGCCTCTGTGTTCTCCTTAGCACCCGCTATCGCCTCTCCGTTAATATCAAGTCCGTAGGAAGTGTTGGCTTTCACCGCTTTCTGTCTCTCAATAAGCATCGTTCCTACACCGCAGAACGGGTCAAGCACCTGTGCATCGGAAACCATATAATCTTTCGCAAGCTCGACCATAAGTGCAGCATTGACCGGCTTTAAAGAGGCTGCAATATGCTTCTTAAAATACGAAAACCTGTCATCCTCAATCGTGTAGAGCTTAAGAAGCATGTTAAGCTTATGCTCCTTGTTCTCGATGAGTCTCAGCTCTATCTCATAATCGGAAGCCGAGTTAATAAGCTTCCGTCCGCTTAATCTCTCAAGCTCGCCGGAAAATCTTCTCACGAATTTTCCTTTTTTCTCCATATCAAGCGTACTCTTTAACTCCACACGGAAATAGTATGGACGACTGTCTTTATTGTCGTGAAGTCTGTCAAGCAGCCTTTGAAGTCCTGATTCCGCAAGTGCCTTCGCCGCTGCCTCAGGCGCGAACTCACATGCACTTCCTCCCGGAATAACGAACAGCACATCACTGTATGTCCTTATATCCTTAATAACCGACAAATCCTCAGTCTTAAAACGCACACCGCCCTTAAACGGAATAAGCTTAACCTGCTTCTCCTCAAGCAGCTTCTCAGTCACGCTCCTGTTAAGCTTGTTGGTTATAAGAATACATTCGGTCTCTTTGTCAGACTTGCCAAACCCGGCAAACGAATGTCTTTTAATTCCCTCCGCCGATACAATGAGGTCTGTGAGAGCCCTGAGCTCTTCATCAATGTGCTTTTTGTTCTCAGGTGTAATCTCCGTATCCGAAAGTGCCTTTACACGCTTCTTAAAAAGTGGAAGATACTCCTCAATATCATAGCCCTTTAAAGCCTCAAGGTATGAAGAACGCACAAACAACTGTGTCTCCCTGCCATAAGCATCAACAAGTGCCTGTGTAAAATCGGACATATCAAGTGCTCCCATGAGAAGTGCAGCATTCTTTCTGACCTTTGCGTCATCGCTGTCGAGGAACTTCTTCATTGAATCAATGTCATCCTCCACCAGCTCAAACAAGTCATTCATCTTTGCGTCATCTTTTATCTCACTTCTCAGTGCACTTAAGTTCTGTCTTGTGTCTATTCCTCTTTTTGCATTCTCATAAAGTTCTCTTATCATATATTACAGCTTGCTCGTTCTCTTAATAATATCATGTCTCTTAGGTCCGTTGGATACAAGCGTGATTGGAGCTTGAATCTCCTGCTCAATGGCATCAATGTAATCCTTGCATGCCTGAGGAAGCTCATCATAATTCCTGATTCCTCTTATATCACACTTCCAGCCCGGCATCTTCTTGAGAACCGGCTTAGCCTTCTCAAGCTGATATGTGGTTGGGAAATCCTTTACAACCTTGCCATCAATCTCATATCCTACGCACATAGGAATCTCATCAAGATATCCGAGTACATCAAGTACCGTAAGTGCAACCTCTGTTGTTCCCTGCATGCGCACACCGTAACGTGTAGCAACCGCGTCGAACCATCCCATACGTCTCGGACGACCTGTTGTAGCGCCGAATTCACCGCCATCACCGCCTCGTCTTCTGAGCTCATCAGCCTCATCGCCGAAAATCTCACTTACAAAGGCTCCTGCTCCGACTGCTGATGAATAAGCCTTAACAACAGTTACGACATTCTTAATCTCAGCCGCGGGAATTCCTGCACCGATTGCACCATAAGCTGCAAGTGTTGATGATGATGTTACCATAGGATAAATTCCATGGTCAGGATCCTTGAGTGCTCCAAGCTGGCCTTCAAGAAGAATATTCTTGCCCTCCTTAATTGCATTATGTAAGAACAAGGATACATCTGCCACATAAGGCTTAACCATATCTCTGTATGAAAGCATAAGCTTGAATACCTCGTCTGCATCAAGAAGAGGCTTGTGATATAAATGCTCAAGCAGGATGTTCTTATACGCTACAACTCTCTCAACCTTCTCCTTAAGTGAAACCTCGTCAAAAAGTTCACTTACCTGGAAACCGATCTTAGCATATTTATCTGAATAGAAAGGAGCAATACCAGACTTCGTAGAGCCAAATGACTTGCCCGCAAGTCTTGCCTCCTCGTAGGTATCAAAATCAACATGGTACGGCATAAGAATCTGTGCTCTGTCAGATACAAGAATCTTAGGTGTAGGAACGCCTCTGTCCTCTAAGCTCTTAATCTCATTAAAAAGATACGGAATGTTGAGTGCAACACCGTTACCTATAACACTTGTGGTGTGGTTATAGAATACGCCCGATGGAAGAAGATGAAGTGCGAACTTGCCATAGTCGTTAATGATTGTGTGGCCTGCATTGCTTCCTCCCTGAAAACGAACAATAATATCAGACTCCTCAGCAAGCATATCTGTAATCTTACCCTTGCCTTCGTCTCCCCAGTTTGCTCCGACAATAGCCTTAACCATGGTTATTCCTCCTAATAGTCAATAATATATGTATGATTTTCTCATACGGCTTATTTTTATTATACAGGCTTAAGCCCATACTATTATAGTATACTATAAAATTCCTTTTATGTAAATGCGATAAACATAAAAAACCAAATTTCCGTTTCATACCGGCCTATATCAAAGTATGCTCTCCAGCACCTCATAAAAATTCTCAAAGGTCTTACTGCAGCACATAGGATTTTCAATCACAATTCCTTCCGCCATAAGCCCCGTTACCGAGAATGACATAGCCATCCTGTGGTCATCAAAAGTCTTAATGTGCGCCGGCTTTGGCAGACCACGGCACACATATATCCCCTCTTTCCCGTCCTCATCAAATGTTCCGCACTCTATCCCCATAGCTCGAAGATTCGTAAGAACCGCCTCAATTCTGTCGGATTCCTGAAGTCTTATGTGACCGATATTATGTATCCTTGTCCTTCCCTGGGCAAACGGTGCTATTGCGGCAAGTGTCATTGTCTGATCGGAAAAATCATTCATATCAACATCAACCGCCTTCAGAACGCCATCCGCAGGTGCGGTTACATTTATCCCGTCTGCTGTTTCAATAACCGTGCAGCCCATTCTTTCAAGCACGCCAAGAAATTTCATATCACCCTGCATCATACCGTATCTGCTTCCCGCTACCGTTACACTGCCGCCTGTCACGGCTGCCGCCGCCCAGAAATAACATGCCGCTGAAATGTCAGGCTCAATATAGTACTCTCCCACATTATAGCTCTGACCTGCCGCCACATGATAATCATGTCCGTCGTACACGACTTTGCATCCAAAATCTTTCATCATGGCAGCCGTAATCCTGATGTATGCACCATCCGTCTTTTCACTCGTTATCCTGATATCAAGCCCCTCCGGAACAAGAACCCCAGCCATCATAAGTGCACTTAGAAATTGTGTGCTTCTGCTTATATCCACATGAACCACAGCCATCGCAGCGGACTCTTCAGGCAAAATCACCTCCGAACCCGCCTCCGGCTTACACTTTTTCTCGGCGGTTCCGAACCTTCTGCCTCTTACTTTCACGGGAAGGTGCCCGCTCTCCCCGATATATTCAAACCGTGCGCCGAGCTCTGTGAGCGCATCAAAAAGCGCGTCCATCGGTCTTGCCTGCATCTGCGGTGTGGCGTTTATGGTGTACTCGCCGTCCGAGAGAGCAAGCATCGCCGTAAGAAAACGCGCCGCCGTCCCTGCGCTCCCGACGTCAATCGCACCTGTTTTGTTCGGGATGTCCCCGCTCGTGCCGTCTAACTCAACGCACTTTTTTTCCTCATCCACACGCACATTGTAGCCGAGAGACTCAAGGCTCCCTATAAAATGTCTCGAATCGTCCGAGAACAGTGCGCCCTCAAGAACCGAGTGTCCCCGCGACATCGCCGCCATAAAGAGCGCGCGGTTGGTCACACTCTTAGAGCCCGGGACAACAACCCTTCCGACAATGGGCTTTGATGCCCTCTTCACCTCATATACATCCATGCTGCCACCTCTTTTTTTGTTTAATCAGTTGCTTTTATCGTCTTGTTTTCTTTATTATCACGACCGCGGTTATGGCTATCGCGGCGATTATAACCGCTATCACCATTATCGCGCCCGCGTTTCTGCCCTCGCTTATAGGCTCCTCGAGATTTCCGTTATCCTGTGCCACGCTCTCGCTTGGCTGAACGCTCTCATTCTCCTCGGTGCTGCTCTCCGTGACGCTCTCGGTCTCGCTAGGTGTCGTGACCTCCTCGAGCCTGTCAGTCAGCTCTCTCACAACCGCTCCGCAGAGCGAGCACTCGCCCTCGATTATGCCCTCATTCTCGACATCAGCCTCCCTTACGGTTCTCCATGTCGTAACCTCATGCTTTTTTACGGTGAAATCATCCCTGTACTCATATCCGCACACATTACAGTGGTAGAGCACATAGCCGTAGTTCTCGCAGTCAGCCTCAAACTCCTGCGTCGTGTAGTCAGGCTGTTCACAGGTATGCGGCACGAGCACAACCGAGTAGTCGTGGCTCTCGTCCGACACGAAATCGGAGCTGTTGCCCGCAACCTGATATGTCCAGTTCATAACCTCGCCTATGAAATCCTTGCAGTAGGCTCTTCTGTCGGTGTTGTCCTCATAGAAGGAGATTTTGCCGACAACGCGCGTGTTCGTGAGATACCCCTCGTACACCGTCCCGCTCGGGTACAGTATATACATGCCTGCCGCGCCGCCGTTGTGCGTGTAACCGTGCTCCGACACATAGCCGTCAATATCTATATAACATTCGTTTAAGTCAAAATATCCTGCCGCGTAAGCTCCGCCCAAGAACTGCTCATCCCTGTTGAGAGCATCGGTGTCATTGCAAATCAAGGCCACATCAACACTCGTGTTTTCCATGGTTCCGTTGCCGTATCCGACAACACCGCCGACGCCGAACATCCTGTCATGCGCATCAAGCCTTATCTCGGCAATTACCGTGCAGCCCGTTATGGTGCTTCCCTCGCTGTAGCCCGCAAGGCTTCCCGAAAAACACGGAACATCCGATGTAATCTCGGACTTGTAGTTAACTAAATCCAAATCATATACCGACGCATTTGTCAGAATCCCGAAAAAGCCCGAGAAATATGTGTCGTACACCTTCATATTTCCGTCGTATGTCTCCCTCGTCTCATCCGTCAAATCCGTCACCGTGACATTTAAGAGTGCGTGCCCGTTACCGTTAAAGCTTCCCGAAAAATTAATCGGTGTCCATGTCTTGCCGCTCATGTCGATGTCCTGCATGAGTATATAATTTCCGTCGGGATTCTCCGCCATCAAGAGCAAATCCTCATAGGTGTAGATTTCCGTGTACTCCTCAGCAGATATTACGTCTGCACTTTTCAAAAACATAAGGCATGCCGCAATCAGTGCCAGAGCACTCACCATGCCGACAGCCAAAAAATTTACTTTATTTTTATGCTTATTCATTTTATTTATTCTCATTTTGTTCTGTGTCTCTTTCTTTTAGGATTGCCCGAAGTTTTTCCCGTCTTTCTGCCCTTTTTTGACACAAAAAGCACTATCAAAAACACGGTGAGCAGTACGGCAAGAACTATCGCCACGGCAGCGATAACAGTATTTCTAGTGTGTTCCTTCGCCAGCCTGGCCTCTAACGACTCCTGCTCGCTCCGGCTGATGCTTTCACTCTCCTCCTCTGACTGCCTTATGCTCTCACTTTGCGCTTCCGCGATGCTCTCACTCTCCGACTCGCTTATGCTCTCGGCGATACTCTCCTGCACACTTGCCTCAATGCTCTCCTGTATGCTCTCCTCCTCCATCGTCGTATAGGTCTTGATGTTCTCGAGCATATTATTTTCCGTGTCAGCTCCGACGAGTGTTCTGTAGAGTCCGAACTCTGCACAGCTATACTGATAGTCGTCCGACACATAAAACCAGCACCACTGCTGTGATACATGCCTCTTGTAAGCCGCCGTGGCAACCTCAACCGCCGTCATTCCGTCCATAGCTTCAATCGGCTCCCTGAGATTAAGGCTTATCCGGTTCTCCTGATACAGATGAAAATATGCTTTCGGAGTGTCCCATGTTCCGTATTTTTCTGCCGAATTAGTATATTTTCCGCTGTCGGGTGCCGCATCAATCGCATTCTTAACCGCATCAGCCGTCAGCCTGTGATATCCATGCCCGTATTCGCCGTTGAAGTCGTGCGTCACAATAACCTGCGGTTTAAAACGTCTTATCTGTTCCGTGATGAACTCAATCATTGCATCCTCGTCATACTGGGTTCTAGCCGTATCAATACTCTCCGAATACATATCCGTGAAGCTGGCACTGACAGGGTAATATCTGCAGCCGTCCGTCCAGAGTCCGTCAAGCTTCTCATGTTCCCTTATCCTCGCCGTATCCCAGAATTGCGTCATATATACAACCTGAACTTTGGCATTGTCTGCAACTCCGTAGGTAGGAATTATGCCGCCGAGGAACAGAATCTCATCATCGGCATGTGCAGCCACAAGCATTATATCCGCCTCCTCGCACGGAGCGTTCCAAATCTGAACATCCTCCGGAATGTCCGTGCTGTCAAATATTCGGATATTGCAGATATAGGTCGCATCGGCAGGAATATTGATTACCGCACTCTGCGTGCCCTCCTCAAGCCTAATGTACTCGTGCAGGAATCCGTTCTCCCCGCACTCCACGGTCCCGTTGTCCGTCTCAAGCGTCCATGGTTTAATCGGACTGTCCCACATAATATACAACCCGTGTATGGTTGAGCCGTCCGAAGCACTGACAATTATTTTATCACCTGTCGTGAATCTCACATTAGTGTAATAGCTCCCGTCTGTCATATCAGATGCATTCTTATCCCCGTCGATTGTAAGCTCCGGTTCCTTCTCCTGTGCCCTCACATCGTTCATCTGAGCTATACCGCACACGACCGTAACGGCTGTGAACGCGAACAGCCTTGTAATAAATGTTCTTATCCTTTTCATGTTAATCTCCATTACTTTTAAGCATTTTCTTATATAAATTTACTATTGATTGTATCACGCATATTTTTTCTTAGCAACATTTTGTGTAATAGGAACCAAGTTTCCTATTACACAAAAAAGGACTGCCAAATATGACAGTCCTGCAGTTCTTTACCGTATTTAACCTTTTACCGCTCCGAGAGCGATGCCCTGAACGATGTATCTTGAGAGAATGATATACACGATGATTACCGGGAAAATCGAGAATGCAATCATCATATACACCTGCCCCATATCGAACTTGAGCCAGTCGGCACTTCTGAGCTGCGCGATGAGGATAGGAAGTGTTTTCTTCTTATCGCTCTTTAATATAAGTGCGGGAACAAAGTAGTTGTTCCAGCTCGACACGAATGTAAATATCGCCTGAACCGCAATGGCAGGCTTCATAATAGGAAGCACGATATTGTTGAAGGTTCTGAACTCACCTGAACCGTCGATTCTTGCCGCCTCGATAATTGCGAGCGGAAGTGTGCTCTCCATGTACTGCTTCATGTAATAGAAGGTGACAGGTGCGGCTATCGTCGGAACAATGAGCGGTATGAACGTATCTATCAGGTGCAGCTTATCCATGAACTGTATGAATCCAAGTGCGGTTACCTGACCGGGAATCATCATGACCGCGAGTATAAAGGCAAATATGAACTTCTTCAGCTTGAAATCATATACATGGATAGCGTAAGCAGTCATCGCCGAAAAATATGTAGAGAGCAGTGCACTCAACGTGGATATGACGATGCTGTTAATCATACCTGACACAATCGGCTGTGTTCCATTCACCAGGTGAAGCCAGTTATTCTTAAAATTTTTACCCGGCAGAAACGAAAAGCCTCTCTGAATCTCTGCATGTGTCTTCGTCGCGTTAACAAAAAGCACATAGAACCAGAACAGACAGAGGAACGAAATCAATACCAGAACAATATATGCCACAGCTCTTCTTGCATGAATGGAATCCTTTTTAGCTTTCTTATCGGTATTATTTTTACTCATTATCATCCACCCCCGTTCTAATCCTTCTTACGATACATCACAGCATATATAATCAGACTCAGTATAGCTGTTATGATAAACAGGAATACCGAGAGTGCTCCGCCAAGTCCATAGTTCTTGCTGTAAAGATGCTGATTGAGATACATTATAAGAGTCTTTGATGTCTCAGCCGGAGAACCGGAACCGTTGGTAAGAATCTGAGGCACATCGAACATCTGGATACCGCCAATCATGGATGTAATGATAACATAGATAAGTATCGGTTTCAGGAGCGGTAATGTTATTCTGTAGAATCTCTGCCATGAATTGGCTCCGTCAACCTCTGCCGCCTCAAAGAGTGATGTATCAATTCCCATTATTCCTGCCATGAGAATGATGGTCGTATTTCCAAACCACATGAGAAAGTTCATGAAGCCGACAAGCCCTCTCGTAGCCCACACGCTTGAGAAGAACCTAACAGGCTCCTTGGTCAAGCCGATGTTCTGCAATATTGAATTGATAGGTCCGACATCTGAGAACAATGCGAAGAAAAGCATTGAGAATGCAGATGCCATTATAAGATTAGGCAGGTAAATTACCGTCTTAAAAAATCTGCTGCCCTTTAATTTCAATCTGATATCCGAAAACCACTGTCCTAAGAGCAGTGAAACTATAATCTGCGGGATAAATCCAATCACCCACATTACGAGTGTATTAGCTGTATATTTAAGAATACTTGCATCCGAAAAAATTGTCACATAGTTGGCAAGTCCCACAAAGTTTGGTCCGACCTGTTTAAGACCTGCACGGTAATTTTCAAAAAAACTGTTAAAAATCGTACTGAATAACGGCACTAACTGAAAAGTAACATATACAAGAACGAACGGAATCAAAAAGATATATCCCCACTTGTTATATCTTACGACCTTGCTTTTGCCGCTGGAATTACGGGAATCCTTCATGTTATCACTCCTCACCGTTTAGTAAAAAAGCATGCCTGCCCCCTTATAGAGCAGGCATGTTTCTTAAACATCCTTAATTTCCTCTTAGCAGTTATTCCGCCTTAATGTCAGGATACTTGACAACAATGTTCTTCTTGAAGTTAGCAAGTGCCTCATCAAGAGTTGCGTTGCCGTTGAAGTAGTCCTTCATAGCTGCCTGAATTCCCTCTGTACAACCCTGGTCATAAGCCGAAAGGTTGCTTAAATCAATCTTATCTGCTCCCGCACAGAACATTGCAAGTGGATTCTGTCCGCCAAGAACCTTGCTTGAGTAAGATGTATCCTTAGCCATCTCCTCCATTGCAGGCTTGTTGTTAACAAAGTCATTCTTCTCCTTAACAATCTTTGTCATTATCTCCTTGTCGGTTGTGAGCTTTCTCATAATGTCTGCTACAAGTGTAGGGTTATCTGTTCCTGTTGCTGCGCAAATCCATGTACCGCCCCAGAAGAAGCCCTGAGGTCCCTCGGTTGCTGCCCAGCCGCCGTTAGCCGCAATACTGTCAGGGTTGTCGGCGCCCATTGAGAAGTCAACGAACCATGCAGGTCCAAAGTAGCAGAATACATTTCCACCCGGATAGAAGCCCTTGTTCCATGTGTCATCCCAGAGTGTTGACTGATTATTGTAGCCCTTCTCGGTGAAGGTCTTTGTCTGTTCAATCCAGTTCATGATGCTGTCATCAATAACAAGCTTGCCGTCAACAACCCATGGTGAGGATACGTTGTTGGAGAATACACGGAATGCATCATCAAAACCTGATACCATAAAGTAACCCTTCTGCTTCATAGCCTCTGCCGTCTTCTCAAATGTGGTCCAGTCAGATACACTCTTCTGAACCTCTGCCGGATCATCCGTTCCCAGAACATCCTTTGCAATATCACGGTTGTAGATAAGCACACCCGGACAGCCCTGCCATGAGAGTCCCTTTAAAACACCCTTGGAATCTGTTACAATGTCCTGTGTATACTTGTACTGGTTAGCAATCTCCGCATCTGTAATGCCAAGATCCTTAATCGACATTGTGTAGTCTGTATCTACATACTTGAGTGCGTAGTCAGCTTCTACAAGGAATATATCAATCTTATCGTCAGCCGCCGCATCATTCTGCTTCATAAGAGCCTCATCAAGGCTGTTCTGATAAGCATTATTCTGGTTGGCGGTCATGTGCCATTTAACTGTTACATCTCCAATCTTACCTGAGGACTCATCGACTGCCTCGTAGCCCGGATAATAATCGGCAACTCTTGTCTTGAATTCCTCATTCCATACATAAATATTAAGAACCGAACCTTCCTTACCATCAGTGTTTCCTGATGATGCTTTATTGCTCTTTGCACAACCTGCAAGAGCTGTCGTTGTCATCATACCCACTAACAACGCTGCTGCAAACCTTTTAAATTTCCTCATATTTTTCCTCCATTCTTTTGTCCGAAAATCTAACGGACATGCCACCCCGGCAGATGCAATAGAAAGCCCTTCATTTTTCTATTGGACAACAGTTGCATTAAGGTTACTTACTGACGCTCCCGTCAGAACCTTTCCCTCAATCACATAGCTTTTCTTGAGTGTGGTTTTAGGTTTCTTAATAAGTTCGATTAAGCAGGCGGCAGCCTCTCTGCCCATCCTGTCACCGGCCTGCTGTAATGTGGTAATCTGCGGCTCATATATGAGGGAATACCTTATTCCGTCATACCCCGTCACAGATATATCATCGGGTATATTAAGGCCGTAACTTTTGATAACGTTCGCACCGCTTATCGCAGTAATATCGTCCGGATACATGATACATGTAGGCCGTTCCTTAAGCTGAAGAAGCTTCTTAGTGCACTTCACCACCCCCGCGGTATCGTGATACCTGCACTCCTGAACATATTCGCGTCCCACACTGATTCCCAGTTGTTCCATGCACCTGTAAAAGCTTGTTACTCTGTCCCTTGTAACGGAACTGTCCTGACCATGGATAAAAGCAATCCTCTTATGTCCCATGGAGTAAAGATATTCCACAAGGTCTTTCACACCCTTCACATTATCGGACATTACCGAAATTGTATTGTTGAAGATGTGATCTATAGTGACTATCGGTATTCCGCTGCCTACAAGCTCAACCACCTGTGGGTCATCATAATTGATGCAGGCAATTATCACTCCGTCAAACTGACGTATACTGCAGTGCTCACTATATGTAATCTTCCTTCCTCCAATCCTGTTGGTGATAAATGTTATACAATATCCCATCTGCTCTGCCTGGGATCTTATTCCCTCAAGCACATTTGCAAAATACTCATGCTTAAAACCGCTGTTGGCCGCATCAATAAACAGGATTCCTATGTTATATGTCCTGTTGGTCTTAAGTGCAACCGCTGCCATATTCGGTATGTATCCCAATTCAGCAGCCTTAGCACTTATGACAGCCTTAGTCTCATCACTTATATCGCTGTAGCCATTCAATGCCTTGCTCACTGTCGCTACGGATACATTACATGCATTTGCAATGTCCTTCACAGATACCATACTGTTACCACCTTCCAAAATTGCTGTTTCCGGTGCTCGCGTTACTTAATCGTTTTCGCATCTTCATAGTACAACACTATTGCTATAAAAGCAATACTTTTTTAAAAAATTTTAGTAATTTTGCACAGGTTTTTTGATAATTTTATCAAAGTAACATACATATATCACTGTTTTTTGTTGTTTTATTTTGTATTTTTGTGTATTTTATCTAATACGTTTTAGTAAATTAATTTTAAGTTACTAAACAGCAGAAAAATAACGTCGTACACTATTGCATATACACAATAATGTACGACGTCTGTCTCCAAAATATTACCGATTTATGGCTTCTCCGTTAGCGGAATTTTCAAGGTTATACATTTATCTCCGCCGTCATTCCGAGTTCATCCCTGCTTGCCTCAAGTATCGGATTGATTACCTCACTTAAAAACTCACCAACCTGCTCCTTAGCACGTCCCGTGTACTTAGAAGGATCCATTGACTTCTTAAGGTCATCAAGTGAAAGGTTGAACGCCGGGTCTGCGGCGATGAGCTCAAGCAGATTATTGTCGAGTCCCTTCTCCTTCACATTGCGTCCTGCCTCCATGGAAAGCGTGCGGATTCTCTCATGAAGCTCCTGACGGTCACCACCCGCCTTAACGGCATCCATCATGATGTTCTCCGTAGCCATGAAAGGAAGCTCTGCCATGATATGTTTCTCAATGACCTTCTCGTATACTACAAGTCCGTCAACAACATTCATGTAGAGGTCCAATATACCATCAACCGCAAGGAATGCCTCAGGAACAGACATTCTCTTATTAGCCGAATCATCAAGTGTTCTCTCAAACCACTGGGTTGCGGATGTGATGGCAGGATTCATTGCGTCTGCCATTACAAAATTGGCAAGTGATGCTATTCTCTCACTTCTCATAGGATTTCTCTTATATGCCATAGCCGATGAGCCAATCTGATTTTTCTCGAAAGGTTCCTCAATCTCCTTTAAGTGCTGTAAAAGTCTTATATCATTGGAGAACTTATGAGCACTTGCCGCTATTCCCGCAAGTACATTTACAACTCTTGTATCAACCTTACGTGAATATGTCTGTCCTGAAACAGGATATACATCCTCAAATCCCATCTTATTTGCTATCATCTTGTCAAGCTTACGGATTCTGTCGTGGTCTCCGTCAAAGAGTTCAAGGAAACTTGCCTGTGTTCCGGTTGTTCCCTTAGAGCCTAAAAGTCTCATGGAACCGATAAGATAATCAAGGTCGTCAAGGTCTAACTTAAGCTCCATAAGCCAGAGTGTTGCCCGCTTTCCCACGGTTGTAGGCTGTGCAGGCTGAAAATGTGTGAAAGCAAGTGTAGGAAGAGCCTTATACTTGTCAGCGAACTTTGCAAGCTCTGCCATAACATTGACAAGCTTCTTCCTCACAAGCTTGAGAGCCTCCGTCATAACAATAAGGTCTGTGTTGTCGCCTACATAACAGCTTGTAGCACCGAGATGGATTATTCCCTTAGCCTTAGGGCACTGTACGCCGTAAGCATATACATGTGACATTACATCATGTCTTACAAGCTTCTCTCTCTCCTTGGCAACATCATAATTGATGTCATCCTTATGAGCCTTGAGTTCCTCAATCTGCTCATCCGTAATGTCAAGACCAAGCTCCTTCTCTGTCTCGGCAAGAGCAATCCATAATCTCCTCCATGTTCTGAACTTCTTGTCAGGTGAAAAAATGTACTGCATTTCCTTGCTTGCATAACGCTCTGCAAGCGGTGTCTGATAACGATCTGTGCTCATTCGTATCTTCTCCTATCTGCTTATTATTAATACGGATGTTGTAAAATTATACAACTTTTAATATCTGTAAATAACGTGTTCATTCGTGCTCGCCACGGATATCCTTATCCGGAGGTGCGATAGGGTAATCCCCTGTAAAGCAGGCGTCACAGAAATCGGTTCTGCCATCAACCATATGCTTTAAATCATTGACATCTATATACCCAAGCGAATCGGCTCCTATGTATTCACATATCTGGTCAACCGTATGTGTGCTCGCAATAAGCTGATCGCTTGAAGGTATATCGGTTCCAAAATAGCACGGATACAAAAACGGTGGTGACGAAATTCTTACATGAACCTCCTTCGCTCCGGCATCCTTAAGCATCTTCACTATTCTTGCACTTGTGGTACCTCTCACTATCGAGTCGTCTATCATAACAACTCTCTTGTCCTTGACAGCCTCCGTGAGAACATTGAGCTTAATTTTCACACTGCTCTCGCGCTGTGCCTGCTTAGGCTTGATGAATGTACGTCCGACATAGCTGTTCTTGATAAATGCCATTCCATAAGGAATTCCGGATTCAAGTGCATATCCCATGGCCGCCACATTTCCTGACTCAGGTACACCCACAACAAGATCTGCATCAACAGGATGCGACTTTGCAAGAAGCCTTCCCGCCATTATTCTTGACATATACACGCTTATTCCGTCAATGCGGCTGTCAGGTCTTGCAAAATAAATGTACTCGAAAATACACTTCTTGTGCATCTGCTGACACATCGAGGTATCCGACTCAATTCTTCCATCCGATGTAATCGTCACAATCTCGCCCGGAAGAACATCCCTCACAAACTCCGCTCCGACGGCATCAAGGGCACATGTCTCCGACGACATCACATAAGTGTTGTCTCGTTTTCCTATGCACAGCGGCTTAAATCCGAACGGGTCTCTCGCCCCAATCATCTTTCGCGGACTTAGAACAATCAGCGAGTACGCACCAACAATCTTCTTCATGGCACTTGCAACAGCCTTCTCGACGCTCGGTGTGTTAAGACGCTCTCTCGCAATATGATATGCAATAACCTCTGAATCTATCGTGGTCTGGAAGATTGCTCCCGTGTATGAAAGCTCCTCTCTCAAGTCTACAGCATTGATAAGATTGCCGTTATGCGCCATCGCAAGCGTTCCCTTGACATAATTAAGAACAAGCGGCTGTGCATTCTCTCTGGTTGAGCTTCCTGCCGTTGAATAGCGGACATGTCCGACGCCGATGTTGCCCTTAAGCTTCTCCAAATCCTCCGGTGTGAACACCTCGTTGACAAGCCCCATGTCCTTATGCGAAAGAACCTTTCCCTTCGGACCGTTGGTATCGCTGACTGCAATGCCGCAGCTTTCCTGTCCTCTGTGCTGAAGTGCAAATAATCCATAGTATATGGTCGATGCTACATCCCCGCCATCGATATCATATACTCCAAAGACTCCGCACTCCTCGTGAACCCCATCCTCATCATAATAGCTGTCTGATCTATTATTCATTTTCTGTCCCATATTCGCTCCGCACTATCAGATTATGAAAAACTACAGTGTAAACTCTTTTCCCGTAAGAAGAAGGTATGCTTCCTTATACTTATCAACAGTCTTTGTAACAACCTCCTCAGGAAGAAGATAATCACTGTCAGGATTAGCCTTCAACCAGTCTCTTACATACTGCTTATCGAAGGACGGCTGTCCCTTGCCCGCCTCATAGCCCTCTAACGGCCAGAAACGTGAGCTGTCAGGTGTGAGCATCTCATCGCCCAGTACCACGTTGCCGTTCTCGTCAAGACCGAACTCGAACTTGGTATCTGCAATGATAATTCCCTTGCTGAGTGCATACTCTGCACACTTCTTGTAAAGAGCGATTGTACAGTCCTTAATCCTGGTTGCGTACTCAAGACCCTTGCCCGGGAACTTCTTCTCAAGTACCTCTATGCTTCTCTCGAAGGAGATATTCTCATCATGGTCGCCTATCTCTGCCTTGGTGCTAGGTGTGTAGATTGGCTCAGGAAGCTTCTCTGACTCCTTAAGACCTTCCGGGAGCTTAATTCCGCATACGGTTCCGTTCTTCTTGTAGCTCTCCCAGCCGCTTCCGGTGATATAGCCTCTCACGATGCACTCGATAGGGAGCATATTGAGCTTCTTGCACATCATCGCTCTCTTATTAAAACGCTCATCATGGAAAAACTCAGGCATGTCGTCAGTGTCAACCGAAATCATATGATTAGGTACAACATCTTTTGTGTAATCGAACCAGAACTTGGACATCTGTGTCAGGATGGCACCCTTAGCTGTAATCTTGTTCTTTAAAATGTGGTCAAAAGCTGAAATTCTGTCTGTTGCCGCAATAACAAGGTTCTCGCCGATATCATATACCTCTCTGACTTTTCCTTCGTACAATAACTTGAATTCTTCCATCTTTATCCTCTCTTCCGCCTGTTCAGGCAATATGTGTGTACAGGAACCTGTGCAGACCTTACGTCCGCTTTCACAAACCTGTCTGATATACGTTTTTTAGTATATAGCATAGACTTTCAGAAATCAACTTAGTTTTTTCTTCAAATTTCAGAAGCTTTGTATTATAATGATACAAAAAGTTAATTTTGGAGGGTATATATGCTTGAAAAAAGAAAAAATCCAAGAATGAACGCCAAGATGGAGCTTTATATCTCATCACTTTTTAAACAGGACAACGATTCAATCGCAATCAATTCACCGATAACCATAACCGATGTATCAAAGGGCGGCATCGGCTTCACATCCGATGATTTTCTTCCTATAGGATATTATTTCAACGCATCCCTTCAGCTCGGTCATCAGAGCGCAAAGCTTTTCTGTGTGGTAAAGATTGTGAGAAGCCAGCTCATGGAGGGCGAGGGAACACATTATCTCTACGGCTGTGAGTTCGTGGGCATGGCTCCGGTGCTTGACTTCATATTTGATGAATATGCTCAGGAGCTTGACGAGAAATAAAGCATGCATGTGTTGTATATAATTTAATTTTCGAGTGTATATGTCTGCATGTAATCAAAGAAGGGCAATACAGAGTAAAAACGGTATAATCTTAATACCGTCTGCTTAATTTGAAGAAAAGCTGGCGGCGGGTTTACTTTTTCAGTGCTTATTGCTGCACAATTATAAGTCCTTATTATTTTTTTCATCCGCGGGTGTGAGGTTGCTGACGACGTACAGGAAGTTCATTCCTGCATTCTCGGCAACCTTGCCGTCGGAGCCGTACTCATTGCCGACCATCAGGCATTCGTTCGGCTTAATTTCGGCTTCCGGATATTTTTTAAAGAGATAGTCTGCAAATGCCGCATCCGGCTTCTTAAAGCCAGCATCCGACGATATGTTTATTCCGTCAAAATACCGCACCAGGTCGAGGTTTTCAAGCTCCGGCATGGTGAATATCGACTGTGCGTTTGACAAAAGCCACACCTTCGTTCCCATCGCATGAAGCTCATCTAACATCTCGTACACGCCTTCATACACGCGCACATACTCTCTCGACTCTGTTCTGAATATATATCCAAATGCGTCCGAGAACTCCCTGGTTATCCTGCTGTTCTTCAATATGCATAATTCATAAAACACATCGGATATATTAATTTCAATCTTGTTATCGGGATATTTTTCCTGCAAAAGTCTGCTGTACTTTTTACAAAGACGTGCATATTCCTTCTTCAATTCCTTGTATTCGTAATGAACACCATGCCTTCTCAGGAACTTGGCAAGCTTCTTCCAAAAATTCTTCTGCTCCTCATCCGTATGTATATCAACCAACGTTCCGTATAAATCGAACACAGCGTGCTTTGCACGGCTCTGCGTCACTTCATCTATAACCGAAGCCTTTATGTCCTTAATATCACATTTTGTCATGTTTACTCTCCGTTTCTTCCCGTATTTTTCATGAAATCGCATTGATTTTAATATATCACCAAAGTATAAAAGCAAGCCTGACGGCCTGCTTTTATATATTGGTTCAATATTAGCTTAACTTCCAGATGTCCTTGTTGTACTCGGCGATTGTTCTGTCTGATGAGAAGAAGCCCGCGTTGGCGATATTGTGAAGCATCTTCTTAGCCCAGCTCATTCTGTCCTCATAGTCTGCGAAAGCCTTATCCTTTACCTTGATGTACTCCTCAAGATCTAAGAGTGTCATGAACCAGTCCTTGTTGAGAAGCTCATTGTAGAGACGGTCAAGGTTTTCCTCGTTTCCGATTGCGAGGAGCTCATCGCTCACGATAAAGTCTACTGCATCCTTTATAACATCACTCTTCTCATAGTAGTCCATCGATACATAGTCAGCCTTTGCATAGTGCTCAATGACAACATCTGCCGTCTTTCCGAAGATGTACTCGTTCTCCTTGCCTGCGAACTGGCTTATCTCAACATTCGCACCATCTAAGGTTCCAAGTGTAACCGCACCGTTTAACATGAACTTCATGTTACCTGTACCTGAAGCCTCCTTAGAAGCAAGTGAAATCTGCTCGGAAATATCACATGCTGGTATAAGCTTCTCTGCCTTGGTTACATTGTAATTCTTTACCATGACAACCTTAAGGTAAGGACTTACCTCAGGGTCATTATTGATAAGCTCCTGCATGCAGAGGATAAGATGAATTATATCCTTTGCGATAACATAAGCAGGTGCAGCCTTAGCTCCGAAGATAACCGTGATTGGTCTTGCCGGCTTCTTGCCGTCCTTGATTTCAAGGTACTTGTGAATCACATAGAGTACGTTCATCTGCTGTCTCTTGTACTCATGAAGTCTCTTAATCTGAATATCAAAGATGGAGTTCTCGTCAAGCTCAATTCCCTGTGTCTCGGACAGATAATTGGAGAGCTCAATCTTGGCATCCTTCTTAATCTCTAAGAGCTCGTTTAATACCTTCTCATCATCGACGAACTTCTCAAGCTTTTTAAGCTCAGTTGCGTCCGTCTTGTAGCCGTCACCGATAAGGCTTGTGATAAACTCGGCAAGCGGAGCGTTGCAGTGTAAAAGCCATCTTCTGAAGGTGATACCGTTAGTCTTGTTGTTGAACTTCTCAGGATAAATCTTGTAGAAATTGTTAAGCTCCGAATCCTTCAAAATCTCTGTGTGAAGATACGCAACACCGTTGACGCTGTAACCGTAGTGGATGTCCATATGAGCCATATGGACTCTGTCATCCTTATCAATGATATACACGCTCTCATCATCGAACTTAGCACGCACTCTCTTGTCTAACTCCTTAATGATAGGCATGAGCTGCGGAACTGCCTTCTCAAGATAAGCGATAGGCCACTTCTCAAGTGCC
>FR895419.1:0-4857 GCA_000435595.1 Firmicutes bacterium CAG:882
GGCGGCAACTCCGTATCAGAGAACGTAGGAGTTAAGCATTTAATCAACATTAAGACTGTTGCTGAGAGGAGAGAGAACATGCTGTGGTTCAGAGCACCTGAGAAGGTATATATTAAGAAGGGTTGTCTTCCTGTTGCACTTCAGGAGCTTAAGACTGTAATGAACAAGAAGAAGGTATTCATTGTAACAGATAAGTTCCTTTATTCTAACGGATATACAAAGGCTATCACAGATAAGCTTGATGAGCTTGGAATTAAGCATACAACATTCTATGATGTAGCACCGGATCCATCACTTGCTTCCGCAACAGAAGGAGCTGAGGCAATGCGTTCCTTCGAGCCTGACTGTATCATAGCTGTCGGCGGTGGTTCTGCAATGGATGCAGGTAAGATTATGTGGGTAATGTATGAGCATCCAGAGGTTAATTTCCTCGATATGGCAATGCGTTTCTGCGATATCCGTAAGCGTATTTACACATTCCCTAAGATGGGTGAGAAGGCATACTTCATCGCTGTTCCTACATCAGCAGGTACAGGTTCTGAGGTAACACCTTTTGCAGTTATCACAGACCAGAGAACAGGTGTTAAGTATCCTCTTGCTGATTACGAGCTCCTTCCTAAGATGGCAATTGTTGATGCAGACATGATGATGGATGCGCCTAAGGGACTTACATCAGCATCAGGTATCGATGCGGTAACTCATGCACTTGAGGCATACGCTTCAATGATGGCTACTGACTTTACGGATGGTCTTGCACTCCGTTCACTCAAGATGATATTCGAATATCTTCCAAGAGCTTATGACAATGGTCCTAACGACCCTGTCGCAAGAGAGAAGATGGGTAATGCAGCTACTATGGCAGGTATGGCATTCGCAAATGCATTCCTTGGTGTATGTCACTCAATGGCACATAAGCTTGGTGCTTTCCATCACCTTCCACATGGTATTGCCAACGCTCTTCTCATCACAGATGTTATGAGATTTAACGCTGCTGAGGTTCCGTCTAAGATGGGTACATTCCCTCAGTACGACCATCCTCATACACTTGCAAGATATGCAGAGGTTGCGGATTACCTTGGAGTAAAGGGCAAGAATGATCAGGAGAAGTTAGAAGGACTTATCGAGAAGATTGAAGCTCTCAAGGAAAGAGTCGGCATCAAGAAGACAATCAAGGACTACGGCGTAGATGAGAAGTATTTCCTTGACACTCTTGACAACATGGTTGAGCAGGCATTCGATGACCAGTGTACAGGTGCTAACCCAAGATATCCTCTTATGAAGGAAATTAAGGCAATGTACCTTAAGGCATATTACGGAAAGTAATAATCATGGCTGTGTAAGCAGCAATGTGTGGGCTTCCGGATTCGCAAACCGGATTCGGAAGCTTCATTTTGTCAAATTTATTCAGACAATTCTAAAATATAAATAAAGTTGTGGCAAAAATTGGCATACTATGCTATAATAAGTACAAACAATAAGCGCGAAGCTGAAGGCACAAGGTGCCTGACAGAATATCAGCGCAGGGTATTTCGTTTCTAAGGTGTTACAAATTAATGCATGGAGGTATAGACAATGAAACTTGACAATGTTATTGCAAAGCGTCCGACTAAGACAATTTACCGTGATGGGGACACAGTTATTAAGCTCTTCAATGAGGACTACAAGAAGTCAGACATTCTCAACGAGGCACTCAATCAGGCGAGAGTTGAGGAGACAGGATTACTTATCCCTAAGATTCTTGAGGTTACAAAGATTGATGGCAAGTGGGCTATCATCAGTGAGTACATAGAGGGAACAACCTTAGAGGAGCTTATGAAGAAGAATCCTGAGAAGGAAGATGAGTATCTTGAGCTCTTTGTTAATCTTCAGAGAGAGGTTCATTCCAAGAAGGCTCCTCTTCTTACAAAGCTTACAGACAAGATGATGCGTAAGATTGCAGAAGCAGATATCGACCCATCCACACGTTATGACCTTCACACAAGTCTTGAGGGTATGCACAAGCATGACAAGGTATGCCACGGAGATTTCAATCCAAGTAATATCATTATCACAAGCGACGGTAAGGCATATATCCTTGACTGGTCACATGCCACACAGGGAAATGCTTCAGCAGACGCAGCAAGAACATATCTTGTATTTGCTCTTTCAGGTCAGAACAAGCTTGCTGACAAGTACCTCAACCTTTTCTGTGAGAAGAGCGGTATCGGCAAGCAGTATGTACAGAAGTGGCTTCCTATCGTAGCTGCATCACAGTCAGTTAAGGGTAAGCCTGAGGAGAGAGCACTTCTTCTTAAGTGGGCAAGTGTTGTGGATTACGAATAAAATCAGATATAGTATTTTGCATCGTGAGACAGAGGGAAGGATAAAAGCCCTCCTCTGCATGGGATTTGCGTGCAGAGGTTGTTTTTTGTGTAATAGGAAACTTCGTTCCTATTACACAAAAACGCTCCGCGGGGATGCGCACTGCGGCGTACAATGCAGATGTCGCAAGCGACCGCTGCAGGCGCAAGAATGTGCCAAGGCACATTCTTTGTTCTATAAAAGAGGATATGCATGGGAAATAATAAGTGATAGTTCTTGCTTTTTCATGAGGTATATGTTACTATAATATAACCTGTAAGGGAGTAGTTAGCGTGAATGCGTGGTAAGTCAACAGACTGATGTGAAGCAGCGGATTATGTATTTTGGGTACATACGCGCCAATGACATCTGGCTTATCTTAAATAGCGAGACTTATGTATGGCTTAATTGTCATACATAAGTCTTATTTTTTGCTTTTGGGAAATGCAAAAGCTTGGAAGTTTTACTTAAAAACGCAAAAACTGCTTCCGATTTTACATATCTGCCCGGTATGGAAGGTTATTTACGGGAAACAATTACAAATAAGAAGAATGGAGAAGATTGTATGGGTTTATTGGAATTATTTATCCTGGCGGTCGGATTGTCAATGGACGCATTTGCGGTTTCGGTGTGTAAGGGACTTGCGATGAAACAGATTACTTTTAAGAAGGCTGCTATTGTCGGGGCGTGGTTCGGAGGCTTTCAGGCACTTATGCCTCTTATCGGATGGCTCCTCGGAAGTCAGTTTAAGTCGTATATAACGGCGATTGACCACTGGATTGCATTTGTTCTGTTGTTAATTATCGGAGCTAACATGATTAAGGAGTCATTTGACAAGAGCGAGGAGAGTGCCAATGCCTCACTCGGATTTAAGATTATGCTGATGCTTGCGATTGCGACAAGCATTGATGCACTTGCAGTAGGTGTTACATTCGCGTTTCTTGAAGTTAATATCTGGTGGGCGATAAGCTTTATAGGCTGTGTGACATTTATTCTGTCGGCTGTCGGCGTGAAGGCTGGAAGCGTGTTCGGAGTTAAGTATAAGTCAAAGGCAGAGCTTGCCGGAGGAATTATTCTTATACTTATAGGAACAAAGATATTGTTAGAGCACCTTGGAATTATAGCGTTCTAACGGAATGAAAATATAGTCGAAATATTCTGTATGATTTATAAAGAAAAATGGCGTGTGAGGTAAATCCATAATTCACACGCCATTTATTATCAGTGTATTTTTTATTATGCGGTGACTGCTCTCATAACCTTGGATTTTTCAACCGCTTTAACGATTGTGATTGCAACGGCAATTTTTACAAGGTCAGGGATAATGTATGGTGTAACGCACCATGTAAGCGCGGTTGAGATGCCGACGGCACTCTTGGTATTGGTATATACAATGATGAACCAGGCGGTACCGAAAGCATAGCATAGTATCAGACCGATTACCATTGATATTGCAAGAACAGGAATACTCTTGCCGAATTTCTTTGTTATAAGACCTACACTGAGTGCGGTGAATATAAAGCCGATTATGTAACCGCCCGTTGTTCCGAGAAGCACTCCGACACCGCCCTTCATTCCTGCGAATACAGGGAGTCCGACGATTCCGAGTAAACAGTATACGATGATTGCAGTGAGACCGTCCTTAAGACCGAGTATGCCCAGGGCTGTGAATACGGCGAAGGTCTGAAGCGTGAACGGTGCAAGCGGCGCAGGCATTGGAATCGTAATCCAGGCGCATACCGCTGTGAGTGCCACAAAAAGGGCAATAAGAGCGATTTCTTTGGTGGTGTAAAGTGATTTTTTCATGATGTCCTCCAAAAGGTAAATTGAATAATTTTGTAATTGTGTGCAACGCACGTTCTTGAGTATAAATCAGGAGAAAAGAAATGTCAACTAAAATATACTACGAGGTTGACATTTGTGCAATGCATACGATATTTTTGCGAAAAGCCTTGAAATTTAAAGCATGAATGTATAGACGAAAAGGAAAAATATGTGTATACTACATAGAGTTGAATTAAAATAGGGTAATAATGTGCATATGCATTTATGCACATGATGTCATCAAACAGAAAAAGAAAAATGAGGATTTATTATGAGTATACTTAACGTTGAACACTTAAGCCATGGATTTGGCGACAGGGCGATTTTTAAGGATGTGTCTTTCAGGCTGTTAAAGGGAGAACATATAGGACTCATCGGCGCTAACGGCGAGGGAAAGTCAACATTTATGAGCATAATAACGGGAAAGCTCATGCCTGATGAGGGCAAGGTTGAATGGGCAAAGAACGTGAAGGTCGGATACCTTGACCAGCATGCGGTTCTTTCAAAGGGAATGACTATAAGGGTTGTGCTTAAGAGTGCATTTGCGGATCTCTTTGCAATGGAGGATAGAATGAACCATATCTGCGATATCATGGCAGAGGGAACAGCCGAGAATATGGATGAGATGATGGAGGAGCTTGGGGTTATTCAGGAGCTTCTCATGGCACATGATTTTTATATTATTGATTCTAA
>FR895419.1:4909-24484 GCA_000435595.1 Firmicutes bacterium CAG:882
GGCTTGAGGATATCGGAATGGATAAGGATGTCACGGAGCTTTCGGGAGGTCAGAGAACGAAGGTGCTTTTAGCGAAGCTTCTTCTTGCCAAGCCGGATATTCTTCTGTTGGATGAGCCGACCAATTATCTTGATGCGGTTCATATAGAGTGGCTTAAAAGATACCTGCTTGAGTATGAGAATGCATTTATTCTTATTTCACATGACATTCCGTTCTTAAACAGTGTAGTAAACCTTATCTATCATATGGAGAATCAGGAGCTTAACCGCTATGTGGGGGACTATGACAAGTTCATGGAAGTCTATGAGATGAAGAAGTCACAGCGCGAGGCGGCATATAACAGGCAGCAGAAGGAAATTGCGGAGCTTGAAGATTTTGTAGCAAGAAATAAGGCAAGAGTTGCAACAAGAAATATGGCTATGTCACGCCAGAAGAAGCTTGACAAGATGGATATCATCGAGAAGGCAGTGGAGAAGCCGAAGCCGGAGTTTAATTTCCAGGAGGCGAGAACTCCGGGAAGATATATTATTCAGACAAAAGGGCTGGTTATCGGATACGATGAGCCGCTCTCAAGACCGCTTGATTTTACGATGGAGCGCGGTGAGAAGGTCGTTCTATTCGGTGCAAACGGAATCGGTAAGACGACGCTTTTAAAGAGTATATTAGGGCTGGTTCCCGCAATTTCAGGTGAAGTGGAGCTTGGAGATTATCTGGAAATCGGATATTTCGAGCAGGAGATGGCACCCGGCAACAGAAATACATGTATAGAGGAGATCTGGAAAGAATTTCCGGGATATACGCAGTATCAGGTGCGTTCGGCACTTGCAAAGTGCGGACTTACGACGAAGCATATCGAGAGCCAGGTTCAGGTATTGAGCGGTGGTGAGCAGGCAAAGGTAAGGCTCTGCAAGCTTATCAACCGCGCATCAAACGTGCTTCTTTTAGACGAGCCGACGAACCAACTCGATGTGGATGCAAAGGACGAGCTTAAAAGAGCATTAAAAGAATATAAGGGAAGCATACTTCTGATATGCCATGAGCCGGAGTTCTATGACGGACTTGCGACGCGAGTGGTTGACTGTTCAGAGTGGAGCTTGAGAGTGTGAAAGGAGCAGGAGGCTTATGACAGATGGGAGAAAGCTGAGAAAAATATGCCTGTTTCTCATGCTTATAAGCGTGTGTGCAATGCTTGCAGGCTGTAGGAAAGAAAATAAACCGACAGATGAAACGTTCGTGGTGAAGATAGGCGTGCTGCTTGATTTTACGGGAGATAAGACGGCGGAATCAGAGCGAATGTATGAGGCGTGCGAGCTTGCCGTGGATGAAATCAACGAGGCGGGTGGAGTTCTTACCGAGAAGCTTGAGGTTGTGCTTATAAAGAAGGACGACGGCGGAGATTACATGAACTCGGTGGCAGGCTACTACCAGCTTGTCGAGGAGGGCGTGTGCGCAGTCATTGGAACGAACAATTCTAAGGGAGTTGAGGAGCTGATAAAGGCAAGCTCCAACTCGAATGTCCCTGTAATAACTCCTTCCGTGACGGATGATTTTGTTGTGGATGCGTCGAACTTCGTGTACCAGTCGTGTATCTCGGACAAGTACATGACAGAGGCACTTGTGAACTTTGCGGACGATGAGCTTGAGTTTTCAAAGGCAGCGATACTTTATTCGGTGCAGGATGAGAGGGAGATTTCTCTCTATGAGGATTTTGCGGCGGCAGCACTAAAGCAGAGGCTTGAGTTGGCTTATGCAAAGGAGCTTGCGGATTATGACACGGACAGTGTGAAAGAGGCAGTCACGGCGGTTATGAATGCAGGTGCTAAGATTATTTTTGTTGCCGGAGACTTAGAGGCACTTGACACAGTGATGAACGAGGCGCACAGCCGGGGCTATGACGGAGTGTTTCTTGTGAGGGAGGGCTGTGTGGACGGACTTGCGACGACCTATGGCTACGAGGTGTATGCTCCGGTTGAGAATGTGCGTCCCGCCTACGATGCGGTGTATTTTATAAGGGATGCGATAGAGGAGGGATACCTTGCGACGCCGACCTCGATTGCGTTAAAGCTGCCGTTCCTAGAGGGAAGCACGGTGTACGGAGAGTACACGATTGGGGCTTACGGCAATGTCGACAAATCGGTTGACATTTGGCTTGTAACGGATGACCAAAAATCTCATGCGGGTACGGTTTTTGAGTAAAAACGGAGAGGAAAGATATGAAAAAACTACTTGTATATCTTAAAAGTTACAAAAAAGAGACGGTTTTAGCACCGTTGTTCAAGATGCTTGAGGCGTCCTTTGAGCTGTTTGTGCCGCTTGTAATTGCAGCGATAATTGATACCGGAATTGAGAATAAGGATATTACTTATATTGTTAAGATGGCACTTCTTCTTATAGTGCTGGCTGTAATCGGTCTTACATGTTCTCTTACGGCACAATACTTTTCGGCGAAGGCGGCAGTAGGATTTGCCGCAAAGCTCAAATCGGCACTGTTTGCACATATAGAGAGCCTGTCCTTCAAAGAAATTGATACACTTGGTACATCTACGCTTATCACGAGAATGACGAGTGACATCAATCAGGTTCAGTCGGGAGTTAACCTTGTACTCAGACTTTTCCTTCGTTCGCCGTTTATCGTGTTCGGGGCAATGATAATGGCGTTTACGATTGATGTGAAGGCGGCACTCATATTTGTAGTAGCCATTCCTCTTCTTGCCATTGTAGTGTTTGGAATTATGCTCATAAGTATCCCGCTTTTTAAGAAGGTACAGGGGGCACTTGACAATGTGCTCGGTATCACAAGACAGAACCTTACGGGTGTCCGTGTAATCCGTGCATTCAACAAGGAACAGAGCGAGATAGAGAATTTTGATGACAAGAATGCCGTTCTCACCGGGCTTCAGAAGTTTGTCGGAAAGATTTCTGCACTTATGAATCCTGTGACCTTCATAATAGTAAACGGAGCCATAGCGGCGCTTATATGGGTTGGAGCAGTCCGTGTTGATGCGGGCATTCTCACGCAGGGACAGGTTGTGGCACTTGTAAACTACATGTCCCAGATTCTTGTTGAGCTTGTAAAGCTTGCCAACCTTATCATAACGGTGACAAAAGCGGTTGCCTGCGGTAATCGTATACAGTCCGTATTTGAGATTAAGCCTTCAATGCTTGAGGGAGATAAGCACTATGAGTGCGCGGAGGACGAAGCTTCGGCTGTTGAGTTCAAGAACGTAAATCTGTGCTACAACGAAGGCGCAGACAATTCACTTACCGGGATTGATTTTTCCGTAAAGAAGGGTGAGACGGTAGGCATTATCGGAGGTACGGGTTCAGGTAAGAGCTCACTTGTCGGGCTTATTCCGAGATTCTATGATGCAACGGAAGGGCAGGTGCTTGTCGACGGCGTGGATGTAAAGGAGTACGGCTTTGATGAGCTCAGAGAGCATGTAGGAATTGTAATGCAGAAAGCGGTTCTTTTTAAGGGAACAATCCGTGAGAACCTCAAGTGGGGTAAGAATGACGCAACGGACGAGGAACTGTGGAACGCACTTGACGCTGCACAGGCAAGAGAGTTCGTAGAGACAAAGGACGGCGGACTTGATTTCGAGATTGCACAGGGTGGAAAGAATCTCTCAGGCGGACAGAAACAGCGTCTCACAATTGCGAGAGCACTTGTAAGAAAGCCGGACATACTTATACTTGATGACAGTGCTTCAGCACTCGACTATGCGACAGATGCCAAGCTCAGGGCGGCGGTAGCTGCACTTCCGGGTAACATGACGGTGTTCATAGTATCACAGCGTACTGCTTCAATCATGCATGCGGATAAGATTATCGTGCTTGATGACGGACAGGTGGTCGGAATGGGAACACAGGAAGAGCTGCTTGAAAACTGTGAGGTATATAAGGAGATATACAACTCACAGTTTAAAACAGCATCTGCGAAGGAGGCTTAATGCTATGGCAAAGGTCAGAAGATTAACAAGCGATGACAAAAGCACCGTTGTCAAGGTGCTCAGATATATAAAAAAATACTATGTTTTTCTTATTTTTTCAATACTGCTTGCCGCAGTGACGGTTGCATGTACATTGTATGTGCCTATTCTTACAGGTGATGCCATCGACCTTATAGTTAAGCAGGGCTTTGTGGATTTTGAAGGAATAACAGCGATAATCAGGACGATGATAATTATCATTCTCATCGGTGCATTTGCACAGTGGCTTATGAATGTGTGCAACAACAAGATTACATACAATGTAATCAGAGACATTCGTACAGAGGCGATAAGAAAGATAGAAATACTTCCGCTTAAGTATATTGACGGGCATCCTTACGGTGACGTTGTGAGCCGTGTTATTGCGGATGTAGACCAGTTTGCCGATGGGCTTTTGATGGGATTTACACAGCTTTTTACGGGAGTGATTACAATACTCGGAACACTCGGATTTATGCTTACCGTGAGCGTTCCGATTACACTTGTGGTTGTGTGTGTGACACCGCTCTCGCTTTTTGTTGCGGCTTACATTGCAAAGAACACTCATACAATGTTTAAAAAGCAGTCTGAGACAAGAGGCGAGCAGACGGCAATCATCGATGAGATGGTCGGAAACCTCAAGGTTGTGAAGGCATACAGCCAGGAGAACGAGGTTAAAGAGAAGTTCGATGAGGTAAATGACAGACTTGAGAAGTGCTCATTAAAGGCGATATTCTTCTCGTCAATAACGAACCCTTCAACAAGATTTGTAAACAGCATTGTGTACATGCTTGTTGCGCTCGTAGGTGCAATCTTTGCTGTAAAGGGCAGATTGAGCGTAGGTAATCTTTCATGTATGCTAAGTTACGCTAACCAGTATACCAAGCCGTTCAATGAGATTTCGGGTGTTGTGACTGAGCTTCAGAACGCACTCACTTGTGCAGGAAGAGTCATGGAGCTTATAGAGGAGGAACCGCAGGTTCCTGAACCTGAAAATGCAAAGACGGTTAATGCTGACGGACATGTGGAGCTTGAGAACGTATATTTTTCCTATGTTCCCGACCGGAAGCTTATCGAGAACTTCAATCTCTCGGTTAAGTCGGGACAGCGTATTGCCATTGTAGGTCCTACAGGCTGTGGAAAGACGACGCTCATCAATCTTCTCATGCGTTTCTACGATGTAAATTCAGGAAGCATAAAGGTTGCCGGTGATGACATCAAGGATGTTACACGAGGAAGCTTAAGAAGGTCTTATGGCATGGTGCTTCAGGATACATGGCTTAAGAACGGAACAATAAGGGACAATTTAAAGATGGGTAAGCCTGATGCGACGGATGAGGAGATGATTGCCGCTGCCAGGGCTTCACATGCACACAGCTTTATAAAGAGACTTCCACAGGGCTATGACACTGTGCTCAATGAGGACGGAGGAAGTCTTTCACAGGGACAGAAGCAGCTCCTGTGCATAGCGAGAGTAATGCTCTGTCTGCCTCCTATGCTCATACTTGATGAGGCTACATCATCAATCGATACAAGAACAGAGATTAAGATTCAGGAAGCATTTGCGAGAATGATGAAAGGCAGAACCAGCTTTATCGTTGCACACAGGCTTTCAACAATACGTGAAGCTGATGTTATACTTGTTATGAAGGACGGACATATCATCGAGCAGGGTGACCATGATACGCTTCTTGCACAGGGCGGATTCTATTCACAGCTTTACAACAGCCAGTTCTAGTAAAAAAGGCGGACAGGAGAGGCAGAACACATGACGGGAAAGAGAATTGTAGTAAAAGTAGGAACATCCACGTTGACTTACGCGACAGGACATCTCAACATAAGAAGGGTCGAGAAGATTGTCAAGACGATTGCAGACCTTCAGAATGCGGGCAATCAGATGATACTTGTGTCGAGCGGTTCGATTGCACTTGGAATGAGCAAAATCGGACTGAGAGAGCGGCCTAAGGATACGCCGGGAAAGCAGGCATGTGCTGCCGTAGGACAGTGTGAACTCATGGATATGTACGACAAGCAGTTCTCGGAATATGGCGTGACGGTTGCACAGCTTCTGCTGACAAAATATGTCCTTCTTGAGGACAGAAGAAGAAATGTTGAGAACGCGATGGCAAAGCTCATTGAACTCGGTGTCATACCGATTGTCAACGAGAATGACACGGTTGCGATAGATGAGCTGGAGCTTGAGGTAGGTGAGAATGATTCTCTTGCAGCTATAGTGGCTTCGGTCGCAAAGGCAGACACGCTTGTAATCATGTCGGACATTGATGGCCTGTATGACAAAGATCCGCATAAATATGAGGACGCGAAGCTTATTGACGAGGTTCATGGAATAACAGACGAGGTAAAGGCACTCGCAGGCGGAGCTGGCTCTAAGCTTGGAACGGGCGGAATGGCAACTAAGCTTAAGGCTGCTTCAATCGCTAACGATAACGGAATAGATATGGTGATTATCAACGGTGACAAGCCTGAGCTGTTGTACGATGTAAGTGAGAATAAAAAGGCGGGAACACGCTTCTACGCGAGGTAAAGTAAATGCTTTTTGCATCAATGGTTTTCCTGTGGGTATTTCTGCCCGTGGTTATAATCGGGAATATGCTTTTGTCACTTGTCAGTGATGAAAAGCTTTGTAGGACATTAAAAAATATATGGCTTCTTATAGCGAGCTTTGTGTTCTATGCGTGGGGAGGAATATATTATCTGCTTATAATGCTCTCATCAATAGCAGTCAATTATACGGCGGGGCGGCTTATGGAAAAGAGGAGGAGAAAGGGCACGCTTGTGTGTGCAATAGTGCTCAATCTTGCCATACTGTTCTTCTTTAAGTATTTTAATATGCTCGTCGTTGTGGTGGAGAATCTGTTTGTGTGGTTCACGGGAAAAGAAAGTGCGGGTGCAAGCCTGCGTGCAATGCTTATGATGCAGGGAACGGGACAGCTTGGAATAAAGGAGATTGTTCTTCCGATTGGAATTTCATTCTTTACATTCCAGGCAATGTCGTATGTGATTGACGTGTATAAGGGAAAAGCACGGATTCAGAAGAACATAGCTAAGTTTGCACTCTATGTGGCTTTGTTTCCACAGCTTATAGCGGGACCGATTGTAAAGTACAGTGATGTTGAAGGACAGATTGAGAACAGAAAAGAGAGCATTGCAATGTTCGCGTCAGGACAGAGACGTTTTATATGCGGGCTTGCAAAGAAGGTTCTGCTTGCAAACACATTTGCACTCACGGCAGATGCAGTATGGAAATCAGAACCGGAAATGATGGGCAGTGCCACGGCATGGCTTGGAGCACTTGCCTATACCATGCAGATTTATTATGACTTTTCAGGATATTCTGATATGGCAATAGGACTTGGAAGAATGTTCGGGTTCAGATTTAAGGAGAATTTTGCATATCCGTATACGTCTCTCTCAATACAGGAATTCTGGAGAAGATGGCACATATCGTTATCATCGTGGTTTAAGGAGTATGTGTATTTCCCGCTCGGAGGCAGCAGATGCGGTAATGTAAAGACATACAGGAATGTGTTTATTGTGTTTTTGCTGACCGGAATATGGCATGGCGCTAACTTCACATTTCTTATGTGGGGGATTATGTATGCACTTCTTCAGGTGATTGAGAGATTGTTTTTAGGGAAGGTACTTGAAAAGAACCCTGTAAAACCGGTTAACCTGATATATACGATGTTGATGGTAATATTGGGATGGGTGCTGTTCAGGTCGGACAATATAGTCTATGCAATACATTACATTGGAGCGATGTTCGGTGCATACAATCATAATGTGAATGCAGTTTTAGGAGGCGGTGGCTATCAGTATCTTGGGTTTATGTCAATGGAGCTGATAATTGCGTTCGTCTTTGGAATTCTTGGAATGGGTTTTATGCAGAGAGGCTTAAAAAGATTGTATGATGGTGTCAGAACAAAGGAATGGTTCATGGTGCTTGATATGCTTGTTATGGCAGGACTGCTTATGCTGTGCATACTGAGAGTGGTGAGTGGAACATATAATCCGTTTATATATTTTCAATTCTAAAAAATACTTGACATTCTGAAAATGATTAATTATTATGTCTTTATTGTAATAAGAAAAGCAATGATGGGAAGAAGTAGATTTTCTAAGAACCTACAGAGAGCTGCCGGATGGTGAGAGGCGCACAGGTAACGGAAAGTTGAATACATCCCGGAGCATCGCACCGAATGAGATGTTTCTTTAGTAGGCTGCGACGGCAGCACCCGTTATAGTGCAGGGGTATATTTGTACCTGATGAGGCATCGGATGTGAGTCCGGTGTGAAGTAAGGTGGTAACACGTTAATACGTCCTTACGGCAGTAATCACTGCTGTAAGGATTTTTTTTTCGGGAAATTCCTTCCTGTAATTCTACGGCGGTGAAATAAAACACACAGAAAGGACATGTGAAAATGGGAATTTATGAAGAGCTTAAGGCGAGAGGCCTTATAGCACAGGTAACCAACGAAGAAGAAATCAGTAAGATGATTAACGAGGGAAAGGCTACATTCTATATCGGATTTGACTGTACAGCCGATTCTCTTACAGCAGGACATTTCATGGCACTTACGCTTATGAAGCGTCTTCAGATGGCTGGAAACAAGCCAATCGCACTGATTGGAGGAGGAACGACCATGATAGGCGATCCTTCCGGAAGAACAGATATGCGTAAGATGCTGACAAAGGAAGATATTGAGCACAATGCAGAGTGTTTCAAGAGACAGATGGAGAGTTTTATTGATTTCAGCGACGGAAAAGCACTCATGGTAAACAATGCCGACTGGCTTTTAAATCTTAATTACATTGAATTATTACGTGAAGTAGGAGCTTGCTTCAGCGTAAATAACATGCTTCGTGCCGAGTGCTATAAGCAGAGAATGGAGAAAGGACTTTCATTTTTGGAGTTCAACTACATGATTATGCAGAGCTACGACTTCTATATGTTATACCAGAAATACGGCTGTAACATGGAGTTCGGCGGCGATGATCAGTGGAGCAACATGCTCGGAGGAACAGAGCTTATCCGCCGTAAGTTAGGTAAGGATGCTCATGCGATGACAATCACGCTTCTCACCGATTCTAACGGCAAGAAGATGGGAAAAACCGCAGGAAATGCCGTATGGCTTGACCCGAACAAGACTTCTCCTTACGATTTCTTCCAGTACTGGAGAAATGTCGATGATGCCGATGTAATGAAGTGTATCAAGATGCTTACATTTATTCCGCTTGAAGAGATTGAGAAGATGGAAAGCTGGGAAGGCAGTCAGTTAAATGAGGCGAAGATGATTCTTGCTTATGAGCTTACCAAGCTTGTTCATGGCAAGGAGGAGGCCGATAAGGCTAAGACAGGTGCTCTTGCAATATTCGGCGGCTCAGGAGATTCATCCAACATGCCTACGGTTGAGATTGAGGATGCTGATTTCAGAGACGGCGTCGTTGACATTCAGACACTTCTTGTAAAGGCAGGTCTTTGCCAGTCACGCGGTGACGCAAGAAGAAATGTTGAGCAGGGCGGTGTAACAGCCAACGATGAGAAGGCTACACTTGACACTAAGTTCACAAAGGATGATTTTGGTGACGGAATTGTGCTCAGAAGAGGAAAGAAGAGCTTCAAGAAGGCAGTACTTAAGAATTAAGGCAGCAGGACATACCCGATTAACAACAGTTAATTATATTGTGGAGAGTGCACACAATCTCTCCACAATATTTTTTAAAATAGTATATTGCAATATAGAATAGCTTGTGATATGATACAATAAACCCGTTGATAGATATAGTGCGTGCTGTTTACAGACAAAGCACTATATCTAATAGGTAATTGCGAAATGTGATTTTAATGATAAACAGTTGTGCAAATTTAACAAATTCGCAAGCAGGTACTTTACAGCCGTCGGTGTTTGACAGCCGTATTTTGGCTGTCTATGCACCGTTACGTGATGTAATGTAGCGAAAGCGTGCCTGTGGTGAATTGTTAAATTTGTACAACGTCCGCCTTCAAATATATAGTTTCGCAATTACCTGGACTACAGAAAACAAAGAAGGGAGTGTTTGCATGAATACGCAGATGAAGAAGGGGGTTTTGGAACTGTGTGTTCTCTCAATGTTAGGTCAGGGCGACAGGTATGGTTATGAGCTCACGGAGAGCTTGTCGGAGGAGATGTCCATTGCGCCCGGAACCTTGTACCTGATACTTAAGAGACTTAAGGATGATGAATGTGTCGAGACATATCTGGTGGAGTCGGAGGCGGGACCTGCGAGAAAGTATTATCATCTGACCGATAAGGGGATAGAGAGTATGACACGGCAGAAGAATGACTGGCAGCAGTTTGTAAGAATTGTTGATAAATTCATAGGTTGATAAGGGAGGAGACTATCATGACAAGAGCGGAATATATGGAAAAACTCGCACAGGGACTTAAGGATTATGACGAGGATTTTGCATTAGACATTATCGGGGATTACAGGAGACATTTCGATGAGGCGGCTGCGGACGGAAGAAGTGAGGAGTCCGTGTGTGAGGAGTTAGGAAACGTTGATGATTTTTTAAGGGATATACCGGAGGAATTTAAGAAAAAGGCTAGTGAGCAGCAGGAGAGCAGTTCACAGGAAAACTCCGATTTTACTGATGATTTTGGAAAGCTTGCAGATGATTTCGGTAAGTTCGTAAACGAAGCAGGAAAGATGGCAGGCAAAGCAGGAAAGATGGCCGGCAAAGCAGGAAAGGCGGCAGGCAAGGCTGCGATTAAGGCGGCTAAGAGTGCCGACTCGGCTATAAGCAAGCTCAGCGGGGTTATCGTCGACAAAATTAATGAGGCGGTTAACAAGCAGGACGAGGATTTGGATGATTTTGATGAGGAGCAGAAGTTTGACGATGATTTTTCGGTGAACGGGGAGAGTGGCGAAAATAATTTTGAGCAGACCAAGGAGGAAAAGGAGAGCAGCACGTCCGAGGGCACTGAGAACGACGATTACGGCATGAATCCGCTCATCGTGTGCAGCTACACAGGCATCACGGGATTAAAGATGAGTGTGGTTGAGCCCAACGTCGAGCTCAATCAGGGCGATACGCAGGCAGTGACAATCACAATGTCAAGACCGCTCACTAAGAAGGAAAAGATGTCCATGAGCCCGGTTGTGACAGTGGAGGACGGCGTGCTAAAGTTCAAGCAGGAAAACAAGAACAGGGCTTTCTCGTTTATAAGCACGGCGTCGAACGAGCCGCTTATATACTATGTGACGGTTCCGGCAGAATTTGAGAAGATAAATATCGCAACAGTCAGCGGTTATATAAATGTTCAGAGTGACATAGTGACAGAAAGCTGTAAGCTCTCGACGGTGAGCGGCTCCGTTAAGGTTGAAAACGGCATACATGCCGACAAGCTGAAAATCAGCGCAGTGAGCGGTTCAATCAAGGTTTCGGCACCGCTTGATGCAAAAAAACAGGAATTGTCGACCGTTAGCGGAAGCGTAAAGGCAGTTATCGAAGGGGACAATTTCAGCGCAGAGACCGTGAGCGGTTCGGTTAAGCTGTCCGTTGGTTCGCCTTGCGACGGAAAGGTGAGCACAGTCTCAGGCTCGATTGTCATAAATCTTCTCTCTGACATCGGAATCGACATAAAGAGCTCGGGAATGAGCGGCTCGATGAAGCTCATGACGGATAAGCATGTCGACTGGAATAACGGTGAGAGCGATAATACGGTACGCTTCGGATTTTCAAAGTCCGACAGGCATGCGACCTTCGGGGACAGAATGGTGAGAGTGACCACGAGCTCCGTGAGCGGTTCCGTGAAGGTGTACGACTTCGGGAAGGCGGAGTAGGCTCCATAATTATTTGAGTTATAAAATTCGAGTGGCATAACAGTAGTTCTTGTTTGTTAAGTGTATATTCGGTTATATTTATACATCTTGGCTCCGTTTTACGAAGCTAAGATGTTCTAAGAACTCTGATAAAAGTAATAAAAAACAGTCACCATCGCTGCAAAACAGCCATCCGTGGCTGGTTGCAGCTAAGCCGGCATCCGTGCCGGCTTTGGTTATTTTATGGACAGAGTTCTTAGAATATCTTAGATTCGTACATCTAATTATGCACACATAAATATAACATAATATATTGTTGGTTTAGCATTTTTTACGAATATTTTGCCCGCAAAAGTGAAATCTTATAAAGGTTATATTAACTTTTCATAAACTCCATTGACTTAGTGTTTTTTGGGTGTCATTATTGCTTGTAAACAGCTAAAAAAGCATAGAAAAAGAGAAACGAGGATGATTATGGGAAAATTGATTAAGTATCTGGCTGACCACAAGCTTGCGGTACTTGCCATACTGCTTCTGCTTGGTGTTCAGGCATTCTGCGACCTTTCTCTTCCGTCATACACATCGGATATTGTGGATGTAGGAATACAGCAGAGCGGTATTGAAGGTGCTGCAGCAGAGAAGTATACGCAGGAGACTTACGAGGCGTTAAAGCTTTTCATGAGCGTTGATGAGGCGGAATACCTTGATGAATGCTATGAGCTTTCGGACGGCGTGTATGTCAGAAAGAACCTATCATCAAAGGAACTTGAAGAGTTGAATGATTCACTTCTGACGGCTGCAAGCATGGTGTATTCTGTTGAGACATCGGGGCAGTACAGCGTGAGTGATATTGTCGCCGGTTACAATGCAGGGCTTGTGACGAGGGAAATGCTTGACAGCGTGACATCACAGGTTGAGACATCAATGGGCGATATGGCATCATCAATGAAAACTCAGATGGCGGTTGAGCTTGTAAAGAGTGAGTATGCGGCTTTGGGTTACGATTTGAACTCAATTCAGAGAAGTTATCTGTTGACAACGGGAGCAAAGATGCTTGCCATGACACTTCTCATGGTTGCGGCGGCTATAGGTGTTGGCTTTATAGGTGCGAGAACGGCGGCGGCTATAGGCAGAGACCTGAGAGAAAAGCTTTTTACGAAGGTCATTGGATTTTCAAATGCGGACATAAACAAGTTTTCAACGGCATCTCTCATAACGCGGAGCACCAACGATGTGCAACAGGTGCAGCAGGTTTCGGTTATGATGTTAAGGATTGTTCTTTATGCACCTATCATAGGAATAGGCGGAATCATAAAGGTTACGGGAACTAAGACGGGAATGGGCTGGATAATCGGCGTTGCCGTTGGTGCTGTGCTCTCACTTGTGCTTGTGCTCATGGTCGTGGCTATGCCTAAGTTTAAGAAGATGCAGAGCCTTGTTGACCGTGTAAACCTCGTATCACGAGAGATACTTACAGGTACAATGGTTATAAGAGCATTCAGCAGGGAAAAACATGAGGAGGAGAGATTTGACAAGGCAAACAAGGACCTCATGTCAACACAGCTTTTTACAAACCGTGTTATGTCAATAATGATGCCTGCCATGATGCTTATTATGAATGCAATAACGGTCCTCATCGTCTGGATGGGAGCAAAAGGTATCGACCTCGGACATATGCAGGTTGGAGACATGATGGCGTTTATAACATATACAATGCAGATTGTCATGGCGTTCCTCATGATAACAATGATTTCGGTGATGCTTCCGAGGGCGGGAGTTGCAGCGGAGCGTATTGAGGAGGTGTTAAACACTGAGGAGACGATTAAGGATAAGGCTGATGCCGCTGAGACGGATAAGAAGCTTGCAGACTGCAAGGGCGTTCTTGAATTTCATGATGTGTCGTTCAGATTTGAGGGTGGAAGTGAGAATGCCATCTCGAAGCTGAGCTTTAAGGCGGAGCCGGGAAAGACTACAGCAATTATCGGAAGTACAGGATGCGGTAAGTCAACGGTTGTAAATCTTCTCGACAGATTTTATGATGTGACAGAGGGAAGTATCACGCTTGACGGTGTGGATATAAGAGACATGTCACAGAAGGAACTTAGAAGCCATATAGGACTTGTACCTCAAAAGGGAGTGCTCTTCTCAGGAACCATAGAGAGCAACATCAAGTACGGCGGAGATTTTGTGACCGACGAGGACATGAAGGAAGCGGCAGAGATTGCACAGGCGACAGAGTTTATCGAGAGTAAGAAGGATGGATATGCCGATTCGATAGCTCAGGGAGGAAACAATGTATCCGGAGGACAGAAGCAGCGCCTGTCGATAGCGAGAGCTGTTGCGGTGAAACCTAAGATATATGTGTTTGATGACAGCTTCTCGGCACTTGATTTTAAGACGGATGCGGCGCTCAGAAAGGCACTTTCGGCAAGAACCAAGGATGCTTCCGTGATTATTGTGGCTCAGAGAATTTCAACAATAATGAATGCTGATCAGATTATTCTTTTGAATGAAGGAAAAGTGGCAGGAATGGGAACCCATAAGGAGCTTTTAAAGAGCTGCCCTGAATATCTTGAAATTGCAAAATCCCAGCTTTCCGAGGCGGAGCTTGCAGGAGAGGAGGCATAAGACGGATGAGCGAAAACAGAGAATATTCCAAAAACAGAAATATGGGAAGGCGCGGTCCGGGCGGACACGGCGGAATGATGCCCGGTGAAAAGGCAAAGGACTTTAAAGGAACAAGCAGGAAAATACTTGCATATATAGGCAGATATAAGATTGCGATAGTCCTTGTCATGATATGTGCTGTCGCGGGAACGATATTTAATATTGTCGGACCGAAGGTGCTTTCTAAGGCGACAACAGAGATTTTTAACGGACTTGTCTCTAAGGTGTCTGGCGGTGCCGGCATTGATTTTCATAAAATAGGAATTATACTGTTGATACTTCTCGGACTTTACTGCGTGAGTGCGTTGTTCTCATTCATTCAGGGATTTATAATGAGTGGTATTTCTCAGAAGCTCAGCTTCAGAATGAGAAAAGAAATTTCCGAGAAGATTAACAGAATGCCGCTTGCATACTTTGAATCAAAGACGGTCGGAGATGTGCTCTCAAGAATAACAAATGATGTCGATACATTCGGAATGAGTCTTAATCAGAGTATAACAACGCTCATAACATCGGTCACAACGCTTATCGGTGTATTTATAATGATGATGACGATAAGCCCGCTCATGACACTCATTGCACTTGTGATTCTTCCTATATCGGCATTACTTATCAGTGTAGTGGTAAAACATTCACAGAAGTACTTTAAAGCACAGCAGGAGTATTTAGGAGACATCAACGGAACGATTGAGGAGTCCTACAGTGGTCATACAATTATTAAGGCATTCAATCGTGAGAAAAAGGTCAATGAGAACTTTCAGAAGACAAATGCCAAGTTGTATTCATCGGCATGGAAGTCACAGTTCCTATCGGGGCTTATGCAGCCCATAATGACGTTTGTGGGAAATCTAGGATATGTGGCTGTTGCGGTATCGGGAAGTATGCTTGCCGTGTCGGGCGCAATTACGGTCGGGGACATTCAGGCATTCATACAGTATGTAAAGAGCTTTACGCAGCCTATAACTCAGATTGCACAGGTTTTCAATATGCTTCAGTCAATGGCTGCCGCAGCGGAGAGAATCTTTGATTTCCTTGATGAGGAAGAGGAGCAGGTGACAGAGAATCCTGTAAGACTTAATGATATCAAGGGTGAGGTTGATTTTGAGCATGTAAAGTTCGGTTATGATCCGGAAAAACCGGTTATACATGATTTTACCTGTCATGTTGAGCCGGGAAGCATGGTTGCCATCGTAGGACCTACGGGAGCAGGAAAGACAACAATGGTTAAGCTGCTCATGCGCTTCTACGATGTGAATTCAGGCTGCATCAAGGTCGACGGAGAGAATGTAAAGGATTTCGAGAGAAGAAACCTGAGAGAGGCATTCGGAATGGTGCTTCAGGATACATGGCTTTTTAAGGGAACCATAATGGAGAACATTCGTTACGGCAGGCTTGATGCCACGGATGAGGAGGTTATAGCGGCTGCCAAGGCGGCAAATGCCGACCACTTTATAAGGACGCTCCCAGGAGGTTATGATATGGAACTCAATGAGGAGGCAAGCAATGTATCGCAGGGACAGAAGCAGCTCCTTACAATCGCACGGGCAATTCTTGCCGACAACAGGATAATGATTCTTGATGAGGCGACAAGCTCGGTCGATACAAGAACAGAGCAGCATATTCAGGATGCGATGGCTAACCTTATGAAGGGCAGAACAAGTTTCGTGATTGCACACAGACTCTCGACAATCAGGGATGCGGATGTTATTCTTGTAATGAAGGACGGAGACATAATAGAGCAGGGAAATCACAAGGGGCTGCTTGAAAGAAACGGCTTCTATGCCCAGCTATACAACAGTCAGTTCGAAGGATAAATCATTGATTCAATGGGGATGGAGATGAAGTATGAAGCGTCTGATTAACAACAGAAAAGACTTATTTACTATACCGAACCTGATGGGATACTTCCGAATTATGCTTATCCCGATATTCATGGCGGTATATATAGGAGCTGACGGCAGGGCTGACTATATTGCGGCGGCGGTGATACTCGGAATATCGGGGCTTACGGATTGCTTTGACGGAAAGATTGCCAGACATTTTAATATGATAACGGAGTGGGGAAAGGTGTTAGACCCGGTGGCTGATAAGCTTACACAGGCGGCGGTTTTCATAAGCCTGTCATTCCGTTATCCGACCATGCGCTATCTTGTGATATTATTTATTGTCAAGGAAATGTTCATGGGAATCATGGGTGCCATTATGCTTAAAATGGGAAGCATGATGGACGGTGCGAGGTGGTACGGAAAGCTATGTACGGCGATTCTTTATGGTGCAATGTTCTTGCTGCTTCTGGTGGTGGACATGTCATATTTTGCGGCGGGACTTATTATTTCAGTCTGCATAATTATGAACATTTTTTCTTTTGTATGTTACATTGTGTACTATGCGCGTGTGCTTATGAATAAGCCTGTTACGAGTGGGAAGATTAAAATGTGGAAGCCTGTGGTCACTATATTGGCAGTTATATTTGTATTTATTGCGGTAAATGCCGTGGCAGCAATCATAAGCAGCTCAAAGCAGCCTGACTACACGGGGGACGGTGAGGTCGCAATGTGGAACACGGGCGATGCAGAGCGGGCAGTGATTGTGGAGGACAACAGGGAGGCTTTACTTGCACGCGTGAGAATGATAAGAAATGCACAGTCGGAGATTGTTCTTTCCACATTTGATTTCATGTCGGATGAGAGCGGCCGGATAATGCTCGGGGCGCTCATGGAGGCAGCAGACAGGGGCGTGAAGATAAATGTTATTGTTGACGGCTTCGATGGTGTTCTTCACATGAAGTGGAATCCGTATTTTTATGCACTGTCATCTAAGGAAAATGTCACAGTCAAGCTCTACAATGAGATTTCACCGTTCACAATGTGGAAGGGCATGGCACGCATGCATGACAAATACATTATCGCCGACAGGCAGATATATATGCTGGGTGGAAGAAATACCTTCAATTATTTTCTCGGCGACTACAGCAGCTACAAAAATTATGACCGCGATGTGCTCGTGTGGCGCGCCGAGCCCGCCGTGTCAGGGGACAGCGCATCGGTAAATAAGCTTTTGGATTATTATGAGAGCGTATGGAACGGCGGTGAGTGCAGGCTGTTTGCAGACAGTGAACGCATTGCGGATTGGTATTGTGTGAGACGCGCGGCTGAGCGTATAGAGGAGACATATAAAAAATACTGCTCCGGACATGAGGAACTTTCAGAGGAATATTTATATCAGGATAACACCTTCCCGGTTGAGAGTATAACCTTGCTTTCAAATCCGATTAATGCGGGGGTTAAGGAGCCGGTTGTATGGTATAAGCTGATGAACCTTATAAGCAGTGCAGAGGAATCTGTTAAGCTCCACACGCCGTACATAATCTGCAATGATATGATGTATGATACTCTGACGGGTGCGGCTGCCGGAAAAGAGGTCACTGTTATGACCAACTCGGTTGCGAACAACGGAAACAGCTTCGGTGCGGCCGATCTTGAAAAGAACAGGGAAAGGATGCTTGATACAGGCATCAGCCTTCTTGAGTACGAGGGCGGTGTCTCATACCATGGAAAGAGCATAGTGATTGACGATGATATATCTGTGGTCGGTTCGTTTAACATGGATATGAGGAGCGCATATCTTGACACGGAGCTCATGCTGGTGATAAAGAGCAAAGAACTCAACGCACAGCTTAGAGGACTTATGGAAAACTATGAAGGCTCTGCGAGGATAGCTCTTCCTGACGGAGAGTATGACAATCCGTACAATGTTGTGCCGCAGGAAATCACCGCAAAGAGAAAATTCAGAAAAGATGTGATAAAGACCTTGTTTTATTGGGCTAGATTTTTATTCTGACTTAAGACGCATACATTGGGCATGAAACCTGATGTGTGCGTTTTTGTGTATGTTTTCTTAACATAAAACATTGAGACATTGTAGAAAATTTGGTATGATAATACAGACGGTGGCATCATTAATATAATCAATTTATATGAGCAGGCAGTGAAGCGGATTGCGGATATCATTGACAATATGTATACTGCTCATAAGCAAAATGAAAAGAGGTATTTATGGAAAAAATTATAAATGCAGATGAGAGCTGGATTATGAATCCTGAGGTTTTCAGGGTGAACAGGGAGGACGCCCACTCAGACCACGCTTTTTACGAGGAGAAGGTCACAGAGTACGGGCTTGACATGCCGCTAAGACAGAGCCTTAACGGGACATGGAAGTTTTCATACGCGGATGTGCCTGAGAAGAGAGTTAAGGAATTTTATGAGGAGGGCTTTGATACAAGCTCCTTTGCGGACATTAAGGTTCCGGGACATATTGAGCTTGCGGGATATGACAGATGCCAATACATCAATACAATGTATCCTTGGGAGGGACATGAGGATTTACGTCCGCCGTTTGCACCGATTAAGCATAACCCGGTGGCTTCATATGTCACATATTTCGATGTTGATGAGGCTCTGCTTGGAAAAAAGACTTACATATCGTTTCAGGGTGTCGAAAAGGCATTTTATGTGTGGATTAACGGGCAGTTCGTGGGATATTCCGAGGACAGCTTTACACCTTCTGAGTGGGATGTAACACCTTTTATCAGGGAAAAGGGCAATAAGCTTGCGGTTGAAGTTTATAAGCACAGCTCCGCAAGCTGGCTTGAGGATCAGGACTTTTTCAGATTTTCCGGTATATTCCGAGATGTGTATATCTATGCCGTGCCAAGCACGCATGTGAGAGACATTTTTGTCAAAGCGGGTTTAAAGGATGATTACGTGACGGGAACACTTGACTGTGAGCTTGATATTGAGGGAAATATCGGTGGAACAATAGGATATGAACTCATCGATAAGACGGGAAAGAGCGTTCTCATGAGAATGGGACTTGCTATAAAGGAAAACATGCATTTTAAGGCTGAGGTACCTGAGGTGTTTACATGGAGTGCTGAAGTTCCGAATCTTTATCTTCTCAATATTTCCGTATACAACGAGGACGGTGAACTCATCGAGTACATTCCGCAGCGCATCGGTTTCAGACGTTTTGAGATGAAGAACGGCGTCATGTGTATCAACGGAAAGAGAATAGTTTTCAAGGGAGTTAACCGCCATGAGTTTTCCTGCGTGA
>FR895419.1:24523-27142 GCA_000435595.1 Firmicutes bacterium CAG:882
CACTCAAAAAGGAGGAACTTCTCGAGGACATCAGGATTATAAAGAGCCTCAACATAAATGCGGTGAGAACATGTCATTATCCTAATCAGAGCTACTGGTACGAACTCTGCGACGAGTTCGGAATATACCTCATAGACGAGGCGAACCTTGAGACGCACGGAACGTGGTGCATTGATACCGGAAATGAGAAGCCGTATATAACACCGGGAAGCGAGCCGATGTGGAAGGGCGCAGTGCTCGACAGAGCCATGTCCATGCTTGAGAGGGACAAAAACCATCCGAGCGTGCTTATCTGGTCATGCGGAAATGAGTCCCATGCGGGTGAGGATATTCTTGCCATGAGCAGATTTTTCCATGAGAGGAACCCTGAGAGGCTTGTACATTATGAGGGATGTGTCAACGACAGAAGTTATTCCGGCATAACGGACATGGAGAGCAGGATGTATGCGAAGCCTGACGAGATAAAGGAGTACCTTGACGGTAAGCCAAAGAAGCCGTACATAAGCTGCGAGTATATGCATGCCATGGGAAATTCATGCGGGGGTATGGAAAAGTACACGAAGCTTGCATACGAGTATGAGCAGTATCAGGGCGGCTTTATATGGGATTTTGCGGATCAGGCGATACTCACGAGAGACGGAAAGCTCATCGATGAGGACGTTATCGGAAGATACGGAAATGTGAGGATTTATGAGAAGCTTCCTAACATAAAGCCGGGAAGTCTTGAGTTCAAGGTTGGAGGAGATTTCAAGGAGAGACCGTGCGATTATTATTTTTGCGGCAACGGAATAGTGTTTGCTGACAGAAAGCTCTCGCCTAAGGCGCAGGAGGTAAAGTATCTCTACCGGAATATCAGGCTTCATATGACAAATCAGGGTGTGCTTATCGTGAATGAATCGCTTTTTGAGTCGACGGATGATTACATGTTCGAGGTTCGTCTTTTAAAGGACGGCAAGGCTGTATGGGCAGGAACCTTTGCAAGGGACGTGAAGGCGGGCGATGAGGAGTTCGTTCCGGTTACATTCCCTTCAATGGACGCCGACGGCGAGTATGTTACTGAATGCCGTGCCGTGCTTATGGGCTACAGACCTTGGGCGAATGTGGGACATATAGCGGCATGGGGACAGAGTGAGCCGATTATGGTGAAAAATGAGGCTCAGAGTGCTGATGAGGTACAGGAAGGTGAAGCTAAGTACTTTGATGACGTGGTTATGGGAGCAACCTGTATCGGAGTAAAGGCAGGGAACATGCATGCCATATTCTCGCGTCAGGAGGGAGGTCTTATATCGCTTCGCTGCAAGGGACTTGAGATGATTGAGAAGGTTCCTGGGCTTGAGTTTTTCCGCGCGGCGACCGACAATGACAAGGGCAATCGTTTTCCGGTGACAAGTGCGGTATGGCAGGGAATAAGCCAGATGCAAAGATGCGATAATGTTAAGGTTGAGTATGAAATGAGAGACGGCAGTGTGATTGACGGCACGGTAATGCCTGAGGAGTTCATAACTGATAAGTCAGATAAGTTATACGGAACGGGGCTTAAGGGAGCTGAATACGCAAAGAATATTGCGGCGGTGAAGATAAGCTGCCATTATACATTCTACACCAATCCTCAGTCAGAGGGCGGGATTGTGTACCGTATGCTGCCTGACGGAAGTGTTGAGTGCAGGGGACATTTTGACGGTAAAGAGGGACTTCCGGAGCCTGCCGTGTTCGGAATAGGTATCACGATGGACAAGATGTTTGACAGGATGGAATTTTACGGAAGAGGACCTGAGGAGAATTATAATGACCGCTGTGCGGGTGCAAAGCTCGGCATATATAAGGGAAGTGTTGTCGACAACGTGACACCTTATCTTGATCCGCAGGAGTGCGGCAACCGCCACGATGTGAGATATGTGAAGGTAGTTGACGAGTTCGGACATGGAATAAGAATAGATGCGGTTAATGCCCCGTTTGACATGACGGTTCTTCCATGCACACAGCAGGAGCTTCAGAGTGCGTACAAGATTAACGATATTCCCGATGCTCGTTACACGCATGTGAGAATACTTGGTGCGGCAAGAGGCGTGGGAGGTGACGACAGCTGGGGCGCACCGGTATATCCTGAATACTGTGTAAGTGCCGAAAAAGAGCAGAACGTGGACTTCGTGATAAGAGGATTATAAAGAAATTGTTAAATTTACAACAATATTTTGACAAGACCCAACTTTGCTCTTGAAATTTATGTCGAAATATGAGAAAATACAGGTAATTGCGGAGAGTGGTGCCAGACACGCCACACAGACAGCTTCGCAAATGGAATCTGATTCTGAAAGGAGTTTTACAATGATTTATTCACATGAAGTAGAAAAGATGTGTACAGTCGCTCAGGGCGTACATCATGGCGCAGCGCCGGTTCCTACAGAAGGAAAATGGGTAAGAAATAAGCAGGTTACAGATATTTCCGGTCTTACACACGGTGTAGGCTGGTGTGCACCACAGCAGGGTGCCTGCAAGCTCACCCTTAACGTTAAGGAGGGTATTATCCAGGAGGCACTTGTTGAGACTATCGGATGTTCAGGTATGACACACTCAGCAGCTATGGCAGCAGAGATTTTACCTGGTCTTACGGTATTAGAG
>FR895420.1 GCA_000435595.1 Firmicutes bacterium CAG:882
ATAATTTAATGTGTGGTTTTGAAGGAACAACAATGTTATTGACGAAGCTACCTGGATATGATATAATATAAAGGTAGCTTTTATAAATACATAGGGGATTGGTCAAATGGTATGATAGGGGTCTCCAAAACCTTTGGCGGGAGTTCGATTCTCTCATCCCCTGCTTGAGATTTAGCCTGTAAGGTCTTTAATAAAGATTTTACAGGCTTTTTTAATGTAATAGAAACGAAGTTTCCTATTACATTAAAAGGCTACGCGGGGATGCACACTGCGGTGTACAATGCAGATGTCGCAAGCGACCGCAGCAGGCGCAAGAATGTGCCAAGGCACTTACATCACTCTACAAATATTTGACAAGGGAAAAGCCATGTGGTATTATATAAAATATACGCGGAGACTTTAGATAGTCTGCGCGTTTTTGGTATAACGAATTATAAAATATCTATAAACAACAGGAGGAATTAGTATGTCCAGAGAAAAACAATCAATGGATGGAAATACCGCTGCAGCTCATGTAGCCTATGCCTACACGGAAGTAGCAGGAATATATCCGATAACTCCGTCAAGTCCTATGGCGGATATGGTTGACCAGTGGTCAGCGGCAGGAAGAAAGAACATTTTCGGAAATACAGTCAAGGTTACTGAGATGCAGTCGGAGGCAGGTGCGGCAGGAACGGTTCACGGTTCGCTTGCAGCAGGAGCACTCACGACAACGTTTACGGCATCACAGGGACTTTTACTTATGATACCTAATATGTATAAGATAGCTGCCGAGCAGCTTCCTTGTGTCTTTGATGTATCCGCAAGAACAGTTGCCACACAGGCGCTTAATATATTTGGTGACCACAGTGATGTATATGCATGCCGTCAGACCGGCTTTGCGATGCTTGCAGAGTCTAACCCACAGGAGGTTATGGATTTAAGCCCTGTAGCACATCTTGCAGCCATAGAGGGAAAGGTTCCGTTTATTAATTTCTTCGATGGCTTCAGGACTTCACATGAGATTTCAAAGATTGAGAAGTGGGATTACGAAGACCTCAAGGAAATGTGTAACATGAAGGCTGTTGAAGAGTTCAGAGCACATGCACTTAATCCTGAGCACCCTGCGATGAGAGGTTCACATGAGAACGGAGATGTATTCTTCCAGCACAGAGAAGCTTGTAATTCAGTGTACGATGAGCTTCCGGCCGTTGTTGAGAAGTACATGAAGAAGGTCAATGACAAGCTCGGAACGAACTATGACCTGTTTAACTACTACGGAGCTGAGGACGCTGACAGAGTAATTATCGCAATGGGATCCGTATGTGATGTAACAGAAGAGGTAATAGATTATCTCAATGCTATGGGTGAGAAGGTCGGTCTTATCAAGGTAAGACTTTATCGTCCTTGGTCGCCTAAGGCACTCCTTAAGGTTCTTCCAAAGAGTGTTAAGAAGATTGCTGTTCTTGACAGAACGAAGGAGCCGGGTTCACTCGGAGAACCACTTTATCTTGATGTTGCGGCAACACTCAGGGAAGCAGGCATGAACGATGTAGTTATAACAGGAGGACGTTACGGACTTGGTTCTAAGGATACACCACCTTCATCAATTTTTGCAGTATATAAGGAACTTGAGAAGGATGAGCCAAAGCCAAGATTTACCATAGGTATCGTGGATGATGTAACCAAGCTTTCACTTCCTGAAGTAAAGCCTGCTCCTATTACCGCTGCCAAGGGAACAGTTGAGTGTAAGTTCTGGGGACTTGGCGGTGACGGAACAGTCGGTGCTAACAAGAACTCTATCAAGATTATCGGTGACCACACAGATAAGTATGTTCAGGCATACTTCCAGTATGATTCTAAAAAGACGGGCGGTATAACGATAAGTCATCTTCGCTTCGGTGATAAGCCGATAAAGAGTCCTTACTATATTAATCAGGCTGACTTTGTTGCATGTCATAATCCATCATACGTTACCAAGGGCTACAAGATGGTTCAGGATGTTAAGCCGGGTGGAATTTTCCTCATCAACTGCCAGTGGACGGATGAGGAGCTTAACGAGCATATGCCTGCTGAAGCAAAGCAGTATATAGCAAAGAACAATATCAGACTCTATACAATCAACGCCATCGACAAGGCTATTGAGATTGGAATGGGTAAGAGGACCAACACTATTCTCCAGTCTGCATTTTTCAGACTTGCGAATGTTATGCCGATAGAGCAGGCGGTACAGTACATGAAGGAAGCAGCAAAGAAGTCCTACAGCAAGAAGGGTGACGCGGTTGTCGAGATGAACTACAGGGCAATCGATGCAGGTGTTGATGCTCTTCATGAGGTTAAAGTTCCTGCTTCATGGGCTGATGCGGTTATTGAGAATAAGAAGGCAGAGAGAACAGGCCGTCCTGCAACCGTTAAGATGGTAAATGAACTTCTCGACCCAATCGGTCTTATGGATGGTGACAGCCTTCCTGTATCTGCATTTAAGGATATTGCGGACGGACAGTTTGAGACAGGTGCTTCTGCGTATGAAAAGCGAGGTACAGCCGTCATGGTTCCGGAATGGAGTCCTGAGGCATGTATACAGTGTAACAGTTGTGCATTCGTATGTTCGCATGCAACTATCAGACCTTTTATTCTCAATCAGGATGAGGTTAATGCCGCACCTGAGAACATTAAGCTTTCTGATTCAAAGCATGCTGCGGCTGACGGAATGAAATTTACAATGTCGGTATCACCTCTTGACTGTATGGGATGCGGTGAGTGCGTGACAGTATGTCCGATGGCTGCAAAGGGAGCTTTAAAGATGGTTCCAAGAGAGTCACAGGATGCGGAGCAGCCTGTATTTAACTATCTTGTTGAGAATGTAGGTAAGAAGGAGCTTAAGCCTGTATTTACGGACAAGACACCTATCGGCTCACAGTACAACCAGCCGCTCCTCGAGTTCTCGGGAAGCTGCGCAGGATGTGCGGAGACATCTTATGCAAGACTTATAACACAGCTTTTTGGTGAGCAGATGTATATATCCAATGCGACAGGCTGTTCATCAATCTGGGGCGGTCCGGCAGCGACATCGCCATATACCGTAAATAAGGATTCAAAGAAGGGACCTGCATGGGCTAACTCACTCTTTGAGGATAATGCGGAGCATGGCTTCGGTATGTACCTGGGACAGAAAGTGTTAAGAGAGCAGGCTGTTGAGAAGTTAAATGAGCTTGTTGCATCAGATGAGGTCTCGGCAGAGTTCAAGGATGCGGCAGCGCACTTTATTGAGACTAAGAATGATACCAAGCTTAATTCATCTGCGGCACAGAAGCTTATTGCAGAGCTTGAGAAGCTTGACGAAAGAAACGAGCTTGTGAAGGATATTCTTGCTAAGAAGGATTACCTTGCGAAGAAGTCAGTATGGATATTCGGCGGTGACGGCTGGGCTTATGATATAGGCTTTGGCGGACTTGACCATGTGCTTGCATCGGGAGAAAATGTCAATGTTATGGTATTTGATACAGAAATGTATTCAAATACGGGTGGACAGGCATCTAAGGCATCAAATATCGGTGAGGTATGTCAGTTTGCCGCAGCAGGTAAGGAGGTAGGAAAGAAGTCACTCGCTGAGATTGCGATGAGCTACGGTTATGTATATGTGGCTCAGATTGCGCTCGGAGCTAACCCTGCACAGGCTGTGAAGGTTATAAGCGAGGCTGAGAGCTACAATGGACCATCACTTATCATCGGTTATGCACCTTGTGAGCTTCACGGTATTGCAAAGGGTGGTATGAACCACTGTCAGGATGAGATGAAGAAGGCTGTCAAGGCGGGGTACTGGAATCTCTTCTCATTCAACCCTGCACTGAAGGCTGAGGGCAGGAATCCGTTCACACTCACATCCAAGGAGGGTGACGGAAGCTATCAGGAGTTCCTCAACAATGAGGCAAGATATACCAGACTTGTAAAGCCTTTCCCTGAGAGAGCAGAGAAACTTTTTGCTGAGTCTGAGAGAGTTGCCAAGGAGAGATATGAGCATCTGTTGAAGCTTGTCGAATTATACAAGTAGTGCTGAGCAATTTGATTATGTTTGGCGTTCATGTCTTATCCATACATTTGTTTAATCAGTTTTAATTTAATAATATGTATCCGAGGCTGACAGGTATGAAATGGTGTATCTGTCAGCCTTAAAAATGTTAGTTATGTCAATTATTAGTCCTTATTTCCCAGTTGATAACAGCCTGAAAAGAGGTGTAAAATATTTCCATATAATAGGGTTGATGTCCTTGCTTGACGGTGAAATGGAATGCAGTGATATTAATTATAGAGTGATTAAACCAAGGAGATATAAGTGTATGGAAGAAAGAAAAATGGACAAAAAAGGACTGGGGCTTATGTTTGAGCTCCTAAGTATTGTTCTTGTTCCGGTAATTTTTGTAGGTGCGTTTTGCATATTATCGCTCAGGAATGTAGGTAACAGAACAGCAACAAGAGTGATGACACATGAGCTGAAGGCTATGGAATATTCGGTGGAAGCGAGCCTTAATCTCAGGGATCAGGGTGATTATTCGATCAAGGACGGAGAATTGTATAAGGGTGAGTTTAACATCAGCCGTAATACGCAGATTTTTGATGAGCTGACTCGTGAGACAAATGTGGATATCAGCATCTATTACGGAGATACAGCAATGTATTCCACAATTGATGACGTCAATAAGCTTAATGATACAGCATATACTGCTGTGAAGTCGGACAATATATTTTTTATGAGTTCGGTGAAACTTGGCGGCAGAGATTATTCTGCATGGTACGCACCGCTTAAGAATTCTGATGGAAGCATTGTTGGTGCTATATGTATTGCGATTGATTCGGAAGTGGCTACATCGGCATATCGTAACATTATCAGGTATAATATAATTTTTATGGTTGTACTTCTTATTATAATTATAGTAGCTGCTGTGCTTCTGATTGCCGGAATACTCAGGGGAATTAAGTCCGCCATAAGTAATCTTGATGATGTGGCAGATGGCAATCTTGCCGTGCTTGTTCCGGAGAAACTGTTGAATCAGAAGAATGAGATAGGTAATATAGCAAGGTCGGTACGTTCACTTCTTGATGGACTTACTACAATCGTTCATGGAATTAATCACTCTACTAATGAGCTGAATTCTTTTTCATCAAAATTCAAGGGCAATTTCGACACTATAAGTTCATCAATAGCTAACATTGATACAGCCATTGATGAGATTGCCAACGGTGCAACCAATCAGGCAAATGAGACGCAGAAGGTAAGCGGCCAGGTTGAGCACATGGGTAAAGCAATAGATTATATGAGTGATACGATTTCAACTCTGGCAGGCAGTGCAGAGACAATGAAGAGCAAGAATGAGGATGCTGAGAGCAATCTTGACACGCTTGTCGAGATAAGCAACAAGACAAAGGCATCTGTCGATGAAATACAGAAGCAGACCATTGAGACCAACCGGTCGGCACTTGATATCCGCAGTGCAACAGAGATGATAGCAGATATTGCCAGCCAGACTAACCTTCTTTCACTTAATGCTTCGATTGAGGCAGCGAGAGCAGGCGAGAACGGCAGGGGATTTGCTGTTGTTGCGGATGAGATAAGAGTGCTTGCCGATCAGTCTACCGAGTCGGCGGAGAAGATCAAGAGTATCATTGAGAAACTTATTGAGAACTCCAATACCAGTGTACAGACAATGAACAGCGTGGTTGATGAGATTAAGCGTCAGAATGATAAGATTGATGATACCAAGAGCGTATTCGGTGTTCTAAAGACGGAGGTAGACAGCGTGACGGCAGCTATTGAGAATCTGGCTGAGAAGGTTGAGGATATTAACGGACTCAAGAACAGTGTGACAGAGAGCGTTGAGAGCCTTGCGGCGATAGCACAGGAGAATGCTGCAGGAACTGAGGAGACCTCCGCTTCGATGGTTGAGCTTAGTCAGATTGTAAACGACTGCAATCAGGACACCTCGAAGCTTGTCGGGCTCTCACAGGAGCTGCAGGATGATATCGGAAAGTTCAAGCTGAAAGGACAGCTTGATAATATTTAATAGTAGTGTATACTTAAAGGGAGCAGGTAATTTCTGCTCCCTTTATTGTGTAATTGGAATAGGTAATTACGAAACTATATAATGAAAGCGGACGTTGTACAAATTTAACAATTCACCGCAGGCACGCTTTCGCTACATGAATCACGCAACGGTACATAACGCAGTAAAATACACTGCCTAAGTACCGGCGGCTTCATAGTACCTGCTTGCGAATTTGTTAAATTTGCACAACTGTATATCGTCAAAATTGCTTTTCGCAATTGCCTATGTAATTGGAAGTTATTAAGACACATTTCTTATTCTTTCTGTTGCATATAAAAGATATACAGTTTAATATATAATATATTGGAAATGCCCGTTATAACTATTATGATGATATCATCTTATTATTCAGAAAATTGAAGAGGTGTATGTATGGAAAAAAGAAGATTTGATAAGCTTGGAATTGAGACATCGCTGCTCGGCTTTGGCTGTATGCGTTTTCCGCTCAGGGATGACGGCGGCATCGATGAGGCACTTGCGGAGAAGATGTTAGACCTCGCTATGGCATCCGGAGTTAATTATTATGACACGGCATATCCGTATCATAACGGTGACAGCGAACCGTTCCTTGGAAGAGTTCTTGACAAGTATGACAGAGCTACATATTATCTTGCAACCAAGCTGCCTGTATGGAAGCTTGAGAAGAAGGAAGATGCAGAGAATATTTTTAACGAGCAGCTTAAGAGGCTTAATAAGGATTATGTTGATTTTTATCTGCTTCATGCGCTTAATAAGGACAGATTTAACAAGGTGTTAGAGCTTGGTGTAATTGAAGTCTGTGAAAAGCTTAAGGCGGAAGGAAAGATTAAGTACCTTGGATTCTCATTCCATGATGATTATGATGCCTTTGAGAGAATCATAACATACAGGGATTGGGATTTCTGCCAGATACAGTACAATTACATGGATACCGATGAGCAGGCAGGCGACAGAGGTTATGAGCTTGCAAAGAAGATGGAAATTCCGATGGTTATAATGGAACCTGTTAAGGGAGGTTCACTTGCAAGTCTGCCTGATGAGATAGCCGTTAACTTTAAGGAGTACAGACCTAAGCAGTCGATAGCGTCATGGGCACTGCGCTGGGTTGGAACGCATGATAATGTCAAAGTTATTTTGAGCGGTATGTCCGATATGGTCCAGGTAGAGGATAACTTAAAGACCTTTAAGAATTTCACACCTTTGAATGCGGATGAACAGGCACTCGTAGCCGACACGGCGGCATCGCTTAAAAGCAGGATAAGGAATGGATGTACAGGGTGCCGTTACTGTATGCCTTGTCCGGCGGGAGTTAATATTCCGGGAAACTTTTCAATATGGAATCATTATAATGTGTATGGAAACAAGGAACAGTTAAAGAAAAGCTGGTGTGGGCTAGCCGACAGTGAAAAGGCACATAATTGTGTAAAATGCGGCAAATGCGAGAAAGAATGTCCTCAGAAGATTTCAATTCGCGAAAATCTTGCCACACTGCAGAAGGAACTTGATGAGGCAGTGAAATAAATGTGGAGATTCTTTTCGGCAGAGTATGCGTATTGCAAAGAATTTGTTGCTTTTTTCAATTTGAAAAAACGAATGTCAGAATCACATTTTCAGATATTTTCGGGAAAGACATCACAGGGAATTGAGCTTGAACTGGTAATAACGGGCAATACTCCGGTGAAAGCCGCGATGGCTGCAGGGTATGTTATGTCCGGTGCTGCAGTATATGAGGATGATGTGTGCGTGTGCATAGAACAAGGCGGTGACGGGGAGTGCTGTGGTATATGTTCGGAGATATATGACGGTTATTCAGACAGATATTTTTATCCGGATATCTGTCCTGTGCATCAGTATGATGAGTATAGTTCATCAAATGTGATTTTTGCGGCATGGTATGAATCACTCAATTCATTTTATATGCAGCATCAGCTTGTGTTTTTCAGATGCAGTGGTGTATGGACAGGGAAATTCTGCCGGTTTATGGATGATTTTTGGAGGGTGTATGGAACAAGACACCCTTTTCATCATGTATATGTGGAGAGAAAGCTGAAGGACGGTTATGATGTGGATGCCGTTGTAAAGAGACTTAATGGCAGCAGGCTTGTGTGGATAAATCATTATAAGGATATTTTTAACAGAAAATCACAGAGTCTTAAATATCAGAAGATGTCGCCGGCTCTTATACTTGCAAAAAAGGAAGGACAGCTTATATATGACGGTTCGAGGGAATGTCAGAATTTTGGAAATGAACATTTTTACTATACAAGCTGTATGATGAACTGCCTTTTTGACTGTGAGTACTGTTATCTTCAGGGAATGTATCCGTCGGCGGACGTGGTTATTTTTATGAACATAGAGGATATATTTGATGAGGTTGACAGACTGCTTTACGAGCATGAGGTGTATCTGTGCGTATCCTATGATACAGACCTGATTGCACTTGAAGCGATAACGGGATATTGCAGAAGATGGATTGAATATGCACGGGGAAAACAGGGACTTACAATAGAAATTCGCACAAAGGCATCAATTCAGGACAGTTTTATCCAAGACCTCACAAAAAAAGAATGTGAAAATATTATCTTTGCTTTTACTTTGTCTACGGACATGATACAGTTGTTGTATGAGCACAATACGCCGTCTGTGTATGCAAGAATCGAATCAATCTTCAGAACAGCGGAAAGAGGGCTTAATGTGAGAGTATGCTTTGATCCGATAATGATGTTGGGAGATGCAGACGAGAACAGGAAAGCATACGATGATGTGATTGAGAAGCTGTTTGACAGGCTTGGTGATTGTGAACTGTATGATGTAAGCTTAGGTGAGTTCAGGGTGCCGTGTGATTACCTGAAGCGTATGAGGAAGCGAAGAAACGATTCAAGGCTGTTAGCTTACCACTTTCAGATTGTTGATGGGAGTGCATGCTGCGGCGATGAAGGAATTGAACTTGTCGACTATGTAGAGCAAAGGCTTGAGAGCCATGTAACGCATGAAAAAATATATCGTTGGAGATAGCAGATATGAAAAAGGTAATTGTTACCGGAGCATCAAGCGGAATAGGAGAAGCAATAGCATCAGCACTTGTAAGTGCAGGGCATGAGGTGTACGGCATCGGAAGAAAATATGATAAGAGCAGCAGATTGCTTGAGAATCCATTATTTTATCCTCATGTATGTGACTTGAAAAGGCACACAGATGTTGAAAAAGAGATTAAGCTTATAAAGGAAGAAGCGGATGGCATTGATATTTTGGTAAACTGCGCAGGTGCAGGGTACTTCGGACCCCATGAGCAGATTAATCCTGACCGCCTGCATGAGATGGTTGCAGTGAATGTTGAAGCGCCGATAATTATTGCTGGACTGCTGCTTAGGGATATGAAAAAAAAAGGTGGAATGATAATAAACATATCCTCCGTTACGGCAAAGAAGACAAACACCTACGGCTGTGCTTACGGTGCGACTAAGGCTGCGCTTACAAGCTTTGGAGAAAGCCTTTTTGATGAAACAAGAAAGTACGGGGTTAAGGTTGTGAATATTCATCCTGATATGACGGCATCGCATTTTTACAGAAATGCTGATTTTACGGCATGCGATGAGGAAGATTTCAGACTTGAGCCGGAAGAGATTGCCGATTGTGTGATGGATGTTATTAATATGCGTGAGGGTGCGGTCATAACAGACATTACCATAAAGCCTCAAAAGCATGGAATAAAAAGAGAGAAAAGATATTAAAGGAGAGTGTATGAAATGATACTTGATATGTTCAGTCTTAAAGGTAAGACGGCAATAGTGACCGGTGCTAATACCGGGTTAGGACAGGGAATGTGCGTTGCACTAGCTGAGGCGGGGGCGGATATCGCAGGAGTTGCCAGAAGAGACTGCGATGAGACGAAAAAGCTTGTTGAGGAGGCAGGAGCACGCTTTTTACAAGTCAAGGCTGATTTATCGTCAATGGAGCCAATAGATGAGATTATAAAAAGTGCGGTGGAAGAATTCGGACATATAGATATTCTTGTAAACAACGCGGGTATAATTAAGAGAAATGATGCCATTGATTATACTGAGGAGGATTGGGATTCTGTGGTATTTTTAAACCAGAAATTTACCTTCTTTTTATGTCAGGCGGCAGCAAAGCAGTTCATAGCTCAGAAGAGCGGCGGCAAGATAATAAATATTGCTTCAATGCTGTCATATCAGGGCGGAATCAGAGTTCCTTCATATACGGCAAGTAAGAGTGCTGTTCTTGGACTTACAAGGGCAATGGCAAACGAATGGGCAAAGTATGATATAAATGTGAACGGAATTGCACCTGGATATATGGCAACCAACAATACACAGGCGTTGAGAAACGATGACGATAGAAGCGATGAGATTTTATCACGTATTCCGGCGGGACGCTGGGGAACTCCGTCAGATATGGCGGGTGCTGTTGTATACCTTGCTTCTTCTGCATCTGATTATGTCAACGGATTTACGCTTGCTGTTGACGGAGGATGGCTTGCAAGATAGAAATTGTTGTAAAAATTCCATAATTGTTTGACACCTTAGATGAAAATATGGTAAAATATTCGCAAGTTTACAGCACATTAGACAAATATGTGTTTTACAGACAACAATTTTAAATTATATCCGGGGAGGATGTTATGATTAAGAGACAATTAATCGGAAAAGCAGCTATTGCTATAACTGCTGCAATGGTAATGCTTTCAGGCTGTGGCAAGGATGCCGACACTGACGCAACAGAGGGCAGCATATCAGAGAACACAACGACAGCTGAGAGTTCAACAAGTTCTGAGAATGGGACTAAGGGTGACACTAAGGGCGATGATAAGACTGATGGTGAAAAAAAACCTGTGACAGAGAAGGTTGAGAATGGCTTTCCTTCTTATACATCTGATACAAGTCTTGTTCCGACAGGAGAGACTGTGAGAAGCTTTCTCACGGGAGAGTGGATTAACGATACGGTAGGTTATCGCAGACCGCTTGCCGTGATGATTAATAATATTGATGCCGGGCTTCCGCAGAGTGGAATAAGCAAGGCTGATGTTATTTTTGAAGGACAGTGTGAAGGCGGAGTTACACGTCTTATGGCAGTATTTCAGGATTATGATGATATAGATTCAATAGGCTCCATAAGAAGCTGCCGTGATTATTTTCCGTTCCTTGCGGCAGAGTATGATGCGGCATATTATCATTTTGGACAGTCTGATTTTGCACTCGAATTTTTAAGTGACCCTGAGCTCAGAGCCTTCAATGGAATGAACGGAAAGTATAATTATGTACGACGTACCGACAGAGTGTCACCACACAATGTGTTTACGACACCTGAGAATCTTGTCACTGCAATGGTCAGCAATAAGGTAACAACTTACCTTGATGAGGATTATGTTGCTCCGATGAAGTTCAGCACATCTTCCACACCGGCTGATTGTCCGGACGGGGAGAAGTGTATAACTCTTGAGACAGGATATGCATATAATAATTCGTACTTTAAGTACAATGAGAAGGACGGATTATACTATCGCTACGAATATGGAGAACCGCAGATTGATGAGATGACAGGTGAACAGATAGCTGTTGAGAATATTCTCTTTAAAATGGTTCCGGGTGAGCAGTATTGGAACGGTTCGCCGTTATATCTTCTTACGGGAGAGGGAATAGGTCTCTATGTTACCAACGGTACTGCACAGTGGATTAAGTGGAGCAAGGAGGTTGACGGTGTCAACACCAATCTCGGATGTAATTATACCTATGGTTATGGACCTACCACATACACATATGAGGATGGAACAGAGGTTACATTTAATCAGGGCAAGACATGGGTATGTATATATGAGGAAGAGGATAAGGGCAATATAAAGATTAAGAGTAAATAATCATTGACAATCATATATTGAACAAAAAAACTTCGTGTTTACCGATTTAGCCGGCAGACACGAAGTTTTATTTTTATGTAATACGATTCAGGTGTCAGAATATGCGTTCACAGCCTTAATATGTATATCCTGTTATAAT
>FR895421.1 GCA_000435595.1 Firmicutes bacterium CAG:882
GTGAGATTAGAAGGAGTGAAAGAATATGGCACTTGAAAATTTTCTGGGTATATCAAATGAAAAGCTGCTCACATCATTTGCTGAGACGCTGTACATGGTGGGTATATCGCTGATAATCGCGACCGTGATTGCGTTTATCCTGGCAGTAGTTCTTATATTTACGAGAAAAGGCGGACTATATCCGAATGCAGTGGTGTACAACATCATAAATGTGATAATAAATATAGTGAGAAGCACACCATTCGTAGTACTTTTGGTTGCTATAATGCCGGTTACAAAATTTATTATCGGAACAAGAATCGGTCCTACCGCGGCAATCGTACCGCTCACGGTGAATGCGATACCGCTTCTCACAAGATTATTTGAAAATTCACTATTAGATACCGGAAACGGAATACTTGAGGCGGCACTCTCAATGGGAGCGACACCACTCCAGCTTGTAACTAAGTTCATTTTACCTGAGTCGCTCGGCTCGGTGATACTTTCACTCACGACAGGAATCGTCGGACTTATCGGGGCAAGTGCGATGGCAGGATATGTCGGAGGGGGCGGTATCGGGGCACTGGTATTGAACTACGGCTACAACAGATTTAATTTTACCCTGATGTATTCGCTGGTGGTTGTACTTATCATAATCACACAGTTCATACAGAGTCTTGGAAGCTGTTTTGCGAGAAAGGCGCGCAGGAGATAAACTGTTGACGGTATTAAAGAGAAAAGTTACCTAAACATTATAAAATGAAAAAGGAGAATGAGGATTATGAAAAAGTTTGGAAAAAGATTGGCTGTACTTGGAATTGCGGTGCTCGCAGCAGCACTGGCCGCAGGCTGTGGTAAAAAGGAGAGTTCATCAGCGGGCGGGGAGAAGAAGGAACTTACATATGCGAAGGGCTCAGGTCCATATACAATATTGTTCGAGGAGCATATAATCCCGATACTTGAAAAGCAGGGATATACATTTAAGGTGTCAGAGCTTTCACTTCAATATGCGGATGAGGCAATCGCAGATGGGGATGTCGATTTTTCGGTTGAGCAGCATGTGGCTTACATGGAGGCATTCAACAAGAGCTACAATTCAAATCTTGTTGCACTTACACCTATTCCTACTGTCCCTGCTTCAATTTTTTCGGAGACACATTCATCGCTTGACGAGATTTCCGATGGCATGAAGATAGCGGTTCCGCAGGATGAAGGAAATATGGCGAGAGCATTTGTAATGCTTCAGGACATCGGCTGGATAAAGTTAAAGGAAGGAACAGATTACGCCACAGCAAGTCCTGAGGATGTCGCTGAGAATCCATACAACCTTGAATTTCTTGATATTGCGACAAATATAATTGCCACTACACTTGCAGATTACGATTATGGTATTATAACAGGCAGTATAGTCTATAATGCGGGGATTGATCCATCGACAGCGCTTTTTAACGAGAACCTTACAGAAAAATTCTGGCTTCAGGTTGTGGTAAAGGATGCCGATAAGGATACGCAGTGGGCTAAGGATATCGTAGAGGCTTATCAGTCAAAGGAGTTCACTGACTGGTTAAAGGCGAACAATGAGAGTGAGTACAGGAATCTCTGGTCTATACCGGAGTATTAAAACTGGGTTGGACAGTTCTTTACCAACACTAAAAGCATGAAAGGGAAATCGCATGGATAAGATTGAGGAGAAGATAATAAAAATCATTGACGATAACAGAAAAAAAATCGTGGATTTTGCGAGAGACATTTACACGCATGCGGAGCTCGGCTATAAGGAGTTCCGCACGGCGGAGAAGTTCGCAGGCGAGTTAAAAGCCCTGGGTCTTGAGACGAAGGAGGGGCTTGCGGTAACGGGCGTGAAGGGGTATTTGAACCAAAATAAGAAGGACAATGTAAGCCTTGCACTCATAGGCGAGCTTGATGCCCTTAGAATCCCCGAACACAAATACGCCAACAGCGAGACTCAGGGAGCACACTGCTGCGGACATCACAGCCAGCTTGCCGGAGTTATCGGAGCGGCACTTGCACTCACCGACAAGGAGGTTGCGGATGCGCTTGACGGCCAGGTAGTATTCTTTGCGGTTCCCGCTGAGGAGTACGGTGAGATTGAGTTTAAAAATAAACTCAAGAACGAGGGAAAAATCAGATACGGCGGTGGCAAGTGTGAGCTGATAAGAATTGGTGCCTTCGATGACATCGACATCAATCTTGCACATCATACCGCCATAGGAAATGAGGTCGTGATAAGGAAGGGAAGCGGCAACGGCTTTGTGAGCAAGGTCATCCGCTACAAGGGAAAGGCGGCACATGCTGCGGGAAGCCCTCATCTTGGGGTGAATGCGCTCAATGCCGCATCAATCGGTCTTACAGCACTTCAATATCAGAGAGAGACATTTCAGGATAAGGACACGGTGAGAATCCACCCGATTATGACAAAAGGCGGAGATCTTGTAAACGTAATCCCGAATGAGGCAGTCATAGAGACGCTCGTGAGAGCCAACAACACCAAGGCAATCCTTGATGCGTCCGAGAAAACGGACAGGGCATTCTTAGCGGGAGCGGTTGCTGTCGGAGCGCAGGTCGAGATAGAGACGATGCCGGGCTACCTTCCGACAATTCCGGTGGATGCGCCGGATGAGCTTGTGGATGCGGCACGTCTTGCGGCAGGTGATAAGTACAATGTAAATGTTTTTGATGGGACTGGTAAGCCAAGCGGAGGTTCAACAGATGTCGGTGATGTACAGCATATTCAGCCGGTTTTTACATTTAATACAGGAGGAGCTTCAGGAAGCGGACTTCACAGCGTTGATTTTGACATCGATGACGAGGAACTTGCCTACATAGTGACAGCGAAGATATTCGCACTTACGGCATACAGATTCCTAAAGGGCGGCGCAGCCGCCGCAAGAAGGCTTGTCGACGACTACAAGCCGGTTTTCACCAAGCAGGAGTACATTGACTTCATGGAGTCGATGATAAGCAAAAAGACGGGCGGAGAGCCGAGATTTGACTGAGTTTTGAGAAGGAGCAATGACAAATGAGCTACGGAATAAACACGCGATGTATTTACGGAGAGGAAAGAGAACAGGGGGACGAAAAACACTACGGTGCATTAAGCTATCCGATTTACCAGACAGCGACATTCCAGCATCCGCAGGTGGGAGTAAGCTCCGGCTATGACTATAGCAGACTTTCCAATCCGACAAGAAATCAGCTTGAAAATGTGGTGGCCTCACTTGAAAAGGGAACCCACGCCTATGCGTTTTCATCGGGTATGGCAGCGATTACGGCAGCGATGGAGATTTTTTCACAGGGCGCGCATATCATAGCGGGCGATGACCTCTACGGCGGCAGTGTGAGACTTTTTGACAATATCTCCAAGAAGAACGGTTACGAGGTCGAGTATGTGGACACGAGCAGGGAGGACGTTGAAAAGTATATCCGCCCGGAGACAAAGGCTGTGTACATAGAGACACCTACCAACCCGATGATGAATGTCACTGACATTGCAAGGGTTGCCGAGATTACCAAGCGTTACGGGATATTACTCATTGTCGATAACACGTTTTTGTCTCCGTATCTCCAGAATCCGCTTGAACTTGGTGCAGACATAGTTGTTCACAGCGGAACCAAGTTCCTCTGTGGACACAACGATACACTCTCCGGCTTCGTCATTGTCAAGGATGAAGAACTTGCTGAGAGAATCCTCTACGTCTCTAAGACGACGGGCGCAAACCTCTCACCATTTGACAGCTGGCTCGTGTTAAGAGGAATCAAGACGCTCGGAATCCGCATGGAGAGGCAGCAGGCTAACGCAGCCAAGCTTGCCGGGTGGTTAAAAGCCAACCCAAAGGTTAAAAAGGTATATTATCCGGGCTTTGCAGACCATCCGGGACATGATATTATGAAAAAACAGGCAAAGGGCTTTGGAAGCATGATTTCCTTTGAGATGGAATCTAAGGAGAGCGCGATAAAGGTGTTAAACGGCGTGAACCTCATAAGCTTTGCAGAGAGCCTCGGAGGCGTTGAGACACTTATCACATATCCGACACTTCAGACGCATCCTGATGTACCTGCTGATGTCAAGGAGAGAAACGGGATCACGGAAAGCCTTTTAAGATTGTCTGTAGGAATTGAGGATATTGAGGATCTGACTGCTGACCTTGAGAGAGCGTTCTCATAAAAGCTTCTCGCGAAGTAAAAAAGATAATTCGGGAGGAATCAGTGTATGTACGATTTTGATAAAATGATTGACAGGCGCGGAACAAGCTGTCTTAAATATGACTTTCAGGTTGAGAGAAGGGGAAGGGATGATTTGCTGCCTATGTGGGTAGCGGACATGGATTTTGCCCTGCCTGAGGATATACTTGAGGATATAAAGGACAGGATTTCACACGGAATATTCGGTTACACCGATCCTAAGAAGGATTATTTTGACAGTGTGCTTGACTGGTTTTACATACATTTCGGCTGGAAGGGCAGGGCTGAATGGATTACGGTCACTCCCGGCGTGGTTGTGGCGATTTCCGTTGCGGTTCGTGCACTCACCGGGGAGGGGGACGGTGTGCTTATACAGCAGCCCGTCTATTATCCTTTTTCGGAGGCGGTTGTCGCCAACAACAGAAGGCTTGTCAACAATCAGCTTGTCTATAAAGATGGAAAATACAGCATCGATTTCGAGGATTTTGAAAAAAAGATAGTCGATGAAAACGTAAAGCTTTTTATTCTATGCAGCCCGCATAATCCCGTCGGACGTGTGTGGACGCTAAAGGAGCTAAGAAAAATGGGAGAAATCTGCTTAAAGCACAATGTTATTGTGGTGTCTGATGAGATACATTGCGATTTCACCTACGAGGGACACAGGCAGATTATGTTCCCATCAATCAGCAAGGAGTTTGAGGACAATGTTATTTTATGCACGGCTCCGAGCAAGACCTTCAACATAGCGGGGCTTCAGGTGTCCAACATATTCATTCCGAATGAAAAAATAAGAAAGACCTTCAAGGCGGAGCTTGAAGCGTTCGGCTACTCACAGCCGAATGTCATTGGACTTACAGCCTGCCGGTCAGTGTATTCCAAGGGAAATGAGTGGTATGAGGAGTTAAAAAAATACCTCGCGGAAAACCTTGATTTCTTAAGGGACTTCTTAAAGGAAAATCTGCCAAAAATTAAGCTTGTCGAGCCTGAGGGCACATATCTTGTGTGGCTTGATTGCAGCGGGCTGGGGCTTGATGCAGGTGGGCTTGAACGCTTCGTCGAGGACAAAGCAAAGCTCTGGGTTGATTTCGGAATTATTTTCGGAAAAGAGAGCGGACAATTCATAAGATTAAATATCGCCTGCCCGAGGGCCACCCTCAAGCAGGCACTCACACAGCTTAAAGCAGCATATTGTCAAACCATGTAGCGAACAGCTCAGGCCAGCATGCACATTCAGGCTGGATTTCCTTGCCGGTAAGGCATGCGGTCTCCTCTGTTGCGAGTGCAAGACCGTGGCAGCCCTTGGCAAATATATGGAGTTCACAAGGAATCTTATATTTTCTGAGGGCACCTGCCATGAGAAGTGAGTTCTCAACAGGAACGGCGCCGTCCTCAAAGGTATGCCATATAAAGGTAGGAACGGTATCGGAATTCACTCTCTTTTCGAGTGATACGGTGTCGTATAACTTCTCATCGCCGCCGACAAGTGCGTCAAAGGAGCCGCGGTGAGCGAACTCACCTGCCGTGATTACAGGGTAGGAGAGGAGCATGCAGGATGGTCTGTAATCCATGCTTTCTCCGCCGAGGACCTCAGTAATCAGTTCGTCCTTCCACATTGTTCCAAGGCTTCCGGCAACATGGGCACCTGCGGAAAATCCGCAAATACATATTTTTTCATTGTTGACATGCCATTCTTCGGCATGTTTTTTTATGTAATCCACTGCCATTGCCGCTTCAAGAAGCTGTGAAGGGTACATATCAGGTGCAAGGCTGTAATAGAGAATGCAGGCATTGTAGCCATGCGCATTCATGCGGAGGGCAATGGGCTCAGCCTCGCGTGAGGACAGATGCATGTAACCGCCGCCCGGGCAGATTAAAATCATTGGGCGCGTCTTGTCGCCGCGGAACTCACTGTGATGGTCAATTATGTAAGTTGTGAGCTTTGCCACAGTGTCACTGTGGGATATTCCTGCTTTCTTATAATCAGGTTTCAGTTCGATTGTAGTGTGAAGCATAAGGTACCTCCGATCAGGGTTA
>FR895422.1:0-1111 GCA_000435595.1 Firmicutes bacterium CAG:882
GATTTTTTTCCTTTATACTATTTGTATGGGAATTTTATTTACCCACATTGGTATTCGTAGGATTGAAAAAATGGATTTATAAAAAGAGCAACAAACCCAGCCGAGTCCGTCCTTATCTCACCCCGATGAAGGAAAAGCTTGCGAAGTATCCGGCTGACTGACTGTGGTTGTGGGCGGCATAACGGCACTTATCGGGGTTATCGTATAATACAGTTCAACGCAATAATGGTATGGCAATCCTGCGATTTAACGACAGTTTTAGCAGGATGTCATACCATTATTCGTTGAACGTCCGGGAACATATCACATCCGGGAACATATCACGTCCGGGAATACATCATATCACATCCCAGTGTCACTCGCAGGTTGCTCTACCGCACCACCCCATCTTTTATCACCAGCACTTTGTCCGCAAAGTCCGCCATCTGCCTGTCATGTGTCACCATCACGATAGTCTGCCCGAACATGTCGGACGCATTGCGTAGAAGTGCTGCGACCTCGGATGAGGTCTCTGCATTGAGATTTCCTGTCGGCTCGTCGGCAAGTATCACTGCGGGCTTGTTGACAAGTGCTCTCGCAAGCGACACTCTCTGCTTCTCACCGCCGGACATCTCGAACGGAAACTTGTCCCTGCAATGTTCAATGCCAAGCTTTTCCATAATCTCCGTCACTTCTTCCCTATCCTCACGCCTTTTGTCAAGGTGTACAGGAAAAACTATATTCTCGTATGCCGTGTACTCCGGGAAAAGGTTGTAGTCCTGATACACGAAGCCTATATTTCTTCTTCTGAACTCGGAGAGCTGCTTGTCCGAAAGCTTCGTGCCTCCGCCATATATGTCCACTCCGCCAATCTTTACCGTCCCATCATCCGGCACATCGAGCGTGCCGAGTATTCTTAAAAATGTTGATTTCCCAGAGCCGCTCTTTCCTATTATCGCTGCAAATTCGCCTCTCTCAAACGCAGCACTACAGCCTTTGAGTGCCCTTACGGGAACCTTTCCCGCATACGTCCTCGATATATTTACCGCCTCTAAGACAATGTCCCTACCCATATTTCTACCGTCCTTTCCAAAAGTTATATTTTTATTTCCGATTGCCTCGCGCTCTTCCG
>FR895422.1:1139-7128 GCA_000435595.1 Firmicutes bacterium CAG:882
CCGACTCTGAGCTCCTTTACCGTCATCACCGTGCCCACAATTACAAATACAATAACAATCACCGCAACAATCACAAAATTCCACTCATACGGAAGGTCTAAGAGCTGTATCGGAACCAGCTTCAGCCCCTCCTTCGCCGTTGAGTATGTGAATACCCTGCCAAGCCTGTGCGATGTAAGCCATCCTCCTGTGATTGCAGCCTTTTTTATCTGATTTACATAGACAAAGCCGTATATCGCCACAAAAACAGGAATCGAAGCAAGCAGTGACAAGCCGTCCTTTGCCGCGTCGCACGCCGACTGTTTTATGAGGAAGCCGTCATCCACACCCTCCTGCCTGTATTTTGCCCTCGCCTCGCGTAGCCCCGCAATATCATCCTTCAGGATTGCAATTCTTATGACCGCAAACATGAAAAACAGCGCCGCCACAAAGCATCCGTACATAAAAAACTCGTGCATTATGGATTTGTATTGATTTTTCAGTTCACCATATCTTGAAGTGTAGCTTCCGCCGTTTCTCACGGCAATTATTGACAACTGCTGCGCGATAAATTCGGCATCCCTGTAATTGTCAAATATAAATTGCGCCTGCGTATATTTAAACTCCTTGCCGTCGGCAGCCGCAATCCGCTCTCCGAGCGCTTCGGAGCCGTATATTGTATAATATTTTCCGCCATAAGGCACACCGTCCGACACATTTGCCGAAGTTCCGACAACCGCAACCTCTACATCTATATTTCCCGATGCTGTCGGGATATGTATTACCGTCCCTGCCGTGAGCGATGAGTCTGTTTCATCCGTGTTAAACAGCACCAGAACCTGCTCCCCGCTCTCGAATTTTTTGCGGTCTGCGCCATCCCACCTGATATTTTTTGCAAACGCCTCCCAGATGTCATCATAATTGCTGCAATAAATTTCCGTAAAAAGCTCCCCGTACTTGTCATCGTACTGCCAATAGCCGCCATTCATCCCGTAAACTTTGGTTACTTCATTGACAGCCTCCCTATAATACTCCGACTGCTCCATGCCGTTCCATGTAATCTTATGCGTTGACACCCTCGCATTATAGTTCATCGCGCGGATTCCCTCGACAAGCTCCATGCTCTTGAGCGCCGTTTTTGAGAAACCGCCATCCGTGTCATAAAACGAGGCGTTGGTCGACGTCACCATCCCCGTCTCCTTATCCTCATAGTCAATCTGATAGTAAAAGCCGGACGGCATATCGATTGTGAAATCATTCACAGAGCTCTTAAAGCCCTTATAATATGATATATCCGTGTAAATTTTGGTGAAGCTGTAGAGCACCACACTGCACACAGCAATTCCTATCACCCTCAAAAGTATCGTCCTCACTGGGTGAAGCGCGTTCTGACGCTTTGCCGCATAAGCGGGAGTTATCATTCTTCCGTTCTTTCCGCCGTGTATCTTTTTTCTCAGGTGGTTTGCCCTGCGTGCACTTATTTTTCCCTCGCCCTGTACCATCCGCCTGCTCATAAGCGTGGTCTGCGAAGCCAAAACAGCCACAAGCATCGTTAAAAATACCACTCCCACAATCCGCAGCAGCAATCCGACATCAAAGACGAAAAAGTACTCTACATCCGCCGCCCTGCTCACGAAAATCACAGCCACGGCACATATCATGTACGCCCCAAGCACGCCCGCCGTTGCCACCGGGAGCATGGTAAACACACTCTCCTGAATCGAGAACGCCCTTATCTGGCCTTTAGATGCACCTATGCACCTCATAAGGTAGTACGCGCTCTTTCTTCGTCTGTTTTCCTGAATTATTATGTATACCATCGCACAGCAGCCAATCACCATGACGGATACCAAAACCCACACATTCGTGACCCCGCTGTCCCACAGTACTGCGTCATAGACCTTGGAATTATAGGCTAAGGTGGAATCCCCATCCGCAAGCGTCCTCGCAAATTCGGTATTTACATCCGCATATTCGCCTTTAAGACCGTAAAATCCAAAATGAATTTTCTGAGCATCAATCGTGGCAAAATCCTCCGCCGACACAATCATGCCCGGCATTCCCGAGTCCGTCGACCACAAATCGAGATAATTGTACAGAATACCCGTGACCACATAGCTCTTGGTGTGATACTCCTGATTCATGTTTTTCTCACGCAGTTCGCCGTAATCGTAATATTTTCCGTAACATACCTCTATCCGCTGCCCGAGTTCATATGAAAGCCCAAGCCTTTCAAGTGCCCCGAGCATAAGCGCTATCTCTCCCTCGCTCTCAGGCATCCGCCCGTCAAATATCCTCACTCGCCCAATGTCAGACATATTGTCGGGAAGTGTCCCGATATACAGCCCCGTATCATTTGAAAACGCATCCCCGTCGTCATTTAAGTATACATGCACGCCTCCAAGCACATCACCCGTCTTTTTTACATACGGGTGCAGTACTTCCGATGTTGTGGTATAGCCTGACTGTTCAAGTATCCAGCTCCCGCACATCCTTATATTCCTCTGATTTTCGTACTCCTCCATCTGACTGTGATAGAGCAAAAAAGCGGCAAGAAAAAAGCTCACAAGAAATACAATAGCCGATACTCTTATAAGCTCTTTCCTTCGCCGCCGTCTTCCAACACTAATCAAGTCCATAGCCATGCTCCTCTCTCATTATGGAATAAATTCTCCTGTCTGTATAATAAGAGCATACACTTCAATTCTTACAGGACTCTTACAGATTCATTTATTTTTATTTTTTCTTTCACATTGTACCTCGGTATGGTAATCTTTATCGTACACCCCGGCTCGTCATCAGTACTATGTACCACAATATCACCTCCGTGTGCCCTCACAACCATATATGCAAGATTCAGACCTATTCCCGTGCTGTCCTTTCTTGAATTTTCACCTACATAATATCGTTCAAACAGCTTCGACATCTCATCCTTATTCACCCCCGGGCCTTCATCCTTTATCTCAAGGCTTACACGGTCGCTTTGACATGTTCCACTCAGAATCACCCTGCCGTACTCAAGCCCGTTTGACACAATATTATTCACAGCCTGATAAAGCCACTCCTCATCCGCATCTATCATACATGATGGCACTCTCTCCACAATAAGGTCATCATTTTCAAGCTCAAGTCTCGTCACCAGTGAAGCTGTATCCACTCTTTTTTTGTTAAAATGAAGCTTTCCGACCCGAAGGCGTGCAGAATTTAACAGAAGCATCAGCAGCTCCTTCATGTGTTCTATATTCTCAATGCATTTTTCCTTGTGCAGCTCATCCTGCTGCCTGTCTTCTCCGTCAAGCAATTCCAAGTTCACCATTACCGCCGCAAGCGGAGTCTTAAGCTGATGTGCCACATTCTCCATAAATATCTGAATATCCTGCTGCCTGTCGGTATAATATTTCTCCTTTGCCCGCGCATCCTCCGCAAGTCTGTTTATGGTATGCTCATTTTCCGTGTCAGCTATATCATGTCGTCTTCCTCTAATCACAACAATGCATATTATGCCACACAAAATAATCACTGCCACACCGCCGAAAAGCAGCATCGTCCCATGAATATTCAATCTGTTCCACAGACTGAAGGCATCCTGCGTATATCCGAGATTTTTTGCCGCCTCTATACCCATTGCCGTTTCACCCTGCCCCATGAACATTCCACCCAGCAGCTCCTTTGCAACATTTTCGTCGTACTCATACACAATTCCGACCATACTCTGCATCTGCCCTGTATAAAACTTCAACATAAAAAGCATGCCGCCAAGAGCCAGAGCTCCCATGCAGCATGCAAGACCTATTATAGCAATATCAAAACCTCTGTATTTTCCACTCTTCATTATCTGTCACCCCGTTCATTCCACCTGTAGCCGATTCCTCTGACCGTGTCAATGTATTCCCTGTCATTCCATCTGCCAAGCTTCTTACGCAGACGGCTTACCTCCACTGACAGTGTATTGTCATCCACAAACTCACCGTCAATATCCCACATCAGCTCAAGGAGCCTTTCTCTGGGTATTAGAATACCGGGATTCTCCATAAAAAAGCCAAGCAGCTTAAGCTCGTTTTTCCTAAGCTCCAATTCCTCACCACACTTATACACTCTCCCCGCCGGCTTATCATATGATAAATCTCCTGCTCTGTATATCTCACTGCTCTTATGATATCTGTTAAGATGCGCCCCGACACGAGCCATAAGCTCACGCTTCCTGAACGGCTTCCCAAGATAATCATTACCGCCCGTCTCAAGTCCTCTCACAACGCTGTCCTCATCGTCAAGTGCCGTCAAAAAGATAACCGGAGCACTGCTTCCTAAGCCATCCCTGATATATTCGCACAATTCAAACCCGCTTCCATCGGGAAGCATGACATCAAGCAGATACAAATCTACACCACCGTGAGCAATAATTTTCTCTGCCTCCTGCATGTCTCCGCATGCAGTTACATCATAGCCGTCCTTTACAAGAAACTCGCACAAGCCCTCCCTTATGTCCCTCTCATCCTCAACAACAAGAATCTTCCCCTTACTCATGTGAACTCCCTTCAACGTGATAATATATTAATTATACCACAGCCGCTTCAACAAATAAAGACATGGCATCCTGGTGAACTGTCGTTAAATCGCAGGATGCCATACCATTATACGTTGAACGTCCGTGATTATTTAATGTTCTTTCCGAAGCTCCCCGCCATGATAACGCAGTCTGCTCCAAGCAGAATGAGATACGTTCCTATAAGCACCGATGCCGAGAACAGTGCTATCGACGGCGAGAATATCATGAGCACTCCCAAGATGATTCCGATTATATTAAGCACGAGAGAGAATATGTAATATACTCTTCCGGCTCCAATCCTGACAAGCGGAAGATGTGACAGTCTCGATATGCTGTGCGCGATGAACCATATCGGTATGAGCATAACGATTATAAGCTGTCCCGCATTCGGATACATGAGAAGCATCGCTCCTGCAAGTACGCTCATTACACCGGATACGAGTGCGAGCACAGGTCCGAAGCCCGTGTATTTTTCCATCTTGACATAGAAGATAATGTCAGCGATACCTGTAACTATCGCCATGACACCGTATATGATTGAGAAGCCCCAAAATACACCTGTCGGACAGATAAGTGTGACTATGCCGAGTATGATGAGCAATACGCCCTCTGTCAACTCAAGCCATTTGCAGCGTGAGTATTCCTTCATGCCTGCTCACCTGCCTTTCCTTTACCATCATTGAGAATCCTCATGAACTCATCTCCGGTGATGGTCTCCTTCTCGTAGAGATACATGGCAAGCTCATCAAGCTTAGCCCTGTTGTCCTCAAGAAGCTTCTTTGCCTTCTCGTGCTGGCGTTTCACAAGCTCGACAACCTTCTTGTCAATCTCCTTCTGCGTGTCTGCGGAGCAGCTAAGAGATGTATCGCCGCCGAGATACTGGTTCGTGACGGTCTCCATCGCAACCATGTCGAACTCCTCCGTCATTCCGTATCTGGTAATCATCGCACGCGCGAGCTTCGTCGCCTGCTCTATATCGTTGGATGCACCGGTAGTAATCTCGTTAAAGACAACCTCCTCCGCTGCACGTCCTCCCGTGAATGTCGCAATCTTATTCTCAATCTCTTTCTTGTTCATGAGGTACTTGTCGCCCTGCTCAACCTGCATTGTGTAGCCGAGCGCGCCCGAGGTACGCGGAATAATGGTAATCTTCTGAACCGGAGCTGAATTGGTCTGAAGTGCCGCAACAAGAGCATGTCCTACCTCATGATATGAGACAATCTTCCTCTCCTCATCCGAGAGAACGGCGTTCTTCTTCTGATAGCCCGCTATTACAACCTCAATGCTCTCCTCAAGGTCTGCCTGAGTCACAATGGTTCTGTTGTTTCTTACGGTTCTAAGAGCTGCTTCATTTATAATATTGGCAAGCTCAGCGCCCGATGCACCGGAAGCCATTCGCGCTATCGTGTGAAAATCCACGTCGTCGGAGAGCTTAATCTTTCTTGCATGAACCTTGAGTATCGC
>FR895422.1:7184-11469 GCA_000435595.1 Firmicutes bacterium CAG:882
CAGGCACGCGTCTGTCAAAACGTCCCGGTCTTGTGAGTGCAGGGTCAAGTGACTCCGGACGGTTCGTAGCAGCAAGAATGATAACGCCGTTATTTCCCTCGAAGCCGTCCATCTCTGTAAGAAGCTGGTTCAAAGTCTGCTCACGCTCATCGTTTCCGCCAAGCTGACCGTCCCTCTTCTTTCCGATGGCATCAATCTCATCGATAAATACGATACAAGGAGCCTTCTCCTTTGCCTGGCTGAAAAGGTCACGAACCTTGGATGCTCCCATTCCGACGAACATCTCAACGAATTCCGAGCCCGATATTGAGAAGAACGGAACATTTGCCTCACCCGCGACAGCCTTGGCAAGCATTGTCTTACCTGTTCCCGGAGGGCCTACAAGCAGAAGTCCCTTCGGCATCGAAGCACCCACATCCGTATACTTTGACGGATTGTGAAGATAATCCACTATCTCGGCAAGATTCTCCTTTGCCTCATCCTCTCCTGCAACATCGGAAAAATGTATTCCCTCTGTCGACTGCACATATATTTTTGCGTTGCTCTTTCCCATGCCGAATGCCATGGAATTCTTTCCGCCGCCCATCTGCTGCATAAGCTTCCTTGACATATACTGACCAAGAACGATGAAGATTACAAGCGGCAGAATACCCGTTACAAGGAAGCTGATAAGCGGCGATGTCGTCTTTTCAATCTCCTTTGCGAAGCTCGCCCCCGCATTGTAAAGGCGCTCCGTGAGATTAGGATCGTCCATCGCTCCCGTCTTGTAGATTGCGGTGTTATCCTTGTCGGTAAACACGATTTCCGAATTGCCGACCTCGACCTGACCTACATTCTTTTCCTCAATCATTCTCATAAATGTGCCATAGTCCACCTCAGTGACCTGACGCTCCATAAGAATAGGGGATACAATCAGATTAAACAGAATTAAAAGTAACAGAACTATGCCGTAATAGAATATTAACGGCTTCTTAGGTGACTTGATTTCCTTCATGCCATATTCCTCCTGCAGTAAAATTAGTGACTTTTGTTCATCTATTATATTATATCACCAATTTTATTAAGATTCTACGGACAAGGATTAAGGATTCATAACCTAATTATTAAAAAAAAAGCCCGCAGAAGCTATGAGTGAACCCTGACTGCGGACTCAAGACAAGAGGTGTCCCTGAGACAGCGGCAAGCCTGAAAAACATGGTTACCGCCGCCGGTGATTTTTCAAACAGCACCACCGCTTCATCAGAGTGATATTGTCAAGTGTGTATGTCAGATTTTTATATATTCATCGTCATATATGGTGGAATGCATATAATTCCATCTTTTACAATTAAATTTCTTGGATGAATAATATAACTTTCCCCTATGCGCTCCTTGTATTTTTCTCTGAAATTATTTAATGAGGTCGTTTTATATTGCTTTCCAGACTTTACTTCAATCGGAAACATCTTATATTTTAATCTGCTGTTATTTGAAATAATAAAGTCAATTTCTATATCATTTCGATGCTTATTTTCATTATAGTGTGTATAAAAATATAACTTATGTCCATTTGCTACCAGCATCTGGGCTATTGCATTTTCATAAAGCATCCCTTCATTAATCTGCAATTTGCCTGCCAATATCTGTTTATACACTTCATCTTCAAGTAATTCATTCTCATCAAACGCATGGCTTACCAAAAGACCGGTATCTCCCATATAACACTTTACATAGCTTCTTGTCTCATTTAATGATAACCCCACATTAGGATCATTACACAAAAAACACTCATTAGATATCATAGAATCCGACAGCCAGAAAAATGTTTCTTCGTACTGGTCTGCGTAACTACCATCCTGTAGCTTTTTGAATACAACTCTTTTTTCATGCTGTGACAGGAATCCCGGAATCTGGTCATAGATTGCAAGAACTTTGCTTCTATATCTCATATCTATCTTCATAATATCTTCCCGATACAATTTAAGAATGTCCCTTTTTTCTTTATCCGCTTCTGTAAAATCTTTTTTACTTTCAATAAATGCTACTACAGGCATAGGCATCCCACCAACAAGCATATATTGATGAAACAGAAGCATTGCCTGATTATGCATACTTCTTTCCAAAGGTTCTCTTTTTTCAAAGCATTTTTTTATATATTCAACCAGTAATTCTTCCTCCAATGCTATTGCAAATTCTTCGAAATCCAATGGATACATATTAATATGTCTTTCTTCTGATGGTATCACAATATTTTTTACATTTTCTCTGATTGATATCAGTGAACCAGTCTCGATATAATCATATCTTCCATCTGCCACTAAATATTTTATCGCAGCTCTTGCCTGTGGAAACATCTGTACCTCATCAAAAATAATAAGAGAGTTTCTCTCTGTCAGTTTTGTTCCAAAATGTGTCTGTAACAGCATAAAAAATGTATCCAGATCATTCAGATATCGCTCAAAATACATTTCGACTTCCTTATCTTTTTTAGCAAAGTCAATAAGGAGATAACTTTCATATTCATTTTTCCCAAATTCTTCGCAGATGGTAGACTTTCCAATACGTCTGGCGCCTTCTATCAGTAAAGCTTTTTTCCCCTGACACTCCTTTTTCCATTCCAGTAGTTTTTTATATATTTTTCTTTTTAATATCATGGTTCCTCCAGATTATGCGCATATATATTAGTTCTATATTTTATGATTATACGCATATTGTAATTTATTTTTTGATTATACGCAAGTATTATAACCCTATTTTTTATGATTATACGCACATTTTATAAAGTCATATGTTCATGCTTTTCCTCATTTCAAATCTTAAATCTTACCTAATTATATCGGGAAAAGCAGTTTGTATTATATGCTGTGTTATTAATTTTCTGGAATAACCCAGAATGAATCCATGATGTCTCCAGAAGAAAAGATGATATATGAAGTATTCGGTGGAAGGGATACGATTATTAAAAATCTAAGGTTCCTCTAAACATCTCATAATACAAGGAGCATCCACCCAAAAGGCGGATGCTCCGTTACAAAGCCAAACGCTCCATTTAACTTCAATTCTTCTGTGCTCTCGCGTCATCAATATAATGTGCAATAATGTCAGCGGTCGCATCAACTCCGAGTCTGCTGTTGATGCAGATATCGTAATTTCTTGAGTCTCCCCACTTGCCCTGACAATATGTGTTGTGATAGGACTTTCTCTTCTTATCCTGCTGCTCGATAAGCTTGACTGCCTTATCCCTGTTCGTCTGATAGCGCTCCATGATTCTGTGAATCTTATTCTCCATGTTTCCAAGTACGAAAACAGTGATAAGATTCGGATTGCCCTTTAAGACCTCCTCCGCGCATCTTCCGACAATGACAAAGGACTTGCCCTCGTCAGCCATGCCCTTTAGGTACTTGAACTGCATCCATGCAAGATTCTCCTCAGGAGATGTGCTGAAGCCTCTAACCGACCTTGTAAAAAATGAAGACTTTGATTTCTCGTCATACTTTCCGAGAGCCTGCGCATCAAGATTCTTCTGATTCGCAATATCCTCAAGCAGATTGCTGTCATATATAGGGATATTGTACTTCTCAGAAAGAAGCTGTGCCACTGCGTGACCGCCGCTTCCGAACTCACGGCTTACTGCAATAATCAGTTGTTCACCCATATAAATGCCTCCTCTTCGCGTCATTGCATCTGTTATGAACGGTTATATAACTTCCACAATATCGGTAAAAAAAATATAACTATTCATAACCACCTCTGCAAAACTGCGGCTTCTGAATAGTTATATTTTACATTAAAATACCTGTTTTTGTAAATAGTTTTCTTATAATTCTTTAAATTTTCTGTCAATGATATTTGCAATCCGCTCTGTTCAAAAGCACGAATTTTTACAGATATCTCACATAGATGCTCACCATCGAGAGAAGAATTACAATGACTGTCGCCGGAACGGCAACCTTACAGTATTTGCCCCAGGTTACAGGATAACCCTCTCTTGAAGCGATGGAGGTTCCGACTACGTTGGCAGAGGCACCGATTGGTGTCGCACTTCCTCCGATGTCGGTTCCCATTGCAAGCGTCCATGAAAGAACCGCTAGGTCTGCACCCGTTGTTGCAGAAAGTGTCTTTATAACCGGAATCATTGTTGCCGCAAACGGAATATTGTCGATAAATGCACTCGCAATGGCTGATACCCAGATAATAATTGCTATCATTACCATTATGTTTCCGCCGCTGACCTTTCCGATGAACTGTGCAAATACTTCAAGAATGCCTGTCTGCTCAAGTCCCCCTACGACAAAAAAGAGTCCGA
>FR895423.1 GCA_000435595.1 Firmicutes bacterium CAG:882
GCTGTCTGTGGTACATGATAAAGAAGTTCGATATACTCCATATTCAGAAGGATGAGTGGGCTGTCAATGCCCACATGATGGGTTCGCTTTGCGCGATGGGTGTTCCGATGGGGCTTCAGTATTCCATAACAGCGATAGGAAGCGTTATACTCCAGACGGCTACAAATACACTTGGTTCATCGGCCGTTGCGGCGGTCACGGCAGCCGGAAAGGTATGTAATTTCCTTGCATGCCCTTATGATGCGATGGGGTCAACGATGGCAACCTACGGAGGACAGAATGTAGGTGCAGGAAAGCTTGACCGCCTTGATAAGGGACTTGCCTCATGCGTGCTGTTAGGTGCGGTATATGCTGTTATAGCGGTACTGATAGCGGTATTCGGAGGCGGCCTTCTGGCACAGCTCTTTGTCGATGGCAGCGAACAGGAGATAATACATCAGGTAAGACAGTTCCTTATATGGAATACGGCATTCTATTTTCCGCTTGCGCTTGTAAACATTGTGAGATTCCTTATTCAGGGAATGGGCTTCGCCTCGTTTGCGATATTGGCGGGTGTGCTTGAGATGGTTGCAAGGTCACTTGCGGGCTTCGTTCTTGTTCCGATGATAGGATATACCGGCGTATGTCTCGGAAGCCCTATCGCGTGGATATTTGCGGACGCGTTTCTGATTCCGGCATATTTTCATGTGAAAAAGGTTCTCATGCGCAGAAGAACCGAATATTACAGTGCATAAGCAGCTTGATTTGTAATGAAAAAGGCAAAATTACACAGGGTAAATTAGTCCTAAAAGGTTGCCCTTGCGACACAAAAATGTTAAAATAAAATCTATGCGATTAAAAATGCAAGAGGCATAGATATGAACGATTTGAATGAACAATATAAGATAGAACTGAAATTGCAGGAGAAAAAATCCAACGTGCGTACACTCAAGAGCTTTCTATGGTTTTTTATAGCCATGGTTGTTATTTGGTTGCTTACGGCGGTGGATTTTTTTGTTATAGATACGAGGTGGGTGACAATTGCCTTTTCAATATCGGCGGCTTTTTTTGTTGTTCCGCTGATATTGAAAGGGTTGCCGTTATATTCTGGGATCTCAACAATCTGAAGGTCACGAATGACAGATTCGGACATGCAGAGGGAGATGCTCTTATTGAAAAGATGTCTGCTATTCTTTGTGGATGGATGAGTCGCAGATGCCGTGTGTATCGTGTGGGCGGCGATGATATGTCACGCCGTGATGAGGGGTAATTGAGGTAAATTGTGTGATACATTTTATGAAAATTAGATAAAATTTCAACATTTTGTTTGTAATTAACTATTTTCACACATATAATTAATTTATGCAGCAAAATTATAAGATGGAGGTATTGCCAATGCATGAATTAAGCAGAGCAGCAGTTGAAGATTTTTTTGTACAGACATTTGACGTGGATAAGGTATTCAGCTCGGTGAAGCGCGCTGACTACCTTTTCTTGTACTATATCGAACATTGCAGCAAGAGCTCACAGCACGAGAGCGGTGCATATCTGTGGGAGCTTGCCGAGATGATGAATATGTCTATTACGGATATTTCAAAGGCTGTTACCAAGCTTCACGACAAGGGATATGTTGAATGGAAAACCAATGCCGAGAAGAGTAAGACTTATGTGGAGCTCACAAAGACGGCACACAGACTTATGGAAGAAGAACGTGATTACATGAAGAGATGCTTTGACGAGATAGAGGCTGAAATTGACACCGACGAACTTTCCGCAATGATAAAGACAATGCGGAAAGTCGGGGAAATCATTAAGAAGAACAGAACGTAAACAGTTTTGAAACTGTTGTTATTGCCCGGATATGAGAGCCATAAGCTCATTCATCTTGGTGTCAATGCGCTTTAATATCTCAGAGTTTTTATTTTCCTGATCAAGCGTCTCACTTGAATGAGCCGAAACCTCCTCGGATACGGCGGAGATGGTCTGTATGGAATCAGATATGGCATCGTTGGCATTTTTAAGCTTTAGTATGTTATCAGCCAGTCCGTCGAGCTGTTCGTGCACGGATGAGCTGTTGGCTTTTATCTGCCCGAATACCTTGGCGGTGTTGGCGGTCGAGTCTTTCTCGCCGTTGATACCGTCTATCATATTATTGATTACACGGACAACATCTGTTATCGTATTTGAAAAGTTATTGATTATTTCCGTAATGTGCTCGGTAGCCTCACTGGTCTGGCTTGCCATGTGAGAAATCTCACCTGCGACTACGGCAAAGCCTCTTCCGGCATCTCCGGCTCTTGCCGCCTCAATGCTTGCGTTGAGTGAGAGCAGGCTGGTCTGCGAGGTGATGTCACTGATGAGGACGATGATGGAATTCATTTCCTTGATATGGTGGTCAAGCTCATTCAGCTTATCGCCCACCTCGACGCTGCTTTCAACGGAGCCGTTCACCCTTGCTACAAGACTGTCTACGTCCTTCATGCCACCGTCAATCACAGCCATTGTGTGCTGCATACTGTCCTGAATAGTGCCGGATATGCTGCTGACCGTGCTGACCTGCTGCTGTATGGCTTCGGTTTGCATGAGCTGCTGCTGAACGGCGTTGGCTGTATCAAGAGCACCGGAGGAGACATCCTGCATGGCTGAAGCTGTTGAGGCTGAGCTCTCGTTGAGCAAGTCCAATTCTTTATGTATGTATTCTATCCCCGCAGTCATCTTTTCTGACAGCTCTGAGATATCGTTGAGAAGCTGTTCGGTCTTTTTCTGTGAAGCCTTTATGTCATTTAAACGCTTCTTTTCATTGCTGCTGAGAGTTGATGATGTTATGTATGAGTAGATGGCGGTGAGCGTTACAAAAATTATGTGGATTGCCGCTGCATCGCTGTCGGGATATGAATACATGTGCTTGTTAATGCCGAGGGCTGCAAGAATGATAATTTCTAAGACAACACCGGTGTTGACCATGAGGGAGTACTTTTTATCATTGTATACGGATATTACAAGTATCATGGGAATAACAAAAAGCGATGCCATGAAGGTTGTTGAGGTGTAAATGTAGAAAGTGAAGAATACGGCAAAGCCGTTGCCTACGAGATGCTTTATTGCAGCGGTATCATGACTGCGCCGCCAGAAAATAATCTCAGCGGTGACGGGAATAATTCCAAGAACAAATGATATTGCGAGTACAAGTGGGTTTATTCCTCTTGTCACAGCCTGCAGAACCAGCAGAAGCAGCATTACGGTGTCAGTTGCTATATGGGCAGCCATACAGGTCTTGTTGCTGCGTTCCAGTTCAGTTATTTCGTTGTTGTCTGTCATAAAAGTATGCACCTTGCCTTTCACTTTTTTTGAATTTTTTCAATACTACAGACGAGTATAGCATTAACGTGTGATTTTTTCCATATAAATGTGAAATTTTACGACAACTTTTATGAAAAAGTTTGTGAAAATATTAACTTCCCAACAAGCTCTTGAAAGTACTTACATTCTTATGTTATAATGCCTACATAGTATGTCGAGTGCGACATAATTTCACAATGATTTATGACTTACAAGTCAGAAGATGGAGGCAGAACGATGAATTTAAATTTAAGACCAGCAAGCGAGTGCAAGTATGATGCTGTATCATTAGGCGAGGTTATGTTACGTCTTGATCCGGGCGAGGGAAGAATCCGTACAGCAAGACAGTTCCGTGCTTGGGAAGGCGGCGGAGAGTACAATGTAGTTCGTGGACTTCATAAGTGCTTTGGTTTAAGATCAGCTGTCATCACAGCTTTTGCTGACAATGAGGTTGGTGCGTTAATGACAGATTTCATTGAGCAGGGTGGTGTTGCAACAGACCTTATTTACATGAAGAAGACAGATGGTATCGGAAGATTATGCCGTAACGGTATCAACTTCACAGAGCGTGGATTCGGTATCCGTGGTGCCAAGGGATGCTCAGACAGAGCGTACACAGCTATTTCACAGGCTACTCCTGAGGATTTTGATTTCGAGTATATCTTCGGAACACTTGGCGTAAGATGGTTACACACAGGCGGTATCTATGCAGCATTATCTGAGCAGTCATGCGAGACAGTTCTTGCAGCTATCAAGACAGCTAAGAAGTACGGAACAATCGTTTCTTACGACCTTAACTACAGACCATCCATGTGGGATGCTATCGGCGGACAGGCTAAGGCTCAGGAAGTTAACAAGGAAATCGCTAAGTATGTTGATGTTATGATCGGTAACGAGGAAGACTTCACAGCTTGTCTTGGATTCGAGATTGAGGGAAATGATGCAGACCTTAAGGAGCTCAACCTTGACGGATACAAGAAGATGATTAACGAGGCAGCTAAGACATATCCTAACTTCAAGGCTGTTGCTACAACTCTTCGTACAGTTAAGACTGCTACAGTTAATGACTGGAGCGCAATCTGCTGGGCAGATGGTGAAATCTACAAGGCTAAGGATTACAAGGGTCTTGAGATTATGGATCGTGTTGGCGGCGGAGATTCATTCGCATCAGGTCTTGTATATGGTCTTATGACAACAGGCGATGCTGAGTTAGCTGTTAACTACGGTGCAGCTCACGGCGCACTTGCCATGACAACTCCTGGTGATACAACAATGGCTACTAAGAAGGAAGTTGAAGCTATCATGGGCGGTGCAGGCGCAAGAGTTCAGAGATAATGATGTAATAAATCTATATAAGATTTTAGTCACAAAAAAGAAGGGCAGATTTCGTATCTGTCCTTCTTTTTTTGAAATAGGATTCAGGTGTCAAAACGTGCTCTATGAAC
>FR895424.1 GCA_000435595.1 Firmicutes bacterium CAG:882
ATAGAGCATGTTTTGACACCTGAATCGTAACAGGGAACTTCGTTCCATAAAAAGTCTGTTGATGAGAGGGATGGATAATTATGAGAGAGTTGGTTTTGAGCAATTTTATTGATATGAATATATATCAGATTATAGTATGGTTTTTTATGTACAGCTTTTTCGGATGGTGCATGGAGTGCGTTGTAATCCGCGTGCAGCTCGGATATTGGGAGAACAGAGGCTTTTCAAAGCTCCCGTTCTGTGTTATATACGGCTTTGGCTGTGTCGGGGCATTCACGCTTTTTGCTCCCTTTGCCAAGCATCCTGTGGCTCTGTTTTTTGCAGGCTGTATAGGAGGAACAATATTCGAGTATATTGTAGCTATGGTTATGATAAGGCTTTTTGGCGAGCTGTGGTGGAATTATGACCATAAAAGATTTAACTATAAAGGGATTTTATGCCTGCAGAGTTCAATCGCGTGGGGGGTCATTTGTGTATTGCTGTTTATGGTAATTAATGTTAAAATAAAAGGAGTGGTGCATGCAATTAATCCTATGGCTGTAAGACTGCTGGCAGCACTGCTTTTTATATCCTATTCCATAGATTTTGCACGTCAGTTTTATCATTCAATTAAGGATAAGAACACGGAGAAGAATTCAGAGAAGATGGCATAGGACAATAATGTTTGGAAAAGAGCCGGTTGAATGAAGAATATTATCAGGGATAATTTTATAGTATTGAAAAAATGCGGAAAGACACTGTTAATCTATGAGTTGATTTACAAGATTATTGCGGTTGCGGTGTTCTATCCGCTTTTTTTACTTTTATTTAATTTGAGCTTCAAGGTTGCCGGAATCAAGTATCTTACTAATGGATATATTGCTAAATATTTTTCCAATCCGTTCACGATTATGATGATAGCCGGCACTGTTTTTGTCATCGCCGTGTATACGTTCTTTGAAAAATGCTGCTTGTCAGTTGTTATAGAAGCCGCAATGCAGAACAGAAAAATCAAGGTTGCCGATATGTTTCATGCGGGTGTGAACAATTTTTATGCTAAATTCAGACGAAAGAATATGTCATTGCTTTTATACGAGATATTTCTTTTTCCTTTTTCCAATATTATTATACTCGGTCTTGCGATGACGAACCTGACTGTTCCTGAGTTTATTACCAGGGCATTCGGAAGCAAAAACATGATGTATTTTATAATAATGGCAGTGTGTCTTGCACTTTTTATTTTTGCCGTGAGAGAGATTTTTACGCCTAATTATCTTATATATGGAAGTGAGAATGTTAACGAGGCATACAAAAGGAGTGCATCGCTTCTTCATGGGAGAACAGTAAGAACGATTCTTCTGATACTTTTCTGGAATGTGTTTGTAAGTGCGATAGTGGGGGTGCTTTTCCTTGTTATTTCACTTGTGGTTATTGTAGGAATAAGGATACTCAATTTTACCCATGCGGGAATAGCCGTATATCTGACTGTAATTAAGGCTTTTAAGAATACAATCACGCTGATACTTGCGCTCATATCGGCTCCGGCATCGTATTTTGCGATAACGAGCATGTTCTTCAGGTACAGAAGAGAATTAGGAAGAGTGTGGAGAGTGTCGGAAAATACGGGAAAGATACTTGACAATCCGGTCAGGATAAGGCTGGCGGGAAAGATAAGCACATGCGTGGGAGTCGTTATATCCGGGATATTAATTCTGGTGTATATATTCATGGGTGTGGCAAAGAATCCGTTTGGCAGGGTTGAGCTTCTTAGGGTTCCTGAAATAAGTGCACACAGGGGCAGCTCGCTTGCGGCACCCGAGAACACAATGGCGGCATTTAATCAGGCAGTTCACGATATGGCTGATTATGTCGAATTGGATGTACATCTGACTGCTGATGGAGTCGTGGTGGTAATGCATGATTCAAGTCTTAAAAGGACAACGGGTGTCAATCAAAATATATGGCAGACATCGTCTGAGAGAATACAGCAGTTGGATGCGGGAAGCTGGTTTTCACAGGAGTATGAGGGAGAGATGGTTCCGACACTCGAACAGGTTATAGATGAAGTCGGTCAGTCGGTCAAGCTCAATATAGAAATTAAGTATAATAAAAAGGAAAAGGGCTTAACTAAAGCTGTTGTTGACATTATAGAGCGGAAAGAGATTGAGGACAGATGTGTTGTTACATCCTTGGACTATTCTGTGTTGACGGAAGTAAAAAAGCTTAACAGCGGGATCAGCACGGGATATGTGCTGTCGGCTGCTTACGGGGCATTCTATTCCATAAGCTATGTTGATGTCATAAGCATCAATTACACATTTGTCAATAAGGCACTTGTGGATGCTGTGCATGGAAACGGAAAAGAGATATATGTGTGGACGGTCAATTCGCCATCCATTGTCAAGGCACTTGCCAATATGGGAGTTGATAATATAATAACCGATGACCCGGTTATGGCAAGAGAGGCGGTGTACTCGCGATATACGGTGAAAGAACTGGTAAACATATTGAATTATGTGTTCAATATAAACAAGTATTAAAATAAAAAGGATGCCATGACAGGATGTGAAGAAATACCCGCAAGCTGTCAGGGCATCATGCTTTATATATTTATTTTTAAATTATAAGGATTCAACTGTCAAAACATGCGGATCTGATTTTTATGT
>FR895425.1 GCA_000435595.1 Firmicutes bacterium CAG:882
TATTTTTATAATAAAAAGGTGCATCGTGTTAAGGCGCGATGCACTTGTGTTTTATAGCTAAATTAATTGGATTAAGATAATTCCATAAGGAATCTCTCGCGTATGATGGATGAGATGTCCTCGACATCATCCTTTCCGAGTCCGGGCAGTTTGTCATACGGGATGAAACCGCCCGCCATGGAAGCGTGGCCGCCTCCGCCACCTATATCGCGAAGTGCTCTGCCGGCAATGGCACCGGCGTCATACAGGGCGTCCTCACTTCGTATGGAAAGCTTCACTCCGTCGCTGCGGAACGAGTATACAACCGAAAAATCAACCTCCTTAAGCTGCAGCATGAAGTCGGAGACGCTTGCAATGAGGGCTTCGGGACAGTTGTAACCGGCATTGGCAAAGCTTGCCCTGCCATATACCTGTATACTGTTGATGGCGGCTGCATATACCTTGAGGTCCGAAAATTCAAGGGTGCTGTTCTCTAATGAATTGATTACGGCGTGATTGCTGTGCTTATATATTCTGTAGAACATTTCCATGTCAAAGTTGGACACGCCGCGTGAAAGCCCCTTGGTATCCATTCTTATTCCGAAGCAGAGGACTGTTGCGGTGTTGTCCTCCATGGGAATGTTGTTCTCATAGAAATAGCTTGCGATAATCGAGGCACACGCACCGACATCAGGGCGGATATCGTAGAATCTGTATTCGGTGTCCGGAGGTGCTGTGCGCACGCCGGTAGGGTGATGGTCGATGCATATAATCTCCTCGCCGGTCATATTTATGATGTTGGAGTTGCCTTTTTGAGAATCCACGAGTATAACCTCGTCATCGTCAGTGACGGACGGAAGGTCGTTGATATTGTGTATTTCAATATGCGCAAGTTCAATCATCTTCGCCGTGCTGTGGCGATCAATGCGTCCGCTGTAGCATAGGGTCGATGTGATACCGCGGCTCTCTAAAAGCTTTGAAAGGGCATAACCGCTTGCAATCGCGTCGGGATCCGGAAAATTGTGAGTCTGTATATATACATGTCTGTGATGTATATTCTTTAGCAATTCTTCAAATTTTGTCATGGTAGGCTCCGTTTCTTAGGTGGATGATATCATAGAGGTCAAAATATCTTTTGACCTTAACATCTTTTTATTATAATATGCGGTTTTATGATAATCAACAGTACTAATTGCGCATTTTTGGCACTGTACAAATTAATTTTCTTATGTTAGTATATCTCTTGATACAGCATTTTAATACTGTACAGTGTAAGAAAGAAAAAAGAAATACAGAGAGGATTTTAATAGATGTTTTTAAAGAAAAGCAATTCAAACTCCAATACAAAGAACAGAGCGGTCAGCACAATGTCGGCGCTGATGCTTTCGGGGGCAGTAATCATGAGTGCCGTTACGCTCAGCGGCTGCGGAAGAGCTCCCGTGACACTCAATGCCAAGACTTTTATATTAGAGCAGGGAAACTCAATGCCGACGAACGCTTCAATATATGTGAAGGGAGCAGGCGATGAGCTTGCAAAGTGCGTGGTCAATACCGATTCTGTTGATTATAACACAGTAGGAACCTACACGGCAGAGATTGTTCATCCTGATAAGACACTCAAGATAGAGGTTAAGGTAGTAGATACGACGGCTCCGAGTGTCGAGCTGTATGCTGATGAATTCTCGGTAGCCCCGGGACAGTCGTTACTGCTTACGGATGTATTGAAGTCAGTATCTGACAATGCTTCCGTGACGGTCGGATTTGCCGATGATATCACCAGGGCGGATGCCGATAAGCAGCTCTCGGACAGCATTACATTTGCTGAGGCAGGCGCATATAATTCGGAGGTATGTGCTAAGGATTCATACGGAAATATGACGGTGGTTCCGATTGTCATAATGGTTGTGAACGACAGTGAAGCACCTGTGCTCAGCGGTGTTAATTCAACTGTATATGCGACAAAAGGAAATCCGGTTGACATTACGGCTAATGTCACAGCAACAGACAATATAGACGGTGATGTAACGGCAGGAATAACTGCCGACACGTCGGCGGTTGATTTTAACACCGAGGGAACCTACGCGGCTTCCATATCCGTAAAGGACGGAAGCGGCAACGAGGCCAGAGCGGATGTAACGGTTGTTGTTCAGGATGCCTCGGCATCACTCAACAGCGGTTCGGAAGTCACAATCAATTCGGATTTTGATTCATATTCATCAGAATACGTTCCGTTCGGCTTTGGTTCGGAGGTGGATGAGAACAACAGACCTACGGGACTCCAGTGGTACATTAACAGATACGGAAAGTATACGACGGATTTCATACAGCCTGAGAGCAATTATGTATATCTCACGATGGACGAGGGCTATGAGTACGGACTTACGGAGGGAATCCTTGACACGCTCAAGGAGAAGAATGTAAAGGCGGTATTCTTTATAACACTTCCTTATGCAAAGGATAATCCGGAGCTTGTTCAGAGAATGATTGATGAGGGTCATGTGGTTGGCAATCATTCAGTGACACATCCGGCGGCAGGACTCAGTACCCTGTCCGTGGAGCAGCAGATAAATGAGGTCAAGGAAGTCAACGATTATGTGCTTGAACACTTCGGCTATCAGATGTATCTGTTCAGATTCCCTACAGGGGCATTCAGTGAGCAGAGTCTGGCGATTGTTCAGAGTCAGGGGTACAGGAGTGTATTCTGGAGCTTCGCATACAAGGACTGGGTTGTGGATGAACAGCCTGATGTGGCGACATCACTGCAGAATGCTCTCAATAAGGTTCACGGAGGCGCAATATATCTTCTTCACGCAGAGTCAACAACCAACGCGACAATGCTCGCCGATTTCATAGACGGAGTCAGAGCGAAGGGATATGAGTTCGGATATTACAGCAAGGTTGATTAAGGCTGTTAAGCGGCGAAGCGGATTGCGGATATCATTGAATCGTATTTTTAATGGGAGGGATTGTCATGGCAGGAAAATCAAAGAAGAAACCGGTCTGGAAAGGTCAGAAGAGAAATGCACTCGGACTTCCGTTTACATTTACAAAGTATATTTTGTATGACAATAAGCTTGTCATAAGAAAAGGCTTTTTAAATATTACCGAGGATGAGGTGGAGCTTTATAAGGTAAAGGATAAGCAGCTGAAGATTTCGCTTCTCGGCAGAATATTCAATTACGGGACAATAAGCATATACGCAAGCGGCGTGTATAACTGCGACAATGTTCTCAAGAATGTTCACAATGTCAGAATGGTGGCAGGGCTTATCGAGCAGTATGTGAATGCGGAGCGCGATAAGTACAATGTCAGAGGCAGGGACATGGTCGGCGATGCGGGAATCAAGCCGGGCGAAGTTGACAGCGACGGCAACGGAATACCGGATGTCCTTGAGAGTCAGCCGTGTGACTGTGAATGTCATGATGATTGCAGATAAGATAGTAAAATGGTAAAAGCCATTTGAAATAAAAGAATTGCGGAGGAAATTATTTATGGAAAAGAAGTTAAGAGTAGGTATCTTGGGAGCAACAGGTATGGTAGGTCAGAGATTCATCGCCCTGCTTGAGAATCACCCTTGGTTTGAGGTCGTTGCAGTGGCAGCGAGCCCTCGTTCGGCAGGAAAGACTTATGAGGATGCGGTAGGTGACCGTTGGAAGATGGACACACCTATGCCTGAGGCTGTAAAGAATATGATTGTTCTCAATGTAAATGATGTTGAGCATGTTGCATCACAGGTTGATTTTGTATTCAGCGCAGTTGACATGACTAAGGAAGAAATCAAGAAGATTGAGGAGGATTATGCAAAGACAGAGACTCCTGTTGTATCTAACAACAGTGCTCATCGCTGGACAGAGGATGTTCCTATGGTAGTTCCGGAGATTAATCCGGAGCACCTTGCTCTTATCGAGACACAGAAGAAGAGACTCGGAACAAAGAAGGGGTTCATCGTTGTTAAGCCTAACTGCTCAATCCAGAGTTATACTCCTGCGCTTGTCGCATTAAAGGAGTTCGGACCTAAGGTCGTTGTTGCAACTACATATCAGGCAATTTCCGGTGCGGGAAAGACCTTCAAGGAGTGGCCGGAGATGGTGGGCAACATCATCCCTTACATCGGCGGTGAGGAGGAGAAGAGCGAGCAGGAGCCTCTTCGTATCATGGGTAAGGTTGTTGACGGAAAGATTGAGAAGGCACAGCTTCCTGTGATTACAACACAGTGTATCCGCGTACCTGTTCTCAACGGTCATACGGCAGCGGTATTCGTAAGTTTTGAAAAAAAGCCTACAAAGGAGCAGATTATCGAGAAGTGGAGAAGCTTTTCAGGACTTCCGCAGGAGCTTAATCTTCCAAGCGCACCAAAGCATTTTATTCAGTATCTTGAGGAGGACAATCGCCCACAGGTAGCTCTTGATGTCAACTATGAGAACGGCTTCGGCGTATCCTTCGGACGTCTCAGAGAGGACACTGTATTTGACTATAAGTTCGTAGGTCTTTCACACAATACAATCCGTGGTGCAGCAGGCGGTGCGGTACTTATTGCAGAGCTTCTCACGGCTCAGAAGTATATTGAGGCAAAATAATGAGTGTTACTATAAGAACCATGACCATAGACGATTATGACGGAGTGCGCAGTCTGTGGCTCGGCATAAAGGGATTTGCAATACGTTCCATAGATGATTCGAGGGAAGGTGTCAGGATATTCCTTAAAAGAAATCCTACAACAAGTGTTGTTGCTGAGGAAGATGGTGTGATTGTAGGAAGCATTCTCTGCGGTCACGACGGCAGAAGAGGTACTCTCTATCATGTATGTGTAGCTGAGAACTTCCGCAATCAGGGTATCGGTAAGGCAATGGTGGTGAGGGCGATGGAAGCACTTGAGGCAGAGCATGTGAGCAATGTGACTTTGATTGCATTTACCGAGAATGATATAGGAAATGCTTTTTGGAAGCATATCGGATGGCGCAAGAGGGAAGACTGTAACTACTATGACTTTGTGCTCAACAAGGAAAATATAATTAATTTTAACAAATAAGGAGACAAAATTATGGCAAATTATCCAACACCACATATAAATGCGAAACCGGGAGATTTCGGCAGGACGGTTCTCATGCCGGGAGACCCGCTTCGCGCTAAATTCATTGCCGAGAAATTTCTTACCAATCCTGTATTGGTTAACAATGTAAGAGGCATTCAGGGCTACACGGGTGAATACAAGGGTGTTAAGGTATCCGTTATGGCGAGCGGTATGGGAATGCCATCTATCGGAATCTACAGCTATGAGCTGTTTAACTTCTTTGAGGTTGACAACATAATACGTGTCGGCTCTGCGGGAGGAATGCAGGAGAATGTTCATGTAAGAGACCTTGTAATCGGAATGGGAGCCTCAACCAACTCCAATTATGGTTCACAGTTCGGTCTTCCGGGAAGCTACTCGGCAATAGCCAGCTACCCTCTTATGGAGGCGGCAATCGAGTCGGCAAAGGAGAACGGTGCAAATTATCATGTGGGAAATATTCTCTCATCAGACACATTCTACAGCGATGATACGGAAGGTTCGGCAAAGTGGCGCAAGCTTGGTATCATGGCAGTCGAGATGGAAGCGGCAGCTCTCTATATGAATGCTGCAAGAGCAGGCAAGAATGCACTCGCAATTCTTACAATCTCAGACCATCTCCTCACAGGAGAGGCTACAACCGCTGAGGAGAGACAGAATTCTTTCACACAGATGATGGAAGTTGCACTTGAGACGGCAGTAAAGATGAGCAGATAATATGGTCTTATAGGCAATTGCGAAACGCTATTTTAAGATAAACAGTTGTGCAAATTTAACAAATTCGCAAGCAGGTACTTTACAGCCGTCGGTGTTTATCGGCTGTACTTTAGCCGATTATGCACCGTTATGTGATGTAATGTAGCGAAAGCGTGCCTGCGGTGAATTGTTAAATTTGTACAACGTCCGCCTTCAAATATATAGTTTCGCAATTGCCTAAATATGTCTTAAATAGGGAGGTGTTTTTTTGTGGCTGATGCAGTAACGGATGTATTCGCAGCTGACGAACAGCAGCTTGCCGGCATGAAGGCATGGTTTTTTAAGGAAAACATAAGAATTAACGAGGAAAAGGCAGCCATTGAGCGTGAACGTGCGCGGATGGACAAGGAGAATGAGCTTTTTGAGAAGAAGCTTGAAATCCTGAAAAAGGAACTGTACAAGCTTGCCATTGAGAAAAAAGCGGTGGAGCAGGAGCGCATTCGTGTGGAACACATGAAAAAGCAGATTAACTCCGAGCGTTCGGGAGCGGCTTACAGCATGAAGGGACAGGCTACCACGTTCTTTCGCGGTGTCGGAAGTGAACTTGCCTTAAAGAAGCGTTACAAGGATTTGCTTAAAATATACCATCCTGATAATATGTGTGGTGATACCGATACGGTGCAGCGCATCAACCAGGAATTTGCATCTCTCAAAAGAAGATATGATAATTAAAATGGCAGAGTCTCGCGGTGCGGGGCTCTGTTTTTGCATATGTTAATTCAGGTGTCAAAACATGATGATTTACTTTATTGATGTATGACGTGTTACATTTATACATATCAGCTCCGTTGTACTAAGCTGATATGCATGAATATAACACGCTATACGCGATTAAGTTCGTAGAGCATGTTTTGATGCCTGAATCCATATAAGCAAATAATTATAAAATAGGGTGGGTTAATGCTTGACGTATAATCTTTTATATGATAGCCTATAAACATAGGTTAATACCTTGGGGGGTACCTTTTCTTGCTTGTAATTCCTGCAAGAGGGGGAAAATTTGAAAAACGAACTAAGAAAAGCTGTCAATGCAGCAGGGGTTAAGGCGCAGTATGATGCCTGCGTCAAGCGACTTTTAGGACAGAAGGAGATACTTGCACACATACTTGTGCGCTGTGTCGATGAATTTAAGGGTATGAGCCCGAAGGAAGCGGTGGCTTATATAGAGGGTGAGCCATATATAGGAAATGTGCCGTCTGAACCGGGACTTACCAACGCTGTGGTTTGCCATGGAGGAAGCCGCATTGTCGGTATCAATACCGAGAGCACGGAGGTTAATGAAGGGCTGGCGAGATTCGATATAATCTTTTATGTTCATGCGCCTGCCAACCGTGCGGAGCTTGCAAAGATTATTGTGAACATTGAGGCGCAGAAGGATGAGCCGACAAGGTATGCAGTGCTTAACAGGGCTGTCTATTATGTGAGCCGCTTAGTGTCGTCACAGAAGGAACGGGATTTCACAGGTTCGGACTATGACAATATCAGGCAGGTATATTCCGTGTGGATATGTATGAATATGAAGGAAAACAGTATGAATCATATTCACCTGACATCCGACAGACTGATTGGCTCGCATGACTGGAAGGGCAGGCTTGATTTACTTAACATCATTATGATTGGTATTGGAAGTAAGGCATCTGAGTATGATGAGGGGCATGAATTACATCACCTGTTAGGTACGCTGCTGTCACGGAAATTGACGACGGATGAGAAGATGGAGATATTGGAGACAAGGTATGACATTCCGATTGATGATGATATTAGAAGGGAAGTGGGAGAGATGTGTAATCTCAGTGAAGGAATAGAGGAGAGAGCGATTGAAAAGGGAATTGCAAAAGGTATTGCAGAAGGAGAGGCTTCAATCATTATCAATATGCACAACAATGGACTCTCTGCGGAGCAGATAGCTTTACTCACCGATAAGAATATTGAAGAGGTGAGGAAGATTATTGAAAAGCCAAGAGGCTGATTGGCAAATATGTATATTTATGAAGAAAATCGTTCATATCAGGGTACAAGATATGAACGATTTTTTTGCTTTTTGTTGTTTTATGAACTTTTCGCATGACTTCTTAACGGATTAGTAAGCGTTTACATAAAAAACACAGATTTGACACCGCTATTTGTGCAAAAAAGTCTCATGGCTACAATGTAAGCATTTTCAATTTGTTAAAAGTGCATAAAAAATATTGCGATTAAGGTTGAAATATATAGAAAAAGATGATATTATATTTACAATCTGGTGCTGATGCCTTGAATATATGGGTTGCTGATGGGCACAGGCACTAATAAATATCTAGGAGGACATTATGAAACACAAGTTAGTACGACGTGTTATCGCATCGGTTATGACGGCACTTCTCGTTGTTGGTCTTATACCGATGACTTTTACGGGAGGAGGAGTTAAGGTAAGTGCGGCTGACGGCAAGTATGTGTTTGATGCTACAACACTTACAGCGTCAGCAGATAAAGAGGAAATTGGAGATGGCACTACAGCTGGAGATGATAATTATTTCAAGATTGTAGGAAAAGTTATAAAGAGAACTAATTCTGATGGAAGTGTAAAGGCAGCTGAGATTGAGAAGTTTTCAAAGAGTGCAGTTGAGTTTACCGTAACAGGTACAGCGACAGCTGTTGTCAAGATGAGCAGTACAGGTGGAAGCAATACGTCATGGGTTGCACTTGTCAACGCAGCAGACGGATCAGTTGTAGCTAATAAGGAGGCTGTAAGTAAAGTAACAGGAACATCTGCTACAACGCTTACTTATGAAGGACTTAAGGCAGGAACATACAGAGTCGTTTCTAACGGAACAGATGAAAATGATGAGGAACAGAAACGAGGTGCTAGATTATTCAGCATTGAGGTTGATGAGCAGATTCCGGTTGTGACAACGGATTATGGATTTGACGCTACAACACTTACAGCGTCAGCAGACAAAGAGGAAATTGGAGACGGCGTTACAGTCGGAACTGATAATTATTTCAAGATTATAGGAAAGGTTATAAAGAGAACCAACTCTGATGGAAGTGTAAAGGCAGCTGAGATTGAGAAGTTTTCAAAGAGTGCAGTTGAGTTTACCGTAACAGGTACAGCGACAGCTGTTGTCAAGATGAGCAGTACAGGTGGAAGCAATACGTCATGGGTTGCACTTGTCAACGCAGCAGACGGATCAGTTGTAGCTAATAAGGAGGCTGTAAGTAAAGTAACAGGAACATCTGCTACAACGCTTACTTATGAAGGACTTAAGGCAGGAACATACAGAGTCGTTTCTAACGGAACAGATGAAAATGATGAGGAACAGAAACGAGGTGCTAGATTATTCAGCATTTTCGTAACAGAGACAACCGGTGGTGCGCGTCCTGCAAGAGCTGATTGGGCGGGAGTTACAGCGCCTTCTATTATAGGCTTTAAGCAGAACGGTGGAAGCATTGATGTTTCCTATACAATGAAAATAGGATATGACGGAGCTGATTCGGTATCTGTTGACATGCTTGGAGCAGACGGAACAGTTATTGACACAAAGACAGGCTCAGATTCATCTAAGCCGATTACATTCACCCCTTCAGCATCAGGAAACTACAGCTTCAAGATTGTGGCTAAGAGAGCAGACTGTGAAGATAAGGCAGGCAATACAACAGATGCGTTATCATTTGTTCTTCCTCTTGCAGCACCTTCAATCGAAAGTGCTACAAGTGTAGGAAACGGAAGCATCAATGTTGTATGGGGAGCTGTTGCGGAGGCAACAGGCTACGAGGTATATGCAGGAGAGAAGCTTGCAGGTATTACGGAGGCAACAGAGTACACAGTCACAGGTCTTACTGTAGGTGAGAAGTATTCATTCACTGTAAAAGCAGTAAGAGGTGAGGACAGGAGTGAGGCTTCACAGGCTGTTGAGGCTACGGCTACAGCAGACAAGCAGCAGGTATGGGGCATCACGGTATATGGTTCATCAACAAACAGCGGTAACAATGGTTATGAGGGAAGTGCCAATGATGGCAAGGTGACAGTATACAGTGAGAACGGAAAGGGTAAGATTGTTCCTAACTCAACAGATGGTGTTGCTTTCTACTACACAGCAGTTCCAACTGACATGAATTTTACATTGAGAGCCAATGTGCATGTTGATAAGTGGAAGCTTTCAAACGGTCAGGAAGGCTTTGGTCTTATGGCTGCAGACCGTCTTGGCACGAACGGTGATTCCAACCCGGTATGGAACAACCAGTACATGGCTATTGCATCAAAGATTGAGTATTTATGGAATGTGGAGAAGAATGCCGTTGACACAACAGGTAATAAGTATTCAATGAAGTTAGGTCTTGGCGTTATCGCAAAGACAGGCGTTACAAAGGAAAATTTATCTAAGCTTGAGAATAATGATACAGCAACGGTTCAGAATGACTTCAAGAGTGTCACAACAACACTCGATACAACAGCAGTGAAGAATGGTCTTGGTGCCGGTACCTATAATATAGTAGGTAATGCAGAGTCGGCAGTTGCCGGAACAATAGCTGAGCTTACAGATTTCATCCTTGAAATCCAGAAGAATAACACAGGTTACTTTATTACATATTATGATGCAGACGGAAATGTTCTTGCACAGCAGAAGAACTATGATCCTGATGCATTAAGCAAGCTTGATTCAGATAATGTATATGTAGGTTTCTTCGCTTCAAGAAATGCAAGAGCCACATTTACGGATATTAAGTTTACAACAATTTCATCCGCTGATGATTCATCAGCAGAGGAGAAGCCGATTACTTATGTGACACCTATTGTCAATGTAACATCCGCTAATGTTGCCAATACAGAGAACTACACATTCAGTCTGAATGCCAATGTTGACGGTACGGTTGACATCACATTGAATGGTGTAGCTGTTTCAACAGGTCTTGCAGTTAAGGCAGGTAAGGCTCTTGATGTACCTATGGTACTTACATCAGAGTCAAACAATAATATTGAGGCAGTATTCACACCGGATCCTAACTATGTTCCGGGTGAGGATATGAAGCTTGCCAATACGGATGTTATCAATATTAAGCATACGGTAGTCAGAAATAATGCATATTCTTCACTTAAGAATATTTATGTTGCGCCTAACGGCAGTTCATCCGGAAACGGTACAAAGAGCAGCCCTGTTGACATTTATACGGCAGTTAAGTATGTTAAGCCGGGTCAGACAATCGTTATAACAGAGGGTACATACCTTCTTGACAGTACCATAAGAGTTGAGAGAGGCGTTAACGGTACAGCGGAAGCTAACATCAGAATGATAGCTGACCCAGCAGCCTCCACCAGACCTGTATTTGATTTCCAGGGTAAGTGTGCCGGCATGGTATTAGGCGGTGACTACTGGTACTTTAACGGATTTGATTGTACACATTCACAGAATGCACAAAAGGGTATTCAGGTATCCGGAAATCATAACGTACTTGACAACATTAATACATATCACAACGGAAACACAGGACTTCAGATAAGCCGTCTCTATTCTACGGATTCAAGAGAGATGTGGCCTTCATACAACCTCATCCTCAACTGTACATCTTACGGCAATGCAGATGCAGGTTATGAAGATGCAGATGGATTTGCAGCTAAGCTTACCGTTGGTGACGGAAATGTATTCGATGGCTGTTTAGCTTACAATAATGCAGATGACGGATGGGATTTGTTTGCAAAGGTTGAGACAGGTTCAATTGGTTCTGTTACAATTCAGAACTGTGTAGCTTACGGCAACGGTTATCTTGAGGACGGAACAGACGCAGGAAACGGTAACGGCTTTAAGATGGGTGGAGATAATATGTCAGGTTATCACAAGCTCATCAACTCCTATGCATTCAACAACAAGGCAAAGGGTATTGATTCTAACAGTTGTCCTGATATTCAGGTATCAACAAGCATCTCATACAACAATGAGAGCTACAATGTGGCATTATACACCAACAATGCTGCTAACACAGACTACTCAGCAACAGGCATTATCTCCTTCAAGGATTCAAATGTAAAGAACGGACTTGCAACGGGTGAGCAGTTTAAGCCTAAGGGAACACAGGATACGACAAAGTATTTGACAGACACTAACTATTACTGGGATGGTTCTAAATCAGCTAATAATTCAGGTGCAGCAGTTGATACGGCTTCATGGTTCAAGACACTTGAATTTACGGGTATTACAAGAAATGCTGATGGAACACTGAATCTTAACGGCTTCCTTGAGACAACAGATGCAGTTCCTGAAGGAATCGGTGCACGTCCTACAGGAACACCTTCATTTAAGGTTGCGATTGAAGAGGATACACAGGATTCAACAACAGAAAGTGAGCCGTCAAAGCCAAGCGGTACATCGGTTGGTGATTCAGCAGTATCGTCAGAGGCATACAGCTCTGTAACCGAGACAGTCGGCAAGGACGGATATATTTCAAACAATGTATTTGAGAACATTATCAAGGATGAGAAGACGCTTATTGTTAATGTAACGGATGAGAATGGAAATATTGCTGCAACATTTACCATTGACGGTTCAACATTCAACTCTGTTCCGGATACATTGTTCAGACTTAATGTAAAGTTCAATGATTATGCTCCGGCATCTGACAAGGCAAAGGAGATACTTTCTGTTGAGGACAAGGATATACTTGTATGCACGTTCGACTCAGTCGGTTACCTCAATGGTAAGGTAAGCATCACGGTTAAGGCTGACGGCTTTGAGGCAGGTACACAGCTTAAGCTCTACTATTACAATGAGGAACTTAACACTGTGATGGATAAGAACCAGACTGTAACTGTAGGCGAAGATGGCAAGGTTACATTTACTGTTGACCACTTCTCCTCATATGTGCTTGTCAATGCAGGCAAGGCACTTATCACAGCACCTTCAACCGGCTTCGGTTCCTCCGCTGCAGCACTTATGAGTGTTATGCTCTTAACAGGCGGCGTGGCAGGAATGTGCTTCTTTAAGAAGAGAAAGTAATATAGCGTTCACAATTATATATTGAATTCGTGACTTAAAAATGTCCCGTCAGGTTACACGGGTGCTCATAAGAAAGTAATTCCAGAAATTACGATTATGGCATCTGTAAGACGGGGTTGGTAAACGAAATAGCGGGTATTCGGTGTAAAAGCCGTGTGCCCGTTATTTTTTTGCCTGTGCGTGGAAGCAATATATTTATTCACACTTTTCGAGTATAATTAACTCATATCATTCCCATCCTTTCCATTCCGAGATTTTTTCAAATAATCTCAAAAAATTAAGGATACATTGGAACAATTCAGCCTTTCTCATGCCATATATAGTAGAGGGTTATTTCAAAACGATTGGAGGTGACGCTTATGGAGAAGCGGAAAAGCCCGAAAGGTTTCATTGTAGTGCTGCCGCCAGATCGACGATGACGAGCAAGGTGGACTGACCTTTGAGATTGAAAAAGGCAGATTGAGCTTCCGTCTGACTGCACCGTACAGCGAGGAACAGAAACAGGCAGCGAGTGAATGGGCGAAGAAGAATGGAATCAAAGGCTGATGTCGAAATGTTCAAAAATCTTTGTTATAATTTTTTGAAAAGTGTAACCTCGCAATCCTAAACGGTGCTTATTAGGGTGAAGGCCTTTCAATACGGTAAGAAAGGAGATGAAAGCCTTGGACGATAACAGAATCGTTGAATTATATTTGCTGCGTGATGAAACAGCAATCAAACAGACCACAGAAAAATATGGTAGCCGCTTGCGCTCTCTGGCTTGTGGAATAGTCAATGACCAGCAGACAGCCGAAGAATGTGAAAATGATACTTACATGGAAGCGTGGAACACCATTCCACCTCATGAGCCAAGAAGCTATTTGTATGCGTTCCTTGCTCGGATCACTCGTCACATTTCTTTGAACTACTGCCGTGATCGCAGCCGACTGAAACGTAGCGCATTTATATGCGAACTCAGCGTAGAGATAGAGCAGTGCATTCCTGCTCCTGATGATGTTGAGTGTCGTATTGATGACATGGCATTGAGCGAAACACTCAATAAGTTTCTGGGTACACTCGACGATGAAAAGCGAAATATTTTTGTTCGCCGGTATTGGTATCTGGATTCTATAGTTGCCATCTCCGAACGCTTCGCTTTGTCACAAAGCAAGATTAAAACTACGCTCTTTCGCTGCCGCAATCAGCTTCGGGAGCATCTTGAAAAGGAGGGTTATACCATATGAGAGGAAATGAATTTTTAGATAAGATGGGGCTTATCGCTCCTGCCTATGTTGAAGCGGCGGATGCCAAGATGAACAAAAAGAAATCTTCTTGGATTAAGTGGGGGGCCATTGCTGCCTGTTTTGCAGTAATGATTCTTGCGGGAACAATGCTTTTGACGCAAGATGAATCAGGATTAAATACTGATCTGCCTATGCTGTCGATCTCTGAAAACACATCAGCAGCAATGGGATACGAGGGATATATGGCTTATGACATTTCAGAACTTGTAAATGCAAATCCTTGGAATGAAGATTCTGAGATATCCACACTGCCCGTTTATCAAAATTCTTTGACCTATGACGCAGACTTTATTGCATCGGGGGCTGATTTTGATAAGATGCAGGAGTTTATATTGGATGTTGCCGGTAGATTGGGACTTGATACAAATAACTTGACTATAACTGACGATGCACTGGACAAAGAGTCAAAGCAGAAAATGATTGAGAAGTTTCAAAAGGTGGGAGATACTGTTCCCGAGGGATACTTTGACCCGACAAAATTAGTAATAAAAGCTGAGGGAATAAAAATTGAAGTAGACCAATCTATGACAGCAAAAGTATCTTTCGATCCAGCAGTATCTCTTCCCGAAGAATATAATTTTACGCACTTTGCATCCTATGATGATAAGGCTGCCGTGGCTGATTATTTGAAAAGCGAATATTGCAAATTTATTGGCATTGACGATCCGCAAGTGAACATTTATGGTGGAGATTACAATATCTATAACCAACAGAGCTATTACATTGAGTTTTTTGATGCCGGTCTTAGTGATGTCGAGCAAATCATAAACTACAATTTTAATCGGGTAGCATTTTACTGCGATGACAACGGTGAACTGTTCATTGCAAGGATATATCAGCCCAATTTATCGAAGAAACTCGGAGATTATCCAATTATCAGTTCGGAGCAGGCAAAAGAGTTGCTGTTAAACGGCAATTATATTTCGACTGTCCCTTATAGACTTTCTGGTGCAGAGTTTATCAAAAAGGTGGAACTCATCTACCGGACAGGCGAACACGAAGAATACTATATGCCATACTATCGTTTCTATGTTGAGTTACCTGAAGAAGAACGAGAGAACGGATTAAAAACATACGGAGCATATTATGTTCCTGCGGTGGAAAGCTCCTATATTTCCAATATGCCAACATGGGACGGAAGTTTCAACTACTAAAGAAAAACCGAAGAATCCCTTTTGAACGAGGGGCTGCACCCCCCCAGCCAGACCGTCTACTGAAAGTGTAGGCGGTCTTTTTCGTCCCATCCACCAGCCGCAAAATCCGGGCTGTGCAGAAAGCAAAGGGCGAGCGTGGTGTCCCCTGACAACCAATGTTCTGTTCGGTTATCGTAAAGACCCGGAGGACAAAACGAAATGGATCGTGGACGAAGTGGCGGCAATGGTAGTGAGGCGTATCTTCAAGCTGTGCATGGAGGGGCGGGGTCGATGCAGATCGCCAAGCTCTTGCAGGAGGAAAAGGTTCTGAATCCCACCGCATATAAGCGGCAGATCGACATCAAGACTCCAATCCCGGAAACCGCTGATCCCTACCATTGGAATACCAACACGGTGGTTAACATTCTGGAACGGCGGGAATACACAGGCTGTACGGTCAATTTCAAGACCTGCACCAATTCGATCTGGGACAAGAAGCAGCGGGAAACGGCGGCAGAACATCCGCATTTCCTATGACCTTGTGGGCTTTATCCCGCTGAATGAACTTGTGAAGGAGGAAACGGCATGACCGAAGCCATGCCGTTCCTGTGAAAACACGATATTACTTTCTTACGACCTCCGGCCATTATTGCCGGGGCATTTTTTAATTAATAAAAGTGTAATGTATAACATAAATTCGATGTAAAAAATGTTATTAAGCCCAATTATTAATTGTAATTTTTGCATGTAAGAGATATAATATATGTGAAAAAATAAATGATAAGGAGGAACAGGGGTGTACAGGACAGCGTTTGAACAGCTATATAAGTGGAAAGAGAATAAAAACAGAAAGCCATTGATTATTGAGGGGGCAAGGCAGGTTGGAAAGACCTGGCTTATGAAAGAGTTCGGAAAAATGGCATATAAAGATACAGTTTATATAAATTTTGATTCTAATTCGAAAATGGCAGACCTTTTCAGTTCGGATTTAAATATAGAACGTCTGATTATGGGACTTGAAATTTATATAGGCAGAAAGATAAATCCTGATAATTCGCTGCTGATTTTTGATGAGATTCAGGAGGTGCCGAGAGCACTTTCTTCACTCAAATATTTTTATGAGGATGCACCGCAGTACAATATTGTATGTGCAGGTTCGCTGCTTGGTATTGCCCTGCATGGCGGAACGTCATTTCCGGTGGGAAAGGTTGACTTTCTGAATTTATATCCGTTATCCTATCGTGAATTTTTGATGGCTTTGGTTGGAAAAAGCTATGTCGAGCTTCTTGACAATGGTGATTATGATATGATAAAGGCTTTTAAGCAGACATATATTGATGCATTGAAGCAGTATTACTTTGTCGGTGGTATGCCGGAGGCGGTTCAGAGCTTTGTGTTGAATAAGGATTTTAAGGAAGTGCGAGATATTCAGAAGAGGATCCTTTTAGCATATGAACAGGACTTTTCAAAGCACGCACCAATAGAAATAGTGCCTAAAATCCGTATGTTGTGGAACAGTATTCCGTCTCAGCTTGCAAAAGAAAATAAAAAGTTTATATACGGTCTTGTCCGTGAAGGAGGACGAGCTAAGGAATATGAAGCTGCCATAATGTGGCTTTGCGACTGCGGACTTGTATATAAGGTCAGCCGTATCAATACTGCCGGGATTCCGTTGAAGGCGTATGAGGATTTGAAAGCATTCAAGTTGTTTGTCGTAGATGTGGGGCTTTTGGGGTGCATGACAGGTCTGCATCAGAGTGTACTTCTGGATGAGAATACGTTGTTTGTTGAATTTAAGGGAGCATTGACGGAACAGTATGTATGTCAGCAGCTGTCTGCACTCGATGAATTGGATATTTATTATTACACGAACGATAGAGGCTCATGTGAGGTGGATTTTGTAATTGACACAGGTGAAAAGATTATACCTGTAGAAGTTAAGGCACAGACTAATTTAAAGGCAAAAAGCCTGAAAACATACTGTGAAAGATTCTCACCTGATTTGGCGGTAAGAACTTCCATGTCGGATTATAAAGCAGAAGAATGGCTGGTGAATCTTCCGCTATATGCCATAGAGGAAATAGTGCATTGCAAATAGCATATTGATAATGCAATATCCTGGTGCTATTATTAAGAAAAGCTCAAAAAGGAGAGACAGCGTGAAAAATTATAGTGTTAAAAAGAGCTGCGTTATAATCGCATTTGCAGGGCTTGTTCTGTTTGCGGTTCTGAATGCGGGCGGTATTTCAAAGGAGATTTCACTTATAGGCAGGATTCTCATGCCGTTCTGGATTGGTATATTCATGGCATTCATACTCAATATGCTCATGGTTCCGATACAGCGTTTTCTGGCTAAGAGAATTTTTAAGAAGAACAGTAAGCCTGCCAAGCCGATATCAATAGTGCTTTCATATCTCATTTTTATACTGGTTATTGTGGCACTGCTGGCATTTGTCATACCGGAACTTACCAAGAGCATAGCAGCTTTTATCAATAACTGGGGGACATATATTTCGCAGTTCCAGAAGATGATTAATGAACTCACGGTTAAGTATAATATAGATGCGATTGACCTTAACAGTATTGTGGAGAGTCTTTCGGACAATATTGAGGCATTCGCCAACAAGGCACTCACATATATAGGAAATATGGTGCCGCAGGTGGTGGCATTTATGAGCAATATAGTGGGCTTTCTGTTCAATATAATTATGGCGGTTGTCATATCGGCGAACATTCTTGTGTACAAGGAGAAGCTTATAAGCCAGATTTCGAGAACGGTCAATGTGACACTGCCAAAGTATTACGGCAGGCTTGACAAGCTTGCGGTTGTAACGGCCGACACGTTCCGCAGATATATATCTGGACAGTGCATCGAGGCACTTATTCTTGGAGGACTTTGTTATATAGGAATGCTGATATTCAGATTTGACTATGCGCTTCTTATAAGCACGGTTATAGCCGTCACGGCACTTATTCCGGTTGCGGGTGCATATATCGGAGGTGCGGTTGCGTTCATTCTTCTTGCAATTATTTCTCCGATTAAGGCAATTATGTTCTTAATCTATCTTGTGGTGCTGCAGCAGATAGAGACGAATCTCATATATCCGAGGGTGGTCGGCTCATCGCTTGAGCTTCCGGGAATATGGGTTATTTTTGCAGTAACCGTAGGCGGAGGTGCATTCGGAATTCTTGGTATCATGTTCGCCGTGCCGGTCATGTCGGTTGTGTATAAGTTCGTGAGGGAAGCGGTTGTAAAAAAGGAAGAGAAACATGAGAACAGCGAAGAGAAGCACGGAAATGTTGAACAGGAAAACGAAGTGAAAAACGAGGATAAAAGATAAAATACATCAAGAATTGACATTAAAAACGCACAGTTTAATTATGTAAATTTTTTCTGTTTTAGTGTTTTAAAGTATTGTAGTGATTTCTGTTGACAAATCAACATACAGTTGTTAAAATGTTAGATAACGTCCGATATATTTATCGGATTATCTATTACGGAGGTGCTTATGAAACAAAGAGTATTTTCGCTGTTGGTTGAGAATGAAGCCGGTGTGTTAAGCAGAATTGCCGGATTGTTCAGCCGCAGAGGTTACAATATCGACAGCCTTACCGTTGGAGTCACCGAGAATCCGTCGCTGTCAAGAATGACGGTTGCAGCTTCGGGTGAGGAAGATGTTCTCGATCAGATTGAGAAACAGCTTTCCAAGCTTATTGACGTGAAGAGCATAGAGGTTCTTCCGGATGGCGTGTCGGTGTGCAGAGAGCTTATCTTATGCAGAGTGAAGTGCAATGCACAGGAGCGCTCACAGGTTATTACGGTAGCAGAGGTCTTTCGTGCGAAGATTGTTGATGTGGCACCGGAGAGTGTCATGATTGAGCTTACGGGAAATGAAGCTAAGCTCACGGCGTTCCTTGGACTTTTAGACGGATATGAGATTCTCGACCTTGCGAGAACGGGTCTTACGGGACTTAAGAGAGGTGTCATTGCGTAGGCATATCTACCGCGCAACTACATAGAATTACTTTTTTTTCAGGAGGATATTAATATGGCAAAGATTTATTACCAGGAAGACTGTAACCTTTCCTTACTTGATGGTAAGACAATTGCAGTTATCGGCTATGGCTCACAGGGTCATGCACATGCGCTTAATGCTAAGGATTCAGGTTGTAAAGTAATTATCGGTCTCTACGAGGGAAGTAAGTCATGGGCTAAGGCAGAGGCTCAGGGCTTTGAAGTATATACAGCAGCAGAGGCAGCTAAGAGAGCAGACATCATCATGATTCTTATCAATGATGAGCTTCAGGCTAAGCTTTACAAGGAGTCAATCGAGCCTAATCTTGAGCCGGGCAACATGCTTATGTTCGCACATGGTTTCAACATTCATTTTGGACAGATTGTGCCACCTAAGGGTGTTGATGTAACAATGATAGCTCCTAAGGGACCTGGTCATACTGTAAGAAGTGAGTATCAGGCAGGTAAGGGTGTTCCTTGTCTCGTTGCTGTTCATCAGGATGCTACAGGTAAGGCTCTCGACCTTGCACTCGCTTATGCGCTTGCAATCGGCGGAGCAAGAGCAGGAGTTCTTGAGACAACCTTCAGAACAGAGACAGAGACAGACCTCTTCGGAGAGCAGGCAGTTCTCTGCGGCGGTGTATGTGCACTTATGCAGGCAGGCTTTGAGACGCTTGTTGAGGCAGGATATGACGAGAGAAATGCTTACTTTGAGTGTATCCATGAGATGAAGCTCATTGTAGATCTTATCTATCAGTCAGGCTTCTCAGGAATGAGATATTCAATCTCCAACACAGCAGAGTACGGTGATTACATCACAGGACCTAAGCTTATCACAGAGGAGACTAAGAAGACCATGAAGAAGATCCTTAAGGATATTCAGGATGGTACATTTGCTAAGGACTTCTTACTTGATATGTCAAGTGCAGGCGGTCAGGCACATTTCCGTGCTATGAGAAACTTAGCGGCAGAGCATCCTTCAGAGAAGGTTGGTGCAGAGATTCGTAAGCTCTATAGCTGGAACAACGAAGATGACAAGCTTATCAACAACTAAGTCTTGTCTGAGCGGTGAATAATCCTATTGAATAAAATAAAGCTCCGCGGGAGAATGGAGAATATCTCCGATTTCCTGCGGAGCTTTTTACTTTGCAATGAGGTTTTGCTGAATGATACTCCCGACGGTTAATTTATTTCAAGCAGCTTGTTCACGGCTGATGTCATTTCAGGGTGTTCCCTCAGGGCAAGGATGACCTTTCTTTCGTATTCGGTGGCATTTATCGGAGTATTTTCCTTATATCCGAAGGTGCTTAAAATATCATCGACGTGATAGATTTCACACAGAACCAGCAGCGTGTCGGCATCAGGCTGTGCCTGACCGCTTTCCCATCCGTAGAGAGTCTTGTCGGCGACGTTTATTGATTTATCGGACAGCTTTACCACCACATCATGTACAGTCAAAGAATTCTTTTTTCTGAGCTCTTTTAAAACTTTGGCTATCATCTCATTTTTCATAATTTCCTCCACAAAACGGTATTATTCGTTTGAACAAATTTTTATAAATTTGGGTTAAAATTCTGTATTTATCATAATATGAATGCTTTCCACAAAAGCGCGTATTTAAGCGGAAATTCAGGGAAAACATTATATTCTTATAATATCCCAGTGCATAATCAAGGTCAAACTATTCTTAGTATCACAGAATTATACTGTTGAAATTCTTATTAACAAAGACTATAATATAAGAAAGTTCTGTGAATTACAGAATACAGAATACATAATACTATAAGCAGAGAAATGGAGCTTTGCAGGGTGGACAGACATAATGTGACACAGCGGATATCACAGTATTTACAGGAGAATCATATATCGGTTGAACAGGTTGAACGTGACCTTGGAATGGAGCGTGGCAGGCTGTCTTGTGCAAGCGGCATGGAGCTTGGGGCGGCGGAATTTCTTGAACTGTGCCATTATCTTAATGTCCCGCCTGAGAGCTTCAGAGGTTAATACGGAGGAATGAATGCGGCATTACAGATGCACATTGCACAACATAGAACTTAATAAAAATTACTGTGATGAATGTGAAAGCAGGGAGCATGTGGAGGTCACATCGGATATCTACTATTGTACGCATTGCAATGTACCGATTTACGAGGAAAAATGTCCGGTATGTCATGGGCAGTGCAGCAGAATTGCGGCTGATGTCAGACCTGTATTTCCAAGGGAAAGGCTTTTGTATGAGATACTTGAGGGTGAACCGCTTAAATATCTTCACTCATCCGTGTGGAATGCAAGCGGCAATTATTACATGACAGATGGCGTGTTAAAGCGCTTTAATGTTGGAAGGCTCAGTAAGCTTTCACAGGAAGATATAGATAATATAAGAGAGCAGCTGGAGAAATATGAGAAGGCTAATGAGGATAATTCGTTTTCGGAGTACATTGAGCGTTTTACAAGCTGTAACAGTGCAAGATATGATGAGATAACACAGGAGGCTGTGAGCTATATTCAGGATATAGCGGCAGCCTATGATGTGAGGGACATGTTTGTGTCATTTTCAGGCGGAAAGGATTCGACCGTCACATCAGACCTTGTTATGAGAGCGTTAAGTAATCCAAGAATACTTCATATATTCGGGGACACAACGTTAGAGTTTCCTAAGACGGAGGAATATGTAGCGCGGTTTAAGAAGGCGCATCCTATGACGCCTGTTCTCTCATCAAGGAATAAGGAGAAGAATTTTTCGGAGCTGTGTGAGCTTATCGGACCGCCGAGCCGAGTGATGCGCTGGTGCTGTACCATTTTTAAGACGGGAGCAATCAACAGAAAGCTTACGGCACTCTTTAAGGATAAGACGAAGATACTGGCTTTTTATGGCATAAGGAGAAGTGAGTCAGCAAGCAGGAGCAAGTATGAGAGGGAGACGCAGGGGCGGAAAATATCCAAGCAGGATACGGTATCTCCGGCAATAGACTGGATGGATTTTGATGTATGGCTCTATATTCTTAAGAGAAAGATTGATTTTAACGAGGCATACACATACGGCTATGCGAGAGTGGGGTGTTTTTGCTGTCCTAATAACAGCGTATGGTCTGAGTTTTTATCCAAGATATATATGCCTGAACAGTATGGCAGATGGCAGGAATTTCTTGTGGAATTTGCAAGGAGCATAGGAAAGCCGGATGCTGAGGAGTATGTAAGAAGCGGCAAGTGGAAGGCCAGACAAGGAGGCAATGGCATAGCCTACGCGGACAAGGCGGTTGTAAGCTTCACACCATGCGTTCTTGAGGAGAACAGTTTTAATTATGATTTATTAAGACCTGTAAGTGAGGAATTATATGAGCTTTTCAAGCCGTTCGGATATCTTGATTTTAATATGGGAAATGCCCGCCTTGGAGAGGTATACATTCTTAATAGACGGGGAACACCTCTTTTGAGACTTCAGGGAAGAACAGGGAGTACGCATCTTAAAATTACAATTCTCGACTACCATATTGACAAGGCAAAGAGTGTTGAGAAGGCTGAGGAGAAGGTTAAGTGTCAGCTCACCAAGTATCAGTTGTGTATGGGATGCCGTGCATGTGAGGGCGTGTGCAGGCATGGAGCGATAAGGCTTGACAGCATGCCTGACGGAAGCACGGTTTATCACATAGATAATGAGAAATGTGTGCGGTGTGCTGAGTGTGTCAACCATTTTAATTCAGGATGCTATATGAAGAAGGTGCTTGCGGTTAAGCGAAAACAGATATAGAAATGAGGAACAGTATGTCAGAACAGACAGCTAAGAAGATAAGACTAAAGGGACATGAGACATTTATATTGAGGGAAGGGTGGCTTGCTAAGGGTATAAGAGCTGTTGCTGATAATCCTAAGGTATTTTCCGTGTATTCAGGTGCGGATGCACTCGGCGTTGGAACTAATATGGCAAAGGCAATACGGTATTGGCTTAAGGCCGCAGGACTTATCGAAGAGACAAAAAACGGAGTGGAGCTCAGCGCATTCGGGAAGAATGTCATGACATATGATTCCTATTTTGAGGACAGATTTACGTTATGGATAATACATGCACATATTGCGTCGAATGCAGAGCTTGCAACGAGCTGGTATGTGTTTTTCAACAGAATAGGGTGTGAGGAGTACACGAGGGACGAGCTTGTGTACTCACTCAATCGTGAGCTGTGTGTGTATTCGGGCTTGCAGGAGCTGCCGGAGAGTTCTGTGTCAGCGGATGTGACAGCCATTATCAATATGTATTCGAGAGATAAGGGCAGAGATTATGACCCGGAGGAGAAGAAGCTGAGCCCGTTTGCGGAACTCGGACTTCTGAAGCGGGACAACAGGTATGTGAGAAAGCAGACACCTGTATCGGATGATGCACTTGAGTATGCGGTTCTGTATCTGTTAAGGAGATACTTTGAACAAGAGAAGACGGACAGCGTGAGCATAGATAAGCTCTTGACGGGAAGCGGACTTATGGGGCGTATATTTAATCTCAACCGTGTGGAGCTCAATTTTTATCTTGATAAGCTCGCAGTAGATGAATATATCACTGTTAACAGGACTGCGGGACTTGATATGGTGTATTCTCTTAGGAATATGAGCGCGCAGGATGTAATAAGTGCATATTATAAGAACAGGCAGACACTTTTAAAAGATGAGGACAGGTAAGGACAAGATATGCTTAAGGATATGGTTAAGATAGATAAGAGATTTGAAAATTCAATTAATCTCTACCTTGATATAGATAACAGGAATAAGATAGACAGCTATGTGTATACGCGCTCATCGCAGAACATAATGGACTATTATCTGGACAATATAGATAACGATAGGAATCATGCGACAATGCTCATCGGACCTTACGGCAAGGGCAAGTCACACATGCTTCTGGTTCTTCTTGATAAGGTGAGAAGTATGGAACATCCATACCTCCCGATAATAATATCCGGCACGGGGGATGACCTCAATCAGGTATTTCTTATAGGACTTACCGACGCGCTTAAGAGGGCACGGCTTGAAAAGCTTGCACCTGAGAGCTATTACAGCGAAGCCGCAAGGCGTATCGGGCAGTGGAAATGTGATTTTCCCGATGCGTATGATAGATTCAAGGCAGAACTTCATAAGCTTGGCATAGGCAGCGTCGATGATTTTACCAGGGAGCTTGGCAGGCAGTCGAAGAAAGCACTTGGCATGTTTGAGCAGATATACCCTGTTATAACAAGCGGCAGTGAATTCAAGCCGTTTCTGATGGTCGAGACGGTGAGAATATATGAGCAGATAAGGGATGTGCTTGCGAGGGAGTATGGATATTCGGGTCTTTATATTATTTTTGATGAGTTCAGCAAGTACGTCGAGGGGCATGAGAAGGACACATTCGCTAAGGATATGAAGGTGCTGCAAGATATGTGTGAGCTGGCGGGAAGAAGTGGTGACGGAAGAATATATCTCACCTGCGTTGCACACAAGAGCATCAAGGAGTACGATGCTAAGCTCTCCGGCGAGATGAAGAACGCATTCAGAGGTGTAGAGGCAAGGCTTGATGAGGTGAGATTTGTTGTTTCCTCACAGAACAATTACGAGCTCATAGGAAATGTAATCAGGAAGGACAATAATGCTTTAAAAAGAATCCGTAGAATTGAGCGGTATTACCAAAACGCTATAAAGTCCTATAGCTTTTCATGTTTTTCGGGACTTTTTGATGAGGACGATTTCAGAAAGTATGTTGTTGAGGGATGTTTTCCTCTTATGCCTCTCACGGCATACATGCTTTTACATATAAGTGAGAAGGTTGCACAGAATGAGAGAAGCATATTCACGTATCTGTCGCACGACGAGAAGGGAAGTCTGTGCAGGATAGTGGAGGAGTGTACCCTTGATGAGGCAGATTACGGTGTCACGGCGGATACAATATATGATTATTTTAAAAGCCTTTTCAGGGCTGACGGCACGGATGCACTCATACACAACGAATGGCTCAAGGCAGAGTATGCACTTGAACGTGCAGAGGATGAGGATGAAAAGAAAGTAATCAAGGTTATAGCACTTATAGGCATAATAGACAGACCTGATGAGGTATCGGCGGACATGGAGCATATCGCATGCTCCCTCAATATTACTTCAGAGGAATGCAGTGCGATAATGGACAGACTTGTGGAGCGCAAGGCGGTTATTTACCGCAGGAGAAAGCATGCTTACTGCTTCTATAACAATGTGGGGGTTGACATTCAGGCGGAAATTGCTGGCAGAGCGGCGAAGCTTCCAGCAGATGCGGATATTCTCGGAACATTGAAGAGCATATCAGAACTTGATTATGTTCTTCCGAAGAAATACAATCAGGATTTTTCGATGACAAGGTACTTTGAGTATGTGTTCATGACACCTGAGCAGATAAGCAGGCTCCCTAAGCCGTCTGTGCTTTTTGAACAGCGTTTCTCCGACGGAAAAATTGTTGCGGTTGTGTCTGAACAGCCTGTAGAGTACGATGAGCAGCTTTTTGAAAGACTTAACGATAAGAGAATAGTGGTGCTTGTGCCGCAGATGGTATTCAATCAGACGGACAATATAAGAAAATATATAGCGGCAAGGGAGCTTATCAAGGATAAGGCGTTTATCGATGAGAACGCAGTGTTAGAGCAGGAGCTTGTCAATTATTGTGATGATGCAGCTTACGAGGTGAACAGATACTTAGAGGAGGCATTTGACACAGAAAGCGGAATGTGCCGGGTATATCATGCCAATGAGAAATATGCCGGAGGTTTCAGACATTCAATGACATTTAACATGTTTTTGAGCAGCATAATGATGGATTATTATGACAATGCGCCTATTGTCAACAACGAGCTTATAAACAGACAGAACATATCTGCACAGAACAAAAAGGCAAGAAATAAGATAGTGGATATGATTTTGTCCAATGCTGACTGCTCGGAATTTCTGAAGGGAACATCGCCTGAATCAACCATATATAGGGCTGTCCTTGTTAATACAGGAGTATGCGGAGGCGGAAATATTGAGTCCGGCTGTGAGCGTGTCATTATGGAAATCGACCGCTTCATTGCACAATGTGATGACAACAGATGCTCATTCAAGGTTCTGTATGACAGAATTATGGGTATGGGATACGGAACAAGAAAGGGAATAATCCCAATATATATATCACTATGTCTTTCAAGACTGCATGATAAGCCGGTGCTGAGCTTTAAGGAGAAGGAAGTTGAACTTGACTCGGGCACACTTGGCAATGTAAATGACGCCCCGGGGAACTATTATCTGTATGTGGAGCACAAAAGCATAGAGAAGCAGAATTACATTAATGAATTAAAAAAGCTCTTTGGTGCAGGCACCGGGCAGGATGATGACAGAGGTGTTCTTACCGGAATACTCAGATGGTTCAGGGCTCTGCCGCAGGCGGCATCCAATATAGGAAGGGATGCACGATGTGATGAGAACATGGCGGCTAAGCTTAAGAAGCTGTGCAGTATGCTGAGACGTCAGGATTACAACCCTCATGATTTCCTTTTTACCGAACTTCCTGCAGGGGTAGGGGCAGACAAGGGAGATTATGTATCGGCGATAGATGAACTCGTCAGGTTAAAACAGTTTCTCGACCACTATCTCGAGAATGTTTCATCCGAGGCGGCTTCAATTATAAAGCGCAGATGTGGTGCGGACGAGCAGGACAGCTTGAGAGCGGTTCTTGACGGTTATAATGCAAGATATACAGGACAGCGTAAGGACATTATTTTAAATCGACGCACACAGTCAATCGTAAGGTACATTTACGGACTGTCTACATTCGATGACGCAGAGATTGTGTCGGGATTATCTAAGCTCGTCACGGATATATATATAGATGACTGGCGCGACGGAATGCTTGAGAACTTTAAAAGAGGCTGGAATGAGTTCTGTGATGAAATCGAGAGTGAACATTCCGCCGGAAGCGGCACCGGGATAGAAAAGCTGCTCCTGGAAGGTCAGGATCAGAACCTGCTTGACGGCAGTGACACAGACGACAACAGCACAAGCTATTTTTTAAAGAATGCAATAAGGGAAGCAATAGATGAGTTCGGTGACAGCCTTGATACCAAGGAGAAGGTCGCCGTGCTTGCGAGAGTGCTCGCCGAGCTTGTCGCCGGAGAAAATACATAGAATCGGGGAGATACAGATGAGTGTAATTTACCTTGACAATGCAGCGACCACCTATCCAAAACCGGAGGGTGTCTATGAACAGATGGATAAAGTCAACCGCAGTCTGGCGTTTAACGCCGGACGTGGTTCTTATGCTCTGGCGCAGCAGTCGGCAGTTATCATTGACAATCTCAGAAGAGAATTATTGCGCATTGCGAATGCGATGAATGTAGCAGAGGTCGTACTGTCGGCTTCTGCTACATTTGCATTGAATCAGATAATCGGCGGACTGGGTATGAGGGCGGAGCAGTATGTGTATATATCGCCTTATGAGCACAATGCCGTTGTTAGAACACTTTACAATCAAAAAATATACAGAGATGAAGAGAACTGCACGCATATTATTGTCATGCCTCTTCTGCCGGACGGGGGAATCAATGAGGAAAGGCTTCTGTACGAATTCAGCATACACACACCATCGTTCGTGTTCATGAGCAATGTGAGCAATGTAACCGGTTACATCCTTCCTGTGGAGAGGATTGCGTCCGCAGCCAAGGCATACGGTGCCACCGTTGTCGTAGACGGCTCACAGGCATTAGGCCTTGTTCCTTTTGACATGTCGGCATCAGACGTGGATTTCTATGTGTTTGCCGGACACAAGACACCTTACGGTCCGTTCGGAATCGGCGGTTTCTATATGAAAAACGGAAGGAACCTCGACACATTCATAGCAGGCGGCACAGGAACAGATTCTCTCAATGTCGGCATGCCGCTCGCGGGTACGGTACGTTATGAACCGGCAAGCCCGAATGTCATAGCGGCAGCAGGGCTGCTTGCCGCTGTAAAAGAACTCACGACAGATGAGATAGCACACCGCCTGGAGCATGAGAAGAAACTTACTGAATATCTTGTAAACGGAATGCGCAAGATACCGGGCATCAGGCTGTATCTTGCGCCTGCACAGTCGCATGTCGGAATAGTCGCTTTCAATCTTGCGGGCTACAAGGCCTCCGACATCGGAATGATTCTCGATGCGGATTACAATATTGCGGTTCGCACAGGCTACCACTGTGCTCCGCTTATACATGAATATTTGGACGACAGAGAATACCTTGGAGTTGTGAGAGCAAGCATAAGCATGTTCACGGGTTATGATGAAGCGGATGCGCTGGTCGAGGCACTGGGGGAGATTTAGGAGGATGAGAAGATGGATTTAAAGTTTGCAGAGATAAGAAATATTAATCAGTTATGCAATTTAGAAAGTAAAGGAAATAACAATGAAAATGTACCGCTGAATGTAAATATTCCATATTACCAGAGACCATACAAATGGGATAATACAAGAATTGGTAATCTAATTACAGACTTTTATGATAATGAAGAAAATGAGAATGAAGATGAGGGATATTTTGCTGGTTCGGTTGTTATGGTTAAAGGAGAAAGCGGAAGATTTGAGGTTATTGACGGGCAGCAGAGAATCACGACACTTTTTTTAATGAATTATCTGAGATTTTTGCTTATTAGAGGATATATTGAGCTGATAATAAAAACCAAAAAAATGTCTAAAATCAAGACACAAATTGATGAGCTTATTGATACAGCGGTTAATTTGTTTGATAAGGAAAAAATTATAAAATTACGTAATGTAAGCAGTGGAATAGATAATTATATCAGCGATATTGAAAATGATGGACATGATGCTGAAAAAAAGGACAGCATATGGGATGCATTACTTGAATATTACGAGAAAGAATTAGGTTTGCCAAAGAGAAATTTTACTAATATTGAAAGTTATAAAAGGGAATGTTATCTGGAAAACAAGAAATTTCTGGCGAATGTAGGACTGACACTAAGGTACAGTAGAAACAGTTACAATGAAAAGCTTAAAGAAGCTTTATGCAGAGCTGTAATACTAATGCAGAGTGATGATATCAATCCGTGTTTTACAATGTGTTGTTTTGAGAAAAATTCAGTGTTTAAGAGTGTAGTAACAGAACAATATATGAATGCTATGAAATATATATATGATAATATTGTCACCGCATATATAGTCGGTGAAGAAAAACCGGTTGAGTATATTGTAAAGCTAGAAAATGCAATGAAAAATATATTGGATAATATTAATTTTTGCGTTGTGGTTACGGGCAGAGAAAAGGATGCATATACATTATTTGAGGTATTAAATGATAGAAATTTCCCGGTTGAAGATTTGGAATTAATTAAGAATCTTTTTTACAAATATTACTGTAAAAATAGCGAAAACAATGATAACACGGATTATTTCATTGAAAAGGCGGATACAAAATGGGGGGAAATATTTAGTGACACAATAGGCAAGGAACAGTCAAAACTTATTTCATATCTTGCTGCACAATATTTTACAGCGGATGGAAGACTCAAGTACAATGATAATGAGAGATATAGGGAGGCAATAGAAAAACAATACCTGAACAGAAAACAGCGATATGATGGAGAAGCATTGTTAAGTGATATATGTGTTTATGAAATGCTTGAAATTATATTAGATGAATTTGATTTTAAATATCAGAAAAAAGCTGAAAATGTCATAAAAGCAGAGAGAGAAAATTCAAAATCAATTACATACAAAGCGTTAAATTTGTTCAATGCACTTAAATTGTACGGAGTAATACCTGCAATTACCAATATTATACTTAAGAAGTTTTTGGAAAAAAATCCTATTAACAGATGGACTGGTGGGGATTATATTACTGCATTTAGAAAGTATGTACAGGAAATAAGGGATGACAGAGAAAATAACAATACAGATTTTGCGGAGATTCACAGTGTAGCTTATGATTTCTGGCGTTTTGCACTGCTTGCACAAAATTCGGACAAACCAAGAAATATAGCAAAAGACTATATCTCGAAAAATTATGTATCAAATTCTGACTATTCTTTAAAAGTCACAAGTCAGGAAGCAGATGTGTTGAATGAAGAGTTCAGAAGATGGATTAACGCATGGAAATATGGAAATGAAATTTCCCAGCTGAAGGTTAAAGTACTTTTTATTAATTTATTTAATTCAACTAAAGAGGGAAATACACTTATATTCAACAAAACCGGCACAAATTTTAAAACGGATAAAATACAGCTTGATCATTTAGAGCCGGATAAAACCAATGCAGTTGCAAGTGAAAAGTATTTTGAACCTTCATCTAAGCTGCCAAGAGAAACATATACCGATAGTCTCGGTAATTTCATGATTATGGATGCAGGCAGTAACAATGACAAGAACACAATTCCGTTGCAGGATGCTCTTGAAATTTATGATAATATGGCTGGTGGTCATTGGCTGATAAAAGAAATTCATGACCTGTTTTATGAGAATGAATGTGGTGTAGATAAGAACATTGATGGAAAAAAATACAGAATTCCGAATGAAGAATTTTTCATCAGAAGAAAAAAGAGATTGATATGTTATTTTAAGGCTATTTTGACTAAAAAGCTTGGCGATAATAAGGTGGAATTTGAACAGTAATTAAAAAAGGAGGCAGTGTAATGCAAAAACCCGACGAAAGATTATTGAAGACCGTCATGTTTGAAATACTTCATCTTGAACGGAAAAATCTCAGAAGCAGAGCAATGACGGATCAGAAAATGGTGGAGGAGATTGGGAAGGTTATCTCGGAGAATATTAAGCTATGTAAATAATGGAGGCGGAGAGGGTACGAATGAAGTTTAAAACACTCAGAATGAAGAATTTTATGCGTTATAAAGGAATAAATGAGATTAATTTCAGTTGTGACGAAACGCATAATGTTACGGTGATATTGGGGGATAACACTGTAGGAAAAACAACGATTGCTCAGGCGTTTAGATGGTGTCTGTATGGTGCGATTATGGCTGAACGCGGAAAGAAAGAATCAGATTATCAGCTTCTGAACAATGATGCGCTTGCAAAACTGGATGCCAATAAGAAAGCTTCTGTTTTTGTGGAGATAATAGCCGTGGATAGCGAAAGGCTGTATACCATCCATCGTGAAGTTGAATATATGAGGGTGTATCCTAAGTTCATTGCAAAAGAGTCATACAAGACATTGAAAATGTTTATTTCAGATATAGACAGTCCTGATATCAGGCGTGAGGTGGAGCCCGGACCTAATTACAATAAGATAAATGAGCTTATAAATGAACTGTTTCCTAAAAATCTTTCACATTATTTTCTGTTTGATGGTGAGAGATGGAGTGATTTTTCGATAAATGGTGTCAGGGAGAACATTAAAGAATCAGTACATATTTTAACCGGACTTTCTGCCTACAAGTCCGCCATGTATCATCTGAAGGATATGGGAGACAATTCAGTTATAAAAAAGTTCAGAAAAAATATTCAGGGAAAAGGCAATGTGTATGATGATTATGAGCGTGAGCAGACCAGACTTGAACGTGAAGTGGAAAAATTACAGAAACAGATAGAAAGTATCGATGCCAATATCAGTCTTTGCAATAAAAAATGCGATGAGATAGAGTTATATCTTGAGGAAAACAAGGATACGGAACAACTGCAGACGGCATATAAACAGTCTCAGAGAATGCTGAGGGCACAGGGGGAGAGATACTTAGCCAACTATAAAACTTTTATTTCGGAATACAATTCATGTGCATACAGACTGTTCGCCGGACCGCTTATCGAGGCTTCATTAAAAATGGTCAAATCTGTGGCAGGTGAGCGCAGGGATATTCCACACATGAGGCAGGCGAGCATTGATTATATAATCAGAAGCGGAAGATGCATCTGCGGGACACCGATAACGGAGGGGTCGTATGCTCTCGAATGCCTGCTCGAACAGAGAAATTATCTTCCGCCTGCCGATATGGGTTCTCTGCTCGGAGAATTTGAAAAGACCGCTAACCGATGGAAAAGGGTTGATGACGAACTGCCAGACGATGCGGCAAGGGTTGATGAGAGCGCAAGGGATTATGAGGAGACAATCATTCAGCTTCAGAAAATGGAAAATAAGATGAATGAGAATATCGATTTTGCAGAGAAGAGAGCACAACTTAGGAGATATAAGGATGAAGCAAACAAGGCTGCAGTGAAAAAAGGTGAGATAAAGGGACTCATATCATCATATCAGACTCGAATACAGAGTATAGAACTCCAGATGAAGAATCAGGAAATAAAGAATGCCGAAAATGAAAAATGGAGAAACAAGCTGGGGCTTGCGGAGGCTGTATACGATAAATTATCAGCGGATTTTTCGGAGCGGGAGAAAAAGATATTTTACGAATTGAATGAAGAAATTCAGGCGAATTTTTCGCGTATGTTCAATGCGAAAGATAAAAGAATCCGGCTCTCGGAAAACTATGAAATTCAGATGTGCTATAAGACCGACATAGGCTATCAGGAAGAAAAGAACCTGTCGGAAGGAGAAAAGGTAGCAAGAAATTTTGCATTTATTGTGACAATAATGGATTACAGCACACGAAAGAAGAATGAGTATAATAAAGCTGACTCAATCGTTGAGGATAAGGATGATGATTGCAATGATGCGCTTCCTATTGTGCTTGATGGACCATTCTCAAAACTCGGCGAGGAAAATATCTCTCTGGTGGCAAATGTGCTTCCGAAGGTATCGGAGCAGGTCATAGTATTTATGCTCAGAAAAGACTGGGCGTACACGGGACTTGATGAGTATGTCGGAGCGGAGTACTCGATTGACAAAAATCCTGAAGAAAGCTTTGCGTCGATAAGAAAGGTGGACAGAGGCTGATGGCTGATTTTGAATTTTTTAAAAAGCAGTTTGAATTTAAAGGAAAGCACTCAAGAATGGTGTCTGAACTTTGTGTTGCTAATGATTTTGAGCATACATTTTTTAGAAGGATTATTGACGTGTATGTATTTGCAGCAATAATAGGTATCCGTCTTGACAGAAAAGCTTCGGAAGATTATTCACCGGTGGAGACAAAAAGTATTTTTCCGGAGCAGATGATAAATGCCAAGGAAGACTTGGATTTCATAATGCAGATGATGATAATGTTAGATTCGGGTCCGGGAACTACTGCTGAGGACAGAGTAAGGGAAGCCTTTAGAGGTGCACAGACTAAGGAAGAGTATGACAGGCTGATGGGAATTTTCAATGACTATGTGAGAGGTGGAGTTGAAGAACTTTACGAAAGACTTGTTGTCAGAAAGCCTGATTCGGATGGCGGATACTACGACGAAAGAACCGCTAATCTTATGGCGCTTTATGATAGGCTTGTTCCGAGGAATATTTCAAAAATCACAAAATAATGCTTTACTTTTTTAAATATGTGGGGTATAATAAACATACGTTATATCATACCAAGCGATAAACGGTTACAACAATAAGGTCCCGCCGCTGGCGGTGTACCTCAAAGCTCTAATCCCACTTAAAGTGAATACTTTAAGTGGGATTATCTATTTTAAACAGAATTATTATTAAAGCGAACAGAATAATGATATCCAATCCCTTATTGGTTTTGACTCAAAAGGAAATTCTGCTATTTTGCAGGAAAATATATGAGTCATAATATTGCTTGGTATTAAATGATTTAATGAATTATTTAATCTGATAACCGTTTGACTTGATAAGGTTTTGGAGGAAGGGATTATATTATGGAGGAAATGAAGCAGACAGGCAGAAAAAATGAAGCACCTAAGCTGACGGATTTGAATTACAGAATTGGGCTTGATATTGGTATTGCTTCTGTAGGCTGGGCGGTGCTTGAGAACAACTCTCATGACGAGCCGTTCAGGATTATTGATTTGGGTGTCAGAATTTTTGATACCGCAGAGCAGCCTAAGACGGGTGCATCACTAGCACTTCCAAGGAGGGAAGCACGTTCAGCAAGAAGGAGAATAAGAAGGCGCAGGGACAGGATAGAACGCATCAAGAAGCTTTTTCAGGCTGAAGGGCTTATAAATATCGATGAGTTTGAGGCTCGTTACAAAATAGCAGGACTTTCTGATGTTTACAAGCTGAGATATGAGGGGCTTGACAGGAAGCTTACAGATGATGAACTGGCACAGGTATTATTACATATTGCAAAGCACAGAGGATTTAAGTCGACAAGCAAGGCAGAAGAAGCGGAAAACGAAAATGACGCAGCAAAGAAAAAAGAAGCAGGGGCTTTAAAGAAGGGTATAAGCAATAATAAAAAGCTTATGGAAGAAAAAGGATACAGGACGGTTGGAGAAATGATGTATCTTGATGAAAACTTCCGTACAGATTGTCCATGGAATGAAAATGGCTACATACTTACACCTCGCAATAAGTCCGGCGATTATAAGCATACCGTTTTAAGAGATATGCTTGTAGATGAAGTAAGAGAGATATTTAAGTCTCAGAGAAGTCTTGGAAATATTCACGCTTCCGAAGAACTTGAGAATGCATATCTTGATATTATGCTCAGCCAGCGTTCATTTGATATGGGACCGGGTGCTCCGAGCAAGTATGCGATGGAGGGATTTGAGGACAGAGTAGGATTATGTACCTTTGAAGGTAAGAATGGTGAGAAGCGTGCAGCAAAGGCAGCATATACCTCAGAACTTTTTGTGGCATTGGAGAAGATAAATCACACCAAGATTGTGAGTGATGATGGAGCCACAAGATTTTTGACGACGTATGAACGCAAGAGCATTATTGAACTTATGCATAAGCAGCAGACTGTAAAGTATGCGGCAGTGCGTAAGGCGATTGGCTTAGCGGAGGAGGACAAATTCTACAACCTTAACTACAGTCCGAAGGCTGGAAGCAAAAAGTCTCCTGAAGATACAGATTTTGTTAAACTTGAAAACTATCATAAGATACGCAAGGCTCTTGGAGAAGACATAGTTTCAGAACATTTACCTGCTGAAAAGATAAAGCTGTATGACAGTATTGCAACTATACTTACACTGTTCAAGAATGATGACAGCCGAATTAAGAGATTTATCGAACTGGGGATTGGTGAGGAATGCTTTGACGGGCTCCTTTCATTATCACCAAGCAAATTTCATAACCTTTCTCTGGTTGCAATGGGGAAGATAATTCCGTTTTTGCTTGATGGCAACACCTATGACAAGGCATGCGAACTCGCAGGGTATGATTTTAAGGCAGATAATAAAGGCGAGAAGTCTGTTCTGCTGAAAGGAAAAAATATAACGGATATGGTGAATGATATTACCAATCCGGTTGTGAGACGTTCTGTATCTCAGACAATAAAGGTTATAAATGCAATTATACTTGAGTATGGAAGTCCGCAGGCGGTTAATATTGAGCTTGCAAGGGAAATGTCAAAGAACTTTGATGAAAGACGAAAGCTCAAGTCTGATATGGAATCACGCGAAAAAGAAAACAATAATGTCATAAAGCGTGTAAAAGAATATAAGCTGAATCCAACAGGTCAGGATATAGTTAAGTTCCGCCTCTGGGAGGAGCAGGACAGAAGATGCTTATATTCAGGTGAGAAGATTGATATAAATGACCTTTTTTCAAGAGATGGCGGTTATGACGTTGACCACATTCTTCCGTACAGCATCACATTTGATGATACATATCGCAATAAAGTACTTGTAAAAGCATCTGAGAACAGGCAGAAGGGAAACAGAACACCTTATGAGTATTTTATGGCTGAGAAGGATGATGATGAATGGAATGTTTACGAGACTTTGGTTCGAAATACAGTCAAAGATTATAAGAAGGTGCTCAAGTTACTCAAGAAACATATAACAGAGGATGAAAAGAGCGAATTTAGGGAGCGAAATCTTACTGATACAAAATATATTACCAGAATCATCTACAATATGATACGTCAGAACCTTGTGTTAAAACCATATCTTAGTCTTGAAAAAGAACGCAAGAAACAGGTCATGGCTGTAAATGGTTCCATAACACACTATCTCAGTAAGAGATGGGGACTTGAAAGCAAGGATAGACGTACAGACACACATCACGCACAGGATGCAGTTGTCATCGCCTGTACAACTGATGGAATGATAAATAAAATATCGCGATATTCCAAGGGACGAGAGCTACTTTATTCAAGAGGCTTTAAGTTTGTAGATGAAGAAACAGGGGAAATACTTTCGCGCGATAATTTTACCCGTGAGGAGTGGGACGAGAAGTACGGGGTGAAAATCCCTATACCGTGGGAACATTTCAGGGATGAGCTTGATATCCGTATGTCAAGGTACAACGGAACAGGTGATGACTCAATCGACAAAACAACGCCGAGGGATTTTATTTTGTCACACAGGGATGCGCACAAATGGATAAATTACCCTGAGTGGATGTTTGTCGAAGGAAGACCGGGACGTAGAGGAGTGCTCGACGGAATTTTTGTTTCCAGAATGCCGAAGCATAAAGTGAGTGGTCAGGCACATGAGGAGACGGTTCGCTCGGCGAAGTATTATAATGATGGTGGCAGTGTATTTGAGAGTGGTGGATATGTAGTTACCAAAAAATCAATTCAGGACATCAAGCTAAAAGACGGGGAGATAAAGGAGTTCTTCAATCCGGACAGCGACAGATTACTTTATAACGCTTTGGTTGACAGACTTAATAAATTTGAAAACGATCCAAAGAAGGCTTTCGCGGAGCCATTCTATAAGCCAAAGGCGGATGGCACTCAGGGACCTATCGTCAAAAAAATCAAGGTGTTCGAGAAGCAGTCATCAGGAGTGTTTGTCAGAGATGGAAAGGGTATAGCAGCAAACGGTGCAATGGTTAGAATTGATGTATTCTGTGAAGAAGATAAGGGCAAAAAGAAGTACTATTTTGTACCGATCTATACAGCGGATGTTGTAAAGAAAAAACTGCCTGACCGTGCTGCAACAGCCAACAAGCTTATATCTGAATGGCGTGTGATGAAGGAAGAAAATTTTATTTTTAGTCTGTATTCAAGGGACTTGATTTATATTGAGAGTGATAAGGGAGTACAGGTTAAAGATATAGATGGTAAAATCAGTAAACCAGTTAATTTATTTGCATATTATTTGGGAGCAGATACATCTACAGCGAGCATTTCGGGTAAATTGCATGATAGTAGTGCTAATTTTAGAAGCATTGGTATTCAGGGGCTGAGGCGATTTGATAAATGTCAGGTAGATGTATTGGGAAATATTTCATTTGTGAATAAGGAAAAACGTATGCCGTTTAATTAAATTAAGGAGAAGTGTATGGGATACCGCAACATAAAAATAGATAGTTCTATAGGATTACATATAAAAAATGAACAATTAGTTATAGGCGATAAGAATATCAGTTTTCCTTTAGAAGATATTAATTGTGTCATTATAGAAAATCAATCTGTTACGGTATCCACATATATGCTTCAAGAGTTTGCAAAATATGGAATCGCATTATATGTATGCGATGAGAAACATTTACCTAATGCTGTGCTTCTGCCTATGGTAAAGCATAGCAGGCATTTTAGAATGCTTACCAAACAGATTGAGGTGGGAAAGCCTCTTATTAAGCGGCTGTGGCAGCAGGTTATTGTTTTTAAAATAAGAAATCAGGCATTGTGTCTTAAAGAGCTTGGACTTGATGGGCATGAAAAACTTCTTTCAATGACAAAAGAAGTGCAGTCGGGTGACAAGACACATGTTGAGGCGAAAGCTGCGGCATATTATTTTCGTGTTTTATATGGTGAAAACTTTACCAGATCAGATGAAAGTATTGTAAATTCGGCGATGAATTATGCTTATGCGATAATCAGAGGTCTGATTGCAAGGTCAATCGTGTGCTATGGTCTGGAGCCTTCATTGGGGATGTTCCATCACAGCGAATTAAACAGTTATAATCTGGCAGATGATATGATTGAAGTATTCAGACCACTGGTTGATTTGTACGTGGCAAGTCATTTTGATATTTCAGAGGTTGATGCGGATTTAACCCCTCAGATAAAAAGAGATTTGTTTAATATTATTAACTATGATATGTCGGTGAAAGGAGAGAAACGCATTATCAGCAACTGTATTGAGATGCTTGTGTACAGCTATAGTGGAGCCATTCAGGGAAACAGAACAGATTTGGAACTTCCCGAATTGATACCGTTGCAGGTGCATAGCTATGAATAAATTTATGAGATTGTTGGTGTTTTTTGATTTACCTGTTGTTAAGGACAGAGATAGAAAAGTTGCTGCTAAATTTCGCAGATTTCTTCTGAAAGATGGATATGTTATGGTTCAGTGGTCAGTATATTCGAGACTTTGCAATGGTACGGATTCTATCGAGACTCATAAGCAAAGATTAAAGCAGAATTTACCGCATAAGGGGTCTGTGCGTTGCCTTGTATTGACGGAAAAACAATATTCGTCCATAGATATTCTTTTAGGAACGTCTACATTTCATGATATGGATGAATCATCTGATTTAATAAATATTTTTTGAAAAAAGAGTATTATGCAATGTGAAAATTAGGATTAACAATTATTTTTTACATGAAAAATCCCCGTGAACATATATAAACACGGGGATTTTTCGTTCCCTATTATATCATACCAAGCGATAACCGGGAACAACAACATATGAGGAATTAGAGGAACAGGGCAGACTATTATATCATACCAAGCGATAACCGGGAACAACACGACAAGAGACCCTTTTGTGAAAGATTAGTTTACATTTTTGTTGTAAATCTTTTTTTTTTGTATTAGAATAAAATAGATGTAAAAATATAGTAAAGAAGAATATAAGAAAACAAGAAATGAGGACGTTTTGTTATGGATGCTGTATCAGTAACGCTGTTGTGCCTTGGGCTGTTTAGCGGAATTGCACTTTTCCTGTATGGAATGAGTGTGATGGGTGACGGTCTTAAGAAGGTTGCGGGAAATAAGCTTGAGACGCTTTTGTACGGGTTGACAAGCACACCGATTAAGGGAATTTTGCTGGGTGCAGGTGTTACGGCTATTATTCAGTCATCATCGGCTACTTCGGTTATGGTAGTCGGCTTCGTTAATTCGGGTATGATGAAGGTTATACAGGGAATTGGTATTATTATGGGTGCCAATATCGGAACAAGTATAACCGGATGGATTTTGTGTCTTTCGGATATTCAGGGAGCGGGTGGTATAGCAGCTCTTTTGTCATCGTCGAGTATAGCGGCAATTGTAGCTATAATTGGTCTGCTTGTGAGAAATCTTTCAAAGAAGGAGTCTCATAAGGCAGTCGGTGATATCATGTTTGGATTTACGATACTTATGATAGGTATGTCAACCATGAAGGAGGCGATGTCTCCGCTTCAGAACAATCCTTTTTTTATGGGAATGCTTACGAAGTTTTCCAATCCGTTTCTTGGTATTCTTTTAGGTATAGTTATCACGGCAGTGCTTCAGAGCGCATCGGCATCCATAGGTATTCTACAGTCGGTTGCAATGTCGGGATTTCTGCCTTTTTCGGCGGCACTGCCTATAGTCATGGGTATTGGTGTCGGGGCGGCATGTCCGGTTCTCATGAGTGGTATGAGTTCTAACAAGAACGGTAAGAGAACAGCACTTGTGTATCTTTTTAATGATTTGTTCGGAATGATTATATGCGGAACTCTTTTTTACACAATTCAGGCGATTGTGACAAGAGGAGGTCAGTTCGCATTTATGGATGTTGAGATGAATTCTGTCTCAATAGCCCTTCTCAATACTGTATATCGAGTTGTCACAATCGTGATACTCGCACCGTTCATCAAGCAGATTAATAAGCTTATGTTCTGGCTTGTAAAGGACACCGAGGATGAGGTTGAGGATCAGGCAGACTTTGACCTGCTTGAGGAGCGTTTCTTAAGAAACCCTGAACTTGCACTTACTCAGGTAGGTGTTGTAATGAACGGAATGGCAAGAAAGGCACAAAAGAATGTCATGAGGGCATTTGACCTTATGGATGATTATTCTGTTGAGAAGTACAATATCATTCAGGAAAAAGAGACAATCATCGATAAATATGAGGACAAGCTTGACACATATATGATGAAGATTACGGCTGTGGGACTTAACAAGAGCCAGACAGTGCAGAACTCCAAGTATCTCCATACAGTCAGTGATTTTGAACGTATTGCTGATCACGCCTGCGGTATATCGAGGGCAGCCAAGGAAATCGTGGAGAAAAAGATTAAGTTTTCCGATGATGCGCGGCGGGAGCTTGCAATTCTGTACAGTGCTGTTAAGGAAGAACTGGATATGACTGTTAAGTCATTTACTGAGGATGATATAGATATGGCAAGACAGGTGGAGCCGCTTAGAATCACAGTGAGAATGTTATGTGCAGAGCTTAAGCGAAACCACATTACTCGTCTTCAGAGCGGTAACTGTGATGCAATCAATGGATTTGTTTTTAATGATCTTTTGACGAATCTGGAGAGAATTGTTGCGCATTGCTCCAACGTAGCCGTTGCCATGATGGAGTTTGAATCGGATGATTTCAACACCCACCAGTATCTGAAGGAGCTCAGAGATTCAGAGGATTCCGGTATTGTAAAGGATGTCAACTATTATTCTGAAAAGTATTCGGTGGATAAGAAATAAAATATATTTGATGGAGGAGTGGAATGATGAAGAGAGTAAAAATAACGTATAATGCACCGGTGACACTTACTTTTGTACTATTATGCTTTTTGGCGACTTTGCTCAATTACATAACTCAGGGCGGAAGTAACGTGCTTTTGTTTATGACATACCATTCTTCACTTGCCAACCCGCTTACCTATCTGCGGTTTTTTACTCATGTGTTAGGACATAGCGGATGGTCACATTTTATAGGAAACGCCTCGTATCTGTTGCTGCTTGGCCCGATGCTTGAGGAAAAGCATGGCGGAAAAGAGATAATAGAAGTGATGTTATTGACGGCATTCGTTACAGGTGTTATCAACTATATTTTCTTTCCTTATGTTGCACTTTGCGGAGCAAGCGGAGTGGTATTCTCGTTTATTCTCATGACTTCGTTCACAGGCTTTAGAGATGGAGAGATACCGATAAGTTTTATTCTTGTAGCGGTTATATTTATAGGGCAGCAGATTTACGGTGGTATAGTGTATGACAACAATATTTCATACATGGCTCACATTACCGGTGGTGTCGTAGGTTCGGTAACAGGTTATATGCTTAATAAACAAAAATAAAAGTTCCCCATCTGCAGGTTGTGCCTGTGAGATGGGGGTCTTTTGTAATGTTCTATTATTCGTTTCGGTTGCGGTTAAGTCGTGTGAACTCACGGGCGATTAACAGAATGGATTCATTGTATTCGAGCGGAAGAGATGACATCATGGATACAACGTCTTTTTGCATGTCATTTGAGTTGTCGTGACCGAACACTATGGTGTCGAGTGAGACATGCAGACCTCTTGACAGCTTGATCAGGGTATCCACAGACATTGATTTGCGTCCGTTCTCGATTTCTGATAAGAATGTGACAGATATGCCGGTCTTTTCGGCGAGCTCCTGCTGCGTCATGTTAAGGGAACGCCTGAGCTGGTAAATCTTGTTACCTATGATACGGTTGGTATCATGGGAAGTACAGTTCATATAATTCCTCCTATGCTATTTATTTGTTAAAACCTTGTTTAACTATAAGTACAAAATACCAAAAAATGGCAATTTATTAAATTAACAATAGTTTATAATTTGTTAAACAAAGACGCTTTGACAGTTATTTTATAAAATGTTACAATGAGCAAAACTGAAATATATGAATATTATAGGAGTGTGAGACAGTTGGGCATAGTGATGGAGGATATTTTAGGCTTCAATTTTTTTCAATACGGAAGCCCGTATACAGGAGAATGCGGAGGAATGCATTTTAGGATGGAGAGAAGCCCGCTGGAAAATGTGGTGTTTAATCATGATCCTCACAAGAATGATGAGGCTTTGTTTGCGGTTACGGTGTGGAGGGGACCGTTCAATTATGATACCACCCGTCAGAAAAAGATTACGGCACAGTTTCCTTTTACGGAGGAGGGGAGAATTCAGGCTGTGCAGTGGTTGAATGAACGATATAATGAGAAGGTTGATTACTGGGCAGAGGGGATACCACTGTTCCCGAGATACACCACCGATGAAGACGAAGTCGATGAAAATATCTCAGATGGGAACGCGGATGAGCAGATGGAGGGCTAGCCTGCAGTGATGCCGGATAGGAAGTCTGTGACAGCATCGGAGAGAGGGAGAGCTTCGCTTACACAGTAACTTACCTCTCTTTTTTTTATGTATAAATCAGGTGGGGTTACTTCCATAAGAGCACCTGTTTCAAGTTCGTTTTTGACAAATTCGCGTATAACACAGCCTATTCCAAGCCCTGTCTTGGCAAACTCAATAAGAAGGTCCATACTGCCGATTTCCATTAGAGTTATCTGTGCGAGAGGAAGTTCGTTTATGTAGGTGTCGACATAGGTTCTTGTCACGTTGTCCTTGGTGAGCAGCATGAGATTGGCACCTTGAAAAAGATTGCTCATGTCCGTGTGCTCCCTGAGAAGAAGATTCTTTATGTACGCCGGGGAAGCGACAAAGGTATCCTGAATTGAACCGGCGCTATACAGCTTAAGTCCTTTGGTAGAGTCAGGTGTGGCTATAAGTCCTATGTCTATATCGTGGTTGTCGATAAGGGCTTTGGTATGCAGGGATGACTGACAATTTATTGATATGCTCACATGAGGGTTCTTGCGGACGTATTTTTGAAGCCTTGGAAGAAGAATATATTTACACAGGGTGTTGCTTGCACCGAAGCGGATGCGTCCGACACCAAGCAGCTTTCTTGAGCTTAACAGCATTTCGCCTGCGTTAATCTCGTTGAAGGCAGCGAGAATGTGATTATAGAGAAGATCACCTTCTTCCGTGAGCTTTACACCTCTCGAACTTCGATAGAACAGTGTTGTGTCGAGTTCGTTTTCAAGCTGACGGATGGCTTTACTGACGGCCGGCTGACTGATGAAGAGCTTTTTTGATGCCTCTGAGAGATTGCCTGACTGTGCAACCATGATAAAAATATTGTATAGATTGAGTGAGGCGTGATTTATATTGTTCACTATATTATATTCTCCATTTCGATTCATACAAACATAATAACTTGTAGTTATAATACATATAAATAATATGTATTTTAAGAATAGCAAAAAATGTGCTATGATGCAAGTAATAACTTGATAATCTTATTGCTCTATATGATTATTAAAGAAAAACAGTGAAATGAGGAATTATTATGGGTATGACTATGACACAGAAGATTCTGGCTGCACATGCCGGTCTTCCTTATGTTGAGGCAGGACAGCTTATTGAGGCTGACCTTGATTTGGTTCTTGGAAACGATATAACATCACCTGTTGCCATTCATGAGATGGATAAGATGAAGGTCAATGGCGTATTTGATAAGGATAAGATTGCGCTTGTTCCTGATCATTTTGTACCGAATAAGGATATTAAGTCGGCAGAGCATTGCAAGTGTGTGAGAGAATTTGCAAAGAGAAATGACATTACCAACTATTTCGAGGTTGGACAGATGGGAATTGAGCATGCACTTCTTCCTGAGAAAGGACTCACCGTTGCGGGCGACGTTGTAATCGGTGCCGATTCACATACCTGTACTTACGGAGCACTTGGAGCATTCTCAACCGGTGTCGGCTCTACGGATATGGCAGCGGGAATGGCTACAGGCAAGGCTTGGTTTAAGGTACCTTCAGCGATTAAGTTCGTGCTTACAGGCAAGCCTTCTAAGTGGGTGAGCGGCAAGGATGTAATTCTTCACATTATAGGAATGATTGGTGTTGACGGTGCACTTTACAAGTCAATGGAGTTCGTTGGTGACGGAATAAAGAGTCTTTCAATGGATGACAGATTTACAATTGCCAACATGGCTATTGAAGCAGGTGGAAAGAATGGAATTTTCCCTGTAGATGATATTGCAGAGGCATATATTAAGGAACATTCGAACAAAAAATACACGATATATGAGGCTGATGAGGATGCCGTATATGATGAGACATACACTATAGACCTTAGCACACTTAAGCCTACAGTTGCATTTCCTCATCTTCCTGAGAATACGCACACGGTTGATGAAGCAGGAGATATCAAAATTGATCAGGTTGTAATCGGCTCATGTACTAACGGAAGACTTGACGATCTTCGTATTGCAGCAGAGGTTCTTGAAGGGAGAAAGGTTGCAAAGGGACTCAGAGTCATCGTAATTCCGGCAACACAGGCAATTTATCTTCAGGCGATGGAGGAAGGTCTTTTAAAGACATTTATCGAAGCGGGAGCTGTTGTGAGTACGCCTACATGCGGGCCTTGCCTTGGAGGATACATGGGTATTCTTGCTGAGGGCGAGAGATGTGTCTCGACGACTAACCGTAACTTCGTAGGACGTATGGGACATGTAAAGTCGGAGTTATATCTTGCAAGCCCGGCAGTGGCTGCTGCAAGTGCCGTGACAGGAAAAATAAGTGAACCTGCAGAACTTGGTCTGTAGATGAATGGAGGATTAATATGAAAGCATCAGGAAGAGTGTTCAAATTTGGAGATAATGTAGATACGGATGTTATCATTCCGGCAAGATATCTCAATTCATCCGACCCTGCAGAGCTTGCAACACACTGCATGGAGGATATAGACAAGGATTTTGTAAAGAAGGTAAAAAAGGGAGACATAATCGTTGCCGACAAGAACTTCGGCTGTGGCTCATCAAGAGAGCATGCTCCGATTGCCATCAAGGCTGCCGGTGTGAGCTGTGTTATAGCGGAGACATTTGCGAGAATTTTCTACCGCAATGCAATCAATATAGGTCTGCCAATCATCGAGTGTGCTGAGGCTAGCAGGGATATTGAGGATGGTGATGAGGTTGAGATTGATTTTGACAGCGGTGTCATAACTAATGTGACCAAGAATAAGCAGTACAAGGGACAGGCATTTCCTGAGTTCATGCAGAAGCTCATTGCCGCCGGCGGTCTTATCAATTACATTAACAATAAGTAGAGACATAATCACGAAAGCGTTTTGACAGCTTTACTGAATTGTAGAGCTTGGCGTATTCGATGGCAGATATATCTTCGAGATAGTTTTCAGGGTATGCTTTTGTGCAGCCCTTGTCATGAAGCATTGCGACAGCCTTGTTGTAGGCTATCGCAGCTTCGTTCTCAGAGCTGTATCTTCCTATTATATAGTTGCCATTGATGTGGATGCGGGAACGGTAGCTTACGCGGCCGTTCTTTTTTATTGCCTCGACACCGTGGTAGCGGTTGATTATTCTTATATTGTCATAGCGGTAATCGCTGTCGTCACCGTTAATAAATTCATAGTCACGGCCTTTGACCGCATGGCTTCTTATTCCGTATCTGGATAATATATTGACCTGCATGCCGTAATCCGCCACAAACAGGTATCCCTGCCGCTTTATTATTGTGTGGTTTGAATAGTAAAAGAGGTCATCGACATTGAATTTGAGTGCCTCATTCTCGGAAAGAAAATACATAAAATAATTCTTCATCATATATATTGGTGTCTTTATATAGATTCCTTTATCACGAAAATTGAGCAGTATGACATATTTATCGAAGCTCAGGACACGGCAGTGTGAGTGGTAGTCCTCTGACGTACACTCACAGTTACATGAGCCGGTTATGGCAAGAGCCTCGGTGTAGGCGAGGTTAGCTTCCGCCTCGGTTGGAAAGCTGCCGAGACTTATATGCTTGTTTTTGTATGTAAATGACGAGCGGTAATATATGGTGCCATCTTTTTTCTGAGCCTTGAATGCGCCGGGTAATGCCATGGTTTTCTCCGTTTCTTCCTAGTTAAAGATTCCGATATCAATTATAGCCTCAGAAGCCTGCTCTTGCAATGTAAAAGAACCTGAAAATGTAAGAAAATGTAAGAATTTACATTTTGCATGCAGCATGCTCCATTTTGAACCTGAATTCGTGGCAATTATCCCACTTAAATACTTAAAAAATCCAAAAAATAAGCTGTTTTCCCCCACTTTTTGAAAATAAATTCGGAGAAAAGACGGTAATAATAAATTCGCCGTTTTACCATAAAAAAATATCAATAGGCAAAAGTTACAAAAAATATGAATAAAAACACAAAAATTAGGGCATAATTCCGAATAAAATTGTTACAAAATTGTTACAAAAGACGTTTTTCACAAAAAACGGAGTTTTGATTGACAAAAATGAAATCGTAAATATAATTGCAACAAGAACGAAAAAACATTTATTTGAATGAGAGGTTTTTAAGATGAAGAATATTTTTTCGCTCTTTAATGGTGTTTTTTGTTTCTTTAAAACCATTACCAAGAGTATGTACAGAAGATGTGCCATTATTGCTTCAGGTTCTGCGGTAATTGCGGTTGTGTGTCTTAACTCGACATGCTATGGCGGAGGTGGAAAGAACAATGTCGTTTCATCATATACGGGAACCGGACAGGTTGCGGAGGATGAAGAAACGGACGATGACACTGATGAAGAGACAACAGTATTCACATCACTGATCAATTCAGACATGACATTGGAAAACGAAAATTATGCCAGACCGCTGCTTGACATGAGTTTAGAGGATAATATTTCGAAATACCGTTGTGTCTATGTTGATGTGAATGAAATGCGGATGGCAGAAGAAGCACTTGTGAGTGCGGATTATATCAATCCGATTATTACAATCACGGACGAGGAATACAATAACCTTGTTCGAATTGTTGAGGCGGAGGCAACGGGACTTGACATTAAGGCGAAGATTCTTGTTGCGAATGTAGTTATCAACAGAGTATTTTCAAATGATTTTCCTAACAATGTAACAGATGTTATTTTTCAGGAGAACGGAGCACAGTTTCAGCCGGTTATGGACGGAAGATACTATTCGGTATCGCTTACGGACACTTCTTATGAAGCGGTTGACAGAGCACTTGTCGGAGAGGATTATTCTGAGGGAGCACTTTTCTTTGCGGCTACGGCATCAGCAGGTGACGGAAGCTGGTTTGCAACTCACCTAAGAAGACTCTTTGAGTATAATGGACATGTATTCTTTGGATATTATTAAGGAATTAAGGAAATACTGAAGAATTTACTTGTTTAATGAAATAAAGTGTGATAAAATGGGCGATAAGTATTAAGCTTATCGCCTTTTTATTGCGTTTTACGACGCAGGGTGTTACTGAAAATAACAAAAATGATCTTGTGGAGGATGCTATGGAATTATTTTATAAAAGTACCAGGGATGACAATGTGAAGGTCACTGCTTCTAAGGCAATTCTTAAGGGTCTTGCAGATGACGGCGGACTGTTTGTGCCGGAGAGTATACCTGTTCTTGATAAGAGCTTTGAAGAGCTTTCAAAGCTGAGCTACGGAGAGGTTGCTTATGAAGTTATGAAGCTTTTCTTTACGGATTTTACAGAGGAAGAACTCAAAAACTGTATTGCCAATGCTTATGACAGCAAGTTCGACACCCCTGAGATAGCACCGCTTGTCAAGGCGGATGGTGCATATTTCCTTGAATTATTTCACGGTGCTACAATTGCATTCAAGGATATGGCATTATCAATTCTTCCACATCTTATGACAACATCAGCGAGAAAGAATAACATTAAGAATGATATTGTTATTCTGACGGCAACATCCGGTGATACAGGCAAGGCTGCTCTTGCCGGTTTTGCCGATGTCAAGGGAACCAAGATAATCGTGTTCTATCCTAAGGACGGCGTAAGTCCTATTCAGGAAAAGCAGATGGTTACACAGAAGGGCGATAATACTTATGTAGTTGGAATTAAGGGTAACTTCGACGATGCCCAGACCGGCGTTAAGAATATATTCGGTGACAAGGAGCTTGCGGCAGAGCTTGATGCGGCAGGATATCAGTTCTCATCAGCCAATTCAATCAACATAGGAAGGCTTGTTCCGCAGATAGTTTATTATGTATATTCATATGTTAAGCTTCTTGCCAATGAAGAGATTATGTCAGGTGAGAAAATTAATGTTGTGGTACCTACAGGTAATTTCGGCAACATTCTGGCTGCCTTCTATGCAAAGAACATGGGACTTCCGATTGCAAAGTTAATCTGTGCGTCGAATGAGAACAAGGTTTTGTATGATTTCTTCAGCACAGGTGTATATGACAGAAACAGAGAGTTTAAGCTTACAAGCTCCCCTTCAATGGATATTCTTATATCGAGCAATCTTGAGAGACTTATTTACCGCATTGCAGGTGGTTCGGCAGAGGAAAATAAGAAACTCATGGCACAGCTTAAGGATAACGGCAGATATGAGATTTCTGACAAGATGAGGGCAGAGCTTGGTGATTTCTACGGCAATTATGCGAGCGAGCAGGAGACGGCGCAGACTATAAAGAAGCTCTATGAAGACACAGGATATGTAATTGATACACATACGGCTGTTGCTGCAGCAGTATATCATAAGTATGCCGCAAATGGAGATAGCAATAAGACCGTAATTGCTTCAACGGCAAGCCCGTTCAAGTTCACAAGAAGTGTAATGAATGCGATTGACGGTGAGAAATATGCAGACATGACGGATTTTGAATTGGTTGATGAGCTCTCTAAGATTGCCAATGTGGCAGTGCCTAAGGCAATAGAGGAGATAAGAACGGCACCTGTGCTTCACACAAGAGTATGTGACAGAACACAGATGAAAGAGACAGTGAAGGATATTCTTAATGTATAATAAAAATACTTAACGATAATGAACCATGCTATTGTTAGTTGACGATTAACGGTAGTATGGTTTTTTGCATAAAAACGCTTGAAAAGAGCCGGATTTTGTTATAGTATAGAACATATATTTGCTTTTTGGAATTTTGGAGGAGTTTATGGCGGAGAAGAAACAGGATTATGGTGCCGGAAGCATTACTATCTTAGAAGGACTTGAGGCGGTCAGAAAGCGTCCGGGAATGTATATAGGAAGTGTTTCCACTAAGGGACTTAATCATCTCATATATGAGATTGCCGATAACGCGGTGGATGAGCATCTTGCCGGTTACTGTGATTCTATATGGGTTACACTTAATAATGATGGGACGGCTGTGATTAAGGATAACGGTAGAGGTATACCGGTGGGTATACATCCTAAGGCGGGAATTCCGGCGGTTGAAGTTGTATTTACGATGCTTCATGCCGGAGGCAAATTCGGCGACGGGGCATACAAGATTTCGGGAGGACTTCACGGAGTAGGTGCATCGGTTGTCAATGCACTGTCGAGATGGCTTGAAGTTGAGATAAGACAGGACGGAAAGGTGTACAGACAGCGGTATGAACGCGGACATGTCATGGCACCGCTTGCAGAAACCGGCACATGCAGGAAGAATGATACCGGAACGACTGTTACCTTCCTTCCTGATGATGAGATATTTGAAAAGACATATTTTAAAGCTGATCAGGTAAAAAGCCGACTTCATGAGACAGCTTATCTTAATCCGGGACTTACAATCTATTTTGAAAATAAGAGAAGCGGAGAGGCGGAGTCGGATGTATTTCATGAGCCGGACGGAATTAAGGCTTATGTAAAGGCACTCAATGAAGGGCTTGATACGCTTCATGATGTTATATATTACAAGCATACGAGCGAGGGCATAGAGGTGGAGTGTGCCGTTCAGTTCGTTGATGCTTTTCAGGAGAATATTCTCGGCTTCTGTAACAACATTTACACGCAGGAGGGCGGAACACATCTGACAGGTTTTAAGACCAAGTTTACGGTTGTAATCAACCAGTACGCGAGAGAGCTTGGAATTCTTAAGGATAAGGATGTCAATTTTACCGGGCAGGATGTACGAAACGGAATGACGGCGGTTATCGCCGTAAAGCACCCTGAACCGAGGTTTGAGGGGCAGACTAAGACAAAGCTTGACAATCAGGACGCGGGCAAGGTTGTTGCGGAGGTTACGGGCGATGAGCTTGTGCGCTATTTTGACAAGAATCTTGAGACATTAAAGACAGTTATAGCCTGTGCAGAGAAGTCAGCTAAGATTCGTAAGGCTGAGGAGAAGGCTAAGACCAATCTGCTTGTTAAGCAGAAGTTCTCGTGCGACAGCAATGGAAAGCTCGCCAATTGTGAGAGCCGCAACCCTGAGGAATGCGAGGTATTCATAGTTGAGGGAGATTCGGCAGGAGGTTCTGCAAAGACAGCGAGAAACAGACGCACACAGGCCATACTTCCAATCAGAGGTAAGACTCTCAATGTAGAGAAGGCTACAATGGATAAGGTGCTCGCCAATGCAGAGATTAAGACAATGATAACCAGCTTTGGCTGTGGATTCGCGGAAGGCTATGGCAATGATTTCGATATAACCAAGCTAAGATACAATAAGATTATTATTATGACTGATGCGGATGTTGATGGAGCGCATATTGCGACGCTTCTTCTTACATTCTTTTATCGTTTCATGCCAGAGCTTATACAGGAGGGACATGTTTATCTGGCAACGCCGCCATTGTATAAGGTTGTTCCTAAGAAAGGGGAGGGGCAGTATCTGTACGATGACAAGGCGCTTGAAAAGTACAGAAAGACACATACATGCAGTTTTACACTGCAGAGATATAAGGGACTTGGAGAGATGGATGCAGAGCAGCTATGGGAGACAACGCTCAATCCGGAGACAAGAATCCTTAAGCGCGTTGAGATTGAGGATGCGAAGATGGCATCGGATGTCACTGCTATGCTTATGGGAAGCGATGTAGAGCCGAGACGCAGATTTATATATGAGCATGCACACGATGCTGAGCTTGATCTGGCATAACGGTGTAAAAATATTGGGTCACTGAGGATACAGTGACGCGGAGAAATGGGGATTAGTGTGCAAAATAAGCTTGATAGCTTATTCTTGCACACATGCTATTTGTGCCGCAGGCGTCACAAAGTAGCATTTATCGTGGTCAAAATTTGAGATTTTGCCCACGATTCCTCCGGTAAGAAAGCATTGCCTGCGGAATGGAGATTAATATGGCAGAACAAATTATGCAGACAGAGTATTCGGAGCTGATGCAGAAATCATACATTGATTATTCCATGAGTGTAATAACGGCGCGTGCCGTACCGGATGTCCGCGACGGACTCAAGCCGGTTCAGAGACGTGTACTGTATGCCATGGAACAGCTTGGACTTAACTATGACAAGCCGCACCGTAAGTCGGCGCGTATTGTCGGAGATACGATGGGTAAATACCATCCGCATGGTGACAGCTCAATATACGATACACTTGTTGTACTTGAGCAGGATTTTAAGAAGGGAATGGCACTTGTCGACGGTCACGGCAATTTTGGTTCCATAGAGGGTGATGGTGCCGCGGCAATGCGATATACGGAGGCAAAGCTAAAGAAGTTTACGCAGGATGTCTATCTTGCAGACCTTGATAAGAATGTTGTTGATTTCATGCCGAACTTTGATGAGACGGAGAAAGAACCGGTGGTTCTTCCTGTTCGTGTTCCGAATCTTCTTGTCAATGGCTCCGAGGGTATTGCAGTAGGTATGACGACGAGCATACCGACACATAATCTCGGTGAGGTTATCGATGCGGTTAAGGCATGCATGGATAATCCTGATATAACGACAGCCGAACTTATGAATTACATAACGGGTCCTGATTTTCCTACAGGAGGCCTTGTGGTCAATAAGAGTGAGCTGCCTGATATCTATGAGAGCGGGACAGGAAAAATCAAGCTCAGGGGTAAGGTGGAGTTTGAACCGGCGGCAAAGAAGGGCGACAAGGATAAGCTTGTTGTTACCGAGATTCCGTATACCATGATCGGGGCGGGAATAGGTAAGTTTATCTCAGATGTTGTCGATTTGATTGAGACAAAAAAGACTCAGGACATCACGGATATTTCCAACGAATCGTCCAAGGAGGGAATAAGAATCGTACTTGAGCTCAAGAAGAATGTTGATGTGGAGAAGTTAATCAACATGCTCTACAAAAAGACCAAGCTTGAGAATTCGTTCGGCGTGAACATGCTTGCAATTGTTGACGGCAGACCTGAGACCTTAGGTCTTAAGCAGATTATAAAGCATCATATTGACTTCCAGTTTGAGCTTGCAACACGAAAATATACAACACTTCTCAACAAGGAGCTTGAGAACAAGGAAATAAAGGAAGGACTTATACGGGCCTGCAATATAATAGATCTGATTATTGAAATCCTTCGTGGAAGCAGGAATCTTAAGATGGCGAAGGAATGTCTTATAAGCGGCAATGGCGAGGGCATCAGCTTCAAGTCGGAGAAATCAAAGAAGGATGCGGCTAAGCTGCACTTTACGGAGAGACAGGCATCGGCTATTCTTGAGCTTCGTCTGTATAAGCTCATAGGACTCGAAATCCTTGCACTTGAGAAGGAGTATGAGGAGACGCTTGCGAGAATTGCTGAATATGAGGATATTCTTAACAGCAGAAGAACAATGGTCAAGGTTATAAAGAAAGACCTTGACAACATAAAGAAAGAGTATGCACTCCCGAGACGAACTGTTGTGGAGGACGCTGAAGAAGCGGTATTCGAGGAGCAGAAGATGGTTGAGCAGGAGGTGGTATTCCTGATGGACCGCTTTGGGTATGCCAAGACAATAGATACGGCTGCCTATGAGAGAAATAAGGAAGCTGCACATGCTGAGAATAAGTATGTCTTCAACTGTATGAATACTGATAAGATATGCATATTTACGGACAACGGCAATCTTCATCAGATTAAGGTGAAGGATATTCCTTTTGTGAAGTTCAGGGATAAAGGAACTCCTATAGACAACCTTGGCAATTACAGCAGTGCGGGCGAGGAGATTATATTCCTGTGCTGCAGTAGTCTGCTTGCCGGGCGCAAGCTTCTGTTTACGACGAAGAAAGCTATGATGAAGCTTGTCGATGGAGCCGAGTTCGATGTGTCTAAGAGGACGGTTGCGGCGACTAAGCTGTCAGAGAATGATCTGATAACAAGTATAGAGATTATCAGTGCCGTCAACACACAGAATGTTGTTCTTCAGACGGAGAACGGATATTTTCTTAAATTTATGTTGGAAGAGATACCGGAAAAGAAGAAGAGTGCGGTCGGTGTGCGCGGAATGAAGATTGATGATAAGGATGCTGTGGATGAGGTATACCTGATTCCGGAGGATGCAGACATATCAATTCAGTACAAGGATAAGGACATCTCACTTAAGAAGCTTAAGCTGTCTAAGCGGGATGCCAAAGGACAGAAAAGGTAAAATAAATGAGTGGTTATTTCAATGCGAAATAACCACTCATTTTGTATTATCTGAGTATATGAAAATATCCGGCGCAATCAGCTTCACTGGCTGAGCTTGTGAAGTGTGATGCAGTTAGGCGTATCAATCTTAACCGGCTTGCCATTCATTACAAGAAGACCTTTTTCATAATGTATTGTGAAGAAGGTGAGAGTTCCTGACTCGTTGTTGACGCTTACGAGATGCTTTTCGTCAGGGAAGAGATTGATGTCCTTAGGATAATCCCCGCTGATTGGAAGGCTGTTCTTGAGTGATAAAAGTCCTGTCTCCTTATCTACGGAGTAAATGGTGACGCTGTTGTCTCCCGCATTGGAGCAGAATACATAATCGCCGTTTTTAGATACCTGTATGGCAGCGGCAGCGGTATTCTCCTTGTGCCCCTTTCTTACGGTGAATATGTTCTGTATAAATTCAAAACGTGTCTTGTTCTCAGGAGTATACTTATACACATCTATGTAATTCTTCAGCTCACACACAATATATGCATACTTTCCGTCCGGGCTGAAGGTTATCTCGCGCGGGGCGGATTCAAGCTGGCATCTGATAATATCTGAAAGCTTCAGCCTGCCGGTTGCCTTGTCAAAGTCGTAGAGCTTAACCTGATCCATACCGATATCGCATACACAGAGTAAATCTTCATCAGGCGTTAATACGGAACAGTTGATGTGGGGACGGAAATTGCGCTCTGCGATACTTCCCATACCCTTGTGGTATACCTCAGCCGTTATTGCTCCTACAGTTCCGTCGGCATTGATGTGAAGAACCGTCAGCTTGCCGTCATGATAACCTGATACAAATATATAGTCGTCAGCTTTTGTGAGTGAAAGATGGCAGCCACGCATACCCTTTATTGAAGAAGTATTCATATATTCAAGTCCGCCGTCAGGCTTGATCTTAAAGGCTGCAATGCCTTCATCGACTATTGAATAGAGATATCTGCCGTTATGAGAAACAATAAGATATGATGAATTGTTGACAATGACCTCCTCACGGTATGACATATGTCCCGCTTCGTTATCAACATCCAATATGGTAATTCCTTTGCTTGAATCATGTGTGTAGGAACCTACATAAGCAACATATTTTTCAGCCATAGTAACCTCAATTCCGCCACAGTAGATGTGGCACGTTATTTGTAAATTAAAAGGGCTGCCGGTTAAAATGGCAGCCCGGATTTATATTTATTTTACGTCAATAGAGGTTATTTTACAAGCGTTTTCATAACTTTTGAAAGTAAAATCGTAAGAGGCTTATAGAGAAAAAGTGCAGTCAAAAAATTACCTATACAGTGTACTATATCAAAAGGTATTCCGCTTATAAAATATGCAAAGCCCGAACCTATGCCGAACATTACTCCCTGAGTGATTGAGCACAGTGCTCCAAAGACAAGTCCGAACGCACCATTGATTACAGCCCAGAAAACGGCTGAATCATTGCGCCTTAACAGCATTGTAATTCCCCATAAAACCGCCCAGACATAGAGATACATTATCCACCAGCTTCCAAAGCCCCAGAATATGCCTTCAAGCAGAACGAATACATATATTGGAAAAAGAGCTTTTTTGCCGAATATTTTGGTGTATACCAGAAAAAGTATGGACACAACCTCTATATTTGGAAGAAAGCTTAAGGCAACCTGACCGACATATGCGATTGCTCCGAGCATTCCTAGAAGTACTATCTCAAAAGTCTTATATTTCATAAGGTGGTTTTACCTGCCTAGTATGTCTCAAGTGCAAGCTTGAAGGTGTCACCGTCATTGACAGGTGTTGAATCCACACCTGTAGATGCATAGTCATCGCCTATGTAAAGCGCCCAGTACTGATGAGCCGAGTCGTCGGCTGTTACGCCGTCAACTGTCTTTACATATAAGCCCCACTCGGACTCGTCTCCTGCGATGAGGTTTTCCTGCTCAAGGGCGCCGCGGAGGTAATCTTCGTTGGTCTTGATTGTGAAATCCTTGGTGCTTGCGTCAGCGTATACCACGGTTAAAGTGATGGTCTTGTTTCCACCTGCATCCTTTGGCTGAGGTCTTAAGTTGATGTAGAGCAGTGCCAGAACTACAACAGCTACAACTAAGCCAAGAACACCAAATAAAATCTTCTTATTCTTTTTGCTCATTTGTTTTCTCCTTTAAATTATGTATTTTTGCCATAAAGTATTATCCGGTCATCGCAGATGTGCAATACAAAAATTGCAATACTTTTCACATAAGGCAGGTCTTCTGACTCAAGATATGGCATCCGCATCTGTCTTCCCGGAGCAGAGCTGCCCCAGTGACTTTTTCACCGGCACTTGGTGCTTAGCGGACTAATCTTTTACAGCGACGGGCTCGTTCAGGATTATCACCTGATTCCCTCTTAGCAGCCGGAATACCGGCTGAACCATTATGTCCGGCATTCTGTATACACAGAACTTTATTAGTGTATAACATTGGGAGTCAAAAGTCAAACAGAATGAAATCGGGCAGGGAAGAACAGTCGTAATCATTGAAAGGATGGAAATGATATGGTAAGATTAACAAACAGGCACAAACACAATTTATACTTTTGCCACTTACATCATGAAATCGGGGTATAAAAATATGAACGCGGCGGATAAGAAGAGAGTATATATTCTGGATATAATAAGGGGCATTCTGATAATATATGTTGTTTATTATCATTTTATGTATGATTTGAATGACATTATGGGGCATGAGATTGGGTATCTCTACTCTGAATGGTTCTCGACAGTGAGGGACTGCATGTCAGGGTCACTCATATTCATATCCGGAATATCATGTAATTTTTCAAGAAATAATATAAAGAGAGGTGCAAGAACGTCACTCATTGCACTCATGCTTTCGATGGTGACGGCGGTGGTGATGCCCTCGCAGACAATAATATTCGGAATTCTGCATCTGCTGGGAATAATGATGCTGATGTACGGATTTGGTGAGCTTGCGGCAAATAAAATCAGAAGAAAAAAAATGCAGAAAAAGGAAGCTTCAATGCGCGTAAGAGTTGTCCTGATGTCAGTATTTTTAATTCTGTTTTTTGTGTGCAGAAATGTATATTACGGCTGGCTGACATTTGGAAATTTCAGGCTGTACCTGCCGGATGTTCTGTATGGCGGAAGCAACGGCTTTCTTTATATAATGGGATTTTGGCAGAGACTAAGCTCGGCAGACTACTATCCGCTCATTCCGTGGGGATTTTTATTTTTGGCGGGAGCGATGATCGGACGCATATTTAAGAGCGACAGGCTTCCGCGGTTTATGTATATGAATTTTTGTCCGCCGCTTGCGTTCATCGGCAGGCATACCATGATAATATATCTCGCACATCAGCCGATACTTCTTGGTATTTTTATGCTTGCGCAGAAGCTTGTATAATTGATGTCTTTCTTGGAATAATAATCGGGCAATGATTTATCGTTGTATATTTATTATTCGGAGGTGTTGACATGAACGATTTAGCTTGTGGAGTTAAGAGCTGTGCCTATAATGAGAGCAACTGCTGTAAGAGGGAAGGAATCAAGGTCGACGGAGCAATGGCTGAGAATTCCGCGTCCACATGTTGTTCATCATTCTGTGAATGTGGAAGTCCGCGTGTGACATCAGCTTGTGAGTGTGAACCTAAAAGAGTCACCAATATTATCTGTGACGCGGTTAAGTGCCGTTACAATGAGGACAAGAATTGTACGGCGAAGCATGTTGATGTAACGGGAAGCCATGCCATGATTGCTTCAGAGACAGAGTGTGCAACATTCGTAGGCAGATAGCACATAGTAATTATATGCCTATATAAGGCGGAGCCCGTCTTAAATGTCGGGCTCTGCTTTTTGTTGACAAAAGAAGAATAAGAGTATACAATAAGTAAAGTGTATTATATGATGCAATTTTAACAGTGGATGAGAGGTGAGAACATGCAGTCAAATGAGGCGCAGAATAAGGCAATCAACCATATTGACGGACCGATGCTGGTGCTTGCGGGACCGGGGTCGGGAAAAACAACGGTAATCACAAGGCGCGTTGAGAAACTTATAAGACACGGAATTAATCCTATGAACATTCTGGTAATTACGTTCACTAAGGCAGCGGCGAATGAGATGAAGGAGCGTTTTTACCGCCTTATGGCTGACGGTACGGAACCATACCGCAATGTCACATTCGGAACCTTTCATGCTGTATTTTTCACTATTCTTAAGCATGCCTACAATCTGTCGGCGGATAATATCATAAGAGAAGAGGAGCGGTATGCGATAGTTAAGGCGGCAATCGGGCAATATGAGCTTGATATAGAGGATGAGCGGGAGTTTACCGCCAATGTGCTCGGTGAGATTGCCAGGGTTAAGTCTGACAGAATACCGATACAGAACTATTATTCGACTAACTGTCCGGCGGATATATTCAGAAAGATATATGATGAGTATAATACAAGGCTTAAGAATACGAGAAAGCTGGATTTTGAGGATATGTTAGGATACACCTATGAGCTTTTGACACAGCGGAGTGATATATTGTCGGCATGGCAGGGAAAATATAAGTATATTCTTATCGATGAATTTCAGGATATCAATAAGGTTCAGTATGACACGATAAGGCTGCTTGCCGCTCCTGAGAATAATCTTTTTATTGTTGGCGATGATGATCAGAGTATATACGGCTTCAGAGGTTCTAAGCCCGATATAATGCTTAATTTCGGCAAGGATTACGGGAATGCGGCTCAGGTGACTTTGGATGTCAACTACCGCTCGACACCTGAGATAGTTAAAGCGGCAGGTGATGTGATAAGGTTCAATAATAAGAGATATAAGAAGAACATAACGCCTGACAGGGAATCCGGTGGGGCGGTTGTAGTAAGAAGAACAAAGGATTTTATCGATGAGTATAATGAGGTATGCGAACGAATTAAGGCGGTGACGGACGGTGACAGGAAGCGTTACGGTGATATAGCTGTTTTGTACAGGACGTCGGCTGGAATAGGTTCGCTGGTAAGGAAGCTTATGGAGAACGGAATACCGTTTCAGATAAGGGATAAGCTGCCGGATATGTTCGAACACTGGATTGCCAAGGATATTTTTGCATATATAAGGCTTGCCTGCGGCACTGCAAACAGGGCGGATTTTATATCGGTATGCAACAAGCCCAAGCGCTATATAGGGCGGGATTATCTGACAGATGAGGAAATTAATCTTGATAAGCTCTGTACATATTATGAGGATAAGCAGTGGATGGTGGAGAGAATACTCAAGCTTAAGAATGATTTGGAACTTGTTGCAAAACTCAATCCTTATGCTGCCGTGAACTATATAAGAAGGGGCATAGGCTACGATGATTATATTACGGAGTATGCCATGAATCATCATATTCAGGCGGACGAATTGTTCGATGTACTCAATGACATTCATGAGAGTGCGAGAGATCACAATACATTTGCGGAGTGGGACAGGGCGGTGAGTGAGTACCGGCAGCGTGTACATGAGGTTCCACATAATGATATTCCAAGGGTTACACTCACAACAATGCACAGCTCCAAGGGCTTAGAGTTCGACACTGTGTTTATAATTGACGCCAATGAGGGAAACTGCCCACATAAGAAGGCGGTGCTTGATACGGATATAGAGGAAGAGAGAAGAATGTTTTATGTTGCCATGACGAGGGCAAAAAGACACTTGTACATATACAGTTCATACGAAAAATATAACAAGACACTTGAAGTGAGCAGATTTTTGATTGAGGGCGGGCTGTATGTTCCGGAAAAATCAAAATACAATGCAAAAGCCCCCGTTACAGGAGGCTTCAGAGCAGGTGGAAGCGGTTATAAATGGAACCGCTCCGGCACCAATTATTCAGGTTAGAGTGGCTGATGATTATTCCTCGTCGTCATCAGCTAAGAGTTCAGCGTACTCATCCTCATCCATGAGCTCGTCGAACGCATCGGCTACGCGCTCATATTCTTCATCGTCCTCTATGTTTCCGAGAGATGGTTCACCATCCGCATCTTCAAAATATTGATAAAGGTATACTTCGCCTTCGGCGGCATCGCTGTCGTTGAGAGGGAGAAGTGCAATATAGTCCTGTTCGCCTACAGGGAACACTGCGACAATTCCGCACTCCACTTCCTTCCCGTTGTCGAGTGAGAGTGTGACTGTTCCTTCCTCAAATTCGTTCATATAATCTTCATTCTTGTTAGCCATATAGTCCTCCGTTAAGATTGTTTCATTACAGTGTGTATTATGCTGTATATTAACAAAATATCATATTAATAAGTAATTTTCAATTCCATAAAAAAATTACTTGCTATTTTTATAATTGTAATGTATTATGAATAAAGATTAAGAAAATTAATATTTAATGTCAAAGGAGACAATATTTGCCGAGTGCACACTTGCTTTTTTTAGTGTATGGCGATATTGTTTTTTTTATTTAACGGAGGTTTTTATGGATAAAATTGATAAAAAAATAATAACACTGCTGCAGCAGAATGCGAGAATGCCGTTGAAGGCTTTGGCAGAGCAGGTGTTCTTATCGTCGCCGGCTGTATCTGCAAGAATCGAGAGACTCGAAAAGGAACAGATTATATCCAGGTATGAGGCAAAGGTTAATCCGTTTAAGTTAGGCTATCATATAACGGCATTTATCAATCTTGATGTTATGCCTGCACAGAAGCCTGAATTTTATCCGTTTGTGAAGTCGTGTCCGAACGTCATAGAATGTAATTGTGTCACGGGTGATTTTTCCATGCTGCTTAAGGTTACTTTCCCGAGTACAATGGAACTTGATACATTTATAGGGCAGCTTCAGAAGTTCGGAAGGACGAGCACACAGATTGTTTTTTCGACGCCGGTGGAACCGCGCGGAATAGATGTGAATTTTAACAATGAAGAATATGAGGAGAATGAATAGGAGCTGTGATATGGCTCCTATTTTTATTTGACGACCTTGGGCTGATGCATTATAATCATGATAAAAAGAACAAAACTATTGTTAATCAGATGTTTTTGGAGGCAATATCGAATGAAGACAATTCGTGATATGAATAAGATAATACTTGCATCTGCATCGCCGAGGCGCAGGGAGCTTCTGAGTCAGATGGGGCTTAAGTTTGAGGTGATGCCGAGTCATTGCGATGAGGTTATAACGCGTAAGATACCTTGGGAGATAGTTATGGAGCTGTCATCGCAGAAGGCAAGGGAGCTTGTGTATAAGGCTGCCATGGACTCAATATCCGAGGATAAGGACAGTGACGGTGAAGGACAGGATATTCTCGTTATAGGTGCCGACACTATAGTTGCATACGGGAATGAAATCCTTGGAAAACCGAAGGATAAGGACGATGCTGTGAGAATGCTTAAGCTTCTTGAGGGAAAGCAGCACAGCGTGTATACGGGAGTGTCGATGGTCTATCTTAAGGAGGGAATTGCGCAGACAAGGACATTTGTTGAGGAGACGAAGGTTTTTGTGGCACCGATGACCGATGAGCAGATAGAGAAATATGTGGCAACAGGAGAGCATGTGGACAAGGCTGGTGCATATGCCATACAGGGGCTTTTTGCCGAGTATATTGTAAAGATTGAAGGGGACTATAATAATGTTGTGGGGCTCCCGATCGGAAGAATAATGAGAGAGTGCATATTCTCTTAAGGCTTACCAGGAGTTGAATTATGAAAAAGAATAAAATAAAGTTTATTGCGAGCGATTTAGACGGGACACTTCTGCTTAACGGGGCACAGAAGGTGTCGGAAGAATTGATACCGCTCATAAAGAGGCTTAATGATGAGGGGATTATATTCTGCGCAGCCAGCGGAAGGCAGTATCCGAACTTAAGGAGGCTGTTTGGCGAGGTGGCGGATGAGCTTATGTATATCTGTGAGAACGGTTCGGTTATTATTTATAAGGACAAGCTGCTTGACAAGACGCCGATGAAGGTTGAACTCGGACGTGATATTATAAGGACTATTACAGGTGTTGAACAGTGTGAGGTGCTTGTGTCGGGTGAGAGAACATCATATCTTAAACCTAAGACGGAAAGCTATCTCGTGCGGATGCGGGATATTGTGAGAAATGATATATGTCTGGTGGATGACCTTGAGCATATAGAAGAGGATTATGTGAAGATTTCTGTGTATGACCCGACCGGCATTGAAAATACACAGGATTATTTTCTGACTGCATTTGAAGGAAGAGCACAGTCGTGTGTATCGGGAAAACAGTGGCTTGACTATACAGCACAGGGTGTCAACAAGGGAAGTGCCATAAAGACGATTCAGCGGCTTATGGGATTTGAAGCTGAAGAGTGCATAGCCTTTGGTGATAATTTCAACGACATTGAGATGTTTCAGAGTGTCGGATATCCTATTGTCATGAGGCAGGCAGTGGATGCAGTCAAGGCCAATGCTGCATATGAGACTGACAGAGTGGAAAACAGCTTGAGAAAGCTTATTGAAAAATTACAGACGGAGGTATAATTATGAATGAGATTGACGAGATGTGTGCAGAGGTATTTTTAAAGGAGCAGGGAAAGCTTTTTGATGAGCCTGTGGCAGAGACTAAGGAGGAGGCAATGGAGTTTCTTGAAGACTGTTTTGCACAGGTATTCAATTCCGAGAAGGAGCTCCGTGCATATTGGAGAGAAGAGGGACTTGATGATGAAGAGATGGAAGATGCCTCAGATGCACTTGAAGTGTTCGTTCTCCCGGATGGAAGATATCTCTATGTTGAGGCATAGAGTGTTAATACGTCTATCCTTAATTCTGACTTTGACGGCCTGCATTATGATGACCGGCTGTAATGTTGACGGCAGGAGTGTGACCATCAACAAATATACATTTCAATTTGTGACAGGTGCGCATGAGGATTATGTTATAAGGGGCGGAGAATTCAGCTTAACCGCCGGTCAGATGAGACTCCTTTTGTCAGGCGTGAGAGACGGGTATGAGGCAGCCCTTACATCAAATATATGGGATATGCAGCTTGATGACGTGTCATTTGGCGAATACGTGGATGATACTGTGCTTGATATGTCTGTGAGGCTTATGATTGTAAATATGCTTGCGGCAGATAAGCGTATTGAGCTTGGAACGGCGGAGCTTAGCGACAGCATGGAAAGTGCGGATGCTTTTTATGATGAGCATGAGCCGGAGCTTACCTATGTGAGCAGGGATGAGGTTGAGACACTGTTTGAAATGATGAGACTTTCCGACAAGGTATACAACGAACTTGGAAAGAATGTCGACACTGAAATAAGCATGGACGAGGCGCGTGTTATCAGAATACAGTATATATATTCTAAGGACTCCATGCAAAAGCTTTATGATGCGGCTGCAGAGTATGAGGAAGGAGCAGCTTTTTCATCTCTTGCGGCAAAGTACAGCGACAGCGCGGAATATACGGCTGAGATTGGGCGTGGCGAGATGGACAAGAACTTCGAGAACACGGCATTTAATCTTGATGAAGGTCAGATTAGCAGTGTAATAAGCTGTAATAATGGATTTTATCTGATTTACTGTGTCAATGATAATGTTGAGGATAAGATTGACAGCCAGAAGGAGAGAATCGTTCAGAACAGGCAGAAAGAGCAGTTCGAGAATTTCTTTAATGAGTTTTCAAAAAATGTTGTATTGTCTTTTGATAAAAACGCGTGGGATAGGATCACGGCGCAGCTCAAACAGGGAGAACAATAAAACAGAATATTTAGTATAAAATAAGTGTGCATTATACAGGTACAGTGTAATGCACACTTGTTTTTATTTTATGAGGTGTATTGTCGGAAAGTAACAGAACATAGCCTTGGCTATAATTTTATCTTTGCTCACAAAAGTGTTGTTCCAGAAACGTGAATCCCATGAGGAGTTGCGGTTATCTCCCATCATGAAATAGCAGTTCTCAGGTACCGTAAAAGGTCCGCTTACACCTGAAGTTTCGACTGTGAGATAATCGCTCTCATCAAGCGGCTGTCCATTAATATATACGGTTCCGTGTTCGATGTATACTGTCTCGCCGGGAAGACCGATGATGCGCTTGATGTATTTTTGCGTCTCGTCGTCAGGATAGTAGAATACGACAACGTCGCCGCGCTTAGGATCTGAATTGATATAGGCAAGTCTGTTGCCTATTATTCTGTTGCCCTCGGTTATAGTGGGTATCATGGAGCCTGATGGGATTCGGGCATTCACTATCAGGTATCTGTTAGTCAGTGTCGCGAGTATGAAAGCGGCGGCGATGATGGCAACATAGCTTATAATCTCCCGGATTATTCTGCCGTGGCGTGATTTTTTGCCCGGTGAGGCAGCTTCCTCATCATCAGGCTCATCAACCTCAGCGGCTTCGTCCATGCAGGAAGCTTCTGCTGAAATGTCATCCGGAATGTCATCGTTTTTAAAATGTGAAGCATCTATAAAAATATCATCATCTTCATGCGCAATGTCATTTTTGCCATTTACTATGTGTTTTTGGTTTTTTTGGGGGATGTTTCCGGTATCATCTAAATTAATATATATATATTCTAAATCTTTGCTCATATTTTTAGTCCTTTTAGTTGAATAAGCTTATTATAAATCAAAATTATGGTTTCAACAAGTTAATATGTCCGTAAAAAATAAAAAAAATATAAAATTATTAGCAGTCTTATTAAATGAGTGCTAAAAGTGTTGACATTTGCCGAAGCCGGTATTACTATATAGCTGTTGTAAGATTTTAGTATACGGAGGTTATAATAATGGCAAATACACATGGAAGCTTATCAATTAACAGTGACAATATTTTCCCTATAATTAAGAAGTGGTTATATTCGGATCACGACATTTTCTACAGAGAGCTTATATCTAACGGCTGTGATGCGATAACGAAGCTTAAGAAGCTTGAACTTATGGGAGAGTATACCGCACCTGAGGATAACAAGTATCAGGTTAAGGTTATCGTAAGCGCGAAGGATAAGACAATCAGGTTCATTGATAATGGTCTTGGTATGACAGCTGATGAGGTTAATGAGTACATCTGTCAGATAGCATTTTCAGGGGCTGAGGCATTCCTTGAGAAGTACAAGGACAAGGCTAATGAGGATCAGATTATCGGACATTTCGGACTTGGTTTTTATTCGGCATTTATGGTCGCTGACAGAGTTACAATAGATACACTCTCATATCAGGAGGGTGCTAAGCCGGTTCACTGGGAGTGCGACGGCGGCACTGAGTACGATATGGAGGAGGGAGATAAGACTACAAGAGGTACTGAGATTACTCTTTATCTCTCGGAGGAGTGCAATGAATTCGCCAACGAGTACCGTGCAAAGGAAGTAATCGAGAAGTATTGTTCTTTCATGCCTGTTGAGATATATGTTGAGAATGCGGATGCAGGCGAACAGTATCAGACAATTAACGAGGACGAGCTTCTTGATACCGATAAGGTGATTGAGACAATAGTTGAGGAAGCTAAGACAGAGGAGATTGAGAAGGAGGACGGAAATAAGGAGACGGTTGAGACGGTTCCTGCTTCTAAGAAGCTTAAGATTGTAAAGAGACCTGTTCCGATTAACGATACAACACCACTCTGGACGAAGCATCCTAATGAATGTACTGAGGAGCAGTACAAGGAGTTCTACCGCAAGGTGTTTAAGGACTATAAGGAGCCTCTTTTCTGGATTCATCTCAACATGGATTATCCGTTTAACTTAAAGGGTATTTTATATTTCCCTAAGTTAAACACGGAGTACGATACAATAGAGGGAACAATCAAGCTATACAATAATCAGGTATTTATTGCAGATAACATCAAGGAAGTTATTCCTGAGTTCCTTATGCTTTTAAAGGGTGTAATCGATTGCCCTGACCTTCCTCTTAATGTATCGAGAAGTGCACTTCAGAACGATGGCTTTGTAAAGAAGATTTCTGATTACATCACAAAGAAGGTTGCCGATAAGTTAAGCGGAATGTGTAAGACCGAGAAAGAGAGCTACGAGAAGTATTGGGATGACATAAATCCGTTCATCAAGTACGGCTGCATAAAGGATGACAAGTTCTTCGAGAAGATGAAAGATTATATTCTCTTTAAGAATCTTGACGGTAAGTATCTTACTCTTCCGGAGTGTCTTGAGGAGAACAAGGAGAAGCATGAGAATACGGTATTCTATGTAAAGAACGAGACAGAGCAGGGTCAGTATATCAAGATGTTCAAGGAGGCAGGCTTAGATGCCGTAATTCTTACGCACAATATTGACTCAGCGTTCATTAATCACCTTGAGCAGAAGAATGAGGGCGTTAAGTTCCTGAGCATTGATTCAGATCTCACAGAGACTTTCAAGGAAGAACAGACAGAGGATGAGGTAAAGGAGCTTAAGGAGAAGGAGGAGAAGCTTTCGGAGGTATTTAAGAAGGCTCTCGGCAATGACAAGCTTGCAGTTAAGCTTGAAAAACTTAAGAATGAATCGATTGCGTCCATGATTACCGTATCTGAGGATTCTAAGCGTATGCAGGAAATGATGAAAATGTATGGTATGTACGGTATGGATCCTTCGATGTTCGGTCAGGAGGGACAGACACTCGTTCTTAATGCCAAGCATCCGCTTGTTCAGTATGTTGAGGCTAACCCGGATGGTGAGAATACAGCACTCTTCTGTGAACAGTTGTATGATCTTGCCGAGCTTGCACATGCACCTCTTAAGCCTGAGAGAATGAGTGCGTTTATTGAGAGAAGCAACAAGCTCATGGAGATTATTGCAAAGTAATAACAGCAATAATAAGGCTGTGATTTTGAACGTAGTCGCTTTACTTACAAATATTTGGTCACTGTATTGACACAATAAAAAAGATGTACTATCATCTAATTGGTTGATGGTACATCTTTTTTGTGTGAAGGACATGATAGATTATGAAAAAACAAAATTTCCGAGAGAACGGTTTTGAGGCTGACAGAATTGTCTCATATTTTAAGGCTGAGTGGAAGGTGCTTGCGGCGGTAACGGTGTCGGGACTTATCTATAACCTCGGACTATTGGCGGGACCGTGGTTTGAGGGAAGGATGACTGGGTGTCTTGTCGACATACTCGGCGGCAGGAGCGGTTTTTACGATATGCTTGTGCTTGTCATTGCCTATGTCTTAGCGATAGGAGTCGTGCAGGTGTCAAGATACATAAAGCGTTTCTATGTGAGACGTTTTGCCAACAATGTGAACAGAAGAATGAAGCATGTGCTCTATGGAAGCCTGGTCAGAAAGAGCAGGCTTGAAATTAATGAGGACGGTGTCGGCAATGTCATGACAAAGGCAATTCTCGATGTTGATGACTGTGCCGAAGGAATGAGAAAGTTCACAACAGAGGTCTTTGATACAGGAGTGGCACTCTTGGCCTATATGGGAATGCTTTTGTGGTATGACTGGAGACTTGGAATCATAAGCCTTATATTTCCTCCGGTATCATATGTGGCGGCTGAAAAGTTAAAGTCGGTGGTTCAGCGCACCGGAGCGGCATATAAGGAGCAGTCAGGGGCACTGAGCACCGCAACACTTGACAGGGCGTCGAATGCGATAACCTACAGAGTGTTCGGCTGCGAGGAGGAGAGAAAGGCAGACTATGAGGGGAAGCTCACGGCTTATGAGAAAGCTGCAGTGAAGGCGAATATATGGAACACGATGATGACACCGCTGTACCGCGTTGTATCGATGACGGGAGTTATATTCATTCTGTATTTCGGAGGGAAGAATGTGCTTGGAAACGGCTGGAGAGCATGGGACATTGCGGCGTTTACGACATTTCTGTCATGCTTTACCAAGCTGTCCGTAAAGTCGTCGAAGGCTGCCAGGCTTTTTAACTCCGTGCACAAGGCACAGGTATCCTGGAAGAGAATCAAGCCTCTCATGAAGTGCAGGGAGAATGAAGTCTTGATTGCAGACGGTGCAAGGACTCATGAAGGACACGCCGGAAGTCTCTCGGTAAAAGAGTTAGGCTTTGGATACCCTTCAGCACCGAACGGCGAGAGAATATTTGACGGGCTTTCATTTGATGCGGAGCCGGGACAGATAATAGGTGTAACGGGAGCGGTAGCCAGCGGAAAATCGACATTGGGTAAGATTTTTTTGTGCGAGTATCCTTATGATGGGAGCATAATCTACGACGGAGAAGAGCTCAGTGCCATGAGCGACGCAGAGCGTGCATGCGTGGTCGGGTATCTCGGACACGACACGGAGCTTTTTGCGGACAGTATAAGAAACAATATTCTTCTCGGGGACGAGGAGGATGTCGACAGGCTTTTGAAAGCGGTAAGTTTTAAAGAGGAGGCTGCAGCGATGGAGAACGGTGCCGACACCATGGTCGGCACGGGAGGCGTGCGTCTCTCAGGCGGTCAGGCACAGAGAATTGCACTTGCAAGAACACTCTGCCACAAGAGACCTCTTATGATTCTTGATGATCCGTTCTCGGCACTTGATAAAAATACGGAGGAGGAAGTGTTTGACAATCTTAAAAGTATTGCGTCGGACGATATTGTACTATTAATATCGCACAGGCTGTATATGTTTCCACGCATGGATAAGATTATATGGCTTGAAAACGGCAGAGCTGTGGTCGGAACCCATGATGAGCTCATGAAGAAAGTTCCCGAGTATGCGAAGCTTTACAATGACCAGAAAGGAGGATGACATGACGGAAAACAGCAAAGTTAAGAAAAATAACGCCGGAAATGTCGGAAAGATTATTTTTCGTACCATGGCAGAATATGGTTTTCTGTCGGCGGGCATTATAGCCGCAGTTATCGGAGCGGTTGCAGCGGCACTTATTCCACCACTTGTTTTGGGAAATATTGTGGATATACTCGCCATGGGAGAGCTGCCCCCGGTGGGAATGGCATTTCTGTATTTTGGGATGCTTGCGTTGACGGGCTTTTTAGAGTCTGCAAGAGAAGGGCTTCTCACCGTGTTAGGACAGAAGATAACCCACGGATTGAGAAGCAGCCTTATGGGAAAGCTTGTCAGGCTGTCAGCCGATGAGCTTAACAGGCAGGAGCCGGGAAATCTCGTCTCGAGATTTGTAGGTGACGTTGACATGGTGGAGAATCTGTTCACCTCGGGCATTATAAGCATGTTTGCCGATGCATGCAAAATTGTGAGCATTCTCGCCGTTATATGGGTTAAGAATATGGGACTTGCCATTGTCCTTCTGCTTTTGCTCCCTGTGTTGTTCGTATTCACAAGGTATGTGCAGAAAAATATGCTCACGGCACAGCTTGAGAACAGAAGAGCGGTCGGAAGGGCATCGGGACATGTGCCTGAAACTTTGAAAAATATAAGAACCATACACTGTCTTTTAAAAGAGAAGTACATGGAGAAAAAGTACGATGAGTATATAGGGCAGAGCTACATGGCGATGGAAAAGACTAATTTTTACGATGCCATATACTCACCGGTGATACTCATTTTGAATGCGGTTGTAGTTGCTGTCGTGATGCTTCTCTCGGCATCGGGAAACAGCAGCGTGCTGACATTTTTCGGAATGTCAGCCGGTACAGCGGTTGCGTTAATCAACTACATTTCAGAGATATTTTCGCCTGTTGAGAGTCTCGGAATGGAGATTCAGACCATACAGTCGGCATTTGCGGGAATCAAAAGAATCAATGAATTTCTCACTCTTTCGGAGAGGAAGGTACATTACGGTGAGGTACAGAGCAGTTCAAACAGCGCAGGTGACGACGGTGCGGACAAGCCGTATGTAGAGTTTAAAAACGTCACCTTCGGATACGATGAGCATGTCATTCTTGACGATGTGAGCTTTGAGGTAAAAAGAGGCGGGCAGGCGACTTTGTCAGGAAGAACCGGAGCAGGAAAGAGTACGATATTCAAGCTTCTGCTCGGGCTGTATGAGCCGCAGAAGGGAAGCGTGCTGATTGACGGAACACCTGCGGCGGCACTCAGGGATGAGGAGCGCAGAAATATATTCGGATATGTCGAGCAGTCGTTTCACATGGTTCCGGGTACGGTAAAGGAACAGATTACACTGTTTGACGATTCGATATCGGAGGAGGATGTGCGTGATGCGGCAGTTCTTGCCGGGCTTCATGACACAATCATGAAGCTGGAGAAGGGGTATGACACGATATGTACGCCTGAGCTGTTCTCACAGGGACAGTGGCAGTTATTATCAATAGCGAGAGCAGCAGCTGCAAAGCCTGAGCTTCTTCTGCTTGATGAGATTACGGCAAACCTTGATGCCGAGACGGAGAAAACGGTTCTTCAGGCGTTAAAGAGGGTATCAAAGGACAGAACTGTGCTCTCAATTTCACATAGGACGATGGCAGAAACGGGACGTATTATACCGATACATTCGAATAAATAAATATAGCAGATATCTGTTGACAGATTATTTCTCACAGGAGTAAAATTGTACATACAATAACATGATGATAACTGAACACGGAGGCATGCTATGAAAACAATACGGACAAAGATTATTATGGGTATTTTACTGTGTTCTCTTTTGACTGCGGCTGTCATAGGAACACTGGCGATGGTCAATTCATCGCAGATGGCATCGAGAGATTCTAAGGAACGTGCAAGGACGGAAGGAGAACTGTATGCTGAGAGAATCAACGGTGTTATTTCACAGATTGAACAGTCTGTTAACACATTAAGTGACGCAGTAATTAATAATTTTGATTATGATGCGTTTGTCAAGAGCAAAGCGTATGCTGATGAGTACACCGAGAAGATTAAGGATGAGGCAGTGAACTTTGCATCGCATACGGATGGAGCAGTGACTGCATATGTCAGGTATAATCCGCAGTATTCCAATCCGACGTCAGGTGTATTCATGTCAAGGAATTCGACGGACGATGAATTCACATTGCTGACACCTACGGATTTTTCAATGTATTCGGAGGATGATGTTGCTCATGTAGGCTGGTATTACAATCCTGTCAAAGCAGGGCAGCCTCTGTGGATGGAGCCGTATCTCAACGAAAATATCAATGTATATATGATTTCGTATGTTGTGCCGTTGTATGCATCTGACGGAACTTCTATAGGCATTGTTGGAATGGATATTGATTTTTCGACTTTAACGGATAATGTTGATGAAATTTCGATTTATGAGACGGGCTATGCGTTTCTTTTAAACGGCGGCGGACAGATAATGCATCATAAGGAGCTGGCACAGGGACAGAACATTTCAGAGCTTGATGCTTCGCTTTCGGGGATAACAGGTGTTCTCGGTGATGATACACGGCAGGGAACAGGTTATCTGTATACATATAATGGTGTGCGTAAGCAGATGTTTTATTTTAATCTCGATAACGGAATGAAGCTTGTGCTTGCAGCACCGAACGGAGAGATTTTTGCCGATGCCAACAGACTTATATCGCTTATAGTCGGTGCACTGGTGCTTGCACTTATTGTATCGGCAGTAATCGGTATTATAATAGGTAATAGGATTTCAAAACCTATAAGATATGTGACTGACATCATAGAACAGACGTCGAGACTTGATTTCAGACCTACAGAGATGGGAAGCAGACTCAGAAAACAAAAGGATGAAATCGGAGTGATGGCGACATCGGTTCATGAGATGAGGAAAGTCCTGCGTGACATTATGGGGAGACTCGACAAGTCTAACGCAACCATAGTAGAGAGTGTTGCAAAGCTTGACGACATCATGAAGGTAAACAGTGACCATGCAATGGACAACTCTGCTGCTACACAGGAGCTTGCAGCCGGAATGCAGGAGACTTCCGATAATACGGAGAACATCTCAAAAAGTATTGATGAAGTGAAGAAAAATTCAAGTACAATATATAAGCTTGCTGTTGATGGAGAAGAAAATTCCAGACTTGTTCAAGAGCGTGCCGTGGCAATGGAGGAGACAAGTGCCGCGTCGAGCCGGAAGGTTGATGAGGTTTATGCAAGAATTAAGGATAAGACGGATGAGGCGATAGAGCAGTCTAAGGCAGTACAGAGAATCAATGAATTGACTAATGATATTAAGGATATTTCGTCACAGACCAATCTTCTTGCATTAAATGCAAGTATTGAGGCAGCAAGAGCAGGGGATGCAGGAAGAGGATTTGCTGTTGTTGCTTCTGAGATAGGAGCGCTTGCGTCACAGACACTTCACAGCGTGGACAACATCAATGAAATTGTCGGTGAAGTTAACCTCGCTGTAAACAATCTTACCGAATGCATAACAACCATTATGGACTTTATGGAGAACACGGTTGTAGGTGACTATGAGAACTTCAAGAAGGCAGGAGCTGAGTACAGGCAGGATGCAGGAGAATTCAAGACTGTGATGGAGCAGACAAAGGAGGCTATGCAGGAGCTTGAGTCACTCATTGGGAGGATTTCAGAAGCTGCATCGGGAATTAACAATATGGTAGCCCAGTCAGCAGCAGGAATCAATGATATAGCTGAAAAGTCAGGAAAGACACAGTCAAGTACCGCCGAGGGATATGAAAAATTAAAAGAATGCAGAGAATCTATAGAAGAATTAAAGGGTATTGTTGAACAGTTCCATCTTGGGTGATGGGGTTTCTCTTTTGCAGGTACCGGGTTCAAGCCCGGTACCTAATATATTATTTTACTCCTGTCGAGCCGAAGCCTCCGGCACCTCTTACCGTGTCAGAGAGTTCGTCCGCTTCAGTGAAGGATGCGGTGAGAAACGGTGTGATTACGAGCTGGACAATTCTCTCACCGGGCTCGACGGATGCAGGCTTTGAGGAGTGGTTGTGCATGGCAACCATGAACTCGCCGCGGTAGTCCGGATCGACGACGCCGACTTTATTTGCAGGAGCAAGTCCGCGCTTGGAGGCTATGCCGCTTCTCGGGTAGATAAGTCCCGCATACCCTTCAGGAATTTCCATGGCAAGGCCGGTTCCTATCATGACGGTCTCATGAGGTGCTATTATTACGGGAGAGTCGATGCATGCGTATAAATCGGCTCCGGCAGCATATTCAGTCCCACGGGTCGGCATGATGGCATTGTCCTTTAATTTTTTTACTTTAACTTGAATGTTGTTCATAGTGTTTCTCCATTTCTGAGTGCTTGTCACCGGGTTGAGGTGTGATATGTTCATTATAAAATAAAAAAAGTAAAAAAAATAGCTTGCATTTTAAAAAAATATATGGTAGTATCTATTTTGCTGTCACTGAGAAGAACTGTGGCATGATACATACTGAGCAGTCGTGGCGGAATTGGCATACGCGCTAGACTAAGGATCTAGTCCATATTGCTTGGGTGCGGGTTCAAGTCCCGCCGACTGCATTTTAAAAGACCTTGAGGATTTTCTCAAGGTCTTTTTTTTTATGTAATAGGAAACTTCGTTCCTATTACATAAAAAATGCTCCGCTTAGGATGCGCACTGCGGCGTATAATGTAGGTGTCGCAAGCGACCGCCGCAGGCGCGAGAATGTGCCAAGGCACATTCTTTATCGGTTATTCGCTCCAGAGAACAATCTCATTGGAGACAAAAGTCTTTTTCATATCTATGATGCGTTGGTTTTCCGAGCCTCTGAATTGAAGATTGAGGTTCTTTTTCTCAAGAATAAATGGTCCGTCAACGAGGATATCTATATATGACAGAATTTCTTTTGTGTGGGGAAGGGTGTCGACCATTTTGCCAACAATATCAGTGTCATACAGGTAGCCTGTATACAGCCATATATCCTTGTCCGGAAAATGCTCCTTGATTTGGCGCATGGTGTTTAATACCTCGCCCTGGTTGGCAGGAGCCATAGGCTCACCGCCAAGAAAAGTTATTCCTCTTATATAATGAGGCTCTAAAAGAGTGAGAATATAATCTATAGTCTCCTGAGTATAAGGCTTACCATAGGTAAAATCCCAGGCCATCTCATTGAAGCATCCCTTGCAGTGGTGCGGGCATCCGCTGACAAACAGTGAGATTCTGACTCCGGGACCATTTGCAATATCTACATTTTTAATTTCGGCATAATTCATGGCTTATCTCCGTTTAAAATTAAAATCCAAGGACATTCCTGCGGCTGTAGTGGGCAGCCTCCTCGTCAGTAAGCTTGTGTGCCCAAGGTACACGCTCACCCTTGGCACCTTCTCCGGTGCTGTTGTACTCTGCCCAGTATGCGGTCTCGTGTGTAATTTCTTTATTCCAGTCGTTAAACCCTTCATGTCTGATATGTGCATCCATCTCACAGTTGAGAAATACTGCCTTTGCATAGTTGCGCCACGGACGTCCGAGATATACTGAATCTGCCGGGCAGTTGCTTGTGAAGTGGCAGCCCTCAAACACATAGCCGTATTCCTGACCCTCAGGGGTGGAAGGCGCGGTCACATAGCCGTTAATCTCCTTGCCACGGTTGTTCGAGAATATCTCGCAGTTCTCAAAGTAAGCCGTGGAACTTCCGAAAATGAAATCAATATCGCCTCTTATGAAGCAGTCCTTGTAGTACTGTCTTCCGTTAATTCGGGGGGCGAACTGCTTAGGACCGATAAAGCCTCCTGGCTGAAGCTCCTTAGGTGGAAGCGGACCTGTAAAAATTGTGTCCTGGCAGCCTAAAAAGCAGCAGTTGATGTATTTTATCATATCGCCTTCTGAGTATATTGCGAGAGCCTGTCCTACTTCACCTCCGTCGCCGGAAGCATTCTCGAAGGTTATATTCTCGGCGGTGAAATCGTTCGTGTCTATGAGAACACTGTAGCTCCTGAAGGTTCCGCGCTTGGTTCCGTCAGCCATGAGCATAAATGCGTAGAGACTATGTGTGATGAAGGTTGTGTCTGCGTTCTCGCCAACTAAAGTTATGTGTGGGCGGAGAATCTCAAGTCTTTCATAGTACTCACCGGGTGCGAGTTCGATTCTTACGGGTATGTTCTCGTCAAGCTCCTCTATGGAATCGAGAGCATCGTTGATTGTTGTAAAATCGCCTTTTCCGGATTGGTCAACTTTAATTATATGTGTATTCATAATGCCTCCAATTTTTATTATCGTATTGACTAATTGTTTTAATTATATTACATTTATTGTGTATGTTCAAGCGTGAAAGGAAAAGGATTGGGAGGAAATATGGAATCAGTGAAACAAGCCACAGGATGTACGATAACAGCCAGGCAGTTAGAAAAAAATAAGAAAGAATATGATGTAAGAGACTATGGAGCAGGCTCTGAGGAGCCGCCCGCCGCCAACACTGCAGCGATTAACCGGGCTATAGAGGAAGCTTCCGTAAACGGAGGAACCGTTGTTTTTCCTGAGGGTGAGTATAAGACTTACACAATCAGACTGAAAAGCAATGTCAACATTCGAATGGAAAAGGGAGCGGTTATAAGAGCGGCAAGAAGCGAGATTAACACGGCATACGAAGTATGCGAGGGAGAGGGAGGCAATTATGATGAGCCGGAGGTATGCCTGTATGCGGGACTTCAGGACCACGGACACACATATTTTGCCAACAGTCTTATATACGGTAAGAATCTCAACAATATAATGATATATGGCGATGGACTCATTGACGGAAGCTACAAGGATGAGTACGGTTATACAAGGTATGCACTTCTTGGTGGAGACCCTGCCAATAATAAGTACCGCAATGAAAAGGGGCATGATGGGGCGTGGTACGGCAACAAGGGTATAGCGCTTGTTGACTGTAAGAATGTAGTGCTCAAGGATTTTTCGATTGTTGATGCGGGACATTTTGCGATTATATGTGAAGGCGTGGAAAATATGCTTGTGGACGGCATTCTGGTTGATACCATAAGGGATGCCTTTGATGTGGACTGCTGCCGCGATGTGACGGTTGTACATTCGAGATTTAATTCACTGACGGATGATGCGCTTGTCATGAAGGCATCCTTCGGGGCGGGAAAGTTCATGCCTTTGTATAATGTATACATAGAGGACTGTGAGGTGACAGGTTATGATGCAGGAAGCGTATATTCCGGAAAGTATACTTGTGACAAGGTTGTTGCCACCGACCGATGTGGCCCTACGGCGAGAGTGAAGCTCGGAACGGAATCGACCTGCGGTTACGAGCTTGTGACCGTGAAAAATGTGCGCTTTAAGCGTTCAAGAGGTTTTGCACTTGAGGCGGTCGACACATCTGATCTCACAGACATTGTGTTTACCGACTGTACGATGGAGAATGTCAGCAGCTCGCCGATTTATATAAGAATAGGCGACAGAGGAAGATTTCCTGTGACGGGCAGCAGCACAGAGGAGCTTTTAAGAGCCGAGAATAATGTACGCCTTGACAATACGGAATGGGTGCTTCCGAACAGGGAAGAATACGGTTGTTACCCAGTGAAGAGATATACTCCGTCCTATAATTACACTCATAAGGTGACGGTTGACGGACACTCCTATTTTAATATTGTCGATGAGAAGAATCCTGTAAAGATAAACCCGGCTAATTTTTATGAGAAGGACGGAAAGTGTTATGAGTATGTATATAACAGTGCAGAAAAAAAATACGAGCCTGATTTTTCAAAGGAAATATCAAAGGACAGATTATGTCTTTATGCCAATGCGGTCGGAAGAGAGCAGATGGCATCTGTAAGAAATATAGAGATAAGCAATGTCAGAGTTAAAGATGCCGATCCGAGGTATCCGATTATTATCATGGGACTTGACAGCAGTCATGTTAAAAATGTCAGCATAAAGAATATAGAGGTTGAGTACCGAGGAGGATTATTGATGGAGCACGCCGTGGAACAGAGGCAGCTCAATACCAACTGGGAATACTCACAGCTCGGTTCTAAGCCGTCTACACAGATCCTGCCGTGGCTTGTAAATACATTTTTCCTGAAAAACGAGGGCCTTCTTCCGAGAATGAGCTGGAACAAGGACAAAAAGTGCTTTGTTCCTGCACCGTACAATGTGCCGGAGCTTGCCGGCGTGTACCCTGAACCGAGTAATTGGGGCATTCTTCCTGCTTATGGTATTTATGCCAGACATGTTGACGGACTTGAACTTGAGAATATAAAGCTCGGTTACATTGTCGAGGATGAGAGACCGGCTGTGGTATTTGACGATGTGCATGACGGTATTTTGAAAGAATGCGGACTTATGGCTGAGAAAAATTCACCGCATATTGTGTTTGTCGAGAACAAATACAAGCGTCCGACTAACCTTGAGTATGTGCCCGATTACCCATATCACACTACGGACAATTCAGTTACGGTAATTCCGGGAGCTGACAGGGAAAACTATCGTGTTGAGAAGGTGTGCGTGGACGCGCCGGCACCGGGTACGCCTAGGGATACATTGTATTCTTATCCTACAGCGGCGGTTATGGAAAATACTCAGGAGAGCTATACTTATGAGGTAAAGACGGAGGAATATGAGCTTCCTGCTACGGTTCACCGTCCGTACTTTGTACCCGTGGATGATATCCATGTGTCGACAGGCAGACTTGTGTGCTTTGATGTGATGGTCAGAAATCCGCTCACGGACGGTAACGACAGCGATGCCGAGCAGTTCATGTGGGAGGGCAGAGCGGACAAGGAATATGTCGTCGAGTGCGAGTCGGGGACAATTCTTATGCAGGCGGAGAATCTGCCATACGGAGCTGATTTTGACACGCTCAGCGGCAATTTTATCTGGACACCCGAAAAAGAGGGAGAATATCATATAACATTTACTGCGGATGACGGAGTAATTCCGATATCAATGCAGGTGAATATTATAGTTGAAGATGAATAGAAAGAGAAATTTATAATAATGATTTTAGCATGTAACAATATATCGAAGTCCTTTGGCATTGATGAGGTTATAAAGAATGCTTCTTTTCATATTGAGGAGCGTGAAAAGGCTGCCATTGTCGGTATCAACGGTGCGGGAAAGACAACACTTCTTCGCATTATAATGGGTGAATATTCGGCGGACAGCGGCGAAGTGGTGATAGCTAAGGACAGAACGATAGGTTATCTTGCACAGCATCAGAATTTATCAGGCGATAACACCATATATGATGAGCTTCTGAGTGTTAAGCAGGATATCATAGATTTAGAGAGAAAGATAAGAAAATTAGAGCTTGATATGCATGGCAGGGAAGGAGCGGAGCTTGAAGCGGTTATGGAGGCTTACTCTAAGAGCACTCACCAGTTTGAGCTTCAGAACGGTTATGCATACAAGAGCGAGGTCGTCGGTGTTCTTAAAGGTCTCGGCTTTGATGAGTCGGACTTTGAAAAAAGGATGAGCACACTCTCGGGCGGGCAGAAAACGAGGGTTGCACTTGGCAGACTGCTTTTGTCTAAGCCGGACATAATAATGCTCGATGAGCCTACTAACCATCTTGACATGAATTCAATAGCATGGCTTGAGAACTATCTTGTAAACTATGACGGCAGTGTGATTATAGTTGCGCATGATCGTTATTTTCTTGACAAGGTTGTGACTAAGGTAATTGAGGTTGAGCGCGGCGTTGTAAGTGTGTTTTCGGGAAATTATTCAGACTATGCGGCGAAGAAAAAGCAGCTTATGGACGCAAAGCTTAAGGAGTATTACAATCAGCAGAGAGACATTAAGCATCAGGAGGAGGTAATAGCAAAGCTTAAATCCTTCAACCGGGAGAAGTCAATCAAGCGTGCGGAGAGCCGTGAAAAGCTGCTTGATAAGATTGAGGTTATAGATAAGCCGATAACCGTGCAGGAGACGATGCACTTTAAGCTGGAGCCTGCTAAGGAGAGCGGAAACGATGTATTAAGTGTTGAGGGGCTTTCAAAGTCGTTCGGAAGTCAGAAGCTGTTTGAGGATGTAAGCTTTGAGATAAAAAAGGGCGAGAAGGTTGCACTTATCGGCAATAACGGAACGGGAAAGACCACGATACTCAAGATAATCAACCATATAATTGAAGCGGATTCGGGTAAGGTCAGGCTCGGCGCGAATGTTGAAATTGGTTATTATGACCAGGAACATAACGTGCTTCACATGGATAAGACCGCATTTGAGGAAATAGGGGATGCATATCCTGACATGAGCAACACGCAGATTAGAAATATGCTGGCATGCTTTTTGTTTACAGGTGATGATGTCTTTAAAAAGATTGGAGACCTGAGCGGTGGAGAGAGAGGAAGAGTCTCGCTTGCCAAGCTCATGCTCTCAAATGCCAACTTTCTGATTCTCGATGAGCCTACGAATCACCTTGATATCATGTCGAAGGAGATTCTTGAGTCGGCACTGAACAGATATACGGGAACTGTCCTGTATGTGTCGCATGACAGATATTTTATCAATAAGACGGCAGGCAGAATTATTGAGCTTTCTGCCAATACGGTGACGAATTATATAGGTAATTATGATTATTATCTTGAAAAGAGAGATATTCTTGCCCCTAAGGAGATTAAGGCGGCAAAGGAAGAAAAGAGTACTGCCGTAAAGGATGACTGGAGGGCTCAGAAAGAGGAACAGGCAAGAATAAGAAAAAGACAGAGCGACATTGCAAAGATAGAGAAGAGTATTGAGAAGCTTGAGGCGGAGAACGCCGGGATTGATGAGCAGCTTGCACTGCCTGAGGTGTATACCGATGTGCCGAAGCTTATGAAGCTTAATGAGAGAAAACAGCAGATAGGTGAAGAACTTACTAAGCTGTATGAGGAATGGGAGACGTTATCGTAAAATTTACATTGACTTTTTTTTAACAAGTTAATATAATGTATTTATTAATTGTTTTTAAAATGAGGTGTTTTGATGGACGAAAGAGAGATTTCTACAGCCGTTATTAGGCGTCTCCCAAGATATTACAGATATTTAGAGGAACTTATCGACAGTGGTGTGGAGCGTATTTCATCCAATGAGTTGAGTGAGAAAATGAAAGTTACCGCGTCACAGATTCGTCAGGATCTTAACAATTTCGGCGGATTCGGGCAGCAGGGCTATGGATACAATGTCAAGTATCTCCACTCTGAGATTGCAAAGATTCTTGGAATAGATAAGAAGCACAATATGATTATTATAGGTGCAGGTAATCTCGGACAGGCAATCGCCAACTACTCGGCTTTTGAGAAGAGAGGCTTTGTTGTCAAGGGAATATTTGACATCAATCCCAAGCTTGTCGGAATGACCGTAAGAGGCATTGAGGTGATGAGCTTAGAGGATATGCCGGAATTTGTGCGCAGAGAGAACATAGATATAGCGGCTCTCACGATTCCTAAGGCATGTGCTGCGGATGTGGCAGCGGACGTTGCCTCGGCAGGTGTTAAGGCTATTTGGAATTTTGCTCATACTGACCTGGCGCTTCCTGGGGATGTGATTGTCGAGAATGTGCATCTGTCGGAGAGCCTTATGCAGTTGTCATACAGACTTGCGCGCAGGGAGCGGTAATATACGCATTATAACAGACTGTGTCGTGGGCACGGTCTGTTTTATTTAATAGGATTCAGGTGTCAAAACATGCTCTATAAGCTTAATCGTGTATGGCATGTTATATTTATACATATCACGACTTTTGTGAGAAGCATAGATGTTCTTAGGACTCTGCTCTCTACATAGCCCAAAGCGGCATGGATGCCGCCAACGAAGCAATGCATACATGGAAGTATGCTTTGCTTCGTTGGCGTATAAATAATAAACATTTCTCAGAGTCCTTAGAACAACTTGCTTCGTACAACGGAGCTGATATGTATAAACATAACAGGCTATACACTTTTAAAATAAATCATGATGTTTTGACACCTGAATCTTAATAGGAAACTTCGTTCCTATTAAATAAAACCGCTCCGCGTGGATGCGCACTGCAGCGTACAATGCAGATGTCGCAAGCGGCCGCCGCAGGCGCAAGAATGTGCCAAGGCACATTCTTTATATTTTGACAGGGATGGAATATAGTATGGTAAAGAATAAAAAAGTACAGCAGCTTACTCCTGAAGAATTAAGAATATGGGATATGTTAAAGAAAAAGAACATTCCAATCATCAATGTAGATGAGAGATGGCTAAGACTTTTTCCCGACAATGAAAAGACTCCGGCGATAAAAAGGCTTGAAAAGGAACTTAAAGAGCTGTTAAAGCGCCAGGGCAAGGTTAATACCGAGTTAAAGGATATCAGGATTGTTCGTGAGCAGCTTACACAAAGTGTGCTTAACAGTGCGGAGGATATGAGCATACCTGAGGCAAAACGCCTTAAGAAGCAGGCAGCGAGCCAGAGGCTTATTATTGAGTCAAGAGAGAAGCTCGAACAGCTTGAGAAAGAGCAGAAGGAGCTTCCGGGGCTTATACAGGATGCCAATAATGCACTTATTTTTGAAAGTGTACGTGTATGCTACGATAAGATAGACAAAAATAAGAGCGATATAGATAGGCTTACCCAATGGATTGATGAGACAAGAATCAAGCTCAAGGAGAGGATACTCATCAAGCAGGATAAGGAGACAAAAAATCAGGAAATCTATACATATCTGCATGCAATGTTAGGTGCGAAGGTTATGGAGGCGTTCGATGAAAACAGCGATTGATGGGAAATTAGCACGACGGATTGACAGATATTCCATTGAGAACGGTATGCCGTCGATGGTGCTTATGGAGCGTGCTGCGCTATGTACGGCTGAATGTGTTAAAAATATAACAAAGAATAACGATTTGCGGAAAAATGTGATTGCGGTATGCTCGGTCGGCAATAATGGGGCTGACGGGCTTGCCGCAATTCGTATTTTAAAGGCTGACGGCTACAACTGCAAAGCACTCATAATCGGCAACATGGAACTGGCGACGGAGGAATTTAAGGCTCAGCTTGGACTGATACATTTTTGGGAAATTCCCGTAAAACATTGGGAAGAGGACATTCACGCGGATATTTTTGACGAATATAATATAATTGTGGATGCTGTGTTCGGCATAGGCTTATCGAGAAATGTCGAAGGAGAATATGCGAGGCTTGTTGAGTGCATCAATGAGGCTTACGGTACGGTTGTTGCGGTCGATATTCCGTCAGGAATCAATTCGGCAAGCGGTGCCGTTATGGGGAAGGCAGTGCGTGCTGATTATACTGTGGCTTTCGGGTATGCCAAGCTTGGTGAGCTGCTGTATCCGGGCAGGACATACACGGGAAAGCTTGTTGTAAATGAAATCGGATTCCTGCCATACGACTTTGAAACAAATGATTCAGAACAGGGAAGCCATGCGGTGTATTTCGGGGAAAACGACCTTCATAAGATGATTCCGGTGCGGGACAGACATACCAACAAGGGCAGCTACGGAAAGCCGCTTATAATTGCAGGCTCTAAGGATATGACGGGGGCGGCATTTATGTCTGCGATGGCGGCATACAGAACGGGTGCGGGAGTTGTTACGGTTCTTACACATTCATCGGCGGATGAATACCTTAAGTCGGTTCTGCCTGAGGCGATTGTAAAATCATACGATGATAATCCGGAGATGATTTTAGAGCGCACAATGCCGGCTGCTTCCGTGATTGTTATAGGTCCCGGAATGTCTGTCGGTGAACTCTCGAAAAAAATCGTGGGGTATGTACTTTTACACGCCGAGGTTCCGGTTATAGCTGATGCGGATGCACTCAACATAATCTCGGAAAATACGGATAGCTGGCTGGCAGATGAACGACGCAGAAGCTTCTCATATCCGCTTATAATTACACCGCATGTCGGCGAGATGTCCAGACTTTCAGGATATGAAATATCTGAAATTGCATCAAATATACCTCATTATGCACTTGAATTTGCACAGAGATATAGAGTATACTGTGTGCTTAAGGATGCAGTGAGTGCAGTTGCATCGGAGAATGGAGAACTGTTTCTTACAACATGTGGAAATCCGGGAATGGCGAGTGCGGGTTCGGGGGATGTATTGACCGGAGTTCTTGCCGCGGTCAATGCGTGGAAGGGCTGTGATTTTTTCAAAAGAATAGCGCTTGGAGTACAGCTTCATGCGGAAGCGGGGGATAAGGCTGCGGAAAAAGTCGGTGAACACTCTCTTATGGCGCGGGATATTATAGATGCAATACCTGAGGTACTTATGAAATAAGTATTTTGAGGGGCAGATAAGGGAATATGGAGGCAAGGTAATGATGGTTGATGATACGGCGTGCGGATATAACCGCACTTATGCACAGATCAATTTATCCGCAATACGAAAAAATATTGATACGAGCAGAAAAGCACTGCCGGAAGGCACGGGAATTATAGCGGTAATCAAGACGGATGCTTACGGCCACGGTGCGGTAAGGGTGGCGAAAACCATCGAAAATATGACGGCAGGATTTGCCGTTGCCACGATTGATGAAGCAGTGGAGTTAAGACAGGCGGGAATCAAGTCGCATATAATAATTTTAGGGTATATATCACCTAAGGAATATGCGGAGGCTATAGAGAATGATATTATCCTGTCAATGTTTTCTTATGAGCAGGCATGTGAGCTTTCAAAGCTCGCAAAAAGCATGGGAAGACCCGGAAGATGCCATATCAAGGTCGATACCGGAATGAACAGAATAGGATTTCCTGCAAAGCATGAGAAGGATATCATTCCGACGGCGGATGAGATTGAGAAGATTAAGACACTTCCCGACATAATATGTGACGGGATTTTTATGCATTTTGCAACAGCCGATGAATCGGATAAATCAAAGGCGAGAAAGCAGTACGATAATTTCTGCATGCTGCTCGATGAGCTGTCGCGCAGAAATATTTCCTTCACATACAGACATTGCTCTAACTCTGCCGCAATCATTGATATGCCGGAGTGCACATTTGAGTGGGTAAGACAGGGAATTACCTTGTATGGTCTTACACCCTCGTATGAAATGGTGCATGATGTAAAGCTGTATCCGGCGATGGAGCTTAAGAGCCATGTTGTACATATTAAGACCGTCGAGAAGGGTGATGAGGTGAGCTACGGCGGAATATATACCGCTGAGAGTGAGAGGCGTATTGCCACTGTATCAATCGGCTACGGTGACGGATATCCAAGACAGCTCTCCAACAAGGGATATGTGCTCATAAGAGGACAGAAGGCACCGATTGTTGGAAGAGTATGCATGGATCAGTTTATGGTTGACGTTACGGACATTGACGGTGTGGAGCTTGAGGATACCGTAACATTGTTCGGAAGCGACGGAGAAAAAGAGATTACCGTGGATGAACTATCTGACCTTTGCGGGCGTTTTAACTATGAGTTCGTGTGTGATATCAATAAGAGAGTTAAGCGCATATATGTAGAATAACGAAAAAATAATAATTTCATGAATACACTGACGCGGAAGCCGGGAATACTTATCGTGTAATGATTGCAAAGCAAATGGCAGGACGGGGTGTAGATATGATAATAAGACGTGGGGATATATATTATGCGGATTTAAGACCTGTAATCGGCTCGGAACAGGGTGGGATAAGGCCTGTTCTGATAATACAGAATGATACGGGCAACAAGCACAGTCCTACAGTGATTTGTGCGGCGATTACAAGTCAGATGCACAAATCCAAGCTTCCGACACATGTTGAAATAGATTCTTCAAAGTACGACATTATAAAGGATTCGGTAATTCTGCTGGAACAGCTTAGGACTATAGACAAGAAGAGGCTGAAAGACAAAGTGTGCCACCTTGACAGCGAGATAATAAGAAAGGTAAATCACGCACTTTTGGTAAGCCTGGAGCTGAATACATAGCGGTAAAAAAGGAAAAAGTCAAAAAAGAGCAAATTAGAATGAAAAAATGGTTGAAATATGTTTTAAGATATATTAAAATGAACAGAAGATTGATTATTCCAAGGAGGTATACCTATATATGGTAACAGCAGGCGATTTTAGAAACGGCATGACAATACAGATGGACGGTTCAATTTGGCAGGTAATAGAGTTCCAGCATGTTAAGCCTGGTAAGGGCTCACCATTCGTTAGAACTAAGCTTAAGAATATTATCAACGGAGGTGTTGTAGAGAATTCATACAACCCGACTGCTAAGTTTGATTTAGCGCATATCGACAAGTCAGAGTATCAGTATCTGTATGCGGATGATGATTTCTATCATTTCATGAATACAGAGAACTACGAGCAGATTCAGCTCACTAAGGAGACTGTAGGCGATTCACTTAAGTTCGTTAAGGAGAACGAGATGGTTAAGCTTCTCTCACACAACGGAGATGTATTCGCTATTGAGCCGCCTCTTTTCGTTGAGCTTGTAATCACTGAGTCCGAGCCGGGTGTTAAGGGTAACACTGCAACAGGTGCTACTAAGCCGGCAATCGTTGAGACAGGTGCTAAGGTTATGGTTCCTCTCTTTGTTGAGCAGGGCGAGAAGATTAAGATTGATACAAGAACAGGTGAGTATCTTTCAAGAGCTTAATAAGTTTTTTTCTGTGTTGCGCGGTGAGGTGTTTTTATACCGCACCGTGCGATACATATTCGATAGATTTCTTTTTATTTTATTTCTTTTATTTATCCTTTATTTTCCCATTTTTATGTGTTTTGGAATAACCTTTGATCAGCCTGTCAAAGTTTATTTATAGAAAGGAAAACAAAATATGGATTATCAGGAATTTTTAAACGCTGTGGTGGAGTGCGTGAGAAAAATTGCAGGGAAGGAGGCAGATGTATTTATTCACCGAGTTACGAAAAATAACGGTATAATGCTTGACGGTATAGTCATTATGAAAAACGGAAGTAATTTTTCGCCGACAATATATCTTAACAGCTATTACTCCATGTATCTTTCGGGTTGTGAAATCAATGATATAGCTTATAAAGTGTATGATATATATAAAAGCTGTATTGGAAACGTGAAGATACCTGAGGATTTTTTTATGAGTTTTGACAGACTCAGGGAGAATATTGCTTTCAGAGTTATAAACTATGACAGAAACAGGGAACTTCTTAGAAGCATTCCGCACAGGAAATTTAAGAATCTTGCCATTGTGTATTTTGCCGTTATCGATGACATTGAAAATGAGAGGGGGATTGTGACCATATACAATAATCACATTGCACATTGGAATGTGAGCGAAGATATATTATACAGCTATGCGATGAAGAATACTCCGAGGCTTTATCAGGCAGAGATTAAGCCGATGAACCAGGTTGTTTCAGATATGATCCTCAAGGAGAGCCGTGAGGAAAATATAGATGAAATGATAGCACATGTGAATCGAATGAATGAGGAATTTCCAATGTATGTATTAACCAATTCATACAGGAGCTACGGTGCGTCGTGTATGCTCTATGAGGGACTTCTTATGGGATTTGCTTCACATATTGAGGCTGACCTTTACATTGTTCCAAGCAGTGTTCATGAGGTTATTTTAATTCCGGTGGATGATGATATCACGAAGGATGGGCTTGACGAGATGGTTAGAAGTGTTAACAGCACTGAGCTGTCCAAGGAAGAGATATTGTCAGATTCAGCGTATCTGTTCACAAGAGAGAACGGATTTGAGTAAAAAGTACAAAAAAAAATGCACCTGGAGGGAATCGAACCCACGACAACCCGGCTCCGGAAACCGGTGCTCTATCCACTGAGCTACAAGTGCATGTGCAAAGCACGTCCATTATTGTATAACATATAAAATAAATTTGCAAGCATAATCGTATTTGGACAAGATGTTGATGTAAATGTATTGATTTTTTTGCCTTTTATTGTTAAAATTATACAATATGTGGACTTGCAATTAATTGGAGGTTATTTGTGTACGGAAAACTATTCATTTTATGTCTGACATGTATTATGTGCCTTGCTTCCGGATGCTCTGCTAAGAAGAATACATCTGAACCTATGACGGAAGTTGTTGTCATACAGAACAGTACAACAGCAGCGTTTGCCGAGAGTGCGGATGCAGCGACGGAGATGGCAGAGAACAGCGTCAAGGAATCTAAGGCGGCAGGAACGGCAGTGAGTCCTTTTGTCGAAGATATGAATTATGATATTAAGGATTTTATAAGACAGTATTATGATTATCTTGCTGCAGGAGAATATGAACTTGCTGTTTATATGACTAATGACAGCACTAAGCTTGACCGAGAGAAATTCATGGAACTTTCCGGATATATTGATTCCATAAAGTCACTTACATGTTATATGATGGATGGCATGGTTGAAGGAAGCTATATCGTTGTTGCACGGTGCGGGGTGACTACCACTCTCGGAGCGCAGGTTGTTACCATGCTGGATGCTTTCTATGTATGCACGAATGAGAGCGGAACCTATTACATATGTGGCGGAAGTGTTGGAGATGAGGTTAAGAGCTATAACTCGATTATGCTGTCGGATCAGAAGATAGCCGGTGTCGAGAAGGAGGTTCGTCTGGATAATGCGGCGGCTGTGATTAATCAGGAAAATCTCAAAGAGGTAGCAGGAATTGTGATTAATGATGAAGTAAGAAGGTACCTTTATGAACAGCCGGCAGCAGAATAGATAAGTGCAGCTTCAGCGCAGGGCGTTGTGTCCTGCGCTGATATTTTTGGAGGAAAATATGAGACTTAACAAGTACATAAGCGATTCAGGTATATGCTCACGCCGAGAGGCAGACCGCCTGATTGAGTCAGGAAAAGTACGTGTGAACGGTAACGTGGCTTCAATGGGTATGCAGGTTATGGATAATGACAGTGTGGAGGTCGACGGCAGAAGCATAAAGCCGCCGGCAGCTGTTAAGAAAGTCATATACGCTTTTTACAAGCCTGTCGGTGTAGTGACTACAATGGCAGATGAACCTGACGGTCTTGCGGAATACCTTAAGAATAAAGGAATCGATAAAAGAGTATTTCCTGTAGGAAGACTCGACAAGGAATCAAGCGGGCTTCTGCTTCTCACCAATGACGGAGAACTGATGAATAATATTCTTAAGACTTCAAATAATCATCAGAAGGAGTATGTCGTAAAGGTGAACAAGGATGTGACCGATGATTTTATAAAGAAGATGGGAGCAGGAGTTGAGATAACAGATGCGAGCACGGGGAAAAAGGTAATAACAAGAAAATGTGTTGTCAAAAAGAACGGGAAAAAAACATTTACGATTGTATTAAGACAGGGGCTTAACAGGCAGATAAGAAGAATGTGCGGAGCATTCGGATATGAGGTGTTGTCGTTGAAGCGGATTCGAATAATGAATGTGAATATAAATGGTCTCAAGGAAGGGGAGATAAGACCTTTGACCGGCGAGGAGACGGGTAAGCTTAGAAATCTTTGTGGAATGGGAGAAAAAGATAATGGATAAGACGACCAGAATAAAGGAACTTATTGAGATATTAAATGAGGCAGGCAGGGCATACTACGCGGGCGATAAGGAGCTTATGACCAATTTTGAGTACGATGCGCTCTATGATGAGCTTGTGGCACTCGAAGAGGAAACAGGGATAGTCATGTCGGACAGTCCTACGCAGCATGTCGGGTATGAGACCGTGAGCGAGCTGCCTAAGGAGGAGCATGCCGCACCGATGCTGAGTCTTGACAAGACCAAGTCGGTCGATGCGCTCGCGGCTTTTGCGGGGGAACATAAATGCCTTCTTTCATGGAAGCTTGATGGACTCACGGTGGTTCTCACCTACGAGAAAGGTGAGTTAGTCAAGGCGGTCACGAGAGGAAACGGCTACATCGGTGAGGTAATTACGGCAAACGCCAGAACCTTCAAGAACCTTCCCACAAAGATTTCCTATCAGGGGAGGCTGGTCATAAGAGGCGAGGCGATAATCACCTACTCAGATTTTGAGCGTATCAATGCGCTCATTACTGAGGAGGGGGAAAAATATAAAAATCCGAGAAATCTATGTAGCGGCTCCGTAAGACAGCTAAACAGTGAGATTACGGCTAAAAGGAATGTAAGACTCAAGGCTTTTGCACTAATATCGGCGGTTAATCCGGAGACGAATGAGCCAGATGTCGATTTCGGCAATTCCAAGGAGGCACAGTTTAACTGGCTTAGGAGTCAGGGCTTTGATACGGTGGATTTTCGTGTGGTCGATGAGAAAAACATGGCGGAGGCGGTTGAATACTTCGCACATGAGGTCGAGAAGAACGATTTTCCGTCGGACGGACTTGTGCTCACCTACGACGATATCGCTTATGGCGAGAGTCTCGGACGCACCGCAAAATTCCCGCGACACTCCATCGCGTTTAAGTGGAAGGACGAACTTGTTGACACGAAGCTTATTGAGATAGAGTGGAGTGCCTCGAGAACGGGACTTATCAATCCGGTTGCAATTTTTGAGCCGGTTGAGATTGAGGGAACAACCGTGTCGAGAGCGAGCGTTCATAATGTAAGTATACTGAAATCCTTAGGACTTGGTATAGGTGATACGATATCCGTATACAAGGCTAATATGATTATTCCGCAGATTGCTAAAGTAGTGAAGAAAGCGGAGGGCACGGATAAGAAGGACGACGGAGAGGTTGCTATACCTGATACCTGCCCGGTATGCGGAGGAAGGACGCAGCTGCGAAGCCAGAACGATGCTCTCAGCCTCTACTGCACGAACCCTGACTGTCAGGCAAAACAGGTAAAGAGCTTCGAACTTCTCGTCTCGCGGGATGCGTTAAATATTGATGGAATATCAGAAGCAACCCTTGAAAAATTCATAGATGATGGTATGATTAAAACATACGCCGATATATATCACCTTGACAGGTACAAGGAGCGTATCTGCACGATGGAGGGCTTTGGCGAGAAGTCCTATGACAATATGATTTCCTCCGTTGAAAAGTCCAGGGATGCGCAGATAAGCAGATTTATATATGCGCTCGGAATACCGGGTGTTGGCGTTGCCAATGCAAAGCTTATATGCAGACATTTTGACAGCAGGCTTGATGAAATAATTAATGCGGATGAAAATGAGCTTATGAGCATAGATGGAATCGGTGCCGTGATTGCAGGAGATATTGTAAAATATTTTGCGGATGAAAAGAAGCGCGGCAATGCGTCAGCACTGGCTGCCGAACTCAGGCTTATACCTGAGGAGAAGGCGGATTTAAGCTCTGATATTGCCGGAAAAACATTTGTAATAACCGGGTCAGTCGAACATTTTGCCAACAGAAATGAAGTCAAAGCTCTTATTGAGAGCCTTGGAGGCAAGGTGGCGGGAAGTGTCAGCTCTAAGACCGATTACCTGATTAATAATGATACAACAAGCAATTCTTCCAAAAATCAGAAGGCAAAGGAACTTGGCATTCCGATTATATCTGAGGAAGATCTCATAAACATGACAGGAAAGAGGAATGACTAATGCCAATCAGAATACAGAATGACCTGCCTGCGAGGGCGGTTCTTGAAGATGAAAATATATTTGTGATGGATGAGAACAGAGCTCTATCGCAGGACATAAGACCGCTTGAGGTGCTCATACTTAATCTTATGCCAATCAAGCAGGACACGGAGCTTCAGCTTTTAAGAGCACTTTCTAACACGCCGCTGCAGCTCAACATTACATTCCTTCAGCTTGAGTCGCATGTATCTAAGAATACATCGGCTTCACATCTTAACCAGTTCTACCTGACCTTCAGTGAGATAAAAGACAGAAATTTTGACGGACTTATAATAACCGGGGCTCCGGTTGAGCAGATGGAATTCGAGGAGGTAACATACTGGGACGAGCTTGTTAAGATAATGGACTGGTCTGACAAGCATGTAACCTCAACGCTGCATATCTGCTGGGGTGCACAGGCGGGACTATATCATCACTACGGAATACACAAGGAGCTGCTGGCTAAGAAAGCATTCGGTATTTTTGAACATAAGGTTTTAAACCGCAAGGTGCCTCTTGTCAGAGGCTTTGACGATTATTTCTATGCACCTCACTCACGCCATACGACCGTATCTAAGTCCGATATCTTAGCCGACGCAAGACTTCAGATACTTGCTGAGTCTGACGAGGTTGGGGTGTTCATCGTCCTCGCAGAGGGAGGAAAGCGCATTTTCGTCATGGGACATCCTGAGTATGACCGGGTGACACTCGATGCAGAGTATAAGCGCGACCTCGGAAAAGGGCTGCCTATAGATATGCCGCATAACTACTACACGGACGGTGATGTCAATTCTAAGCCGCGTCTTACATGGAGAGCACATGCGAACAACCTGTATACGAACTGGATCAATTATTATGTATATCAGGTTACGCCGTATATTCTGTAATTAAGGTTTTGAACGCAGAATAAGCAATCCCCCGCT
>FR895426.1:0-1652 GCA_000435595.1 Firmicutes bacterium CAG:882
AAAAAAGTAGATGCCAAGGAATTAAAATGGAATCCTCGCACTTTACGGTTTGGATATTTTGCCACATATCGCCCCTCGTTAAAATGTTCTTTCCACTCAACCTCTGTATGTACTACTCCACATTTCGCACATACATAGGTTGTACTTTCTATTTCCCCGTCTGCATCCACCTTATAGATTAAGTTGCTCCATTCCAACGGCTGTAATTCTCCGCAACTCGGGCAAGGTACATTCCATTCCTCCATAGTAGAATGTTCGTACTCCATTTCTATACGGCTTGCCCCTTTTATCGTTGGCGTGCTTGTGTCTACCTCTTTTCGATTCCAATATGTTGTAAGTCGTTTCCCTGCAAGTATCAGAGGGTCCCCCTCCGCTCCTGCTGTTGGTGGGTAAGCATCTATCTCGTCCGCTAATAAAATACGAATCGGTCGGCTTCGTAACTCTGTCGGAGAGTTTGCACCTGTCATTGTGATACGTCCGCCCGGAAACGCCTTTTTAAAAATCGTGTTTCCTGCGGTTCGGCTTTTCTCATTTATCTTATCCCTTAATGCCGGGGTATCTCGTACCATTGGCATAAGCCTGTCTTTGCTCATTGTTTCCGCAAGGGATAAGGTCGGCTGCATACACAATATGGTGCATGGGTCATAGTGCATATAATAGCCTATTGTATTAAGCAAAAAAGCATCCGTTTTTCCCATTTGTGCAGCACTCATAACCACAACTTTTTCAACGGATATATCCGTTATTGCATCCATAATTTCCCGCTGCCAAGGTGCTTTTTCTGTATTCCACTTACCGCCTTTGCTACCCGATTCGGAGGACAAACGGCGGTATCTGTCCGCCCACTGTGATAATGTCAAGTCGGGCGGTGGCTCTAAGACCTTAAATATTCTGTTGAAAAGGTCAATCGTTTCCCTCTTCATCTTCTTTTATTTCCTCCTTAAATATACCCTCAAAATCGGATAACTCGTTAAGTGCTTCTTTTATTTTGTCATTCAGATATAGAAAAATCTTTGCTTTGTCCGTCATTGCTGCCAACTTGTCCGCTTCCTCTGCCGGAATGGCACTTAATCGGCTCTTGAAATTGATTAACATAGCTGTCATTACTTTTTCTATATCCTCTGACTTGTGCAATTCTCCTTTCTTTACCGCAAGGTCTAACTCTTCATTAAGCCTTTTCGTTTTGGTTAGCTTTGCTCGCTCTTCGTTGAAGTCTACCGCTTCCTGTGATTCCGGGTTACGGTCCCTCAAATATTTTATGTATGCCCTGTTGGTTTCCGCCAAGGCGTACAGGTTTCCTTGCTTCGTCTGCAAAATCCCTTTCTGTGTCAACCTCTCCACATTTTTAGGGGTCATATCTAAGAATTTTGCGACCGCATTTTTATCATAGAGTTTCAAAATCCTACCCCCTTAAAAAATTTTGCGGATTTTTGGAAGTCGTTTTTTCGACCTCGAATCTAGGAAGTGTTTGGGGTCACGGCACCCTCATGCCGTTCAGACGGCTTACAGTACCTACGCACCCTTGCCGTCCGTGGCGTGTGCCTGTGTCCGCCTGTGGTGCTGTGTGTGGTGTGTGCCTGCCTGTGCGTGCGTGTGTGAGCGTGTGGCGGTGCGTGGCGTGGCTACTGCTGCCGTGTGCCTGTGCCTATACC
>FR895426.1:1683-4942 GCA_000435595.1 Firmicutes bacterium CAG:882
CTCGCTGTCCTCTGTGTAGCTATCGTCTATCTCTCCTGTATCGGGGTCTACATCATACTCCCCGCTTATCTTCTGCTTCATCAATGCGTACCGCTTCTCTTCCAATGTGATACGGCGTTGCTCTAACTCATAGGACTTTATAGTATCCAATAGCTTTATGATTCTGCCGTGTACTTTATTAAGCTGGTCCTCTAACTTCATTGCTCTTTCAAAGGCAGAGGATTTAATAGTTGTTTCCATAGCCACACTTAGAGCCGGTCCCTGTGGTGTATCCTTGCCGTCCTCATTGTATGCACCGTATGGGTCTGCATCCCCTCCCTCTTTTCCGGGCGTACGCATTTCTACAACCTTGTCTGTGTATAGGTTGCCTGTGGTGTCTGTGTTTAATTCTTTTATCCTTTTTTCCAAATCTTTTTCTTTGGCTATAAGGCTTTGTAATTCTCTTAATGTATTTTCCCCTGTATCAAGGGTAACTGATTCTATCAAGGCTTTTTCATCCTCTGATAATTCATCAAAATACACCTTAGAATATGCCCCGTGTGTTTCTGCGTTTTTATTTCTCACAGGGGCCCCGTGACCCTTGGCGTTTTTATTGCCTTTTTGTCCGCCCCTCTTTTTAGGTTTATTTTCAAGTGCATCATTCCACTTATCTACGCACTTCCATTTTCGTACTTTTGCCGAATCAATCCCCAAGGCTTCCGCAATTTCTGTATTCTTCATTAAGCCGTCTGAATCTAAAAAAAGTTGCTTCGCCTTTTCCCTGTTTTCGTCTTTCTGTCTTGCCAAGTCAAAACCTCCTTTCGTTTGTTTTCCCGGTTTTCGGCTTTCCGTTCTTTCGGAATCTTCGCATTTTTGCAAATTCAAATTTTTATAACACGAAAAGGCAACAGGATTTAACAATAAAATCCTGCTGCCCTGCTTCGCTTTTCATCTTAGTATTATACTACATAAAATCGGGCAATAGCGGGCAATCTTTAATGCAAAACCTCTTTTAAAATTTTGCTTCGTGATACATTTCTATTCCTTGCTAATTTTCCGCCTAAGACCTCTAAGGCAACGCACCTTATATTTTTACTCTGCCGGACAGAATAACTAATCTGTTCCGCTATGCGTTCCCATTTTTGACCCTGTAAGTAAAATCCGCATATAATAGCTTTGTGAATCGGAGTTAAGGAATAAATCTCTTTTGATATTTCCGTTCTCAATTTCTTTAACTCCTGTATTCTGTCCTTTAATTCCTTAATTCTTTCTGCGGTATCTGTACCTGCTATTTCGATTGCAAGCAGAGCCGTAGAATCGCTTGTATTACTTCCGTGTGGCATACCGTCATAGTTAATTGCCCCTGTGGTATCATACACGCTTTCGTACCGCTCTAGCCACTCGCCTGTAACCTTAATATCAAGGTCAATATCTTTGTAAAATTTTAAGATTGCTTCTACTTCCCAATTCTTCATTTTATGCTATCCTTTCTTTTATGGTGGTCTGTATTTTTCACACCATTTGATACTTGCTTTTCCTGTAGCTTCGATTTCTGCTATACAACTGCTGCCGTGCTTCGTCCTCTTGGCTTCGCAAGATTCGCAAATATCCGATTCTGCTATATCGAAAATATCTTTTAGCCTCTCTGCAAGGTCTTTTATTTTCTCCATAAGCAAATCAAAGGATTGCATAAATTGATTTATTAAATCGCACGTTTCTTTTTCTGTTTTTCCAATTTGTGCGGATAGGCAGGCAACCAATGTAGATAATTGATTGCTTGTCTTTTCTTCTCCGCACCAAATAACGCCCTCCTTGTATTCGATACGGTCCATACGCACCGCCTAACCCTGTAAGTATTTCTGATACTCTGCCGTTTTACCCATTACCCATACAGATAAGGCATTGGTTAATCTGCTTTCCCATTCTGCCGGGCAGATATTTCCGTTTTCGGATTCTGTCATAATAACTTTCCTTATTTCTTTTTGTATCATGTTATATTGACCTGTTCCGTATTTTTTGCTTATCCATTCCGTAAAGGATAATCCCTTTTCCTGTGGTTCGGGTACACATTCCGGGTAATCGCTCATATCCTGCTGCCCCGGTAAATTATCGTTTTCCTCTTCGTCCTCCTGTGTTTCTTCCGGCTCATTCATAAAACCGCTTTCCTGTGTTTCCTCGGTGTCCTCTTCCTCTGCCGGTCCCTGTGGTGCTTCCTCTTCGGAATCGTCATAGGTCAATTCTTCCGTTTCAATCATCAATGCAACAATTTCCGCAAGGTCGGCATACTCGATAATATATGTACTCCAATCCTCCTTAATCTGTATCGCCATTCCCTCCGTTTGGAATCTGTAAATAAATTCTTTTCCGTTAAGTTCTAATGTCTTGGCGGTAAATGTCTTTGAAAAGTGTTTAATCAATTCCTTTTCAACTGCTGCCGTATTGCCTTTTACTTTGAATACCGCACGGTTTACCTCTCCCTTTAAGGCTTCCTTAATTGCTTTCTGTACCTGTTCCGCCTGTTCGTCCGTAATCTCTGCTTTCGGCTCTTCTTTCACATCATTTATATGTAATTCGCCTTTTTCCTCGTATTTTTCATAAGCCTGTTTCTGCCCCTCTTCATCAAGTCGGCTAAGTTCGTGGGCGGTAGAAATATTGATATTGCCTTTTTCCAATTCATCCTTAAACTCCTGTGATAAATTGTTTTCAATGGTTTCCATTCTTCCAATCTGTGTAGTTGATGTATTAAGCATCTGTGCCACAATTTCACGGATACGCCCTATTTTCTTTCTTTCCTCTTTCGGCTTATCCTTGTTTTCTTCCTGTAAGGCTCTCTTGTACTCGGTAAGGATTTCTTTTAATTCCTTTGCCTGCTGCACCTTTTCCCAATCCGTAAGCTGTCTTGCCGTTGCATTGGTAAATATAAGGCTTAACTTATCCTTGATTGTGTCGGATTCCTTTTTTATAAGGCACGGCACTTTTCTATATTCCTCTTTACCCTCCTGTACCAATTTCAAGGCTGCAAGTCTACGGCGGTGTCCTGCGACTACCTCGTATTTTCCGTGTGCTTCCGGCTTTACTACTAAGTTCTGCTCAATGTGTCCGACCAACTCAATAGACATTGCTAATTCGTCTATGTTTTCCGTGGAGTAAAAATTATCTTTGCTCGGCATTAAGTCCTCCACATCAAGCATAGTTACCTTAAACTCCTGTTCCTGTTCTACCGGTCCCTCTGCCTGTACTGCTGTCCCTTTGCTTTTAGCATTGAGTAAATCGTTAATAT
>FR895427.1:0-2719 GCA_000435595.1 Firmicutes bacterium CAG:882
TCTTTTGGCTCCGGCTGCCATATCTATGAATTCAATCACTCTTGTGATGAATTTCCATTGTATCTTATTTTGACATTCAGGTCAATCCCTGTTGGAATCGAACTCTGACTTATCACTTTCCAACTTCCATAAGTCTCAACCATGATTGAACCTTAGGAGGGGGCTGTTATATCCATTTAACTAAGGAAACATATTGTTGAATGACTCTTATCGCTTAAGCAAAAAGTCAGTCAACATTTTTATTATATCAGATTTTACCGTATTGTCAAACATAGAATATCTAGAATTCCACCTGACCCTGCAGCCAGATTCTTCCCTTGAATCTTCTGCCCTCAGCCGGCTCACCGATTAAGTCGCGTGCATTGATGCACATATCGAACACGATGTCATTACATTCAAGCGTCATGACGTACACATCCTCGCCTGTGTAATTGTTGGAAAGCATGCGTGATTCCACGATATTTCCGACAACGGAATAGCTGTCGCACTCGAAACCGCTCGGCATGAACGATGAATCAACTATCGTGAATACATCCTCATTGTGCATTCGCTTGTATATATCAGTGTAAGTATCTAAATCCTCTATTGTGAGGTTATCAATTGCCGCCGTGTCACCTTTTTTTGCAAGGTTGATAAGATTATTGCGGGCTGCCGTTGCCGCCCTGCACTTATCAATCTGATGTTCACTCTTGTTTACCGGAAGCAGAACCGTTCCCTCATTAGCCATTGCCGCTATCCTGACCGTCTTGTCGTTAAAGTCAGCCATAATAGGCTTGCTCATCAGATAATCAATCGGATTGCTCAGATGAAAAATAAGCGCGATACCTCTTCCCGGCTCATCGCAGAGTGCGTTGAAGGCTTCTCTCTCCGTCTTTCTTCCGATTGAAACCTCGCTCTCATAGCTCTCTACAGAACCGTCAAGAAACGGAAAAACATAATCAAGCTTAAAGCTTTTTCTTTTAGGGTCGTAAAATCCATTGAGGGATATTCCGCATACTTTATTAAAATAGTGCTTTATCTGAGCCGGAAACACCTTATCTCCCGGGAGATAAGGTATATCCGAGTACATTACAGTGCTTTTTTCGATACTCTCTTTGATACTCTGCCTGATGAGTTTATCGTATTCTCTTCGTGTATTTATACTTCCTAAGCCCACAGCTTTTAAATATAAATGCATGAGCACTCCTCTCTATTATAATTAATGCCGGGCAATTGAGAAACGCAATTTTGACGATACACAGTTGTGCAAATTTAACAAATTCGCAAGCAGGTACTATGAAGCCGCCGGTACTTAGGCAGTGTATTTTACTGCGTTATGTACCGTTGCGTGATTCATGTAGCGAGAGCGTGCCTGTGGTGAATTGTTAAATTTGTACAACGTCCGCCTTCAAATATATAGTTTCGCAATTACCTGATAATTAATGCTTCTTTTCAATCTTTTCCATTCCACCCATATACGGTCTTAATACCTCAGGGATATTTACGGAACCGTCAGCATTTAAGTTGTTCTCTAAGAAAGCGATGAGCATTCTCGGAGGTGCAACAACCGTGTTGTTAAGTGTATGTGCAAAATAGTTGCCATTCTCACCCTTAACGCGAATCTTGAGACGTCTTGCCTGTGCATCGCCTAAGTTAGAGCAGCTTCCTACCTCGAAGTACTTCTTCTGTCTTGGTGACCAGGCCTCAACGTCGATAGACTTAACCTTAAGGTCAGCGAGGTCTCCTGAACAGCACTCAAGTGTTCTTACAGGAATATCCATGCTGCGGAATAAATCTACTGTGTTCTGCCAGAGCTTATCGAACCACATCTTGCTGTCCTCAGGCTTACATACAACTATCATCTCCTGCTTCTCGAACTGATGGATTCTGTATACACCTCTCTCCTCAATGCCATGAGCACCCTTCTCCTTACGGAAGCAAGGTGAATAGCTTGTAAGCGTTCTTGGAAGTGTATCCTCAGGAAGAACCGTATCTATGAACTTACCAATCATGGAATGCTCACTTGTTCCGATAAGGTAAAGATCCTCTCCCTCAATCTTGTACATCATGGCATCCATCTCGGCAAAGCTCATAACACCTGTTACAACTTCGCTTCTGATCATAAAAGGAGGTACACAGTAAGTAAAGCCCCTGTTAATCATGAAATCTCTTGCGTAAGCGATAACTGCTGAGTGAAGTCTTGCAATGTCGCCCATGAGATAGTAAAAGCCATTACCGGCAACCTTTCTTGCACTGTCTAAATCAATACCATCAAATGACTCCATAATATCTGTATGATAAGGAACCTCAAAATCAGGAACAACCGGCTCGCCGTAACGTGTAATCTCCACGTTCTCACTGTCATCCTTACCGATTGGAACGCTTGGATCAATGATGTTAGGAATAACCATCATAATCTTCTTAATCTTCTCCTCAAGCTCTGCCTCCTGCTTCTCAAGCTCTGCAAGTCTTGCAGCATTCTCAGCAACCTGCTTCTTAACAGCTTCTGCCTCTTCCTTCTTGCCCTGTCCCATAAGAACACCTATCTGCTTGGAAAGCTGGTTTCTTGCTGCTCTGAGCCCGTCAGCCTCAGACTTAGCCGCTCTGCTCTGCTCATCAAGTGCGATAACTTCATCTACTAACGGAAGCTTGGAATCCTGAAATTTCTTTCTGATATTTTCCTTAACTATCTCAGGGTTCTCTCTGACAAATTTCATATCTAACATATTCTTTTCCTCTT
>FR895427.1:2773-7201 GCA_000435595.1 Firmicutes bacterium CAG:882
TTCTTTTTTGTAAGCATAAATTCTGCCTGCCACCGCTTAAATGCAGGACACTACTGTGCATAATAATACATCACATTTAATGATTTTTCAATAGAAATCAGGCTCTTTTCTTATACATCAGTGCCCATTGCCTGACTTAAAGCCTGTCTTTCTTCATCACCGAGAGTTATAAAGGATTCACCCTTTATAATCTCCTTGACGTATGTATAGCAGCCTTCTCTGCTGTGCATTGCATTGATGATATAACCATTGTTGCTGTTATCAAGCATTGCAAGTGCAAAGCTCAGCTTACCTCCCATCTCATTGAATGCATCATACTTAACAACGCCGAGCTTAGTATATACCGTCTGCATATCCTCATTAATCTTTGTAATCTGTGAGGTATGCTTATCCGTAATCTCAACAAGCTCTTTAATTTTTGCAAAGTGGTCCAGCATTGAGTCCTCAAGGTTCTCAGCCGTCCTGCCGTTCATAAATATTCTGTAATTTCTTCTCATCTTTTTAAGTCTTACCATAGTTACGATGAGTAATACAAGTATAACAATACTTGCTACTGCCAATACACATATACTAATACCCATAATCAAAAAAAGTGTATTCGCACCAAGCTTATCAAATATTGATAATGCCGCCATGTGTTTTATCCTCTTTCATCCTTTATTTTTTCTCTATGAGTTCCATTATTCGTTCAAACTCTTCTCTTGAACCATAATCTATCTCAATTTTACCCTTGTTGTTCTCCTTATTATGAATTACAACCTTACTGCCGAATACTATCTTGAGCTTTTCTTCGTAATCCCTATAGACAAAATCATTTGAAGGAACTGCCTTAGGCTTCTTCTCTGTCCTGCCGTTTGCAATGTCCTTCACCATTTTTTCTATCTCTCTTACGCTAAGCTTCTCATCAAATATTCTCATTGCAGCATTGTACTGCTCATCCCCGTCTTCAATGGCAAGAAGTGCGCGGGCATGACCCGCTGAAATCATATCATCAATGAGCATCTGTTGTACTCTTGCATCAAGTTTTAACAGTCTCATAGAGTTGGTGACTGCCGCTCTGCTCTTAAATACTCTCTCAGCAACCTCATCCTGCTTAAGATTGTATTCCTTGATAAGCCTCTGGAATGCCTGAGCTTCTTCGATTGGGTTTAAGTCCTCTCTCTGAATGTTCTCTATAAGAGCAATCTCCATTATCTCCTGATTGGAATAATCTCTGATTACAACCGGAACCTCCTTGATGCCTGCTTTCTTCGCGGCTCTCCATCTTCGCTCTCCGGCTATAATCTCATAGTATCCGTCTCTTTTCTGTACAAGAAGTGGCTGTAATATTCCGTACTGACGTATTGATTCTGCCAATTCTTCAAGCGCGTCTTCCTCGAATACTTTTCTCGGCTGCTCTCTGTTCGGCTCAACAGAGTTGATATTCACCTTGATTTCCGTAGGCTCCTTTACAACAACCTCTTTCTCAACTATTTTTTCAACTACCCTAGGCTTTGCCTCGGCTACAACCTTGCTGTCCTCAGGTATTAGGGAATTGAGTCCCTTTCCAAGTCCTCTTTTAGCTGCCATATTGTACCTCTCGTATTATATTTGTACCATTGCCCTTTAATATTACTGTTATAAGTTTAAAATGTTAACTTTTAAAATATTAACCATTATCTTAAAATTCTAACCTTCCCAATCTTTATCCCCCCGATGAATGACTTCCTCCGCCAAAAGTCTGTAGCTTTCTGCACCCGCTGATTTTGAATCGTAGTAATTAATCGGAAGTCCGTGGCTTGGTGCTTCAGCAAGTCGTACATTTCGTGGAATGATTGTCTTATATACTGTATGCTTCAGGTTTTCCTTTACATTTTCAACAACCTGAAGTGACAAATTGGTTCGCGCATCATACATTGTAAATACGACACCTTCCATCTCAAGTTCAGGGTTAAGTCTTTTCTGAACAAGACTGATAGTGTGCATCAACTGTGACAATCCTTCCAGCGCATAGTACTCGCACTGTATAGGAACCAGCACCGTATCTGCCGCTGTCATGGCATTGACCGTCAGCATGTTGAGCGACGGTGGACAATCGAGAATAACAAAATCGTATTCTTCCTTAATCTCCGCCAAAGCTTTTTTTAAAATAAATTCTCTATCCTCTATTCCAATCAAATCAATCTCCGCTCCCGCAAGGTTAACATTTGACGGAATCACATCCAGTCTCTCAAAATCAGTATGAACGAGGCAATCTCTTACCTGACATTCACCTATCATCAACTGGTAGACAGTAAGTTCGGCAGCCTCCTTATCAATTCCAAGTCCGCTCGTTGTATTTCCCTGAGGATCGGTATCTACAACAAGCACCTTTTGTCCCAGCTCTGCCAGACAGGAAGACAAGTTGATAGTGGTGGTTGTCTTTCCAACGCCACCCTTTTGATTAGCGATTGCGATTATTCTTCCCATGAGGGCCTCCTATAATATAAATTATATACCGGACGTTGGGAAAATATATAATTACCGCTTCGCACGCTCTCGCTGCATTACATCACGTAGCGGTGCATAAACTGATAAAATACATCAGCTAAGCACCGACGGATGTAAAGCACGAAGCTTGTAATATATATATTTCCCCAACTGTATATTGTATAAATTCACATGAATGTTTCTGTTTTATATTTGGATAGTTTATTCATGCAATGTTCATTATAACAGCTTTGTCTTGTAATTGCTATATGTTTCACGTGAAACTTTTATTTTTTATTATAATTTGATAAATTGATATCAGGGTCAAAAGGTCAGAAGTCCGATGCAAGCTTGCTTGCGTGAGGATTTTTGACATTGTGACCCGCCAAAAATATGAGTAAGAAGCCATTTTTCATAGAAAAATGTGCGAATTACGAATGTTTTTGAGAATTGTGGGAGCACGCAGTGCGGAGCAATTCGATATCATTGAGGTCAAAATACCTTTTGACCTCAACATCATAAAATTAATTTACAGAAATCCGGGCATATGTTTCACGTGAAACATTTCATATAAGAATGCTTTATCACACACTTATATATCATTTTCTTCTCAAAATAGGAAGAGCAATGTTTCACGTGAAACATTGCTCTTCCTTATGCAATAAAAAATATAAACTGTGTACACAAAAGATTAATAAGTAATCTTAATGAGATTATTCTTAATTGCAAACACAGCCGCCTGAGTCCTATCAGACACTGATATCTTCTTAAATATATTCGAGACATGATTCTTGACCGTTCGCTCACTTATATTAAGACGGCTTGCAATCTCCTTGTTGAATAATCCTTCCGCCAGCAGCTTAAGTACGTCAATCTCTCGTCTGGTGAGATCATTCAATTTATCGACCGCTGTATCTCTGATGGATACCTTTTCATCAAGCACTGACTTAAGTTCCGGTTCAATATACATCTCACCGTTATAAACTGAATGTATTGCCTTGCGTAGTGAATCCAAATCCGTTTTCTTTAATATATATCCGTCACATCCCATATCGACAGCCTTCAAAAGATAATCCGGCTCTTCCTTAGCAGTCATAATAAGAACTTTAGCACTCATCTTCTGATCTCTCATAATCTGAAGCACTTTAAGTCCATCAAGATTAGGCATGGATATATCCAATAAAACGACATTAGGATTGGTCTTGTTAATTGCGTTAAGACATTCATAGCCGTCTGATGCTTCTGCAACGACTTCTACATCACTTGTACTTTCAAGTATGCACTTAACACCTTCTCTGACAATTGTATGGTCATCTGCAATTAATACATTAATTGGCATCTGCACTTTCCTCCTTCAATATGCCGACAAGTTCTAACTTTGCCCGCACTATATCATTGTCCATCAGTTGTAAAATAAATTCCAGCTTATTATAAATATCTAATTTAAGACCTTTACCATTTTTATTTAAAGACATTTCATATAAACGTCTATATTTGTCAACATTTGTTTTATTAATCTGAAGCTCCTCTTTTATATCAGACAATTCTTTTTCAAGTTCCTCTTTACGATTCTTAATCTTAATCAGCTCTTCCCTATCAAGACTCTTCTCATAGCAATCCACTTGAAAAACATAATCCGGAGCATCCTCCCTCACGGATATACTGTTCTCTCTCTCCGTAAGCTTGTCGAACTCATTATGTATGCACTGCACCTGATTTTCCAGATTTTTTCTTTTAAAGTCTGCTTTATTTAATTCACCTTTAAAATAAGCCACAATTTCATCCATAGATAACACCATATATTATATACTGGTAAATTTGTCCTATAATGTAAGATTATATACTAAAAAACAGTGTTTGAAAAGTAATTATTAAAAATATATTAATTTTACAGCATTAATGTGCTTTATATTTTTAAATCATGCTTGCGGGATAAAATTAAATAGACTATACTTATTATAATTAGGTAATTGCGAAACA
>FR895427.1:7222-13096 GCA_000435595.1 Firmicutes bacterium CAG:882
TTGCGAAACACAATTTTACGATATACAGTTGTGCAAATTTAACAAATTCGCAAGCAGGTACTATGAAGCCGCCGGTACTTAGGCAGTGTATTTTACTGCGTTAGGTACCGTTGCGTGATTCATGTAGCGAAAGCGTGCCTGCGGTGAATTGTTAAATTTGTACAACGTCCGCTTTAAATTATATAATTTCGCAATTACCTAATTAATATAATCCGTGAAAGGAGATTACCATGAATAAAAAGAAAAAACATCCTTTACTCCGCGCTGCCGGAATCGCCCTCGGATGTATGGCAGTGTATAATACCTATGAATATAAAAAAGCCACATCGGGCGATGCAAACCATCGTGAAGACTGCCGTGTATACACCGGACGCTTTGGAGATATATCATACAAGCATTACGGAAGCGGAACCCCTGTGCTCCTTATCCACTCATTAGACCCTGCCGCTAATATGTCTGAATGGATTCCGACGGCATTAGAGCTTTCAAAGAATAATTCGGTATATGTTATCGACCTTCCGGGATGCGGCTTTTCAGATAAAAGCACAGTTAACTACTCTGTGTATATGTATGCCCTTGCGATAAATGACTTTATAAAAAACAGAATATGCAGAAGCCATGAGACAAGCGGTATTCATGCTGTTGCAAGTGCAGCATCAGCTCCTCTTCTTCTCAGTGCTGCAGTGCTCATGCCGAATCTCTATTCCGCAATAAGCTTTATAAATCCAATCAATATGGAGAATGCATACTGCAATCCATCCACTAATCCATACATTGTTAAAGGACTTCGCGCCGTGTACAATACACCTGTCATAGGCTCATTTATATACAATACACAGTATAACCGCAAAGCCATCCACGATGCATTGTCAAGAATACCGGGACTTAAAGTTGAAGAGAAAGAAAAACTTACAGATTCAATGTACGAAGCAGCCCACACAGGCGGATACTACGGCAGATTTCTCTATTCAAGCATACATGGAAATCTGTTAAACGTGGATATAAAGCGCATGCTTGACAAGCTCAGTACACCTCTGCTCATTGTAAGCGGAAGTGACAATAAGCCTGCAAAGAAGTCTTTATCCACATTTGACCGTGAAAATGAAAATATATCCACAATAATACTTGAAGATATCAACACGCCTCAATATGAATGTCCTAAGAAGCTTGCCGATATCCTCAATAAAAGTTTTTAATCTTTTAATTTAATTATGCAGCCTGATTTCACGATAAAGGCTCTTTTGACGGCAGTCCCGCTTTCCTCGGATATTTTTTGGAAGTTGCTGCCGTCTTTTTTATTACAACAAATGTCCTGTCAATATCCGTGTCCGGAAGAGTGAACTTGTGAACATCGGTAATCTCGCCGCCTAAGAGCTTTACCGCCCTCTCACCTGCATTAAGTTCGTCCTCAATCTGACCTGCCTTGTATGCTATAAACACGCCGCCGACTTTGACATAAGGCAGACAGTACTCGCTGAGTGTTGAAAGGTTAGCCACAGCTCGCGATACACACACATCGAACTGCTCGCGATATTCCTTATTCTTAGCATAATCCTCAGCTCTTCCATGAAGTGTCTCGATATTCTGAAGCTCATTAACCTTGATAACCTCATCTAAGAACTTGATTCTCTTGTTGAGTGAATCAAGGAGCGTAAGCTTCACCTCAGGATACATTATCTTGAGCGGAATACCCGGAAAACCGGCACCGGTACCTATATCCACAACCTTATCGGTATTTTTAAAGGAATATACACAATTAACAGCAAGACTGTCCACAAAATGTTTAATTACGACCTCTTCGTACTCCGTAATGCCCGTGAGATTCATAAATTCATTCCACTCGCATAAAATTTTGTGAAAACCGTCAAGCTGCATGCATTGGCGTTCACTTGGGGTATATCCTATTTTTTCTAAGTTGTCTTTTAAAAAATCCGACATCTGCTCCTCCTATTTTCTCGCCTCCAAATATACAAGCAGCACAGTGATATCCGCCGGGGAAACGCCAGATATTCTTGATGCCTGCCCGATAGAACGTGGTCTGAAGTTCTTAAGCTTCTGTCTTGCCTCAAGGCGCAGACTTCCAACCTCATCGTAATCAATATCATCAGGTATCAGCTTCTTCTCAAGCTTCTTAAAATGCTCCACCTGTCTTAACTCTCTCTCTATATAGCCCTGATATTTAATGTTAATGTTCACCTGCTCGACCACATCCCAAGGAATCGGCTTTCTGTCCTTGTCAAGCTCCGCAATGGAATCATAGTCAAGCTCAGGTCTTTTTATAAGGTCTGCAAGCGATATTCCGTTGTTGAGTGCCGCACTGTTATGCTTTGCAAGGAATTCCGACACTTCATTGGTTCCGCCTATCATAACCGTGCTCAATCTCTTAACCTCTGCATCTATCGCTCTTCTCTTTTCCTCAACCTTCTCATATCTCTCATCAGATATAAGCCCGATATCGTGTCCCTTAGAGGAAAGCCTTAAATCCGCATTATCCTGTCTTAAAAGAAGCCTGTACTCAGCTCTTGAAGTCATCATTCGGTATGGCTCCGTGCTCTCCTTGGTCACAAGGTCATCAATAAGCACGCCGATATATGCCTCAGAACGGTCAAGAATAAGTGGCTCCCTGCCAAGCAGCTTCATTGCCGCATTTATTCCGGCAATAAGTCCCTGTACTGCTGCTTCCTCATATCCTGAACTTCCGTTAATCTGTCCTCCCGAAAAAAGACCATGTACATTCTTGAATTCAAGAGAAGCCTTAAGCTCCACCGCATTAATACAGTCATACTCAATCGCATACGCATTGCGGACAATCTTCACATTCTCAAGCCCCGGAACCGTGCGGTACATTGCATACTGTACATCCTCCGGAAGCGAGCTAGACATACCTCCAAGATACATTTCATTCGTATAATTTCCCTCAGGCTCAACGAATACCTGATGTCTGTCCTTATCGGCAAATCTGACCACTTTATCCTCTATAGAAGGACAGTAACGTGGTCCGGTTCCCTCTATTTTTCCTGAATACAGCGGTGAGCGGTCGAGATTGTCCCTTATAATTTTATGAGTTTTCTCGTTAGTATATGTAAGGTAACATGAAGCCTGCTCCTTCTGAATATCATCAGGATTGGTTGTAAACGAAAAAGGAACTATATGCTCATCACCAAACTGCTCTTCCATCTTTGAAAAATCAATCGAGCGTCTGTCAACCCTGGCAGGTGTGCCCGTCTTAAAGCGTCTTACCTCGATTCCAAGCCTCTTAAGTGCATCCGTCAGATGATTGGCTGCCTGAAGTCCGTTAGGTCCTGTATAGCTGCTCACATCGCCGTATATGCATCTTGCCTTGAGATATGTTCCCGTACACAGCACAACCGCACGACAATGGTACACTGCCCCCGAATATGTCTTCACTCCCGTTATGTTCTTTTCATCATCCGTCAAAATATCAGCAACCTCTGCCTGACGTATGGTAAGATGCTCGGTATTCTCAAGCGTCCTTCTCATCTCCCTGCTGTACTCGGACTTGTCCGCCTGTGCGCGCAGAGAATGTACGGCAGGTCCCTTGGAGCTGTTAAGCATCTTAGACTGTATAAATGTCTTGTCTATATTCTTTCCCATCTCTCCGCCGAGTGCATCCAGCTCCCTTACAAGATGCCCCTTAGAGCTTCCGCCGATATTAGGATTACAAGGCATGAGAGCTATGCTCTCGACACTCACCGTGAACATAATTGTCTCAAGCCCGAGTCTTGCACATGCAAGTGCCGCCTCACAGCCGGCGTGTCCCGCTCCAACAACAACGACATCATAATTTTCTTCAAGATAATTTTCCATTTTAATTATAGCGCAATCAACCGCGCCGCCTCTCTATTATTTTCCCATACAGAACTTGCTGAAAATTTCGTTAACAAGGTCTTCCTCAACAGCCTCGCCCGTAATCTTACCAAGCTCTTCATAAGCATTCATAAGATCTATTGTAAGCAGATCCTCAGGCATCTGAAGATTTATTCCGTCTTTTACAAGCAGCAGACTCTCTTTCGCCTGATTCAATGCATCCTTCTGTCTTACTCTCGTTATCATTACTTCATCATTATATGATATATTGCCACCCATGAACATATCCACAATTTTTTTCTCAAGCTCATCAAGCCCTGACTGCTCTCTTGCCGATATGCTTATAACAGGACAGTCGATGAATCTTCTTATGTCCTCCGCCGTTGTTCTTGTCTCAAGATCCGACTTGTTTAAAAGCACAATAACATTGCCGCTTGTTCCCTCGTTTATCATTGAGATAATATCCATGTCATTGTCATCAAGATTTGTCGAGCTGTCCACAACATATATTATAAGGTCAGCTTCCTTTGCAAATTTTCTCGACTTATCCACACCAAGCTTTTCCACAATATCCTCAGTCTGTCTTATACCCGCCGTATCAATGAGCTTAAGTATAATTCCATGGAGGTTAATCTGTTCCTCAAGCGTATCTCTCGTAGTGCCGGCAATGTCAGTAACTATGGCTCTTTCCTCGCCTAATAAGGTGTTCAGAAGACTTGATTTTCCGGCGTTGGGCTTGCCAAGAATTACCGTCCTCACACCCTCTGTGAACAGCTTTCCGTTATCCACACTTATCAACAACTTATCCACACTATTTATCCACTTATCCACATAACCGGTAAGTTTATCCCCAAAGTTATCCAGGCTTATATGCTCCGGATCATCAAGTGCTGCCTCTATATATGCTATATTATATATCATCTCATCTCTCAGTGACTTAATAGCTGTGGATAACTTTCCGCTCAGCATATTTACGGAATTTTTAAGAGCATACCCGTTCCTGGCATTAATAATATCTATAACCGCTTCCGCCTGAGCTAAATCTATCCTTCCGTTTAAAAAGGCTCTCTTGGTAAATTCGCCGGGTTCTGCTGCTCTGGCACCGTTCTTTATCACAAGCTCTAACACTCTTCGCGTTACATAAGAGCCTCCGTGACAGTCAATCTCAACCACATTTTCCCTCGTGTATGTATGAGGTGCCTTCATTACAAGCACCAGCGCCTCATCCACAAGCTCGTCACCATCATATATATGTCCGTAATGAGCCGTATGGCTCTTTGTTTCCGATAATTTTTTTTTATTTTTTCCCCTGAATACGGCATCAGCAACGGCAAACGCATTCTCACCGCTGATACGCACAATTCCAATACCTGCATTGCCCATTCCCGTGGCAATGGCAGCAATCGTCTCACGACTCTCCATACATTCTCCTTTATGAAAGCTGAAAATATACTTTCATCTTTTTACAACAAAATCATTCCGAAAAGTAAAAAGATGTGTACATATTCGCATACGCACACATCTTGATAATAAGTTACTTTTAAATTTAATGCAAGATTAAATTATACATTTTTCTTTAAATATACAACCACATGACGGAATGGCTCTTCGCCCTCGCTTCTTGTAGATACATATCTGTCATTCTGAAGTGCAGAATGTATAATTCTTCTCTCATAAGGATTCATTGGCTCAAGTGAAACAGGCTTTCTTGTTCTCTTAACCTTATACGCAATATTTTTTGCAAGAGACTCTAAAGTCTCTTTTCTTCTTGCACGGTAATTTTCAGTGTCTAACTTGACACGGAAATAACCCTCTGCCTCCTTATTGGCAACAAGGCTTACAAGATACTGTAACGAGTCAAGCGTCTGTCCTCTCTTGCCGATGAGAACGCCCATATTCTCGCCCACAAGCTCGACATCAACAGAACCCTCATTCTCATCAATAACTACCTTGACCTCTGCATTCATTCCCATGGCACCTAATACATCGCTAAGGAACTTCTTGATTGCCGACTCCATGTCAGGACCTGCAACAGGCTTTCTTGTG
>FR895427.1:13129-32268 GCA_000435595.1 Firmicutes bacterium CAG:882
TCAACCTCTTCATGCTCAGCCTCAGGCTTAACCTCCTGCTTTGGAGCAGGTGCCGCTGCCCTAACCTCTTCATGCTTAGGTTCAGCCTTCTTGACAACAGGCTTCTCCTCTTTCTTAGGTTCAGTCTTCTTGACAGCAGGCTTCTCCTCAGTCTTAGTCTCTGCAACCTTACCCTTAACAGCCTGCTCGAACTCGTCAACATTCTCTGCCACACGAACCTTGATAACTGCCGGACGCTTACCTATTCCTAAGAATCCATTGTTTCCCTTGTCAACTACCACATAATCAAGCTTATTGCTTGTCACTGAAAGCTTAATCGTCGCATTAGTAATGGCTTCGTCTACCGTTTTACCGGTAATCTCTATATACTCCATGATATCTTTCCTCCAATACTAATTCTTTGAATTTTTCTCATTGTACATCTTAACCATATTCGCCTTAGAAGCAAGTGAACCCGGCTTCGCGTTCTGGTTATAATATTCTGTGGAATCCTTAATCTCTTTAGCTCTCTCGCCTCTTCTGGCAATCTCTTCCTCTTTCTTCTGAACAGCTTCCTCATAATTGGTAACTGCTGAGGTATCTACCTTCTTAGGTGGGAGTCCCTGTCTTGCTCTCTTCTTATTAACCTTCTCCATGTTCTTTGCGATAAGCTGCTCTACGTCAACCTTATCCATGTACTTGTTAATAAATATCTGCTGAATACACTGAACAACGCTTCCCATAATCCAGTAAAGTCCAAGACCGCTAGGCATGGAAATACAGAAAACGGCTGAGATAATAGGCATCATTGTGTTCATCATCTTCATTGACTGTGCTGCCGTATTGCTCTCATCGTTATTGTTAACCGGACTCTTGCTCTGCATAAGCTTAACCGAAAGCCACTGAGTAAGACCTGCAAGAAGCGGTATTATAAGTGCAAGGCTTAATTTAAAGCCCGGAGCCGTTGCTAAGTTAATTCCAAAAAAGTTGTTAACATGTAAAATTTTCTCAGACTGTGCCGCTATAGTGTCCGACACTGTAGGAAAAGCATTTTTAAGTGTCTCCCACTGGTCTGCCGAAAATGCGTTAAAAAACTGAAGAAGTCCGTCTTCAGTGTCGTATGTCGCCGTTGTAAGACCACTGTCTATAAGCACCTGACTGTAGTTGGCAACACCTGTTATCGCGCTGATTATCGGCTCGAACAGCTCCTTAACTCTCGGAACATACTTAGGAATATCACGTACAACCGCGAAAATTCCGTAAAAAATAGGAAGCTGGATGAACATCTGAAGACATCCGCCCGTAGGAGATGTTCCGTACTTCTCATAGATTGCCTTTGTCTCTGCCTGCATCTTCTGCATAGATGCAGTATCATTCTTGCCCTTGTACTTATTCTGAACCGCTGCGAGCTCCGGCTGCATCATGGATGACAGCTTGGAAAATCTTTGCTGCTTTATTGTCATAGGCATCATGATGAGCCTTACAATAATCGTGAACAGAATTATACATAAACCGATGTTGAATCCACCGGTGATAAAGAACAGGGCCTGCATAATATAGCCCATTAACAAGGCGATAAAATCAATAATATCACCTATAATAGGCACCCTTAATAAAATCATTATTAACCCATTCCTTCCCTGTCATTTCCATTAACCATGAAACAACACATTAATAAAAGTTAAATTCTCTGTTTAACTTATGGTACAGGGTCATAACCGCCTTTTGCAAAAGGGTTACACCGAAGAATTCTCTTTGTAGTTAAATAGCTGCCCTTAAGGGCACCGTATTTCTCAATAGCTTCAACAGCATATTGAGAACATGTTGGAGTGTATATACAGGTAGGATATTTTTTCATTGGTGAAAGATATTTTCGGTAAAATCTTACCATGGCAATCATTACCTTCTTCATAACAACTATTCACCTCGATAAATTCCATGAAGCTTCAAAATATGAATAAGAGCACTCTCCGTATCGGCATAACCCTTACCCTTGTGTGTCGCTCTTGAAATAATCACGATATCATAACCGGACTGTATACTACCGTAATTCAGTCTGCAGGCTTCTCTTATAAGCCGTGTCAGACGATGCCGGACAATACTGTTCCCGACCTTCTTACTCACAGATATACCAATTCTTGTTATATCCGTTCCATTCTCCAAAACATACATGACCAGATACTTGTTGGCATAAGACTTACCTCTCTTATATACCTCTTGAAATTCGATGTTTTTCTTCAAAGTCTCATAACTGCTCATGTGTCCGTCTGCCTCCTATGATTTTCATAGAAAAAAGGCCACACACCTGCGGCCTATACTGTTAAGCTCTTTCTTCCCTTAGCTCTTCTTGCAGATAAAACCTTTCTGCCGTTAGCTGTGCTCATTCTTGCTCTGAAACCGTGAACCTTGTTTCTCTGTCTCTTCTTTGGATGGAATGTCTGCTTCATATTCTCGTGCACCTCCTTTTCGTTAACAATATGGCATAATTCGGTAAGCATATCATTATAATAGTAAAAAACATCATTCTCATTTTATTCATTTTGCCCTGCAAAGTCAAGCTTTTTTTACAGAATAGGCGATTTCGTTAAAATTCTCTGTTCTGTCGGTGTATCTGTATTAATACTGTTTTTCATTAATCCCTCAATCGGGGTGTAATTTTATTATAATTATTGACAACCTGTCAGTTGAAAAAACAATATCAAAAAAGTTATCCCCAAATTGTGGATAACTTGTGGATAACTCTGTTCATTATTGTTATTAACTTGTTGATTTTATTCACAAACCCTTTATTTTAGGCTCTGGATAATGTTAATTAAGATATTCACATTTTACACAAAGAATATTTTTACAAATTTTTCTTTTTTCTGAAAGATATAATATATGGTTCTTAAATAAAATTATTATGTCAACCTATTTGTAGTATAAAAAAAATACTCTCCATCCTGCTTTTCCAACCAAATTAATGCCCATAAACTTCGATATTCCATTGAAAAAATACTTATTTTAAGGTATAATATGTTAGAATGACACAAAATGGGAGAATTATCGATGATTGCAGAAATTAAAGAAAAATGGCCTCTTATTTTAGAGACAATCAAGAATGAACATGAAATCAGTGATGTATCCTTCAAGACCTGGCTTCTGCCTCTTGAACCTTATGATACCCACAATGATGTACTGTTTTTATTGGTTTCAGACGAGAAGCTTGGCCAAAACTATATCAAATATATAGACAAGAAGTACAAGATTCCCATTAAGGTTGCTATTGCGGAATGCACGAACATGGAGCTTGATATTCAATTCATATTCCCAAGCCAGACCAAGGATATTGATAAGCTCGTTCATTCCCAGACTCAGGGCAGCTCGGTAAAATCGGCCGTCATAAGCGAAACTACCACGGGAGAAGTCTATGACAAGGCAGGTCTCAACCGCAAATACACCTTCGATACCTTTGTCGTAGGTGACAACAACAGCTTTGCGCACGCCGCTGCACTTGCCGTTGCCGAATCTCCGGCGGAAGCATATAATCCTCTTTTCATATATGGAGGAGTAGGACTTGGTAAGACGCATCTTATGCAGTCCATTGGTAACTTTATATTACAGCAGGATCCGACCAAGAAGGTTATGTATGTCACTTCTGAGACATTCACCAACGAACTTGTCGAGTCCATCAAAAATGACCGTACCAACACCAACCAGAAGTTCCGTGACAAATACAGGAAGGTTGACGTTCTTCTTATTGACGATATCCAGTTCATTGCCGGCAAGGAAAGTACCCAGGAAGAGTTTTTCCACACTTTCAATGCGCTTCGCGAATCCAAGAAGCAGATTGTTATATCATCCGATCGTCCGCCTAAGGATATTGCGACACTGGAGGACAGACTCCGCTCCAGATTTGAGTGGGGACTTACCGTAGATATTGCACCACCTTCTTATGAGACAAGAATGGCAATTCTCCGCAAGAAGGCTGAATCTGAGAACCTTAATGTACCTAACGATATATTAGAATATATTGCCAACAACATAAAATCCAATATCCGAGAGCTTGAAGGTTCACTCACCAAGCTCACGGCATTTGCAAAGTTTACACATAACGATCTTAGCATAGCACTTGCTGAGGAGGCTCTTCGTGACATCATCTTCCCTAATGAGACCAGAGATGTAACACCTGAACTCATCATCAAGACAGTTTCCGACCATTTTGGTATTACGCCTGCCGACATCACGTCACATAAGCGTAACAAGGAGATTGTATATCCTCGCCAGATTGCTATGTATCTTTGTCGTACCATGGCGGATGTTCCTCTTGCCACAATCGGTAAGCTTATCGGAAACCGTGACCACACAACCGTAATTCACGGAGCGGACAAGATTTCTGATGAAATCAAGAACAATCCTCAGACAAAGGAGCTTATAGATATTCTTATCAAGAAGATTAATCCATCATGATATGCCATACATGATGGTATTTCTCAAGATAAGTTATCACCATTATTTAGAACCCATTATAATAAGGAAGAAACTCATAATAGATTGTGGATAACCCATTGAACAAGCTTGTGGATAAGTAGTTGATAATTATGTTTTTCATGTGAATAACCTCTGAGTTTTTCCACAGAGAATTTTTTTTTAAAATCTTGTCCACATCAGTTTAACAGCTTGTCCTTTGATTATTAACAGACTTATCCTTTTTCTGAAACCCTTGATTTTAAAGGCTTCAGAACGGTTATCAACATATTCACAGCCCCTAATACTACTACTGCTGTATTTTTTTATATATTTATTAACTCGTTCAACTTTACATTTCACCCGAAAGGAGTTTTTCACAATGAAAATTATATGTACCAAATCAGACCTCTTAGCAGGTGTAAGCATAGTTCTCAAGGCAATACCTTCAAGAACAACAATGACTATATTAGAATGTATACTTATTGATGCGTCCGCCGGAGAGATTAAGCTCACCGCCAATGACATGGAGCTTGGTATTGAGACTGTAATAAAGGGAGAGATTGAACAGCGAGGCAAGGTTGCCATCGATGCCAAGATTTTTTCCGATATCATCCGTAAGCTTCCGGACAGCGAAGTTACAATCGAGACTGATGACAACTATGTTGCCAGAATTATCTGTGAGAAAGCCAACTTTACGATATCAGGAAAGGCTGGGGACGATTTTTCATATCTGCCTTATATAGAGAAGGATAAGTTCATCGAGCTTTCAAAGTTCGCACTCAAGGAGGTTATCAGACAGACAAGCTTTTCCATTGCCGACAATGAGAGCAGCAACAGAATAATGACAGGTGAACTTTTTGAAATTAATGAGAATAATTTGAGAGTGGTTTCTCTTGATGGACACAGAATCTCCATCCGCAACATTGAACTTAACAGCTCCTATGAGCCAATCAAGGTTATTGTTCCGGGAAAGACGCTGAATGAAATCAGTAAAATTCTTTCAGGAGAAGCCGATGAGATGGTAGAGATATTCTTTACCAACAATCATATTCTCTTTGAGTTCGACAACACGAAGGTTGTATCAAGACTTATTGATGGAGAGTTCTTCAAGATTGACCAGATGCTCTCAAAAGATTATGAAACTAAGGTTGTAATCAATAAAAAAGAGTTTCTTGACTGTATCGACCGTTCAATGCTTCTTGTAAAAGAAGGAGACAAAAAGCCTATCATTGTAAATATTACAGACGGTTCTCTTGAGATTAAGATTAATTCGGCGATAGGTTCCATGAACGAGGATATAGATATTGTAAAAGAGGGTAAGGATATAATGATCGGCTTTAACGGAAGATTCCTTATGGATGCCCTCAAGGTTATCGATGACGAGCAGATTTCAATATATCTTATGAATTCAAAGGCACCTTGCTTTATTCGAGATGATAAGAATGAGTATATATATCTTATTTTACCGGTTAACTTCAACAACTACTAAGCCGGATTAGGAAAGGAAATTTATGGAAACAATTAAGCTCAGAGATGAATTTATTAAGCTTGGACAGGCACTTAAGGCAACAGGACTTGTTGAGTCGGGAGTTGACGCTAAGATGGTCATTCTTGACGGACAGGTTAAGGTCAATGGAACTGTCGAACTTCAGAGAGGTAAGAAGCTTCATGCCGGAGATGTTGTAGAATATGATGGGGAAACTATCAGAATAGAGGAATAACGGGTAATGGTTATTGAGGCTCTTGATTTGCAAAATTATAGAAATTATGAGTTGCTCAGCATGAAATTCTCTGATAAGACCAACATTCTTTACGGTGACAACGCACAGGGAAAGACTAATATTCTTGAAGCCATATATGTTGCAGGCACGACAAAGTCGCATCGCGCAAGCAAGGACAGAGAAATTATTGCCTTTAACAGTGAAGAAGCACATATAAGAATGATGGTACGAAAAAATAACATTCCCCACAGAATAGATATGCACCTGAAAAAGACAAAGACAAAGGGTGTTGCCATTGATGGTATTCCCATAAGGAGAGCTGTCGATTTGCTGGGCATAATCAATATCGTGTTTTTTTCTCCTGAGGATTTGAATATCATAAAAAGCGGTCCGGCTGAGAGACGAAGATTTATGGATATGGAATTATGCCAGCTTGATAAGATTTATGTTCATAATCTTGTCAATTACAACAAGGTTCTAATTCAGAGAAATAAGCTTCTTAAGGATATTGGCTTTAATCCTTATCTTGCAGATACACTTGATGTGTGGGATGAGCAGCTTGTAAGCTTTGGCAATGAGCTGATAAAAATAAGACGTAATTTTGTCAATAATCTTAATAGTATTATATATGATATACACGGAAGGCTCTCAGGCAATAAGGAGCAGCTTACACTTGTATACGAGCCTTCTGCAGAAGAGAAGGATTTTAAGAGGCTTCTGACGGAATCAAGGGACAGGGATATAAGACAGAAGACTACGGGATACGGACCACATCGCGATGACATCAGTTTTATTTTAGGTGATATGGATGTGAGAAAGTACGGGTCACAGGGACAACAGAGAACCTGTGCATTGTCGCTTAAGCTGTCTGAGATTGAGCTCGTCAGGCTTGTGACGGGTGATAATCCTATACTGCTTCTCGACGATGTATTTTCGGAGCTTGATGCTAACAGGCAGAATTATCTGCTTGACAGTATAGATAATGTGCAGACCATTGTAACCTGCACGGGACTTGATGAATTTATCAACTATCGTTTTCATTTAGACAAGGTTTTCTATGTGAAGGACGGTCATGTTACGGAAAAAAATTAATATCTGCGTGTGCGCTTATATCGCAGATGTTTGGCAGAAATACTGCATTGATTATATTTTATGTAGCGCAGAAATGAGGAAAGCATGGAAAATAATTACGGAGCAGACCAGATACAGATTCTTGAAGGTCTTGAGGCGGTAAGAAAAAGACCGGGAATGTATATTGGCAGTACATCATCAAAGGGACTTCATCATTTGGTATATGAGATTGTAGACAATTCAGTGGATGAGGCGTTGGCAGGCTACTGCACTGAGATTGATGTGCAGATTAACTCTGACAATTCAATCACCGTCACAGACAACGGACGCGGAATTCCTGTAGGAATTAATGCAAAATCCGGACTTCCTGCGGTTGAGGTTGTATTTACAATTCTCCATGCCGGCGGAAAATTCGGAGGCGGGGGATACAAGGTATCAGGAGGTCTTCACGGAGTAGGAGCCTCCGTAGTAAATGCACTTTCGGAATGGCTTGAGGTTCAGGTATATCATGATGGAAGCATATATAAGCAGAGATATGAGAGAGGTAAGGTAATGTATCCTCTTAAGGTTGTCGGAAGCTGTGATAAGGAAAAGACGGGAACAAGGGTAAGCTTCCTTCCTGACAAGGAGATATTTGAGGATACCGTTTACGATTTTGACATATTAAAGAACCGTCTGAGAGAGATGGCATTTCTCACTAAGGGAATCAAGATTATTCTCAGGGATGACAGAGAGGATAAGAAGGAAAAAGTATTCCATTATGAAGGCGGAATTAAGGAGTTCGTTCAGTATTTGAACAGAAGCAAGACTCCGCTGTATGAGAATATTATTTACTGTGAGGGTACGGTAAATAATATTTCCGTAGAAGTTGCATTCCAGCACAACGACGATTATAACGAGAGCATTTACTCTTTTGTCAATAATATTAATACACCTGAGGGTGGTATGCATCTTACGGGCTTCAGAAATGCAATAACCAAGACGTTTAACGATTATGCAAGGAGCAACAAGCTTCTTAAGGACAGCGAGCAGAATCTTACAGGTGAGGATATAAGAGAAGGTCTTACTGCAATCGTCAGTGTTAAGATAGAGAATCCTCAGTTCGAGGGACAGACCAAGCAGAAGCTTGGCAACAGCGAGGCAAGAGGAGCCGTTGATAATGTTGTTACAGAGCAGCTTACATACTTCTTAGAGCAGAATCCTGCTGTTGCAAAGATGATATGTGAGAAGTCACTTCTTGCACAGAGAGCAAGAGAGGCTGCAAGAAAGGCAAGGGATCTTACAAGAAGAAAGACGGCACTTGAGTCAATGAGCCTTCCGGGCAAGCTTGCCGATTGTTCGGACAAGGATCCTAAGAACTGTGAGATATTTATCGTAGAGGGAGATTCCGCCGGCGGTTCGGCAAAGTCAGCAAGAAGCCGTGCGACACAGGCTATTCTCCCGCTCAGAGGTAAGATTCTTAATGTCGAGAAGGCAAGACTTGACCGTATACTTGGCAATGCTGAGATTAAGGCAATGATTACCGCTTTCGGAACAGGTATTCATGAGGATTTCGACATAAGCAAGCTTCGTTATCACAAGATTATCATTATGACCGATGCCGATGTCGACGGTGCGCATATTGCTACTCTTATGCTTACCTTCCTTTATCGTTTTATGCCTGAGCTTATCAAGCAGGGCTATGTATACCTTGCACAGCCGCCTCTTTATAAGCTTGAGAAGAATAAAAAAGTATGGTATGCGTACTCGGACGAGGAACTCAATGATATTCTCACGGAAGTAGGACGTGACCAGAACAATAAGATTCAGCGTTACAAAGGTCTCGGAGAGATGGATGCAGACCAGCTCTGGGAGACAACAATGGATCCGGCTAAGAGAATACTTAAGAAGGTATTCTATGATGAGGAGTATGCATCAGAGATTGATGTGACATTCTCAACACTTATGGGTGACAATGTTGAACCTAGAAGAGAATTCATCGAGGCAAATGCGAAGTTTGTGAAAAACCTAGATATTTAGTGCTACACGTACGTTGTGTGATTTTGTCGGTACCCTTCCGGACGCGCTTTTGCTCATTCGAGAGCGTAGCGGCAGTGTATCGGTAAAATCCCACAACTGTTAATTGTTGAAAAGTAATTGTTATATAAAAAATATGGTTATGCGGAGGAAATATAAATGGATGAACATATCTTTGATAAGGTTCATGATGTAGACCTCAAACAGACAATGGAGACTTCATATATAGACTATGCGATGAGCGTTATCGCCGCGAGAGCCCTCCCTGATGTAAGGGACGGTCTCAAGCCTGTACAGAGAAGAATCCTCTATTCGATGATTGAGTTAAATAACGGTCCTGACAAGCCTCACAGAAAGTGCGCGCGTATCGTCGGAGATACAATGGGTAAGTACCATCCTCACGGAGACTCATCCATCTATGAGGCACTCGTTAAGCTTGCACAGGATTTTGCGACAAGATACCCTCTTGTTGACGGTCACGGAAACTTCGGCTCCGTCGATGGTGACGGTGCAGCCGCCATGCGATATACCGAGGCTAGATTAAGTAAGATTTCCATGGAAATGTTAGCCGATATTGACATGGATACGGTTGATTTTGTACCGAACTTCGATGAGACTGAGAAGGAGCCGAGCGTGCTCCCTTCAAGATACCCTAACCTCATGGTCAACGGAACATCAGGTATCGCCGTAGGTATGGCGACCAACATTCCGCCTCACAATCTTCGTGAGGTTATTGATGCTGTTGTCAAGATTATCGACAATGAAGTGGAAAATGACAGAGAGACAGAGATAGACGAACTCATGGAGATAGTCAAGGGTCCTGATTTTCCTACAGGTGCAATGGTTATCGGAAAGAGAGGAATCGAGGAGGCTTACAGAACCGGACGAGGCAAGATTAAGGTTCGTGCCGTGACAGATATTGAGGCTATGCCAAACGGCAAGAGCCGTATTATTGTTACCGAGATTCCTTACATGGTAAATAAGGCTAATCTTATTCAGAAGATTGCTGAGCTTGTAAAGGATAAAAAGATTGACGGAATAACGGATTTAAGAGATGAGTCCGACAGACAGGGTATGAGAATCTGTATTGAGCTTAGAAAGGATGCCAATGCAAATATTGTGCTCAATCAGTTGTATAAGCATACACAGATGCAGGATACGTTCGGTGTTATCATGCTCGCGCTCGTTGACAATCAGCCAAAGGTTCTCAACTTAAAGGAGATGCTCGGATATTACCTTCTTCACCAGAAGGATGTTGTCACAAGAAGAACACGCTACGAGCTCAACAAAGCAGAGGCGAGAGCACACATCTTGGAAGGCTTGATGATAGCTCTCGACAATATCGACGAGGTTATAAGCATCATAAGAAGTTCTGAGAATGTACAGGCTGCAAAGGCAAGACTTATTGAGCGCTTCGGTCTGTCAGATGCTCAGGCACAGGCCATTGTTGATATGCGTCTGAGAGCTCTCACAGGTCTGGAGAGAGAGAAGATTGAGCAGGAGTTAGCTGCACTCAGAGCGAGAATTGAGGAATTAAAGGCAATTCTTGCAGACGAGAAGAAGCTTCTCATGGTAATCCGTAAGGAGATTACAGCCATCGCCGACAAGTACGGTGATGACAGAAGAACATCCATCGGATACGATGAGTCCGAAATCAACATGGAGGACTTAATTCCTGACGAGAGCACAGTCATCGCCATGACAAATCTCGGCTACATCAAGAGAATGACTCTCGACAATTTCAAGAGCCAGAACAGGGGCGGACGTGGAATCAAGGGAATGCAGACGATTGATGAGGATTACATAGAAGACTTGTTCATGACTACGACACACAAGAATCTGTTGTTCTGCACAAGTCTGGGAAGAATCTACAGGCTCAAAGCTTATGAGATACCTGAGGCAAGCCGTACTGCAAGAGGTACAGCTATTGTAAATCTCTTACAGCTTATGCCTGGCGAGAAGATAAGTGCAATCATACCTGTAAATGGTATAAAAGATGATTCATACCTTTTCATGTGCACGAAGAACGGTATTGTAAAGAGAACACCTGCTAAGGAATATGCAAATATCCGTAAGACAGGAATTCAGACTATCACACTCAGGGATGATGACGAACTTATCGAGGTTAAGGAGACTGACGGAAATAAGGATATCATTCTTGTAACCAAGCTCGGAATGTGCATCCGCTTCAACGAGCAGGATGTAAGACCTACCGGAAGAAGTGCCATGGGTGTAATCGGTATGAACCTTATTGCAGGAGATGAAGTTGTGGGAATGCAGCTTGATACTCAGGGTGATGAACTTCTTATCGTATCGGAGAACGGACTGGGAAAGAGAACCAAGACAGAGGAATTCACTGTACAGCACAGAGGCGGCAAGGGAATAAAGTGTTACAAGATTAATGAAAAGTCAGGAAATGTAATAGGCGTTAAGGCTGTTAACGAGAGCAGGGAGATTATGCTTATCACTACCGAGGGCATTATCATTCGTATGCAGGTAGCCGGAATCTCAGTTCTTGGAAGAATAACATCAGGAGTTAAGTTAATCAATCTTGATGAAGGTGTTAAGGTTGCCAAGGTTGCCAAGGTCAGAGAAGGCGACGAGACTAAGCCGGAGGATTTAGAGAAGGCGGAGTCTGAGGCTGAGAATGACGCAGAGACCGAGAACTAAAAGAGAAATTATATGTCAAAAATAACTGATAAGATAAAACAACGATTTGACTACAATAATATATATTATGTGATACAAATAGTTGCTTTGTTGTTAATAATTAATTATTTTAAAAGCAGATACAGTCTGATGTCATACGCATCACAGTACGTTCATCCGGGAATGGATGATTATTGGATGAGAACGGGAGTACATGAAACATGGATGAATACACATTCATTGTGGCAATGTATAAAATGCTCTTTTAAAGATGCGGTTGGATTGTATAAGAGATTGAACGGAACTTTTTTGAGTATGTTTTTGACGGGACTCACTCCATTGACTTTTAATGAAAATCGTTATCATTTCAATTATATTTGACGTATTGATGATATGCCTTTATTATGCGTCGTATGCTCCGCTGATGTATTCAAAAAGCAAGTATTTTGGAAGAGTATTAAATACAACAGCCTTTGAAAAATTGATACATTCCAAGAATCAATTAATCGATAATATATGCAGATATATGGTTGGGGCTGCTGCAATAATAACCATAGTTATCTGTACTAACAGTGTAAATAAATTATATTATTACTCAACATCTCTTTCATTTCATATAGAATACGCAGATAAATTTCAAATTCTGCAAATGTACGATGAAGAGAGGGATAAATTGTTCATGGAGTTGTTAGATCCTAATATACCGGAGGTTCATGTCGGGCAAATAGTAGAAGTTTCATTTTTCCCGGAAATTAAAAGTGTTATACATGATATGCAGTATTACTATGGGAAAAAAATAATTGTAGATTAGAATGTACATAAGAATGCTTTCAGCGGAGGAATTATTTTTAATATGTTGAATAAAATAAAAAGAATTTTTGGTAAATACACCTATAAAGATTATGTCTATTTTGCTTTGCAGGTGGTTGTGCTGATTCTTGTGGCAAGATATTTTGTGAGCCGTTTCTCACCTATAGCGGAGGCAGCCAAGTATACTCATCCGGGAATGGATGACTATTGGATGAGCTATAGAGTGCACCACACATGGATGAACTCACACTCGCTTATTGAGTGTATTCAGTGCGCATGGGAAGATACGGTGAGGGTATATAATAATTATAACGGAAATTTTTTGAGTATGTTTTTGACATCACTCTCACCCGTTGCGTTTAACGAGAACAGGTATCATTTGATATTCTACATCATGCTTGCCGATATGGTTATCGGACTTGGCATGATAGCGTACTCGCTTCTTCACAGAAGATGGAAGATGTCGATACTCAACTGCATAAGTATATGCCTGTTGTTCCTGGTATTCTACCTCGACTATGCACCTTCCGCCAGGGAGGGAATCTACTGGTGGCCGGGAATTGCCAACTATAACCTGTTTTTCGGAATGATACTGTTCGCACAGGGAGTTTATATATTGTTCTGGGAAAAGCACAGACCGGTGTGGCTTGTGTTGTCGACAATAGTATTCTTCCTCATAGGACTCGGAAATCCGCTCACGGGACTTGTGAATGTATGTCTGCTCGCCTACGAGCTGATATACGAGATATATCGAAAGAAATCATTTAAGACACTCTTTTACATTCCGCTTGCGGCTGCGATAGCAGGACTTTTGATAGCCGTGACAGCTCCGGGAGCAGCGACGAGACTGTCGGCTGACAGAGTTACGGTCTTTGAGACGATAATTATGTCATTCAGGGACGGAACCATAATGACGCGCGCGAGCATACAGCCTGCGGTATATTTTTACCTGATAATGGTTGCGGGAATTGCCCTGTTTGACATGATTAACAAGAAGAGTGAGGCAGCCGATGAGGCGGTAAAGGGTGCTGCGGCTAAGAAAATCATCGGCACCGTGATATATGTAGTCATGATGGCGTGCCTTTACTACGCTTCCTTTGCACCGCTCATGTATGCGAGAAGCCAGTACTTCGGAAGAGTTCTCAACACGACGACGTTCGTTTACTTTATGACTGCGACCGTCAGCATAATATATGTGTGCAGGACAGTGGCTTATTTTGTGAATAGGGCACTCAGGGAACAGGAGAGCGAAAAGAAGGTAAATGTGGTTGACATAAAAAATTGGGCAGCAGGTATCGTGGCACTTGTATGTATGATCTGCTGTGTAAAAACAGTGGAGCAGCCGCTTTACAAATCAGTATCCCTCGCACTCAATGCGGATTATGCGCTGACGTACCAGTTTGCAAGACTGTACGATGAGGACAGGGACAGAATTTTTATGGAGCTGTTAGATCCTGATATTAATCCGGTTCATATCGGAAAGATAACATACATCGGATTCTATCCCGAGATAAGGGAGAACATATCGGACATGGAGCAGTATTACGACAAACAAATAATAGTTGATACAGAGGAATAAAAAGTGAGAGACATAAACACACAGGTAATTGTACAGAACGTAAAGGAAATGTGTATCGAGGCGAATCATTTTCTCTCGCCGGATATGAAGAAGGTATTTGAGAAGGCTGCAAATGAGGAAAAATCCCCGCTTGGCAGACAGATTTTAGGGCAGCTTGAGGAGAATCTCAAGATTGCCGGAAATGACATGATACCTATATGTCAGGACACGGGAATGGCTGTTGTATTCGTAAAGGTCGGTCAGGAGGTTCATATCGAGGGCGGTTCACTCACAGACGCGATAAATGAGGGCGTGCGTCAGGGCTATGTAGAAGGGTATTTAAGAAAATCAGTCGTGAAGGATCCGATTGAGCGCGAGAATACCAAGGACAACACGCCTGCGGTTATACATTATGATATTGTTCCGGGCGATAAGGTTGACATAATAATCGCACCTAAGGGCTTCGGAAGCGAGAATATGAGCCGTGTGTTTATGTTAAAGCCTGCCGACGGAATAGAGGGCGTCAAGGACGCAATACTGACGGCGGTCAGGGATGCGGGACCTAATGCCTGCCCGCCGATGGTTGTCGGCGTCGGCATAGGAGGAACCTTTGAGAAGTGCGCCCTCCTTGCAAAAAAGGCACTCACGAGAAATTTAGACGAGGAAAGACCGACAGGGTACGTCCGCGAGCTTGAGGATGAGATGCTTGAGAAAATCAACTCTCTCGGAATAGGTCCGGGCGGTCTCGGCGGTTCTAAGACGGCACTTGCGGTAAATGTTGAGACATATCCGACACATATAGCAGGACTTCCTGTGGCAGTCAATATCTGCTGTCATGTCAACAGACATGTTCACAGAGTGATATAAAGAATAATCGATTGGACGGTGCGAAAAATGGACAAGCATATTAATGTACCCTTTGACAGCAGCATATCGGAAGCTCTGAAGGCGGGAGATTATGTCTACCTTACGGGAACAATATACACGGCAAGAGATGCGGCACATAAGAGAATGTATGAAGCTCTTAAGAATGGTGAGGAGCTTCCTTTTGATGTAAAAAATAACACGATATACTATATGGGACCATCGCCTGCGAGGGAGGGCAGGGTTATCGGCTCAGCAGGTCCTACGACTGCGAGCAGAATGGACAAGTATGCTCCTTCGCTTCTTGACCTTGGACTTATCGGAATGATTGGAAAGGGAAAGAGAAATAAGGCAGTCCACGAGGCGATTGTCAGAAACAAGGCGGTTTACTTTGCGGCGGTAGGCGGAGCTGGAGCTCTTTTGTCTAAGTGCATCACCTCGTCGGAGATTATTGCCTACGACGACCTCGGAACCGAGGCTGTGAGAAAGCTCATCGTGAAGGATTTTCCTGTAATTGTTGTAATTGATTCAAAGGGGAGAGATTTGTATGAAGAGACTGCCGCAAGATAAGATATACAGAAAATTATTGGCTGCTTTATGTATTGAAGCAGCATTTTTTGTTGTATTGGTTATTGCCGCATGTGTGTATCCGAGCACATATACACTCAAAGGCGGCGAAAAAGAGATTTCGCTCCCGTTCGGACATTACTTTGTCACCTGCAATTACGAGGCAGTGCAGATGGATGCCACCGTAAATTATCTCTACATACAGGACAGTGACATGACTACGGACAAAATACCTCAGACGGAAAATTATCTGAGGGACGATAAGGACAGCTACACAGGCGAGTTCTGGATATACAGCCATAAAAAGGCGGTCAACTTCAGCGTCAGGGAGATAATGAGCGACGACGAGTCGACGCTTGTAAATGTAAAAAGCTACGAGGTAAGGACTACGCCCTTCGTATTTTATGTTGTGATGATTCCTGTATTTTTAATTATTATGTTAACCGTATGGGGTATGTACATCAGGAAAAGAAACATCATAATTACAAGAAAATCACTGGCAGGAGCGTGTGTGCTTTTTGTGACAATGGTTATATCTTGTATACCGATGTTTTTTGACAAGGTTATCATAGGACATGACACGCTGATACAGCTTTTAAGGCTCGAGGGAATCAAGGACGGATACCTTGCGGGACAGTTTCCTGTTAAGGTCGAGCCGACATTTAATGCGGGGTACGGCTATGCCTTTTCAACTTTTTACGGAAGTTTGTTTTATAATATTCCCGCTTTGTTCCGCCTTATGGGCTTTTCATTGCAATTCTCTTACAAAATCTATGTGGCACTTATAAATATTGCGACGGTGCTTATATCATACTATAGCTTTAAGGTTATGCTTGAAAATAAGAAAAATGCAGTGGTAGGAAGTGTACTGTACAGTCTTTCGGTGTACCGTTTTTACGTTTTGTATCAGAGAGGCGCGGTCGGCGAGTTCACGGCAATGACTTTTCTTCCGCTTATCGCTGTCGGACTGTGGAAAATATATACCATGCCGTCGGACAAGAATCTCAGAAAACAGTGGGTTATGCCCGTAATCGGGTACTGGGGAGTTATTCAGTCACACGTTCTGAGCACGGAGATATACGGTGGTTTCACACTGTTATTCTGTCTCATAATGTTTAAAAAGACATTCAAGAAGGATAGATTTATTGTACTTTTGAAAATTGTGCTTATATCGGTTATATTAAATGCCAACTATCTCCTTCCGTTTCTTGAGAGTTTTCTGCTTGATGATTTATACATTAAGCTGGATACTCCTGTCGGTAACGGATTAATGGGAATACCGCTTGCACACATATTTAAGTTCTACACGGGAAAAGCAACACATTATTATTACATTGCCGATGGAGGTTTTGGATGTACGGCAATTATCGTGATTGGATTACTTGTGTATGTGTGTATCAAAAAATATTTTTCCGGTGATAACAGAAAAAAATTGTGGATAACAGGAATAATTTCTCTTATAAGTGTGATTATAGCATCAAATATATTCCCGTGGAGCAGTATAATAGGCTTTCTTGATGAAAAATCAGGAGGTTCGTTTGCCGGTAAGGTAATGCATGCCGCCGGTATGGTATTTAAGAATGTACAGTTTCCTGTAAGGTATCTCACGGTAGGCATGTTTGTGTTTACTATGTTTACATGTCTTGTCTTATTCTGCAAAAAAGATGATAAGGTTCTGAAAGTAGTAACAGGAATAATTGTTGCAATAACGATTGTCCAGTTTATTTGGCTGAGTGCTGCGATGATGAAGGACGGAAATCTTGACATTAGGTATGCGGTGAGTCAAACAGACAAGACCTTCACGTTCAATCTCGGTGGGTTCGAGTATATGCCTCTCAGGGAGGATGACGGACTTCCATATATGAATATGCTCATAGATAATGAGGAATGTCAGACGACGAATGCTAAGATAAGCAATTATGAAAAATACATGACCAACATAAAGGTTCATATAACAACGGATGCCGATTCGTTAGGAATGGTTGAATTTCCGCTTCTCTACTACAGGGGCTATAAAGCCGTTGACGTAAATACGGGGGAGAAGCTGACACTCCACAATTCTACGAGCAGCGCGCGTCTGTCAGTCATCGTTCCGGCAGGTTATGACGGTGATGTCAAAGTATACTATGCAGGAAAGACAACATGGCATATTGCGGAGGCAGTTTCACTTTTGGCAATGATATATATAATATGGTTTTCGGCTAAGTCTGCCAAGGAAAAAAGAAGGGCAATGACCGCGGCTTAACAAAAATGCTAAGTTGTAAAATCAAGTGCGACAAGGGTTAATAACTCTATCGCACTTGATTTTTTATTGTGGAAAATATGAGTGCTACAAGAGAATTAAAAAACTCTTGTAGCACTTTTTATTTTGCCAATTTTTAAGGAAAGGTGGGCGGAAACGTGAAAAAAGGAGATAAGCGTATTACATACGCCGACAGACAGAAGATTGAAGCAATGGAGCGAACCGGGGCAAAGGTTACAGATATTGCAAAGGCGGTTGGGTTTCACAGAGCAACGATTTATAACGAATTGAAGCGTGGGGGAACACCATACCGGGCAGAAGTAGCACAGAGAAGTTTATAAATGCCAGGCGGCAGCAATATAGAAAGGAACTCAACATGGATATATCAAAATGGTTTTACAGACCGCACTACACAACGCCGGAACTTGATAAAAAGATTGAAGATGTGGAAAAGGCGTTGGGGTTCAAATTGTTTATATGGCAAAAAACATATATAGAATATGGCGTTTTTAGACAGTACGGGGAAACGACCGCCAAAATATTAAGATTGCTTATAACACCGGGGAAAATAGTTGATTTCACAGAGCGACCAAGGGGAGATAGAGAAAGAATTTTTAGAAAAGAACTTTTAGAAGTGAAAGCAAAGTTAAATGCCGCCGGAGTTCAGACCAACGAAGTCTACACAAATAAAAAGGACTTATACAGAGCAATGAACGAAAGGACGGGCGGCAGCAGATGAAAAGAAAATTAAAGGTTAATGACTTCTTTTGTGGATGCGGCGGAATGGGTATTGCATTTAAAAATGCCGGGTATGAAATAGCCGGGGCATGGGACTTTGATAAATACGCCGTGGAGAGTTACCGGGCAAACGTAGGGGACCATGTACAGAAAGCAGACATAAAGGAATTGCACCAAGCAGACATACCACAAGCGGATGTGTGGGCGTTTGGCTTTCCTTGCCAGGATTTGAGCGTTGCAGGAAAGCAACGGGGCATGATTTTAAAATGCGAGGATTGCGGCGAGGAAATAGAGATAAACCCGGAAGAGTACACGGGCAACACCATTTGCCCCAAGTGCAGCAGTAACAATTTTAAGGCGGCGAGCCGTAGCGGATGTTTCTTTGAAATGATGCGATTACTTGAAGAAACAGAGAGAGAGAGAGAACACGCCATGCCGGCCGTTATCATTGCGGAGAATGTGCGAGGGTTACGCC
>FR895428.1 GCA_000435595.1 Firmicutes bacterium CAG:882
TGCATAAATATAATACGTTATACACTCGTATATTTTGACCTCAACATCTTTTTATAAAATTATAAAAGATTTATAAGCGGATAATCCCCGGTAAATACCGTCACGGCAGGTCCCGTCATATATACCACATTGTCCTTCTCATCCCACTCAATGAATAAGTCTCCACCGAGAAGATGCACCGTTACCTTTCTGTCACACAGACCGTTCAACATAGTTGCAACGGCGGACGCACAGGCACCTGTCCCGCAAGCAAGCGTCTCACCCGTTCCTCTCTCCCACACGCGCATATAGATATTCTTTCTGTCAGCTATTCGGATGAACTCTGTATTCGTGCGCTCCGGAAATACAGGATGGCTCTCAAAGAGCGGTCCTATTTTCTCTATATCTACTGCCTTTTCGTCGTCGACATATGTTATTACATGCGGATTTCCCATGGATACACAGCTCACCCTGTACTCTTTTCCTTCGACGGTGAGCGGAGCGTCAAGAACGACCGGAACCTTATCGAGAGCCGAATTTTCATATCCCTCATGCAGCGGTGCCGCAAGGTCACTTCCGTCAACCTCTATCTTTCTTGTCGCCTCGAGAGTTGTCGGGACAAGTGCCGGTTCAAATATAGGAGCTCCCATATTCACTCTGACCTCCGTTACCTGTCCACCTAACACTCTGAGATTGAGATACTTGATTCCTGCTGCCGTCTCAATCGACACGTCAAGCTTGTCCGTCAGTCCGAAATCATACACATACTTTCCGACACAACGTATTCCGTTACCGCACATTGCACTGCGTGAGCCGTCGGCATTATACATTTCCATATAAAAGTCCGCTGCCTTTGACGGCTTGATGAGAATAAGCCCGTCAGAACCTATTCCGAAATGTCTGTCACTCACCGCTCTTGCTATATCGGCAGGTGCTGCAAGCTCCTCCTTGGTGCAGTCAACATACACATAATCGTTTCCAAGTCCCTGCATTTTTGTAAATTTCATAGTATACTGTCCTCGTTTCCAATTAAAAATTATATTTATTTTACTTTCCCTTTTATGCTGTCATGCATCTTCCTATACATACAGGCTGAGCACCATCTGTGCGGACTCTATAAGCTTACTTCCGCTGTCCATAGCACATTTCTGAATATATCTGTGTGCCTCGTCCTCCGTCATGTGATTCCGCTCCATAAGGATTGCTTTTGCATTATCGATAATCTTACGCTCCTCAACATTTCTGACGGCAGGCTGCGTTCTTTGGCGCCTTCTGCGTCTGTATTGAGCTTCAAACATCATATGAAGCGTGTTCACAAAGTCAACTGTCTTTACAGGTATCGATATACTCATTATCTCATCCGGACATTGGGAAAGTACTCTCTCAGAGGCTAACAAAAGAAGCTCAAACTGCGGCGGAAGGCTCTCACTAAGCTCCGAATACAACATATCCGGCAGCTTATAACCTGATATTACAATACCTCCGCTCAAGGAATGTGCATGTTCAAGTGCAAAAGCACCTGACGTACACACAACATCTACATGAAAGCCGTTTCTGACAAGGAGGCTTTTTATTCCCTTGCCATCTTCAACCTTGGGAAACACAATAATTATGTTTTCCATATATCAGCCCTCCGTATTAGTACTTATAAAGGTACTGCTTTATTTCCCAGTCGGTTATCTGGGTGGAATAATTTCTCCACTCCTTCTTAATATTATCAAGATATACCTTTGTTATATGTGGCCCAAGTGTATTTTTAAGGTACTCATCTGCTGCAAGCTCAATTCCCGCCTCCATGAGATTCTCAGGAAGACTTCCTATTCCTGCCGTGCTTCGCTCCTCATCGGTCATGTCATATATATTTCTGTTAACTGCCTCCGGTATCTGAAGATTTCTCTTTATCCCGTCAAGTCCTGCCGCAAGGCACACGGCAAGAACAAGATATGGATTGGCTGTCGGATCCGGACTTCTAAGCTCCGCTCTCGTGCCCTCCCCGTGCGAAGCAGGTATGCGTATAAGCGGACTTCTGTTGGTTGCCGACCATGCAATATATACCGGAGCTTCATATCCCGGAACCAGTCTCTTATATGAATTGATAAGCGGATTGGCAATGGCAGTTATGCCCTTCACATGTTCTAACAGTCCTGCGATGAACTGATAAGCTGTTCTGCTGAGCCCCAGCTTATCCTCAGGGTCATAAAAAGCATTCTTTCCATCCTTTGACAGTGACATATTTATGTGCATACCTGAACCATTTATGCCGTATCTCGGCTTCGGCATAAATGTAGCATACATTCCGTTTCTTTTAGCAATAGTCTTTACAACGAGCTTGAAGGTCATTATGTCGTCCGCAATTTTAAGTCCCTCATCATACTTAAAATCTATTTCATGCTGTGCCGGTGCCGCCTCATGGTGTGATGCCTCGATAACAAAACCCATATCCTCAAGAGTAAGTACCATGTCACGTCTTGCGTTCTCACCATAATCGTTAGGTCCCAGATCAAAATATCCTGCCTGCTCGTCAGACTCCGTTGTCGGACGTCCTGCCTCATCGGAAGAAAACAGGAAAAACTCACATTCAGGTCCCACATTGAATGTATATCCCGTATCCGCTGCTTCCTTTAATACCTTTTTTAAAATATATCTCGGGTCTCCCTCAAAAGGTGTTCCATCCGGCTTATATACGTCGCAGATAAGTCTTGCAACCTTACCCTGCTGTGGTCTCCAAGGAAAAATTGTAAAGCTGTCGAGATCAGGGTACAGATACATATCTGACTCCTCAATTCTGACAAAACCGTCTATCGACGCTCCGTCAAACATAATTTTATTATCCAATGCTCTTTTCAGCTGACTTGATGTAATCGCAACATTTTTAAGTATTCCAAACGCGTCTGTGAACTGTAAACGTACGAACTCGACATCCTCCTCGGCTACAAGTCTCAGAATATCTTCCTTGCTGTATCTGCTCATCTCTTTACCTCCGTGTTTCCTATTAATGCAATGCAACCTCGAAAATCTACGATTTTCTCGGTTACCGTGCTTCGCACTATCATCCTGAAAAAAAATATAACAGGCTTTGTGCGAGCACAGCCTGTTATATTTTTTCAGGATGGCATTGCTTATGCTTCGATAATTATATCAAACGGTATACTCATTTTCAATGTTTTGTTGCTTCCGCATGATAGTGCTTTACTTTGTTAATATGTGAGGCGCATTTTTTTAAGTCTGCATGCCACAACTTTTTTCTTAATTATGTGTCATAAAAATATTTATAAATATGCACTCGTGTCTCTCATCCACACGATGGCAGACTTTTTTCGTTGACGAATATCTTCTTATAATGTATAACTTGAATATATGCCACGTTTTGCGAATAAATTCACATACTGTGAATATAGCATTACATAGGAAATTTTTGATATTATCAAACACAACTAGGAGGAAATATGTCAGGAAAAAGAAATAGCAAGCCGATGCACAGCCTGATAGCCATGCTTTTATGTCTGTGCCTTGGCATAACCACACTCGCAGGGTGCAGCAGGACAGCCTCGTCGGACGGAACAATCTACCTTGAGAGCACCTCACAGACCGTCGATTCTTCCACGGAAAATACCGAGACGGCTTCCACTGTCGAAGCCACGTCCGAACCCGCTTCCGAGGAGACAACCGAGGTTACGGCGACAGTCGCACCCGTCAGCGTCAACCTTATCGCTGTAGGCGATATGCTTTTGCACGGCGGAATACACAACAGCGCCCTGCAGGCTGACGGAAGCTACAACTACGAGCATGTATTTGAACACACAAAGAACAGAATCGCTGCCGCAGACATAGCGGTTGCCAATCAGGAGGTTATACTCGGCGGTGTCGAACTCGGTGTGAGCAGCTACCCGCAGTTCAATTCACCGCAGGACTTCGGCGATGCCTTGGTCGATGCCGGCTTTGACGTGATTCTGCACGCGAGCAACCACACGATGGATAAGGACACTGTCGCTGTTTTAAACACAATTCATTTCTGGAAGGAAAAGCATCCCGACATCACATTTCTCGGCATCAACGAAAATCAGGAGGAGCGCAACACAATCCGCATCGTCGAGAAAGACGGAGTTAAGCTTGCGATGCTCAATTACACCTACGGTCTTAACGGCTTTTCACTCCCTTCTGACAAGCCTTACCTCGTAAATCTTATGGATGAGGCTCACAAAACCGAGATTGCCGAGGATTTAAAGAAAGCCCGCGAGGAGGCGGACTTCGTCATCGTGTACCCTCACTGGGGAACGGAATATGTACTTGAGGCTACAGACGAGCAGAAGCAGTGGGCGCAGTTCTTCGCCGACAATGGTGCCGACCTTATAATAGGAACGCATCCGCATGTCGTTGAGCCTGTCGAGTGGATCACAGCCTCAGACGGCAGACAGACGCTCGTATATTACTCCCTGGGAAACTACATTTCCATACAGTACTACAACTACTCCATGCTCGGAGGCTTTGCCGAGGTGACAATCACAAAGGATTCCTCGGGAACCTACATATCGGACTACGACATGGATTTTCTCGTGACGCACTACACCGCGGGACGCACTGAAATGACGACCTACTTCTTAAGCGACTACACCGACGAGCTTGCAAGCCGTCACGCCATACTCACCGAGCCTTACGCCGGACAGTATGCCGAGAGCTACCGCAATGTGAACCAGTGGTATCCGTTCACGGTCGACGGGCTGTGGAATCTCGCAAGACAGATATGCCCGCAGTTTGTGGATTAAGCTTATAAAAACCACAGCAATCAACGGCTGTTTTGGGGAGGTAAAATCATGGAAATAAAACTATACACAAAAGACCGTATTCCTGATGTTTTGCAGTTCGAGCGTGACCTGCGCTTGGAGGAGGACTTCTGGTACTGGGAGATTGATGAGAAGTACATTGCAAATGTGACAGCAAGCTTTGAAAATCCCGCCTTTGCCACTTCGCTCTCTCTGCTTGCTTACATGGATGGCAAAGTTGTCGGAAGAATTGACTCTACCCTTATTTGCAGTCATTTTGACGGCTCTGTCAAAGCATACTTAGATTGGATTTGTGTAATCAAAAGCTACCGCCACAAGGGTGTTGCACAAGCCCTCATGCAGACCTTGCGAAAAGAGTTAAAAGAACGCAAAGCCGACACTCTGATTGGGCTGATTGCCTCCAACGAGGATGCCCAGCACTTCTATCGCAGTCTTCCCGACTCTGAAATAAGGGACGAAGGCATCTGGATTAATTTATAATCATGAAATAGAAAAAAGGCATGACCGAAATCATGCCTTTTTTCTATCTGAGCATTCCTGCCGCCCCTCGCACATCACTCATCCGCAATCTGCTTCCCGGTATGATCCATGTGATACTTTCCGGTATGTATGAGCTCCGCGACCGTCACAAAGCTGTAGCCCTGCTCCTCGAGGCTGGTTATGATGCTGTCGAGCGCATCCGCCGTGTACTTGGCTCCGTTATGCATGAGAATTATCGCCCCGCTGTCAAGACTCTTGTGCTGAGTGACCGTCCTCACTATCGAATCCACGCCGTAGTCCTTCCAGTCGAGACTGTCCACGCTCCACTGTATTGTATAATATCCAAGGCTGTCGGCGACCTTCACGACCGCATCGTTATAGTCCCCGTAGGGTGGACGGAAAAGGCACATCTCATAGCCCGTCAATGCCTTCACCTTGTCATGAACCTTCATAAGTTCCTGTTTCTTCTGCTCATCTGTGAGCCTGGTCATGAATTTGTGATTCTCGCTGTGATTTCCGAAGGCGTGCCCCGCCTCAATTATCTTCTTCACGTCGTCCGGATAAGCCTCAACCCAGCCCCCCGTGGCAAAAAAGGTAACCTTTACGTTGTGCTTATCAAGAATATCGAGAATCTTCTGTGTATCCTCATTCCCCCACGCGGCATCAAACGTGAGTGCCACCACCTTGTCTTTCCTGTCAACACAGTATATAGGAAGCTCTCTCGCTGATATTGCAGCGTTATTTGCGACATCGGCAACCGCCCTCGGTCCTGCATAGGCTATCCCCGCAAGCAGAAGCAGCATAAAGCCTGCTGCCACGTTCTTTTTATTTCTCTTCACAACCGAGCGAAGCTTCCCGCCTGCAGTTTTTAGCCCGTTTAATTTTACACTTCCCCTTATAAACATAAAAACCCCCGACATATATTCCTACTAAAATATATACCAAAGGCTTTTCCTGAATACCAAATTATATTTAATTCACTTCCTCGACGAAGTTCACACCTTCAACATTTCTTAGCTGTTCGATGACCTCCGCGTGCCCGACGAACTTCACAAGCTTTACAACGAGAAGCACACCTATGTGCTTGTCTGAGGTTCTCGCCTTTCCCGTCTCGAACTCCGTCACGTTGATGTCAAGATTGCGAAGCGTCTCTAAAAGCCTGCCGACGTATGAGATGTCCGTAAGCTCGACGTATATTCCTATGACTCTGGCATTGGTCTCCATGCGCGTCTCAACCTTGTGAAGAAACGTGTTGATTATATAGCACATAACAGTAGCTATGATTCCGCCCGAGTAGAAGCCTGTTCCGAACGCAAGTCCTATACACGCTACCACCCACAGCCCTGCCGCCGTGGTGAGACCTCTTATCTTCTGAAGCCCCGTCACCATAATAGTTCCGGCTCCCAAAAAGCCTATACCGCTTATTACCTGAGCCGCCATTCGCGAGGCATCTATGCCCGCATAATGCTCAGCCATGTATTGGTTGGTAATCATCGCAAGTGCCGAGCCCACGCACACAAGCATGTGTGTTCTAAAGCCCGCCGGACGCTTCTTCTTACCTCTCTCAAGTCCCAACAAGCCTCCGCATATAAGTGCAAGCAGCAGCCTAATCATTGTTGAAACAATATTAATGCTCTCTAAATATTCCATATAAAATATCGGACTAGCTGCCTATCGCAGTTCCAAGACCGTTCTTCATTCTTCCGTACATGCTTCCGTCGCATACCACACAGTTGCGTCCGTTCTCCTTCGCCATGTAGAGTGCCTGGTCAGCCTCCTCATAGAGCTCCTTGACGCTGTTATGAGTGTCGGGATAGGTACAAGCCACTCCCATGCTCACCGTGACATACTGTGAAACCTCGACATAGGCATGTTCAATTCTAAGGTCAGCAACCGCACTTCTTATCTTGAGCGCAAGTCCTATAATCTCCTTCTTATTCATATTCTGCACGAACACAAGGAACTCCTCCCCGCCTGTCCGCACCACAATATCAGTCTGCCTTCTCGCAGAGTCCTCGATGGCTCCCGCAATCTTTTTAAGGCACTCATCACCCTCGGGATGTCCGAACTTATCGTTATACTTCTTAAAGAAATCTATGTCTATCGCGATAACTCCTACCATCACATGGCTTCGCATACTTATAGGCCATATAACACCTGCACGTCTTATAAATCCACGTCTGTTGGTAAGCCCCGTAAGCGGATCCTGCTCTGACGCAAAGGTCTTCTCCTTAAGTTCACCCTTAATGCGCTCCCTGCTCCTGAACAGCTCCTGTATATATCTGCCTGCCGCAACAGCCGCAACGCTTATCACTCCTGTCCCCACTGCCTCACGAACACCATCAGCCGCCACGGCCGCGGTCATTGCAATTCCTGCCGCAATCATGGTAACTGAATATACATTCATCTCACCTCGTGAAAAACATGGAACCACGGACAAAGCTCCCATAAACATCACGAACAGCATAATGCTTCCGCTCATCCCGTAATCCATTATACAGAGCGGTGTCATGACCGCCACCGTAAAGAAATAGTACAATCTGCCGGCAGATGCCGATAGCTGGATTGCATTTTTCACAATATAGAGGAGAACCACAGCGGATGCAAGCTCAATCGTCTCAGCCACAATCACCATGGCAGTGTATCCTACCGCCACATACCCTGTTGAGTTACACATAACCCAATACAAAGGCAGCAGCGCTGAAAGAACAGCCGAAAATATGAGTCCTCTTTTGCAGTTATCTGCTGCCAGACGACTCTCAAATTCTTTCTTTTTAGATGACCTGCGTGTACTTCCGGATGTTCTGCTCATATATATCTCCGTTTCGCATAGTATACTTTGAAGTAAGTATATATGATAGCAGAAAAAAAATCAATATTTTTTTAGATACTTTTCTGAATTTTTTTACTCTTTTTTAACAATTCGATATCATCCGGCGAAACTTCCTCATTACTGTACCGCGCTTTTTCATAAATTCCGGTAATTTCATCCTGCATGGTCATTATGTGCGAACTTGAAATCTCCTTCGGTGTCATGTTCGACGAAATCTTCTCACGCTTTGACGCGGCATTCTTCTGCACCATGCTCTTGTAGAGTTTTCTCGCCTTCATATTGGCTGAATCACCTTTTTTCTCGCGGTGCACCCTCCTTTTCATTCGGAAGCTCTTCTCGTCGGACGGTGCCACGAACTCCCTGACATCGCCGTCAATTCCCGAGCCGCCACGCATCCTCTTCATCATCCTCACGACAGCCACGAATATTCCGACAATAGCTGCCGCAATAACCACAACGCCGATAATCAGCGCAATTCCGTTTAAGATGTCCTGCCAAAGCCCCGATTCAGGCTGAATCTGCATATAATCGGAGCCGCTCTCCGGCTGTGCGGCACTTGTCTCCTCAATGACTGTCTCCGCCTCACCGTCTCCCTTAAAAAAACTGAATATGAATCGCAGCACAATAATGAAAAGTTGTCTGAAAACTCTGAGCATCCTGTACACATAGGAATTGTTCGCTATGACCATAACCCCCGCGCACAGAACGCTAACGACCGCCATGATGAATATGTCAACCCTCACCATCTGCTTTGCAGGGAAATTTCCCGTGTCGTTGTTCATCGTCATTATTCCGTTTAAATTGTTGAGATTTCTGTATATCACCTGAAGGAAAATGAACGCCACACCAAAGTACATCGAGTATTCACTTATGAGTGCTCTGTCCGTTATCTGCCCTATTATGAGTGCTCCGACGAACACGGCAGCCATTCCGATGGGAATATGTTCACTCGTGTGGTTCTTATTTCCGAGCATTATGCTTATCGAATATATTATCATGACAGCCACGATGACAATATACGCCATGAGCGCGACATCATCGGGTGCAGCCACGAATGCATAGACAACGGATACGACATGAGCTGCTATCGTGACAGCCCTGTTCGGGCACCAGCCCCTCACAATATACAAAAGTACCGCAGGCAGACCGACGGCTGCCGCACACCTTACGGCGCCAATATCCGTTCTTCCGAAAAAGCCTATGAGAATGAGCATCAATGATATGTCAAAAATCATGAGCTGCAGGAGTGCGTCAATGACCTTGGTCGCATAGACTATCCCGGTATTTCTGCTTACCTTTTTCTCACTCATACTCCACCTCCCAGCGGACTATCTCCAACTTATCAGCATAATCGAAACGCTCGTCAAAGCCCTTGTGGCACGGATATATCCAGATTGAGCCCTCACTCTCTGCTGCAATACCCGCATAATACCTTTGCAGAGCCTCTCTCCTGCTCGTCGAGATCATGCAGTATATCACGCCGTCACCGAGCTCCTTTATGTGCTCTTCAATGACATTCTCAAAATCATCAGGCTGCTTTTTTAAGTCGATTCTTGCAAGCCCCTCCATGATGGCTGTCCTGTGGCTCTCGTCACAGCCCGCCTCCATCACAAGTTCTTTGCCTGTTATAACATCCCTTCCGTTGGAGAGCAGGCTTACCAATACCGCCTGTCTTGTGAGACGGCATGCAAGACTGCATGCCATTGAGATTGCCTTCTCCTTAAGCTCCTCGTACTCCCATATTCCGTCCTTTTCAAGATTCAGAAGTATGCACACCTGCCTTGCCGCAGTGTAATCGTGGACATTTACCTTGAGCTCACCCGTCTTTGCCGACGCCATCCAGTTGACATCCTTAAGACTGTCATAAGTTTCATACTGTCTTATTCCCCTGAACTCGAACGGATCTTCGTAAGTGTACTGTCTTGTGAGAACTGTTCCCATTATGCGTCTGTACGGAATTTCAGCCTGCTGTGATGAAATCTCCTCCGGATAGACCATTATAGTCCTGTCAAGTCTTACAACCGTGGCAAGAGTCTTGTCCATCATGACGTCAGTTGAGACAAGATTTATGTTATCTATGGTGAAACACCCTCTCCTTGTACAGACAAGCGGGATTTTTCTCACAATTTTCTGATAAAAAAGCAAGGAGAATACATCACTTTTATAGCAATGATCCGAAACGTTGGTGTTCACGACCTCGTTTCCGAACAGAAAACTCCTGTCAACCTCAAATTTAACCATAACCATCGGCAGTGGCAGCCATTTACGATTGACAATTGTCTCTGTAAGGATAAGCTCTTCTCCCGGAAATGTCACATTCTCGGACATCTCTATGTCGGCTTCTATTCCCTTGCTCCAATTTTTTATGTATATCTTTCTTATGATAAAAAGAACCACCAGAACAGATACACCCATCAAAATAAGACTCATCTACCTGCTCCAGTCCTCAGTCATAATCTCTGTCGATGCCACGATGTCATCTATAAGCTTTCTCTTTCCCTCGTCACCCGTGAATGATGACATGAGTACCAATCTGTGTGCCAGGACACAGCCCGCCAGCTCTTTCACGTCCTCAGGAACAACATAACCTCTTCCATTCACATAGGCATACGATTTTACCGCCCGCAAAAGTGCGAGAGTTCCTCTCGGGCTTACCCCAAGCTTAATTTCTCGATTATGTCGTGTTGAATCAACGATGGATGCTATATATTCAAGTATTGCGCCATGAACATATACATCTGCAATTTCTCTCTGCATAACGGCAATCTCAGCAGTTGTACATACAGCATCGACCCGCTTAGAGTCCCTTCCTGCCGTATCCTTCATAAACCGTTCCATAATCTTAATCTCTTCGCCCTTATCGGGAAGACCCATTGACAGCTTCATGAGAAATCTGTCAAGCTGTGCCTCAGGAAGCGGAAATGTACCCGCAGTCTCAACCGGGTTCTGGGTTGCTATGACAATAAACGGTTCCTCAAGCGGATACGTCACACCATCAATGGTTACCTGATGTTCCTCCATGCACTCAAGGAGACTCGACTGTGTTCTCGGTGTCGCACGGTTAATCTCATCTGCAAGCACAATATTTGCAAATACAGGACCCTTTCTGAGGGTGAACTCCCCCGCCTTCTGATTATAAAAATTGATACCTGTCACATCGGACGGAAGCAGGTCAGGAGTAAACTGTATTCTTGAAAACACTCCCTCTATGCTTCCTGCAAAACTCTTTGCCATAACCGTCTTTCCGGTTCCCGGAACATCCTCAAGGAGAATATGTCCACCTGCTAACATTGACGTTAAAATAAGCTTTATTATATTATCCTTCCCGACTATGACGGATGAGATATTTTTTCTGATTTCGTCTAATTTTGCGCTGTTTGTCATTTTTTCTCCCTTCTAATATGAAGCTTTTCCACAATAACGCCGTTCTTGTCCACGATGTAGACGATGAACGCCACGGATGCAAGTATTGAAATCACGGCTGCAATCCTCCATGCCGTAAATCCCGTGAACTTAACCACTATATTTCCCGAGTAGCCCGGCTCAACCTTCATGCACAGGCTTCCCTCGTCGTTAAATACCTCAAGCTTCTTTCCAGTCGCCTCATCGACTGCCGAATAGCCCTCGTAGTAACATATCGAGAACCTGACATTCCCCGCCGTGTCACTGTTGTTCGCGACGCTGCACTCGATATAATTGTTCTTCCTGTAATTCTCAACATAGCTTATATTCTCATCAGGCTTTGCATACTGCCACTCAAATGCCTCGACAAGCTGACCTGCCGGAAGGTACTCTGCACCGACTACCTCAGTCGTGTCGAGCGAGGTCTCCGCATTAATTATATAAGGAGTATAGCTGTTCATTATGTTGCCCATAAGCTGTCCCGCCTGAATGACGCTCACTGAAATCATTCCTATGGCGATATACTTATACCCCTTTTTCTTTTCGTCGATATTCTTAAGTGCGGTAACAGCACATACGGCAAGCATAACTCCCGCAATGCTCAGGAATCTCCACGGGAACTGCAGCGTCGATATAGCCTTTTTGAGCATATAGCATATATTCTGTAAGAAGTCCCAAGGGAAAAGATATGATGACAGCCAGATTGATATGACCGTGAACACTCCGAAGATAATTCCGACAGTCTTTTCCTTTTTATCCTTGATATAACCCACACAGAAGGAATATGCAAGTGCAGCGCCTCCCATGATAAGACCGAGTCCCGTCGTCAGCGGAAGCTCGCCTGCAATTCCCTCCTCAAGTCCGACCGTGAGTCCCTCAAAGGTTACAACCGGATCAAGCATCTGTCCTATAAAAGCACCGTACTGCTGTATATACTTAGGCGGGTATGCCGTAAGCACAAATCCTCCAAGATGCATATAATGCAGAAACGGAACCAGGAAGCCTATGTTAATGATACAGGTATAAATCACAATCTTTAAAAGCACGATAAATCTCTTCTTTTGAAATGTCCTCTTAAATAAAATCAGACACAGAAGAATCGTGAATGCTCCTGCCATCTCGCAGGTGAGAATATGCGTGTTTATAATTCCGGTGAATCCGAGAACCGGAAGAATCCAGTTCCTCTTAAAGGCTGCCGTATCCGTATCGTCATAGAATACCTTCCAAAGACCATACGCGAGCAGCGGCAGAAACGTCATCGCCGAGTACTCTCCGACCGATGAGCGCACATACATGTCGAGAAGTCTGTAGAGCGATGTCGTGTAGAGCACGGAACCGACAACGGCAGGCTTTCTCTTGCCCGTCATGCCCTTGAAGCTGTAATACGCGATGGCACAGGTCGCAATGTTGCACAGGAACACATATATGTTGTAGCTCTGGCGCACGCCAAAGCCACACAGCCTTAAAAGTGCCGGAATATACAAAAATAAATCCCCATAGAACACTCCGACCGCGTAACCATTACCGTTTAACCAGTTAGACTGAATCTTGATCGGGAAATCTCCTGAGAGTATGCCGTTTTTGATTCCCTCTATTCTTATAAGGTGGAACTGTAAATCATGTCCGTTGATGAGATAGTTAAAAAACAGCGGAACCGACGTGAACAGAACCGTTGCCGCCAGTATGAAAAATACCTCGACACTCCCTTCCTTCACGAGTCCTCTCTTTTTTCTATCCGCAAAAAGCATTATGAGGTCAACTATCGCTGACACGAGTGCTGTCATAATTCCAATCCTGAACACTCCGCCCATTGTCTTTACAACCGAGATGCTCTTTATGGTAAGCTCGGAGTCGGAAAAGCGGAAAGTATACACGGAATAATCCTTTGCACCCATGAAAATGAATGCCTCTGTTGATATGCTCTGTCTGTCGGGAAGAAACTTGACAGCATCCATCTCCATCCTTCCTATAAGCTGTTTTCCCTCCTCACTTATCGACTGCCTATCAAGAAATGCAAAGCAGTTCTCGGAGTTTGTCTCATACTCTATCGTATACTTGTACGAGCCGTAGCCGAGCTTCATGGCAGGGGTCTTAAAACTCTCCTCCGACAATCTTATAAGCTCCTCGGCATTGTACTTATTGTTCACCCTTGGAAATGCTGCTAACAGCATAAGCACAACCATTATTGCCGCCTCAACTGCAATAACCCTTATCCACGTCTTTTTGTCCATACCAATCTCCATTCTGCACCGATTCTGCAATAAACCTTTATAAATTCAACCAAAAGCATTATTGTACTCACAATTGAAATTATGGCTGTTATCCTCCATGAAGTATAGCCGGTAAATTTCAACACAACATGACCTGAATACCCCGGATTTATCTTCACACCGACTCTTCCGTTGTCCATATATAAATCAAGCTTTTCGCCTGTATCACTATCTGTTGCGGTATATCCGTCATAATATACTATTGAGAACAGGACCGTTCCCTCACAGGTACTATCATTTGATACACTGAACTCAACATGATTTTGATTTCTGTACTCTTGAGCAAAGTCAACATTATCCGATGGCACTGCATATTGGACCTCAAACAATTGAAGAAGAACATTTGACGGAAGATACTCTGCACCTGCTACAGCAGTTACCATATCCAAATCATTCTCCTGATATACCCTGTATGCTTCCGCCTCATTAAGCACGCCGCTCAAAAACGACAGACTCTGTATCAAATTTAACATAATCAATCCGACAGCTATGCTGAAATATGTCCTTTTATCTGCAATAACACTTAATGACAGTACAACGCCTGCCACAAGCATGATGGTTGTAATACTTAAAAATCTCCATGGAAACTGGATATTGGAAATTATGCCCGATAATTTTGAGCTGCTCTCCTTAAGCAGATTCCAAGGAAACCAGCAGGTTGAAAGCCATACTGAAAGCACCGTAAAAATGATTACTATAAAAATACCTCTTTTATCCTGCTTTCTCTTTGCATACCCCATCACCAGAACATACACCATAACAACTATGCCAAATCCCAGTCCTGCACCAACACTTATCGGCATTTCTCCAGCCATACCTGTATCGGTTTTCATGACATCTCCCGAAACAGCGGTAACAAATTCGAAAATTTGTGATAAATATGCTCCATATTGCTGTATTCCGTTAGGAAAATGGTCTGTATCAACAGCTATGATGCCTCCTTTAATAAAATATTGAAAAAAAGGCAATAAAAATCCTATACAGACAATACTTGTGTATATAACCGTTTTAAGCAATACAATAAAGCGTTTCTTTTTAAATGTCTTTTTAGACATAATCAGACAGAAAAGTATCGTAAAACCGGCAACCATCTCGCAAGTTATAAGGTGCGTATTGATAATACCCGCAAATCCTATAACCAATACAATCCAGCGCTTGGAAAATCCCACAGAATCCACTTCATCGGTATAAAGCCTGTACAATCCGTATACTATTATGGGAAGAAATACCATTGCAGCATATTCGCCAACCGAACAGCGCACATATATGTCTATCAGCCTGTATACGGACAAAGTATATAGTACCGCTCCCACCGTACCTGTCTTAGTGCTTCCTGAAATTCCTTTAAAACAATAAAACGAAACAGCGCATGTGGCAATATTGCATAACACAACAAATATTTTATAGCTTTGCATGCAGTTAAAGCCTGCAATTCTTAATAATGCAGGAATGTATAACACCATATCCCCGTAATATACTCCAGCTGCGTATCCATTGCCGCACAGCCAGTTGGTATATATCTTTATCGGGAACTGCCCTGACAGGATTCCGTTCTTTATACCCTCAATCCGTGATAAATGGAACAAAAGATCATGTCCCTTTGTCAGATAATCAACCCCTAACGGAAACGATGAAATGACAACCGCAGCAGCCAGCACGAAAAAGACCTTTATGCTTTCGTCCTGTATTTTTCCTTTTCTTCTCTTTTCCCTGAATATAATAAGCATATCCAAAAGGCTCACAATAAGGACATAAACAATAATTCCCTTAAGAACACCGCCTATGCCCTTATGTATGGAGATGCTCTTTATTGTGAGCATTCCTTCTCCTCCAAAGACACACCCCATATAATAGTCATCGCTCTTCAGATTGATGTATACATCTGTTGTAACCGTGTTGTAATCCTTAGTCAAGTATGCTACATCCGAATAAAACTTATCTATATTGTCTACCTCTGTTGCAAATTCTTTTTCAGATGTAAAATATAAAAAACTGCTGTCTGCCGTACTTTCATATTCTACCGTAACCTTATATATTCCATAGCCAAGTCTCAGCTTACCCGTCTTTACAAACCATCCCCGTAAGTCCGTGTTTTCATCCGCATATACGGCTTTGTCATCCGTCTTTCCAAATTCACATATAAGGTCGTCTGCATAAAAAGTTTTATTGACCATGGGAAAAGCAAGTATAAGTATTAAGAAAAATAAAATTCCCGCCTGAATACCAGCTAAGCATTTCCATCTATTTTTTGTCATACGCTCCTCCACTGTGCTATCCGTTCATATATTTCCAACATATTTTCAGCATTCGTTCTTCGATTAAAAAGCTGCTCCGCGTGGAGTAATGCCGCATTCGTCATCGCATGAAGTGCCGCCGCATCGCTCTCCTGCATATCGAATATCTTCATGACATAGTACGCGAGCATATATGGCGCGTCATGCTGGTACACATAACCCTCGACCTCATTTTTGAGCATATTGCCGACACCGCCGACAAGCGAGGACACACATGGCACGCCAAGCATCATCGCCTCTCCGAGTGAGTTAGGCGAATTTTCGATTGATGAAGGCGACACGAACACATTGCTCTTAAGGTACTGCTCCTTCATCTGCTCCGGCTTAAGCGGAGGCAGAAAATCCACACATTCCGAAAGCTTATATTTCTCTATAAGCTTCGCCAGATAACGTTGATAACTCTTCTGTCTCAGCTTATTTTTTATACCTGAATTGTTAAGCTTCACCCCTCCTGCAACCTTAAGTCTCACATCCGGATAAAACTTTCTTATATCATCAAGCGCCTCGAGCATATAGTGAAGCCCCTTTATCGGATAATAGCCCTGCGACACAAATATGGTATGCTTATCACATTTTTCAGCACTCCATCGGCTTCCATCATAGAAATCTTTTCTGAGTATCTCGCTGCAGTAATGGTACTCCGCACCGGGATTGATAAGCCTCGTACTTATGTTATCCCAATCGGTCCTTCCGATTATATGACCGGCACCTTTTATGGTTTCCTTCTCAAGTCTGCCCCTCTTATAATATTTCTTTCTGTCAAAAAACAGATTATCGAGCTTAAGTATATCCCTCAAAGTGAAACCATATCTCACACCGATTGGAAGGTCAGCCATATAATGTCTCGCATATACGCTTGTGAGCCCCTGAATTGACACCACGGTCTTTGCGGGATTATTAAATGCTCTGACCATCGCACATGCATGGTCATACTCTGTTCCGGCAATATGTACCACATCCGGATTAACCTTTTTTATAATATCCTTAAGTCCGGCTTCAACATTCGGATTGTATTTGTACGGCTTGTCCTCCTCCTTATAAAATCCATAAAAGGAATTGCCGTCAAGCTCCCCCTCAATCGTCTCCCTGCTGCTAAACTGCGGGAAGGCTATAGCGAGCTTTAAATCTGCGCCCTTCTCATTTACAAGTTCCATGAGCGAATTGTACAATCCGTCAATCCACCCCTCCTTTACCTGCAAGGGAAGCCCTGCCTTCTCACATAAAGCCGGAATCGGAGCATTTATAAGCCACAATACCTTCATATTTATATCTCCTCTTCTCTGAGTGCTGCCACACGCCCGTACTCATTTATATCGTTATCTGAAATCAAACTTACTGCTCGTGTATGAGCTCCAGTCAATCGGCTCAATCATGGTCGGATTGTAGAGAAGAAGCACCGTGTCAGGCTTCGACTCCTCGATATAGCTCTTGATGCTACCCGTAAAGTCGGCTACATCCACAAGCTCCACCGTTCCGTACTGCTGTGCAAAATACGGTGCAAAGATATTTCCGAAGGAATCCCTCAGAATAAGAATCTTCTTGTCGGGATTTGCTGCGTTCTCATTCTCTATCACCGCAACATATCTTCTGAGTGTTACATACGCGCTGTAGGCATCCATCTCATAGTAATCCGTGATTTTAAGCTTGTCGTAATCTATGAACACTTCGTCAAATGTCCCCGTCACATCAAGCTGCTTCTCAGGCATTACAAGGTGAAAGGTCATGCCATTGTTCGGGTACATTATCTCAAAATCCTCAGGCGAAGCCTTGCTTAACGTAACTCTTCTTCCGTAGCTTCCGAGGAATGTCTTTTCATATATTTTGCTCGTGTAATTATTGATGTCAAAAAGCTCAGGCGTGTACTCGTAGCCGTAGAACTCGGAGAGCTTCTCCGCCACACGTCCGCTGCCCCAGATAGCCGCTCTCGCATTCCAGTGATGGTCGGTGCGGTAGAACATGTCATAGTGGCTTAAACCATCCTCCTTCTCACATGCGCGCAGGTCGATATAATCGATGCCGCTCTTCTCAAAGCTCTCAAGAAGTCTGTCCGCGTTGTCATTAGTAGCATCGGTTATTCCGAGCGGAAGCTCCGTGTCATCCGTATCGATGAGGAAAGGCACCATGACATACATAAGGTTGATGTTCCTCTCCGCAAGGAAATCCCTGAACCCTGCGGTGCTGTCCGTTATCTCCGAAATGACCGCATCGCTTCTCTCAGGGCTTATACAGGTGAGATAACCGTTTTTGAGTGTGATAACCGCATCGTAATCCTCCTCCTGAACCTGCCAGCCGATAATCGCCTCATAACCTGCCGCAAGCTCCGTAAGCTTCGTCTGAACCGGGAGTCCTTCGGTGGCATACCACTCAACCTGTGCCTTTACTTTGCTGACCAAGCCGTTATATTTCTCAAGCAGGCTCTTATTCTTACTTATATTGACATATATATCCTCCTGTGCGTAAGGATATATGTCCGCCCAATCTATTGTAATTGAACCGCTCGTGTCATCACCTGTATCAACGTCATTGTCATCTTCAAGAAAAAAAGCCACAACAGGATTATATATTCCGAGCTTCTCATATACCACATTCTTAATCACAATTCGAATCAGAATGAATATAAGCATCAAAAACAGAATACCGACACAGCACATCGCTGTTATGCGGTAACCCTTTCCCATATTCTGTCCCTGCTTTTCCTTTGTATCATTATTAATACTATTATTTTTCACGGCAGTCTCCCCTTAGAAATTAAGATAAATGAACGGATTGTAGGTCGCCTTGATACATATAAGAAGTGACACCACAAACACAAGCACCATGCAGACGGACGCAAGCACATTCTTGACCACAGGCTTATTTTCAAGCAATACTCCGATCTTCTTTACGACAGGGAAGGAAAATAAAACCGCTGCAGCAAACACGACCGCCGAGTTCTTTATACACTCCACAAATGTAGCATCTGCCAATCCGGTTGCGCCTATTCCAAACATGTTACCCATATACCTCACGGCTGCCGTAATACTGTCAGCTCTAAACAGCACCCACCCGAGTATAACAAAAAACATCGTGTATACATGCATATACCAGCCGTTCTTCTTATGAAAACCGGTAAGCTTCTCAAACATCAGAAGTACGAAGTAGAGAAGTCCCCAGCCTATGAATGTCCAGTTAGCGCCGTGCCACACACCCGTCAGGAACCACACGACGAATATGTTCCATATATTTCTGCCCTTGCTCACCCTGTTGCCGCCAAGCGGTATATACACATAATCGCGGAACCATGTGCTGAGTGTGATATGCCATCTTCTCCAGAACTCGGTTATCGACTTCGATATATAAGGGAAATTAAAATTCTCAAGGAAATGGAAGCCGAACATTCTTCCGAGTCCTATTGCCATATCCGAGTATCCCGAAAAGTCAAAATATATCTGAAGTGTATACGCAATCGCTCCGAGCCATGCCATCGCAACCGACATTCCGCCCTCCGTCGCAAATGCAATATCCGCAACCTTTCCGACATAGTTGGATATAAGTATCTTCTTGCCAAGTCCAACGACGAATCGTCCGAAGCCTTCAGCAAAATCGTACTTATTCTCAACGCGGTTCTCTATCTCGTCCGCAACCGTCTCATACCTCACAATCGGACCGGCAATCAGCTGTGGGAACATCGACACATAAAGTCCCACATACATAATGTTCTTCTGAACATTCGCCGTGTCATAATATACATCAAACACATACGACATAAGCTGAAACGTAAAGAACGAAATTCCTATCGGAAGTGCTATATTCACTACGATACTGTCATTGTTGAGCAGATAACCTATATTTTTAGTCACAAATGTAAGGTACTTAAAAACAAACATGAGCCCTAAGTTATACACGACCGAGAGGAGCATTCCCGCTTTCATTCCATTCGTGCTTCCTTTTTTTCTCATGCTGTCAACCATAAGCCCGAACGCCCAGTTAACAATAATGGACAATATCATAAGGAACACGAACACCGGCTCACCCCAGCCGTAGAAAAAAAGGCTCGCAATGAGAAGTACTATATTACGAAAACCTCTCGCCTTGACAAAAGGGTTATAATAAACCGCAACCACAACCGGCAGAAATAAAAACAAAAATACTGTTGAAGAAAAAACCATCGAAATATATTCCTTTCTTAGAGCTTGCCAACCGCCGCTTAACCTGTCGTCATCCTGCGGTAAAATCTGCCCACTTTGCAACAAATTATACCCTATTTCCGAATATTTGGCAACATAAAAGAGACTGCAGCCACCATGCCGCAGTCTCCTTGAAATCATTTTTATTCTGTTTTTAGAACTCGAGCTGGTCAACCGCGCGGTACTTGTGGTCCGTGTGAAGAAGATGATGTGACACAGGTGACAGCGGTTTTCCAAAGTATTCCTTGTAAATGGTATGGATCTCAGGATTGCAATGGCTGAAACGTATCTGCTTGTTCTTATCAAGCTTATATAATTCTTTTGCCCTGTCTGCCGCCATCTCAACGCCGTCATGAATAGGCTGTCCGCCTCCGCCTACACAGCCTCCCGGACATGCCATAACCTCAACAAAATCATATGCCGCATCGCCATGCTTAATTGCCTCAAGAAGCTTCCTTGCATTACCGAGTCCGTGCACTGTTGCCGTCTTTACTTCGGTTCCGCCCACATCAAAGGTTGCCTCCTTCCAAGGACCGTCGCCCAGACCTCTCACTACCTCAAAGGCGTCCGGCTCAGGGTTCTTTCCCGTCACGAGGTTGTATGCGGTACGAAGTGCTGCCTCCATAACTCCGCCCGTGGCTCCGAAGATAACTCCGGCTCCTGAATACTCGCCGAGCGGTGAGTCGAACTCGACCTCGTCAAGTGCCATAGGATATACGCTCTCAGCGCGTATCATGCGCACAAGCTCTCTTGTCGTGATGACAATATCAACATCCTGTCCGTAGCCCGCATCAGCCATCTGAGGCAATGCCGCCTCGGCTTTTTTGGATACACAAGGCATGATTGATATGGAACATATTCTCGCCGGGTCAATGTCAGCCTTCTTGGCGAAGTATGATTTTGCCACGGCTCCAAACATCTGTTGCGGCGACTTAGCCGTCGAGAGATGGTCAACGAACTCCGGATACTGCGACTTCACAAAGCGTACCCAGCCCGGGCAGCATGATGTGAACATCGGGAACTTGTTGAGATTTCTCTTTTTAAGCTTATCTACGAACTCCGTTCCCTCCTCCATAATTGTCAGGTCTGCCGAAAAGTTCGTATCAAACACATAGTCAAAACCCATGTGCTTAAGCGTAGCCGCAAGTCTCTTCTCTGTCGCCTCAGCCTTAGTCATGCCAAGCTGCTCTCCCCATGCCGCACGCACCGATGGAGCCACCTGAACAACCGTAATCACATCCGGATCATTGAGTGCCGCAAACACCTTATCCGTGTCATCTCTCTCCCGGAGAGCCCCGACAGGACAATGTGTTATGCACTGTCCGCATATGGCACAGTCAGCATTCTCTATGGCTCTGTTGCCTGATACATTGACCGTGGTTCTGCTTCCTGTATTGACAACATCCCACACACTTAAGCTCTGTACCTTATCGCATATCTGGATGCATCTCATGCACTTGATACACTTGGTATTATCCCTTATAAGAGGAAAATCCATATTCCATGCTGTCTTTTCAAGCTCCTCGCGAAACGGAACATCTATTATTCCAAGATTATTTGATATCGACTGAAGCGAACAGTTGCCGCTTCTCACACAGGTTGCACAATGTCCGTCATGCTGCGAGAGGATAAGCTGCACATTCATCTTTCGTATCTCTCTTACCTTAGGAGAGTTGGTATATATTTCCATGCCCTCCTCAACCTTATTGTTGCAGGCCGTTATAAGCTTATCCTTACCTTTAAGCTCCACAACGCATACACGACATGCCGCTATTTCATTGATTTCCTTCAGATAGCAAAGATGAGGAATATTGATACCTATGCTGGCAGCCGCATTCATTATTGTTGTTCCCTCAGGAACGCTTACTTTTCTGTTATTAATTGTAAGATTTACCATATGGCTGCTCTGCCTCCCTTGAACTTTCCGTATCCGAAGTGGTCACATCTTAGGCATCTTCCCGCCTCCTGACATGCCTCCTCCTCGCTCATACCGCACTCAAACGGATTGAAGGTGCACTTGCGCTCACCTGCCTCTTTCTCCGAGAGATTTACTCGTCCGCATGCCGGCTTATCATCAAGACTTGCCGAAGGAATCTCAACATCAACACTGATAAGATGATGATAGCCCAGATACTCATCAATATTCGCTGCAGCGACCTTGCCTGCAGCGATTGCACGAATAACCGTTGCCGGTCCCGTTACACAGTCGCCACCCGCAAATACGCCGGGAAGATCGGAAATCTCACTGTCTGCCATTGCCTTTATATTGCCTCGCTTGACCGGAATACCTGCCTCCTCAAAATGTCTTGTCTCAATGCCCTGACCTATAGCTACAATGACGATATCACAAGGTATTCTCACTTCATCCTTTGACGAATCAACAGGTCTTGCCCTGCCCCACGCGTCAATCTTTCCGATTATCTGAGGCTTAGCCCAGAGAGCCTTTACATTGCCGTCCTCGTCAGCCTCAATTCTCACAGGCGCATGAAGCTCATAGAGCTCGCAGCCCTCCTCTAAGGCACCGTCAACCTCCTCCGGGAGTGCAGTCATATCAAGCTTGCGCCTTCTGTATGCAATAATTGACTTCTTTGCTCCGAGTCTTACTGAGGAACGCACACAGTCCATTGCGACATTTCCGCCGCCGATTACAACAACCGTCTTTCCCGTAAAATCAGGCATGTTTTCGTGTCCTATATCATTCAAAAGTTCAACAGCCGATATTACCCCCTTGCTGTCCTCGCCTTCAATCCCTACCTTTTTGTCCTGATGCGCACCGATGGCAATATACACTGCATCATACTCCTCACGGAGCTGCTTTATCGTGATTCCCTCGCCTATCTTTGTGTTATATCTGACTTCAACTCCCGTTGAAAGAATAGCATCTAAATCCTCCTGCAGTCTCTCTCTCGGGAAGCGGTAATTAGGGATTCCGTATCTTAACATACCGCCAAGCATAGGCTTCATCTCGTATACTACACATTTATGTCCCATAAGAGACAGGAAGTACGCCGCCGAAAGTCCTCCCGGACCACCCCCGACTATGGCAACTCTCTTTCCTGTCGGCTCACCGCACTCAGGCACAGGCACCTTGCCTGCATGATCGACCGCAAACCGCTTAAGTCCTCTGATGTTTATGGAGCTGTCAATCATGTTACGTCTGCATCTTGCCTCACATGGGTGCTCACATATAAGTGCACATGCCGTAGGAAAAGGATTGTCCTTGCGGATAAGCTTTACCGCATCCGCATATCTTCCCTCACCGACAAGTGCAACATATCCCGGAATATCCACTCCGGCAGGACACAATGCCACACAAGGTACAGGCTGAGTAATGTGATATGTACACTTTCCGGTCTTTATGTGCGCTATATAGTCATCCTTGAAGCCTTCAAGCCCACGCATAACCATTCCTGCCGCCTCATAACCGATTGCACAGTCAGCAGAATTATTGATATCCTTCGCAAGCTTCTCGATGGTATCGAGAGTGTTCATATCCGCCTTACCGTCAAGGACATCCGATATAAGGTTGGCAAGCTGTCCCAGACCTACACGGCAGGGAACACATTTACCACATGTCTGTGCATGGCACAGTCTGAGGAAGTTGAGCGCAAGGTCGACCGGACATATTCCGGGAGGGCTCGCAACAATCATACGCTCAAGATCCTTATACAGACTCTCTACAGTCTGTCCTGCCACATTAGCAGTGGCAATCTTAAGTCTGCTCATACAAAATTCTCCATTCCTCCGGTGCTTCATCACCGCTTTATTTTCTTACAACCAATACAAATTAACGTACTTGTGTATATCATAAGTGATTTAACACACTAAAGTCAACGAAAGATAAATATTAGACAATCTTTCATTTTCTTATATTTTCTATCGCCTTATAGACATTCAAGGCTCCGTAGCCGAAAAGCGCGTCGGGATATCTGTAGCCCTCCCTTCTGTCTGCTCCGCTTATCATAAAATTTTTCACCGTGTATGAACGCATATACGGATAGAAGCCCTTCACAATCCCATACTCCAATATAAGTGCCGCACCACCACCTGCTATTGCGGCAGCCACACTGCTTCCGCTCATCTGACCGTATGAATCGGTTCCTGCCAAGGCGGGACACAGCACATTAACCCCCGGTGCAACAATATCCGGCTTGTAATCGTAATATGCCGCCGTCCCTCTGCCGCTCCCTATATATACACTGCCGTCCCTGTAATTATATGCACCGACCGTCGTAGGGACATCCGTGTTGCCGGGATCGGTGATGGTATTATATGGGTCGGGCTGTAAGAAATATGTGTCCGACCACAAAAATTCCCTGTTGTTAATCCACATATTAAATCCGCCCGACAGCACTGAGTAGCCGTAAACCCTTATAGTCCAGATTCCCGGAGACGGCGTAATAAATCTGAGTGTAACATAATTAAGCCCGGACACAGCCTGATTAAGCCCGTAGACTATCTCTATCTGTGTCCCCTCAAGTATAAATCTCAGCGTCGTTCTCTCATTTATCTTCGGCGGCACCCTCTGCTCCACACGTCCTATCGGAGAGATAAATTCAAGCGAAAACACCTCCGGAGGTTCCGACCACAGCACACAGTAGAATCCCTTCTCCCTCTCCCCTACCTTTATCTCTATCGGAATATACTCTGCATCCGAAAGCAGATTTCCCCTGAAATGGAGTCTGCTGTTGGCATAATTTCCCGTACATGTCGTCACACACCGCCCTATGTTTCTGCCAATGTTATTGAGAAAATCCGACAGCACGGTGCTGCCACTGTGGGAAGATATGTTCGCACCCAATCCGATAATTATGGATATCGGTTTTCCCACTGTCCTTGAATACTCCTCAAGGAATTTGACACCCATGATTATATCAATCTCCGAGTAGCACAGTGCCGCATCATTCACAAGATAGAAGTCTCTAAGATACCTTTTTGCCTGTCTGAGCCTGACGACAACCAGACGCGCTCCCGGAGCTGCCCCGGTAAACCCCTTCTCAGGATGTTCCTGTCCGGCCGCAAGCCCGGCAAGCATGGTTCCGTGTCCACCCGGTTCATCCGTCACGGGAACACGCGAGAGGGGATTATCGGAGCTGAGCGCTTCATTTATCATTGCATTAGAATACACCCTGCCATACATCACCATGCTGTCAAGCACTCTCTCTGCATTTATATTTTCTCCCCCTGCCACGTTATATTCCCCACCGGCAGTGTCCTCCTGAACATCCGCTGCAGTCTGATCCCATATCGCATCTATGATACTGCTGCCATCCTCCCTTACAAATACCTCATGGTCATACCTTATCCCTGTGTCAACTATGCCTATAAGTGTGCCTGTTCCGCGAAGTGTCAGGAAAGGCTGCTCCCTCACCTGGGTAATTCCTGCCGCCCCCATAGCGCCATAATCCTGTGTGCCATACACTATCGGAAAAGACGTGTATCCGAAATTTTCATAATTTATGTCTCCAAGCTCCTTCCTGTTAATGTGGATTACTCCCCACCTGTCATCAATTACGCTCACACAGAAATCAGTATATCCGGCTTCCCCAGGATTAAATTCATCCGAGCGCCGGTACAGAATGTCTGCATAATTATCATCCGTAAAATACTTTGCACAACTATCCAATATTCCGCCTTAGGATTTTTTTAAATTTTATAAAAAAAACGCGGAGATTATTCCACAAAATAATCTCCACGTTATATCATGATTCGCAACTATCATGATCCCTGAAGAAGTCCCGCCGTTCTCATCTCTATGAGCGGACCGCCCTTCTTTTCAATATACGCTCTCGTTATTGTCACCTTGCCTATATTGTCATCCTTAGGTATCTCATACATTATATCAAGCATGAATTCCTCTATGATTGAGCGTAATGCTCTTGCTCCGGTCTTTCTCTCAAGTGCCTTCTCGGCAATTGCCTCTATAGCATCATCATCGAACTCAAGCTTGACCTCATCAAGCTCAAGAAGCTTCTCATACTGCTTAAGGATCGCATTCTTAGGCTCTTTTAAAATCTTAACAAGCATGTCCTTTGTAAGCGCGTCAAGTGTAAATACAACAGGAAGTCTTCCAAGAAACTCCGGAATCATTCCGAACTTCTTAAGATCCTCTATGGTAACCTGTGATATAAGATTGTCAACATTGTCATACTTATCCTTAAGGTCAGCCATGAAGCCTATTGAAGCCTGCTTGTTAAGCCTCTCCTTGATAATATCCTCAAGGTCAGGAAAGGCTCCGCCGCAGATAAACAGAATATTCCTTGTGTTGACCGTGACAAGCGGTACCATCGCATTCTTACTGTTAGAGCCGACAGGCACTTCTATATCAGCTCCCTCTAACAGCTTTAGCATTCCCTGCTGAACCGACTCACCGCTTACATCCCTGCTGTGTGTCTCTTTTTTCTTAGCAATCTTATCAATCTCATCGATAAAAATGATTCCCTGCTCAGCCTTCTCGACATCATTATCCGCAGCGGCAAGCAGCTTAGAGACTACGCTCTCAATATCATCACCGATATAACCCGCCTCTGTGAGCGATGTGGCATCGGCTATTGCGAGCGGTACATTTAAAAGCCTTGCAAGCGTCTTTACAAGATATGTCTTACCGCTTCCTGTCGGTCCTATCATAAGCATATTGGACTTCTCTATCTCGATTGAATCCATAGTGTCGGTCGCAACTCTCTTATAATGGTTGTAGACCGCAACCGATATTACCTTCTTGGCATATTCCTGACCGATTACATACTCATCAAGCTTCTCCTTAATCCTATGAGGTGCCGGGATATCCTTAAGGTCAATAAGAGGTACCCTCTTCTCTCCCTCTTTCTTTTTCTTAATCCTCTGCCTATTGGGAATTTCTCCGCCTAAATCAGCCATATTCATAAAATGAATACCCGGAATGTCCTTTGAGAGCTTCATCATATCATCGTAGTTTAAGTCGCCCTTCATGATGGTATCCATTGAACGCTGCATGCAGTCTGCGCACACATACATTCCCATGCCCATCTGAATCATTTTCCCGGCTTTGCTCTCAGGTCGTCTGCATATTGAGCATACCTTCTCGTACTCATCATCATGGTTATCCGTATTATTATTCTTGTTATTATCTTCCGCCATATCTTACTCCTTCTTTTTCTTCCATATCAGTCTCGGAGACTATATATATAGGTCTGTCCTTAACCTCCAAATATGTCTTAGCAAGGTACTGTCCGAACACGCCCATGAAGAAGAGCTGTAATCCTCCTAAAAATGTAATTATACAGGTCATTGACGCCCATCCCGCCACCGGATCTCCGAATGCAAACTTCCTTATCACGATAAACAGCACCGCTATAAAAGCGATGAGACAGAACAATATTCCTATAAAAGACGCAAAGACGAGCGGTGTCGTCGAGAATGCCACAATTCCCTCGATGCTGTATTTAAACAGCGACCAGAAATTCCACTTTGTCTGTCCCGCAACTCGCTCAACGTTCTCATAGGCTATCCACTTTGTCTTAAATCCGACCCAGCCGAACATTCCCTTGGAGAATCTGTTGTATTCATGACAGTTTAAAAGCGCATCGACGAACTTTCGGTTCATAAGCCTGAAATCTCTGGCTCCGTCCACAACCTCCGTTGTCGACATCTTAGCCATAAGCTTATAGAACATTCTCGCAAAAAATGACCTTATAGGAGGCTCTCCCTTTCGCGTCACACGGCGCGCAGCCGCACAGTCATATCCCTCCTCAGTCACAGCCTTATACATCTCCTCCAAGAACTCCGGCGGGTCCTGAAGGTCAGCATCCATGATTGCCACATAATCGCCGTCAGCATGGGCAAGTCCTGCATACATTGCTGCCTCCTTGCCAAAATTTCTCGAAAAAGACACATATTTGACAACGGATTCATCCGCGGATATTTTCTTCATTACCTCAAGAGTATTATCCCTTGAGCCGTCATTTACCAGCACAACCTGAAAATCAACATAGTTCATTCTTGCAATGATTCCATCTAATACCTCCATAAACTTAGGAAGCACCTCACTCTCGTTGTAGCACGGTACAACGACCGAAATTAAATCTTTCATTTATACAGTTCTCCTTATACAGGCTTTCATACATGAAATTACAGCTCTGTCAACTATTTATACAGTATACACAATGTAAATTGATAATGCAAGAAAAAGCGAAAGCAGATACTCATGCCTCATCCTGCATTTCGTATCTTCTTTCGCTCATATCCGTTGATGGATTTTTATTTCATATTATCTGCTTGTCGCAGGCTTCTCTGTGAGAGTTACCGTAATCGTATTCTCTACATAGCTTCCTCTTTCAAAACGTGAATATGTCAGTTCAACTTCCTCGCCGACTTCATAATACTGCATCATGTTCACGAGTGTCTCCCACGAATCGACGTCCTTGCCGTCAAAGCTTGTGATTACATCGTTAACCTCAAGCCCCGCATTCTCGGCAGCCGAATCCTCTGTTATACTCTTAATAAGCACACCCTCAGGCCAGCCGTAGGTCTGGGAAATCTCTGATGTTACGGTGTTGCCCGATACTCCAAGATAACCTCTCTCATCATTGTCAAGAGCCACTCTCGTTGTCTGTGTAGAAAGATCATCAATTATATCCTTAACCGAATCAATCGATATCGCATATCCCATACCCTCAACCTTTGTATCCGTCATCTTAACCGAGTTGATACCTATAACCTCACCCTGAGCATTAAAGAGTGCGCCGCCGCTGTTGCCCGGATTAATTGCGGCATCCGTCTGAATGAGATCCTCATATACCACATTGTCGACTGTCAGGGACTTATCAACGGCACTTACAATACCTGTCGTTACAGATATTCCGTAGCCTGCAGCATTGCCGATTGCAATTGCAGCCTCACCAACCTTCACATCCGTGGATGAACCAAGCTTAGCTATTGAGATTGCAGACATTGTGGAATCGCTTATATCCGCAAGCTTAACAGCGACTACAGCGAGGTCACTGTCAGACTTTATTCCCTTTACGACCGCATCGACCTCAGCACCGTCACCGAATGTAACCTTAAGATTGTTAACACCATCTACAACATGTGCGTTGGTTACAACCAGAAGCTCTGTGTCATTAGCACCTATTATTATACCCGAACCACTCACACTCGCCTCATATGACTGCTGATAATTTCCCCAGAAGCCAAATCCCGAGTAACCGCTTGTCACCGTCTCAGTACCGCTTATCGCAACGACGGAGCTTATTACATTGTCAACTATTCCCGATACGTCAAGCACCGTGGTTCCCGACGAAGCCGTGCTTGACGATACATTGGTGAGTGTTGATCCGGTTGAAGCCGAGCTTGTAAGATAGTTCTTGTTTAACTCCCTTGCAATCTGACTGAGCTGCTCATCAGAGAGTTCATCATTTCCCTTAACAGGGAAGTTAATGTACCCCGCATACATCGCACCATAGCAGGATGCCCCGGCAACCGCACCGATTACAACCGCGCAGGCGACACCTCTCACTGCTCTTATAAAGAAGCAAGGTCTCTTTTTCTCACCCTTTGCCTTCTTTGCCTTCTTTGACTTCTTCTCAGCCTTTCCTGATGCCTCATATACAGGCTGTGTATATGAAGAATACATATTGCGGGCTGTATCCTGTGCTGAAGCCGTGCTCTCTGTTGAAGCCATGCTTCCGTTTGAAAATGACTCTGTTGTGGAAGCCGTGCTCTCGCTTGTGAATGTGTCCGTTGCCGAAACTGTTACCTCCGATGCATTCTCATTAATCTCTGAATTCCGTTCTGTATTTTCTGCTGCATTTACATTGTTTCGTGAATCATCACTCATATTGTTAAATCCATATTCATTGTTATCCATATCCGTGTACCTCCGTATTTATCATGAGGGATTTATGTTTCCCTCTCTCTTTTATGAGTACACTATAACAACGAATTGTGTTCTTTTTGTGATAAAAAAGTGAATGAATTGAGAAATCTCTTCACAATTCATTCACTCTGAAATACTGCTTCTCCGGTTTAAGATATATTATAAATGAAGTACTCTCTCCCTGATTTCCTGAGTTCTTCCCTGATTCCAGAACTGTGTTCCGATGTAGCCACAGGTACGTCTTGCGACATTGAGCGTGTTCTCATCCCTGTTGCCGCACTGAGGGCACTCCCACACAATCTTCTTGTCCTCATCAATTACCGTCTGAATCTCTCCCGAGAATCCGCACTTCTGACAATAATCGCTCTTGGTGTTCAGCTCAGCGTACATAATATTATCATATATGAACTTGATTACCTCGATAACAGCAGGTATATTGTTCTGCATATTCGGCACCTCAACATAGCTCACCGCTCCTCCTGTGGACAATGCCTGGAACTTAGACTCAAATGCAAGCTTTGAAAAGGCATCAATCGGCTCAGTTACATGCACATGATAGCTGTTGGTGATATATCCCTTATCGGTTATTCCCGGGATAACTCCGAATCTCTTCTGAAGGCACTTAGCGAACTTATATGTGGTACTCTCAATAGGAGAGCCGTAAATGCTGAATGCAATATTGGTGTTCTCCGTCCATATCTTACACTTCTCATTCATGTGTTCCATAACAGAAAGTGCAAACGGTGTCGCCTCAGGTGATGTATGTGAAAGACCTGTCATATATTTAACGCACTCATAAAGACCTGCATATCCGAGTGATATTGTTGAGTATCCGCCGTACAAAAGCTTGTCTATCTTCTCACCCTTCTTGAGTCTTGCAAGTGCACCGTTCTGCCAGAGAATAGGTGCCACATCCGACAATGTTCCTTTAAGTCTGTTGTGTCTGCACATAAGAGCGCGGTAGCAGAGCTCGAGTCTGTCGTCGAATATTTCCCAGAACTTCGTGTAGTCTCCGCCGGATGAAAGTGCAACATCCACAAGATTGATTGTTACAACACCCTGATTGAAACGACCGTAGAACTTGTAGTTTCCGTTCTCATCCTTCCAAGGGTTAAGCGCACTTCGGCATCCCATGACAGGGAAGCAGTTGCCCTCCTTAAGCTCCTTCATCTTTTTCTCAGATATATAATCAGGCACAAGTCTCTTAGCTGAACATCTTGCCGAGAGCTCCGTGAGATAGAAGTACTTCGAATCCTCCGTGATATTGTCATCCTCAAGCACATATATAAGCTTAGGGAATGCAGGTGTCACCCATACTCCCGCCTCGTTCTTGACACCCTTAAGGCGCTGCTTGAGTGTCTCCTCTATAATAAGGGCAAGGTCTGCCTTCTCCTGCTCGTTCTTTGCCTCATTGAGGTACATGAACACCGTGAGAAAAGGAGCCTGTCCGTTAGTTGTCATAAGTGTGATTACCTGATATTGTATTGTCTGTACACCCTTGGTAATCTCTTTCTTAAGTCTGCTCTCTACAATCTCTGCAATCTTATCCTCTGAAGGGGTACACCCTAACAGTGCAAGCTCCTCCATAACATCCTTGCGGATCTTCTCTCTTGAAATATTTACAAAAGGCGCAAGATGTGCAAGAGAAATACTCTGTCCGCCATACTGGCTTGATGCAACCTGTGCAATTATCTGTGTAGCAATGTTACATGCCGTCGAAAAGCTGTGCGGCTTCTCAATGAGTGTCTCGCTGATAACCGTTCCGTTCTGAAGCATGTCCTCAAGATTGACGAGGTCGCAGTTGTGCATATGCTGTGCATAATAATCGGCATCATGGAAATGAATTATTCCCTGCTCGTCCGCCTCCACTATCTCAGAAGGAAGAAGAAGTCTTCTTGTTATATCCTTACTTACCTCTCCTGCCATGTAGTCACGCTGCACGCTGTTGACAGCGGGGTTCTTGTTAGAATTCTCCTGCTTAACCTCCTCATTGTTGTACTCAATAAGCGAAAGAATTCTCGTATCCGTCGTATTAGCCTTTCTGACAAGTGAACGCTTATAGCGGTAACGCACATATCCTCTTGCCACGTCAAATGCCCCTGTCGACATAATCTGGTTCTCGACCATATCCTGTATCTCTTCCACCGATACGGCACGATTCATCTTATTGCACTTATATTCAACATAGTCAGCAATCTCTGTAATCTGTTCCTTGCTAAGCGGGGCACTGTCCGTAGCCGCATTAGCCTTCGTGATGGCTGATGCTATCTTAGCTACGTCAAATACTTCCTCAGAGCCATTTCTTTTGATAATCTTCATGTGAACCCTCCAAATAAAATAACCACAATATCTTGTATTGTTGCAACGTACAAAATACATTATGCAGTGTTAATCTCAAAAAGTCAATAAGTATATATGTACTATTTTTCGACATGGACAACGACCGATGTCCCCGCCCTTTTCATTCTTTTTACCATACTCACAATGAGCGGAATCACCATAACAGCCCATACTACAGGCTCTGATACGATTATTCCCCAGTACCCTATTACCGGTGTGAGAAGCGTCGCAATCAGTACTTTTCCGGCAAGTTCAAGTCCGCTGGAAAATATCGGGGTTATGTGATCTCCCATTCCCTGAAGGCTGTTTCTGAGGATTGTTATTGTAGGAACAAGCAGATAGAACAATGTGTCAAATTTCTGATAGAGGCATGCCGTGTCTATGACCTCCTGTATTCTCGTGTCCGTAATTGCGACAATCAGGTACGGACATATCGTATAACTTGCAAGCATGACTATCACACACCATATATAGGAGCATCCAAGCGAGACTTTTAAACCCGAACGAATTCTGTCATAACGTCCGGCACCGTAATTCTGACCACCATATGTTGCCATCGTGGTTCCGAGCACACTGAAAGGAAGCATATACAGATTCGTGAGCTTTCTTGTAGCTGCATGTGCCACAATCGTGTTGGTTCCAAGTGTGTTGATTGCCGTCTGAAGCGACAATGTCCCGAATGCAACGAGGGAATTCATAAGCCCCATGGACATACCGCTTGCAAGCATCGGCTTGATGAACCTCTTCTCAGGCACAAAATCCTTTATGTTAAAATGCAGAAAAGCATACTTTTTCCATGTATATCCAAAACAAAGAACCGCTGACACCGCCTGAGAAGCAACCGTTGCAACAGCCGCACCTCTGACACCCATGGCGAGATATTTCACGCATACTATATCGAGCACAACATTGAGCACCGCTGAAATAACAAGAAATATGAGCGGTGTGTATGCATCGCCTATCGCGCGCAGATTTCCCGCAAGCACATTGTATATAATCGAGAAGAAAAGTCCCACAATTATGACCGCGATATACTCGGTCGATGCCGCCCTGTGCTCGTCCATCACGTTCATCCAATCGAGAAGCCCTCCCATAAAAATAAGGCTTCCCGCAACAATAACCGCCGTGACGATGAGTCCCATAAGTATTGACAGTGCAAAGACCTTTCTCGACTTCTCCCTGTCACCGCTTCCGAAATGCTGTGCCGTTATGACCGCAAAGCCGTTGGCAAGACCTACGACAAAGCCTACAAGCAGGTCATTGAGTGTGCTTATGGAGCCCACCGCCGCAAGCGCATCGTTGCCAAGGTATGTTCCTACAATTCGCGTATCAGCCAAATTGTAGGCGAGATTAAAGAGATTGCCTATCAGAATCGGGAGGGCAAAATATAATATTATCTTAGCGGGTTTTCCGTGTGTTAAGTCTTTCATGTCAGTGATTCATACCTCTTATATTATATTAATAAATTATCTATACGGATTATGATGTCAAAACAAGCAGATTTATGATGCAAGTGTATTACATATTACATTTAAGCTTCTCCCAAAAGTCGCGCTATGCATAAATGTAATATGATATACACTTCTATATTCTTAATTGTTTTGACATCATAATCCTGCATGTAGGTTATATTATACTTTTTCCGTGCAATATATGAGGCTGACATATTGGACATGTCAGCCTCACTGCATTACTTAATTTTTATTTGTGCGTGAATATATTTTACTCGCGGGCGAGGATTTAAGCTTCACCTGTTACTACCTTCATCACCGCATCGGAGAGTGCCGCAAGCTTCTTCTCGGCATCATCAAAGCTTGTGCCCTTTACGCCCATGTAGAACTTAACCTTAGGCTCTGTTCCCGATGGTCTTGCACAGCACCATGCACCGTCATTCAGATCGTAATAAAGCACGTTCGACTTAGGAAGACCGGTAGGCTTCTTCTCGCCTGTCTTTAAATCTACAATTACGTCTCTGTCGTAATCTCTTGCGGAGAAAACCGTGAAGTCGCCGAACTTCTCCGGTGTATGTTCACGAAGATTGTCAAGCATCTCCTTAATCTTAGCTACGCCCTCAACACCTTTCAAAGTGATTGACTTAAGGCCTTCTCTGTAGTAGCCGTACTTCTCATATATATTTACCATCTGATCCCAGAGAGTGAGTCCCTGCTTCTTATAATAAGCTGCTGCCTCGCAGAGAGCCATAACGGCAACGATTGCATCCTTATCTCTTGCATGTGTTCCGACAAGGCATCCGTAGCTCTCCTCAAATCCGAACATATACTGATATGTATGCTGCTGCTCGAAGAACTTAATCTGCTCTCCGATGTACTTAAAGCCTGTGAGAACCTCAATAAGCTTAAGGTTGTACTCCTTGGCAACCGCGTCTGCCATGTTGGTGGAAACTATTGTCTTGACAAGTGCGCCGTTAGCCGGAATAAGTCCCTTAGCCTTCTTCTGTGAAAGAAGATACTCCGCGATAAGCATGCCGGACATATTACCTGTGAACGATACATACTCGCCTGTCTTGGAATCCTTAGCATATACGCCGAGTCTGTCCGCATCAGGGTCTGTTGCGAGAACTACATCCGCATTCTTCTCCTTGGCAAGCTTGAGCGCAAGTGTGAATGCTGCCGGATCCTCAGGGTTAGGATAGCTTACCGTAGGAAAATTACCGTCAGGAAGCTCCTGCTCAGGTACAACATATACATTCTCAAAGCCAATTTCCTTGAGAACTCTTCTTGCAGGAATGTTACCTGTTCCGTGGAGCGGTGTGTAAACAACAGTCATTGTCTTACCCATCTCCTTTATAACGTCAGGATTAACAATCTGCTTCTTAAGCTCTGCTATATAAGCATCGTCAAGGTCGGAGCCGATTACATTGTAAAGACCTGCTGCCTTGGCTTCCTCCTTGTCCATTGTCTTAACAGTATTAAAATCCGTCACGTTGAGTACTTCAGTTATAATCTGCTTATCCTTAGGAGCGGTAATCTGTGCACCATCCTCCCAGTATACCTTATAACCATTGTATTCAGGAGGATTATGGCTCGCAGTAACCACAATACCTGCAGTACATCCAAGGTATCTTACCGCAAAAGATAACTCCGGTGTAGGTCTGAGTGATGGGAAAATATATGCCTTGATTCCGTTAGCGGCAAGGCAGAGTGCTGCCTCATCGGAAAATTCAGGAGACATTCTTCTTGAGTCAAACGCAATGGCAACGCCCTTAGCCTGCGCACCTTCCTTGATAATGAAGTTCGCAAGTCCCTGTGTAGCCCTTCTTACAGTATATACATTCATTCTGTTAGTACCGTATCCGATAACGCCTCTAAGACCACCGGTTCCGAATTCCAAATCCTTATAAAATCTGTCCTCAATCTCTTTTTCATTACCTGCAATGGACTTAAGCTCTTCTCTTACAGACTCATCAAAGTAAGGATTCTCGCACCACTGCTTGTAGGTATCCATGTATGACATGCTATCTCCTTCCTGCACCCCCAATAGATGCATACGAAACATTTCCGTGAGTATGCCTGCCGTATTCCCAAGCCTCGCAGAGACAGAATAAGCGCCCACGGATTGTGTTTATTTTAACATATCCGCGGACGCTTATCAAGACATATAGCACGATATTTCATGCCTTGTCTGCTCCAACAGCCGTCTTTATCCCCAATCAGCCGGATGTCCAACCAGATAATCGAACGTAATATTCCCTTCAGGGCAATAATGATTTAACTCTTCATCATACTCTAACGGTATATTCATATTTACATACACATTATCCTTTCCGCTCGAAGCAAGCCTGAACCATATATCATACGACACAGCATATCCCTCATCATTTTCTAATACAATGGTATCTATCCGAACAACATCCATATCCTCTGTTTCTGATAATTCTATATCTGAGCTGCTGATTTCAAACCGGTATGTGAGTTTTTTGCCATCAAGCATCGTAAACTCCGCAGTGATTATCAGATTATCGTTATCTTTCTCTACAGATGTCACTTTATAGACTTTAAGCAGCTTATTTATTTCCACAATGGAATATGAATCAGTTATAACAGCAAATGGTTCTATTTCTATGACATTTTCGTGCGAAGTTCCTGTAATATATTCACCGATATACAGTTCATCTTTGCCATCTTTATTTATATCAGCAAATTTGATTGTAACATTATTTTCATGCGGAAAGCCTAGCGTCATTGGAACGCTCACCATACTTTCCCCATGGAAAACATCATACATATTGTTATTCGCATCCCTTACTATCAACAGATCATATGCATCACTATACAGTGCTTTTTTCCATTTTTCATCCATCTTCACAGCGGCAGGCTGGAATCCTGTATACAGACTCTTTGCAATATCAATACTGCCATCAGTCCATTTAGCGGGTTTTTCGCCCAAATCAAGTTCATAAATATCTTTTACCGTCAACCCGGCGGAACTTTCCTGTACATCATGTGTATTATTTTTTTGACAGCTGACCATATAAAGCATCAACATAAGAATACTGCCCGCAAGACACATTTTTTTTAAGAAACCATGCATATTTAACTGCTCCCTCCCGTCATTTGCTATTTTTCAAATTTAAAGAACTACTGAAATTAATTCTCTTTATCATTCCCCTGAAAAGCCACATCTGAAGCTTAAGGTATTCCGCAATACCGGGATGACTGCTGTTGTTTTTATCGTTCACATCAGACATTTTCTCCATCCCTGGCATTTTCCCGGACAGTCCTGCTCTGATACCCTTAAGATATGCTTTTACAAGACCTTTTTTTGTAAAATACACCGTCTTTATGATGATTCCCGCCGTGATAAACGGTATGTTGAGTACAAGCTGCCAGACAGGCATATTCTTTCTGAACATCCACATGCTGTTGCGTGCCGACAGCTCGACCTTGAAGGCATTGTGTCTTGAGCCACTTGAAGCACTTCCGAGGTGATAGACCTTCGCGTATGGATTGTAGAGGTTCCTGTAACCTGCAAGGCGCGCCCTGTAACCCACATCCATATCTTCAAGATAGGCAAAGAAGCTCTCATCGAACATTCCAATCTCGTCAAGCACTTTTTTTCTGTATATTGCCGCTCCTGCACAGGCTGAGAACACCTCATGCGGCACCATGCAGCCCGAAACCGGCTTATCCCTGTCCGGTGCGAAGCCCCAGCCAAGTGCGGCAAGCTCATCCCCCGCGTCATCCACGAGCTCACGGTTCCCGTTCTGTATCATGAGAGCCGAGCAGGAGAACACATCCGGCTTGCCCTTAATCATCTTATACTGATTTTTGACAAAATTAGGGAACACGATTGTATCATTATTGAGAAGCAACACATACTCGCCCTCAGCCGCCTCGATTCCACGATTGACAGCGAATGCAAAGCCTGTGTTACCGCCAAGCTCAACCACCCTTATTTCAGGATAGAGCTTCTTCGCTGTCCCGACACTGTTATCGGTCGAGCCGTTGTCAACCATGATTACTTCCATATCTTCAAAGGTCTGCCTCTTAAGTGACTCAAGACAATCCTTCAAAAATTTTTCCCCATTATAATTAGGAATAACTACGCTGACCATCCAATCTCCTTTCTGCCTCCATATCTCTTAAGTAATTGCGAAATTATATATTTGAAAGCGAATGTTGTACAAATTTAACAATTCACCGCAGGCACGCTTTCGCTACATTACATCACGTAGCGGTGCATAGACAGCCAAAATACGGCTGTCAAACACCGACGGCTGTAAAGTACCTGCTTGCGAATTTGTTAAATTTGCACAACTGTTTATCTTTAAAATAGCGTTTCGCAATTGCCTATTATATATCTTCTTAGACACTTTTAATTCTTAGCTACGCGATTTCCTATCTATGTCAGTATCTCTCCGTCCGTGCTACCTGTAGAGCTCAACCCCCGGCTCATACACATAGACGGCATCCTCACCGGATACCCACTTCTCCGCGATAAGCCTCATATACTCTTCGCGCCTTAAAAGCACCGCATTCTTCGGCACCGTCCTTACATTGCACTGCAGAATATTTCTGTTAAAATTGCCCTTGTACCACTCAGGCTTTCCCGCGCTCGTGCGCTGTCTGCCGAAGGCATCGATATAATCATCGCCCGAGTACACAATAAAAGTTCTGTTGACCGCCTCGCAGAGCGGAAATGCCTGCTTTACGAGAAGCTTTGCCGCAACCGCATCGGCATTTTCATTCTCCGCACATGCAATGAGCTTAAATAGCCATTTTTTATCCGACATCTTTGTCCCACCGTTAAGCACGCAGATGTAATCACATTCGCAACCCTCAAGCCTGTCCGCATCCGGCTCGCCCATCGCACACAGCTTTAAATTATCGTATAAGGTATTGTTGCGTATATATCTAAAATAATTTTGTGCTTTTTCACTGTTCCGCACGCCTGTCACGACAATCTGTACACCGGGAAGTCCGCCATCGGCGTTATCATCCGCATTGCCCTCCTCGTAATCCACCCTGTAAAAGCCCAAATCATCGAGCATCTTCACGCTGCCGCTCTTCCCGACACGCTCAAGATGTGCCTCTATTGCCTTTTTTCCTGCTTCATAGGCATACATTTTTGACAGCGGATTGGATGAGGTGGAGCTCTCATGTGTTCTCCAGTGATAGAGTATACGCTTCACATGTGATACCTTTTCTGCTTTTTCCGTGCACTTGAGAATAAAATCATAGTCCTGTGCCCCGTCATATTCACTGTCGAAGCCTCCGACTTCCCTTGCAAGCTCGGTCTTTGCTGCAAAGAGGTGGCAGATATAATTATTGCTCTGCAATAGAACAGGATTATAGTCAGGCTTGATGTGCGGACAGAAAAACTTCTGCCCATCGCCGTCCATCTTATCCTCATCCGAATACAGGCAATCGGCCTCCTCGGCATTAATCATCTCTACAATGTGATACAGTGCATCGGGTGACAGGGTGTCGTCATTATCAAGGAGAGCAATGTATTCTCCCCGCGCCATCTTAAGTGCCTCATTCGTGTTACCTGCTATACCCGCGTTGTCAATTTCCTTATAGCATACGCGCTCATCTCCGTCAACAAGCTCCTCGACAAGCCCTCGAAGCTTATTTGTGCCCGCATCCACAAGGCAGAGCTGCCAGTGAAAATATGTCTGGTTGAGCACTGAAAGCAGCATCTCCTTAAAATACGTACGCGGTGGATTATACACTGGTACCAGAATACTTATGAGCGGCATTTTCTCAAAATGCCTGCTCCTCTGGTAGAACAGCTCCTCCTCCCCCGGAACAAGCTGTGTATATCCTGTCCCATAATCGTCCCTGTCCATAAGTTTTCCAATGGCTTTCTTTGCAAGTTTCTCAGGTCCATAATGCTTCATGTACGCTGCTGCCTTTTTTATCTTATAATTGATATCCATTTTTACTCCCGCCTTTCACAATGATTTCCCCTATTATGCATCTTCACAATCTTATATCCCACGGTCTATCCTTGGAAAGATTAGGATTGTAATACATATCTCCGTCGTCGATATATGCCTGCCATCTTTCACGGAACATTTCAGATTCTCTTAGAAATCTCTCATGTTTCTCCCCTTTATTGTCATATCCCCTTGACTTAGATTCAAAGTGATACAGCATCGCATCAGGCACATAGACATTGAGAAGTCCTCTCTGCCTGAGCCTTAAGCAGAAATCCACATCATTGTATGCAACCGCGAGCTCCTCATCAAGACCGCCAAGCTCCTCGTAGAGTGCTCTCTTTACCATAAGGCATGCGCCCGTCACCGCCGAATAGTTCTGCACATGATGTATGCTGTCTCTGTAGCCTCTCTCGATTATCGACACACCTGCATTAGGATGAACTGCCGTCCTGTCAGGTCCTATTCCGACTATCACACCTGCATGCTGGATTGTCTTATCACCGTACAGCAGGCATGCCCCTACCGCTCCCGTATTCTCACGCACTGCATACGCTGCCATTCTTCCGATTGAATCCGGCTCGATTATCTTCGTGTCGTTGTTGAGAAGCAGCAGCAGCTCTCCCTTCGCTTGTGCGGCACCGTAATTGTTGATTGCCGAATAGTTAAAGCTGCCGTCCCATCCCATAACACGAATTAACTGCGGATAATTTTCCTCAAGTTCTCTATAATAAGCAAATATCTCATCCGATTTGCTGTTATTTTCCACTATTATAATCTCTATATTCCTGTAGCTGTTAATCTCTAACAATGAGTCAATGCAGCACTTCAAATCATCTCTATGTTCATAATTAGGTATTATGATAGATACGAGCGGCTGAATATTTTTTTCATCAGCCAAATGTAAACTCTTCCCGTCGCAGTTGTTATCAGCTATATTATTCTCTGCGAAATAATCAGTTTTATCATTGTATGTCTCTTTCCGGCTCATATCCTCAAAAAGTGCCCTGCTTATATGGCATATCTCGTCAGCCCTGCATTTATCGCATATATATCTGTTAAAGCTCCACAGATTGTCTTCCCCCGCAAGCTCAAGTGCCTTCCCATCAAGCACATCCTCCCTCACAGCCACACAGCTGCCGATATAATTGTGCGATGCAAGATTGTCCGGGGCGAAATCAGGCTTATACAGAAGCTTTCCATCCCGAAGCTCATCCATATATACGAGCGCAGGACTTTTTCCGTCAACAGCCCTGGATAATTCACACATCATGTCACAGTGCAGCTTCACACCGTCCGATTGTATTATACGATACCCGTATACATGGGTGTTTTCCTTCTGTTCCTGCGAAAAAAGGCTCCGCTTATAAAAGCTTTTCTGAGCCTTTTTTGCCGAGCCCTCCCTCAAATCACGCAGGGCAGTCTTGACTGCCGGCTTAAAACCGCTGTTTTTATATACCTTCATCACATGAACAAGCATGCCCCGCTTCCTCCGTCTCAAAACATAAATTATCCGCTATATCTTATACACTATCTTTCCATCGCAGATAGTGTAGTGTACCTTTCCCGGCAGCTCCCAGCCAAAAAACGGGCTGTTCGCCGCCTTAGATGCAAAATGGTCAACAGTCCACTTCTCGTGCTCTCCGAATATGACAATATCCGCAGGATTTCCCTCGGCTATGCTCACGGGCTTTCTCCTGTAAAATTCCATCGGATTTCTGCTCATACATTCCATGAGCTTCATAAGAGTGAGGTGCCCCGGCTCGACAAGTGACCTGATTCCTAGTCCAAGCGAAGTCTCAAGCCCCGTAATTCCACTCGGTGCGTTCTCCATAGGTCTTGCCTTCTCCTCTGCACTATGAGGTGCGTGGTCCGTCACAATCATATCTATCGTGCCGTCGCAAAGCCCCTCTATTATCTTAAGTCTGTCCTCCTCTGTTCTCACAGGAGGATTCATTCTCGCAAGTGTGCCGTATTCCAACACAGCCTTGTCAGTCAATGTAAAATGATGCGGTGTAGCCTCCGCATGGACATCCGCTCCGAGCTTCTTTGCCGTCCTCACATACTCAACCGCATTCTTCGAGCTTATGTGCTGTATGCACACCGAAGCTCCCGTGTGTAGTGCCAGTGCACAGTCCCTTGCCACCATCACATCCTCAGCTGTTCTTGATGCACCGCCGTATCCGATTTTTTCAGACACCTCTCCCTGATGAACTCCAGGTGCGGCTATGAATGCCGGGTCCTCCTCATGCAGACTTATCGGAAGATTAAGCTTCTTCGCTCTATCCATTGCCTCCACAAGCACATGCTCATCCATAATCGGGATTCCATCGTCCGTGAAACCCGCCGCACCTGCTTCTGCAAGAGCTTCCATATCCACGAGTTCCTTACCTGCAAGCCCCTTGCTCACGGTCGCAGCGGACAGCACATGTATGCCTGTCTGTGCACCTTTTTTAAGAACATACTCAAGTGTATCCACATTATCCACAGGTGGCTTGGTATTAGCCATACACACAACTGTCGTGAATCCGCCCCTTGCAGCAGCCGCCGCACCGGTCATTATGTCCTCCTTATAAGTAAATCCCGGGTCGCGGAAATGCACATGAGTATCCACAAGTCCCGGAGCCACAACAAGCCCAGATGCATCTATAATCTGTGCTGTTCTATCTTTCTCATCCAAAAGTGCAGCAGCCTTGTCTCCCACGGCTGCAATCCTTCCTCCATCAACAAGTACATCCATGACCTTGTCAACACCGCTCACAGGGTCAACCACCCTGCCGTTCTTTATAAGAAGCATGTCTTTACCTCCAAAGTACAATTCAGCTATGCATCACAAGCACATCGCTTTTCTTATATAATAGCATACCCACTTAAACGAAATATTGTCAAGTGTAAATAGCCATGTCCGATACCTTTGTTTTTATATTAAGGTGCAGCAAATTACAGCAGATGCTTTATTCTCTCAAAGCTGTAATCGGAACAACAAATACACCATCGGTTCTTTGATATGCAGCATTGGATAATCCGCATATCACACATAACGATTTTGGTGCCTTTCCTCCTTTTTTTTCAATCTCATTTCTTATCTTTATGAGATTGTCTGCAGCTACATCAATCTGATTCGCTCCCAGTTTGATTTCAAATGCACATGTACCATTCTGTTGTTGCTGCAATTCCAGATACCCTGTCGCATAGAAGCGTGCGCCGCAAGGCACACTAAAAATAAGCAGACATACGGTTTCTTTCCATATATCTGCCTATCATTATTTTTTAATCGTATACAACTCCCCCACAAGCTCAAGATTAGGGTTGTAATACATATCTCCCGCGATTAGTGCAGCCCGCCACTTGTCAATAAAGTGCATTATCTCTCCGCCAAAGCGCTCCTGCTTCTTTCCTGTATCCTCGGCACCTCTTGACTTGTACTCATAATGGTGAAGCTTTGCGTGCGGATCATAGATAATCTTATATCCTGCCGCCCTCACTTTCATACAATAATCAATGTCGTTAAAGGCAACCTCAAAGCTCTCGTCAAGCCCTCCGACCTCATCAAACACACTTCTCTTTGTGAGAAGGCATGCCGCCGTCACGGCAGAGAGTTCCTGTGAAAGCACAGCCCTTGCAAAGTAGCCGTACACATCATCGCCTATTCCCGTAAATGCATGTCCTGCAACACCCTGATAGCCTATAATTACTCCCGCATGCTGAACCGTGTCATCATCGTAGAGAAGCTTTGCTCCTACGATACCAACCTCTGCTCTCTGACACTGTGCAAGCATACATCTTAAGCTGTCCGGTTCAATCACGGATGTATCATTGTTGAGAAGCAATATATACTCTCCCTTCGCATACCTTGCTCCGAAATTGTTTATTGCGGAATAGTTGAATATCCCGTCCCACTTTACAAGCTTAAATTTATCACCGTATTTCTTCTCAAGCTCTTTGTATCCCTCAAAGGTATCTTCCAGCACACTGTTATTTTCAACCACAATATACTCGACATTGTGATAATTATTGACATTTTCCATAGATTCGAGGCAGCGTGTCAAATCGTCCAAATGATCCTTGTTAGGTATTATAACTGATACAAGCGGTTTCTCGGTAAGCTTATACCTTATATCGTAAAAGCCCGGTGCCACGCCATTCTTTACCTCACCATCAATTCCCATTCTCTTCAGGTGGGCACTCACCGCATTAACGCCTGCCGTGTTCGCATAGGTCTTGGTTGATGCACTCTTTGCGGTTGAATTATCATTGATTCTCCAGTGATACAGTATTCTCGGGATATGGCGCACACATTCTGCCTTTTCAACACATCTCAGCACATAATCATGATCCTGCGAACCATTGAACTGTGTATAAAGCCCCCCCACCTTGTCTGCCAAGCTCTTTTTTACAACGCTGAGGTGGCATATATAATTGTTGGAACGCAAAAGCTCCATATTAAGGTCAGACTTAAAATGTGCCTCTGTGTGGTGCCCTGTCGCCTCGATAATCTTATCCTCATCCGAATATATAAAATCTGCCTGCGGATATCTCTCAAGCTCACGCATACACTCAAATAATGCTGTCGGATGCAGTTCATCATCATGGTCGCCGAACACAATAAAGTCTCCGTCAGCCATACTCATAGCCGCATTGGTATTCTCGGCAATTCCAAGATTATTCTCAAGCTTTATATACTTAACCTTGTCCTCACCATACTTTTCAACATACGGTTTTACCACATTCTCAACCGTATATCCGTCACCGCTTCCGTCCGCTAAGCATATCTGCCAGTTGTCATAGGTCTGTGCCACTATTGAGTCGAGCATCAACGTAAAGAACTTTACATCAGGTCTGTAGACAGGAATAAGTATCGAAAACTTATAATTTGACGCAAATTTATAATCCCGCTGCTCCTTAAGTCTCGCTTCATTCGGATTTATCTTGTTAAAATAAATGTTTGTCGGGTCCTTTATCGATTTTCCGGTAAGCTTACCGACCGCCTTTACAATGAATCTCTTCATTCCGTACATGGCTATATAGTTTCTTGCCCTGGTTATATAATCATTGCGCTTATCCTCAGCAAGCCTTACACTTCGCCTCTGCTGCCCGGATGAATCACGGTTCACAACCACACCTATGCTTCCCCTTCTGCCTCCTGATTCTGATGTAATCCTTATGCTTCGTACATCAGTATCCTCAACCGTCAGTTCAAAGCCACAGTTCCTGTTGAGCTCACCCTCAAAATATCTGCTCACCATATCAGCTCTTGTAAAATAATCCGCCTTATACTCAAGCTCTTTTTTTTCTGCGTACACACTTAGCTTCAGCTCTCCTGCCGATTCCGCCCAGCCTGTAATCTTGATGGTTTTCGTTCTTTCATCAGCCTGCACTCCGATAAGATTAATTTCTATGAGATTTCTCAGGTATTCAATCTGTGCTGAAGATATATTTATCTCCTCAATGCCTGAAGGGTAAGTATCCTTTGTGAGAATAATCTTCACATTTTTTACTTTCTCTGGCAGGTTAATACACAGATTGTATTCACCGTCAAACTCAGGTTCGGCATTTTTATACACAAAAAGCAGAGGCGTATGCGGGTTTTCCACAATCTCCACCTCTGTTTCAATTCCATTAACGTAGGAAACAGCCTTAACATCCTTCATGTAATCCCTACATGAGCCCGTCTGGATGATAAGCCTGTTGCTGTCTCGTAAATCTATTCTTTTTTTATATATAAATATGAACTTGTCCAAGCCATGCCTCCTAATTTCTGAACAACCTGTTGATTATAATCCAAAAAGCCGTCAGATATATTCCGATAAAGAGCATCATGATAAATGTCTCTAAATTGAACGGGCTCACACTGACAGTGAACCCGCCCTTTATATGGAACTTTGGAAGGAGAGCATAAAAATATGAAAAAGCAATATATAAAGCGGCAAGCACTGTTCTTTTTACATATTTCATTGCTGATATCTCCTCTCTTTATTTTCCACCATACAGCTCCTCATACTGAGCACATATCTCCTTGGTATCGCCGTAGGCTCTAAGCTTTCCATGCTCAAGCCATACAACCTTCCCACATACCATCTTTACCTGTTCTATACTGTGTGATACGAACAGAACCGTCGTACCCATCCGCATCATCTCTTCTATCCTGTCTATACACTTCTGCTGGAACTTAGAATCTCCCACTGCCAGAACCTCATCCACAATAAGTATATCCGGTTTTCCGATAGTTGCAATTGAAAATGCAAGTCTTGATGTCATACCCGATGAAAAATTCTTAACAGGTACGTCCATGAAATCATAGAGCTCCGCGAAATCAACTATCTCATCATATACATCCCTCATAAAAGACCTTGGATGTCCCAAAAGTGCTCCATTCAGGTAAATATTCTCTCTTGCCGTGAGATCGGAATCGAATCCTGCTCCAAGCTCAATAAGCGGAGCTACATCACCATATACCCTGACCGTGCCGTCAGTCGGCTTTAATACTCCTGCTATAACCTTAAGCATTGTACTTTTTCCGCTTCCGTTAAGTCCGATAAGTCCTATTGACTCGCCTCTTTTAACCGTGAAGTTCACATCCTTGAGTGCCCAGAATTCGTCAAAATGTAAATTTCCCTTAATTCTGCGCACAACATATTCTTTCAGACTGTCAACTCTCTCTCTGGCAAGATTAAAGCAGCGCGATACATTATTAACTTCTATTATGATATCATTGTTTAATGACATATTATTTTCCATACTGCAAATTCTCCGCCTTACAAATAGAGTATAAACTCATCCTGCTTTTTATAGAATACCCACACGCCAAGCACCAGAATCAATGCACTCGGTATTATCGACATGAGTATCGTGTACAAATCCGGCATGGAATTATACATCATAAATCCTCTGAACATGACAAGTATATTCGTTACCGGATTAATCTTAACAATAGTCTGCAGCACATTTCCAAGAATATCAAGCGGATACATTATAGGTGCAAGATATATAAAGCCTGTCAGAAAAACCGAATACAGATGGACTATATCCCTGTATTTTACAGACAATGCTGCAAGTATAAAACCAACACCCATTGAGAACATAATCATAATGACTATAGGTATCGCGGACAGGAACATCGTGTAATGAAGCGGTGTCCTGAGCACAACCATCACTATGAGCAGTGCCGCATATGCTGCAAATATGTTGATTGAACACGACAGTATTCTTGACAGCACAAATATATACTTAGGCACATACACCTTTTTTATCAATGCAGCGCTGTTGATAATCGAATTCATTGACGCCTGTGTTGACTCAGAAAAGAAATTATACAATACCTGTCCACAGAGAATATATATAGGATAATTCTCAACGGCAAATCCAAAAATACGTGAAAATACCGCCGAGAGAATTATCATCATGAACAATGGGTTTAAAAGAGTCCACAACACACCGAGCACCGAACGACGATATTTATTTTTTATGTCCCGCGAAACCAGCTCAAATAAAAGAGGTCTGAACTTGGCGAAATTGGCTCTTACTGAATGATGCATTGTAAACCTTCCTCAAACTTAGTTATTTTTCTTAGCAGCCACATACTCCGCAAGTGTTCCCCACTTAGTATCCTTGTCAGAGAATATAAGCTCCATTCCTTCAGGGATAGGCCACTTTACGCCCACCTCGGAATCATTCCATATAATACCGCCCTCATCGTTAGGATGATAAAAATCGGTACACTTATATGCGAACTCTGCAGTATCAGATAATACAACAAAGCCATGTGCAAAATTCTTCGGAATAAAGAACTGCTTCTTGTTCTCCTCTGACAGCTCAACACCGTACCACCTGCCGAAAGTCTTTGAGCCTTCTCTCAAATCAACGGCAACATCGAACACCTTTCCTCTCGCTGCTCTCACAAGCTTATCCTGAGGAAACTGCTTCTGAAAATGAAGTCCTCTGATAACGCCCTTCTTAGAGCCTGACTGATTATCCTGAACGAACTGCATGTCAATTCCTGCAGCAGCATAATCATTATAGTTGTATACCTCATAGAAATATCCTCTCGCATCACCGAACACCTTCGGCTCGATAACCCTGAGTCCTTCTATCTCCACTCCGTCCTCTGTATAACATTTACTTACAGTAATCTGTCCCATTTAGCAACCTCGCATATTATGATGTTAGGGTCAAAAGGTATTTTGCCCCCAATGATACCGTTAATATTGATTTTAAAGACCGTTGGCAACCTCTAAAAGATATTTGCCGTAAGCAGTCTTAAGAAGAGGCTGTGCAAGTGCAACAAGCTGCTCCCTGTCAATGAAGCCTCTCTTGTATGCAATCTCCTCTATACAGGAAATATAAAGTCCCTGTCTCTTCTGGAATGCCGCAACGAAGTCTGCCGCATCAAGGAGGGCATCGTGGTTGCCCGTGTCAAGCCATGCAAAACCTCTTCCGAGTGTCTCAACCTGAAGCGTTCCGCGGCTTAAGTACTCATTATTGATGCTGGTTATCTCTATCTCACCTCTTGCTGAAGGCTTGACATTCTTAGCAATCTCAACAACATCGTTGTCGTAGAAATAAAGTCCCGGAACAGCATAGTTAGACTTCGGATGCTCAGGCTTCTCCTCTATCGAGAGTGCCTTTCCCGTCTCGTCGAACTCAACAACTCCGTATTCTCTCGGATCCCTTACATAATATCCGAATATTGTTGCACCGCTCTCTCTTGCCGCAACCTTCTGAAGAACCTTGGAAAAGCTCTGTCCATAGAAGATGTTGTCTCCGAGCACAAGTGCAACTCTGTCGCTTCCGATGAACTTCTCTCCGATAATGAATGCATCGGCGAGTCCTCTGGGTGTCTCCTGAACCGCATACTCAAGGTTCATTCCGAGCTGGCTTCCGTCGCCTAACAGCTCCTTAAATACAGGTAAATCCCTCGGTGTTGAGATGATGAGCACCTCTCTTATGCCCGCAAGCATAAGCGTCGAGAGAGGATAATATATCATCGGCTTATCATAGACAGGCATAATCTGCTTTGAGATAGCCTTGGTAAGCGGGTAAAGTCTTGTTCCGGAACCTCCGGCGAGTATAATTCCCTTCATATCTTAATCCTTTCCGTAATCCTTATTGTAATATTTCTCTAATCCTTACTGCAGGGATTACTTGTACATCTCGGCATAATACTTCTGGTAATCGCCGCTTGTAACATTCTTCATCCAATCCTCATGCTCGAAATACCACTTGATTGTGAGCCTGATTCCGTCCTTGAACATCGTGTCCGGAACCCAGCCGACTGCCGCCTTAATCTTATCCGGTGCTATCGCGTAGCGTCTGTCATGTCCCTTGCGGTCCGCAACGTATGTGATAAGCTCCTCGTTAATGTGTGCCTTTCTTGGATCCGAATCAGGAAGCATCTCGTTAAGTGTCTCAAGAATAATCTTTATAATCTCTATATTCTGCTTCTCATTATGTCCGCCGATATTATATCTCTCGCCAAGAACACCCTGCTCCTGAACCATATCGATAGCCTTCGCATGGTCCTCAACGTAAAGCCAGTCTCTTACGTTCTTTCCGTCACCGTATACGGGAAGCTTCTTTCCCGAAAGTGCATTGTTGATTATAAGCGGAATGAGCTTCTCCGGGAACTGGTAAGGTCCGTAGTTGTTGCTGCAGTTGGTTATATTTGCAGGGAAATGATATGTGTCAATGTATGCCTTTACAAGCATATCTGAGGAAGCCTTGCTTGCTGAATACGGGCTGTGCGGGTCAATAGGAGTTGTCTCATAGAAGAATGCGGTATCATCATCAGGAAGTGAACCGTATACCTCGTCAGTTGATACATGGAGGAACTTCTTTCCCTCCTTATATGAGCCGTCAGGAAGCTCCCATGCCTTCTTGGCCGCATTGAGCATAACCGCCGTTCCGAGCACGTTCGTCTTAACGAATACCTCAGGGTTCTTGATGCTTCTGTCAACATGGCTCTCGGCAGCGAAATGAACAACTCTGTCAATATCGTTCCCGGCAAATATCTTCTCTATTGCCTCCTTATCGCAGATATCAGCCTTAACAAAGGTGTAGTTAGGCTTATCGGCGATGTCCTTAAGATTCTCAAGATTTCCGGCGTATGTAAGTACATCCACGTTGATAATGCGGATAGTGTCCCCATACTTCTTAAACATATAATGAATATAATTAGAACCGATAAAACCGGCTCCTCCGGTTACAAGGTAAGTTCTCATGTCAAAAATTCTCCTTTTATTTTTACATATCCTTCAAAGCATAGCTATGTGTATGTTACCATAAGTCTCTGCATAATTCAAGATGCTCGTCGAGAGCCTTCTCCCAGTCCGCAAATGTATATCCACCGACAAGACGTAACATATAATTGTCGAGAACCGAATATGCCGGTCTTGAAGCCGAATCCGGATGTGCAGCCTGATACTCCTGTGTGCTCACATGGATAACCTTTGTGTTCTTTCCGGTCTTTTTAAATATTGCCTCAGTAAAGTCAGCCCATGAGCAATATCCCTCGCAGGTTCCATGATAAAGTCCGTAGTTCTCTGTAGGTATAAGCCAGCTTATCGCCCTTGCAAGCTCCATTGCGCTTGTAGGTGAACCTATCTGATCGTCGACAACAGTTATCTCATCATGTGTCTCCGAAAGCTTGAGCATGGTCCTGAGAAAATTCCTGCCATCACCATACAGCCAAGCTGTACGCACAATAAAATAATGTTTTGAAAAATCCTTAACAAAATTCTCTCCCGCAAGCTTGGTAAAACCGTACATGCTCTTTGGTCCCACTGCGTCAAACTCCGTATAAGGACTTTTGGCATCTCCGCCAAACACATAATCCGTGGACACATGAACAAGCTTGGCACCGAACTTCTCAGCAGCAATGGCAAGATTCCTTGGTCCGATTGCATTAATCTTATATGCGAGTTCTCTGTTCACCTCACAGGCATCAACAGCTGTGTAAGCTGCACAGTTCACAATCGCATAAGGCTTCTCCTTCTCAACAAATGCCAAGACCGCATCAATATTCGTTATATCAAGCTCCGCAACGTCTGTATTTACAAGCTCATACTCTGAATTTTTCTCTAAAACCTTGTTCATTGCTCTTCCAAGCTGTCCGTTGCAGCCTGTGATAATTAATTTTTTCATATTCTTTCCTTTCCGGATAATTATTTTCCTTTATATTTGTTAATGATATCCGCAATCCGCTTTGCTGCCTGCCCATATATTTTATAAACTGCACTGTCTTATAAGAATCTCCCATATACTATAGAAAATTATAAATGCAGATATAATCAGACATGTCATATTGTACTTAACCTTGTTCAGGTTCACATTGATCTTGTTAAAGCTGAGTGTATACAGCACAGGGAACAGAAGCGGTATATAATATCTTCCCTGAACTCCCGCCATTGTCGTTTTTCCAACCTCGGTGTAGCTAAGATACATTGAAGTCCATATAAGACACATGACACCAAACACCAGAAAATATATCATTGCCTTAAGCCACACCGGCATGCCCTCGGCTGTCCGGCTTTTCTTATCGTTCTGTACATACACCATGTTCTCGGAGGTAAGAGTAATCGAGACAAGATAGATTACTATAACATAGGTAAGGCTTCCCGCACCTAAGTATGCCATAAAATCAAGTGTAGGAGTTCCTATTCCATAATCCCACAGATGCTGCCACATAGTCGTCAGAAGAAGATCCGCATAACCCAAAGGGTTAGAAAACACTGCACTCATCTGACCTGCATGGCTCGTCGTTCCGCCTCTTAAATCGCCCTCAGTCGACGGACTTATAAGTGCCGGAAGCACAAACGTGCTGAGTATTGCGAGAAGAACCACAATCACCCCCGCCTTCATTATACGCTCCTGCTTCTTATCCTTAAAAATTCTGTGCGGAAGAAACACACCGAGAAGAATGAGCGGTATATATATGGACTTTCTTGATGAACCATATGCCATTCCGCCTATGAACACAAGATATTCCCACCAGGTAATCTTTTTGTCAGTTAACATAAGGTAGAACAGATACGCCATTCCAAGAAAAAGAAATCCCGTCACTATAGTGTCATAAGATATGGTTGCGGCAAGATACATCGGAGTCGGCATAAGCGCAACTGCACTCATTATCAGCTTTCCCTTAGGAAGCTTTCTCACTGCAAAAAACACGACCGTAATATACATTATCATGTTAGTGAACCTAAGCAGCATATAGGTATATCCAAACGGCACACCGAGAAGCTTGCATATATTACATGTTATTGCCATGAAAACATACGAGAATGTTGCAAATCCGCTTGTTCCCCAGTGATGTGATGTCACAGGGTCCGCATCACTCGGCGTCGACAGCTCATTTACGCGCTCACGCACATACTTGTACTCCTCGTATGATGTGCTGTACTCGAACGGCAGATTGTTGACTCCTCCGTCCACATAATCATGAAGAAAGCTGTTATATTCATAGCTTCCCGTAATATCCAGCCAGTATACGCTTCTAAGATGTGTCTCTTCATCCCAGCCTACCCTTGAAAGCGGCATTGCAAGACAGAATATAAAACCGGCACATATTCCCACTATCAGGAATCCATACTCTAAATGCTTTGCTATAATATTTCTTAATACTATCAGAAGCCCTGCGCACAGCACAGCAAGCATAACAAAAATAAATCGAAAACAGTTAAACACAGCAACGTTTCTCACTGCAGTACTTACAAGCTGAACATCATTCTCAAGCTGCGGAGTATTGTTATCCAGCGGAATGATCCATATTCCTTTGGCATTTTTATTTATGTTCACCGTAGAACGCGATATATATATCGGATTAGCATCCTTTACAATACTGCTTTCAAGATATCCGAATCTGTTCTCGTACTGCACAACTATGGCAAAATACGCCGCCGACTTATTATTATATTCAATTTCCAGCTTGCTCACATATCGGTCCGGCTCAATGTAATAGCAATCCATACCCTGATAAGCATCATATTCACCATTGCTTCTGTACTCAAGCCCTTCCTCAGGCTTTCCCTCAATCACATCAGCCTTGTCGAACCTTTCAGCCGTGAATGCAATATCCTGCACACCTTTTTCGTCACTGTTCATTGTAATAAGCTTTATATTTGAGAAAAGCTCAACAAGCAATGAAGCCACAATACTAATTGTGGCTACAATTGCAATCCTTATAATATATTTTTTTATGTCTGTCTTATCTGCGGACATGATATACTCCTAATTGTTATTTTTTACACCACAGCTCTACTGATAGATATTATCACGGTAATTGTTCTTATCATAGAGAGCCTGAAGATAATCACTTATATCCTGTATTCTCGATGTAGGCGTATAATTGCTGACGCCAAACAGATACTCATGAAGCTCGCTGACATTTGATTCAAGGGTCATTGCAAATACAGGGTCATTGATATCAAGCTCCGGAACCCTCTTCATTGAGCCAAACTTCTCAAAAGGGAATCCCGTCTGATCGACAAGCGAAAAATCAAATACACTTGGCACCATGCTTAAAATTTCACTCGCCGGAACGCTTGTCACAACATTGTCCAGCACACCGTTGATTGCATTGGTAAGCTGGTTAAGGTTCATCTTCTTCGCCTTCTCAAATATCAAGCTTATTACCTTTCTCTGTCTCTCCGCACGTCCATAATCAAGTGTGCCGTCGGCATATCTTATACGGCAGTATGCCGTCGCCTGTATTCCGTCAAGATGTACCATTCCCGAATGAGGAACTGTCTCATAGGTTCTTCCTGTATTAAGTCCCGTATCTCTTAAGTACTCGTTGAGCCAGTATAACTCCTGCTCCGTTATTTCAAGATCAATTCCGCCCACCGCGTCCACAATTCTAATTAATGCCTCGAAATTAACCATGACATAATCGGTAATGTTGAGGTCAAGATTCAGGTTAACCATGCTTATCGTCGATTCAACTCCCGAATAGAAAAAAGCCTCTGTTGCCTTTCTGTAGGTGTCAGGACAATTTCCGGATTTTGGAACCATAAGCAATGTATCCCTGTATATGGAGACAAGCTTAACCTCCTTCGTATCATTGTTGAGACTCGCAATAATTATTGCATCCGTATTTCCTTCGCCCGTGCTCGTCATAGCTTCAATAGAATTATCACGAGCATCCGTTCCAAGCAGAAGATAGTTAGTATAACCTTTAAGTGCCTCGTTAGCCTTTACCTCAGGGGCTATCACAAGGTCAATAGCCTCCCTGTCTATCTCCTGAATTTCAAGCTTACTGAACTTATCAACTATATACCATGCAATCACAACGACAGCCAGCACCACTATCTCCAAAAAGAAGAGCAGTACCTTCTGCCATACCTTCATCTTTCTTTTCTTTCTCTTTTCTGACATTTTAAAGCCTCTATTCTTTCTCTAAATCCAACCGACATATCATTTAATATGCATTCTTATTGACAAACCCCTTAAATAATGTCTGAAATAAAATAGAAATATCAAAGAAGAATGTCCAATTCTCAATATAATACAGGTCATACTCTATTCTCTTCTCGATAGATGTATTTCCTCTGTAACCGTTAATCTGTGCCCATCCGGTCATTCCCGGTCTTACCTGATGCTTAATCATATATCTTGGAATCTGCTCTCTGAACTGCTCGACAAAATTAGGCTGCTCAGGTCTTGGCCCGACAAGGCTCATATCGCCTTTAAACACATTAAAAAGCTGTGGCAGCTCATCAAGACTGAACTTTCTTATAATCTTTCCAACCTTCGTCGTTCTGTCATCATTCTGCGTCGTAAAACGATGCTCATCACATCTGTCGGCACGCATTGAGCGGAACTTATACATTACAAAATTCCTGTTATGAAGTCCTACACGTTCCTGCTTATAAATTACCGCACCTTTAGAGCTTACCTTCACCGCAATGGCAACAATAAGCATAATCGGTGAAAACAAAATGATAAGAAGAAATGAGCCCACAATGTCCCCAAGTCTCTTTATGAATCTGTTAAAGCTTCCGTTAAGCGGAACTCTTCGTATATTAATAACCGGAAGACCTAAAAGATCCTCGGTATACGGTCTTGTCGGAATCACATTGTTATAGTCCGGAATGAACTTGGTGTGAACCCCCGACTTCTCACACACTGCAACAATACTCTCAAGCTTGACATACTCCGCTATACTCAGTGTAATTGCAATCTCATCAAGTTCATTCTCCAGGAGAAGCCCCTCAAGCCTGTCAATCTTTCCTATAACCTCCTCGCCCCGATACTTGGTTCCGATACTTATGTTATCGTCAAGTATTCCCAATATATGATAACCCCATTGCGGATTCAGCTTTATTCTGTCAATATATCCTTCAGCCGCACGGCTGTATCCGACGAGAAGTATATGTTTCTGGTTGAAGCCCTTATTCCTTATGTTGCGCAGAACACGTCTTATCAGATTTCTGAACACAATCTCAACAGTATTGTTGATGACGTAAAATATGAACATCATCTGTCTTGAGAAGTGTGCCTGATGAAGCATATACAGCGATAAAATAAATATAACAAGTCCAGCCGTATTGGACTTAATAATATTTCCCGCTTCCTCCTTAACCGTCTGCATTCTCTTCGGACTGTACACATTAAAGAAATAGTATAAGATGAGATACAGCGGTATTATGCACAATAAGCCTGTGATATACATCGCGTTCATCATTGTGTGTCCATCATCAAAGAACTTGATTCCCCATGCAAGCGCATAAGAAACCGCTATTATAATTGCATCCAAAAGCACATGTAATCTGTTAAAATATTTCTGATTACTCTTAATCACCGGTGCCTCCAATAATTCTGATTCATTGTGCATGCAAGAACAAGCTTTCGTGGCAGCTTTTTGTATGCCCGTCCAAGCTTATAACCTGCAAGTCTGAAAAAACTGTTAATATAAAAATACGGAATATAATATGCCGCTCCCTCATGTACGAGCAGCGAAGTCATCTTTTTAATATATTTTAACCCTTCACTCTCAGATGATACACTGTTAAAGACATCGGGATTATCCGTCTGTGATACTCCGAGGTCGAAATTTCTGTGAAACTGCTGCATATTGGTATAGTTATGAGAGTGTATAACCTTGGCATCCGCCTTATAGTATACTCCATATCCCGCCATAAGAAACCTATATGCCATAATCATGTCTTCGTTGAATATCGTTCTTCTTATAAATCCTCCCTGCTCAATATACTTTGTCCTGTCATACATTGCACATACATCAGAACAGAAGAACGCTTTTATTCCCAGCCTGTCGATATCCTCTTTTCTCTTTATGCTGCTTTTTTCCGGATAGTTGAACTGTCTTGCAAGCCGCTCAATTATCCGGCATTTGTCGTCCGGCAGCTGTCTTGCATACGCCACGGCAATTTCCGGCGTCTTAAAACACTCTAACAGATTCTCAACAAGTCTGTCATCTGCCGGAACCGCATCCTGCGTCATGAGCAGGCAATAGTCCGCGTCCGAACCAATTATCCCCTCATGTCTGGTACGACCATGGTCAAACTCATCAGGCTCTATATGCCTTATTTTAATAACTCCATCATACTCAAAGCGACTCTCATCATAATACTGTCTTCCCGTATTAATGACACATATCTGTCTTATTCTGACAGTCTGTATTTCGAGCATGTGGAGAAGTCCTGCATACTTTTCATCCGGCTTGCACACCGGAATAATCACATCAATAACCGGATTATCCATTTTCTTTTCCCCTACAGGTTTTAAAGCTTCTAATGCTTTCTTGCCGCTGTCTCATTCTCATCAGCCGAAGTCTCTTCTGTATTGCCCGTGATAACCACATTGACCGTCACATCCCCGACAAGTGTATAATTGTTGCTATCCTCCGACATTATGACAGGAACCGTGTACTCGCCCGGTTCATATCCCTTAAGGTCAATATTGGCATTTAATACATCCATGTTAAAGCTATCATGAGTACTCTGAATTGCACTTATTTTGACTTCAATGTAGGCGTTCTCTATCTCTGCCTCAAGACCTTCCTCAAGATTGTTGATAACTATACCGTTCTTTCGAATTATATAGCTCTTAACAATCTCAGGTTCAACTTCTATATGAACAACAAGCTCTGTCGTTCCTGATACAATGCGATAACTGCCCCTGAGATAATTTGCAATGTTTACCGTGCAATCCTGACTTTCCGCTATATTCTCAAGCTCAATGGCATCACTTGGTATCGCCAATGTGTTTATGGCTGCAAGACTGTCGCTTGTTCCCGCAATCTTAATCCGGTCGAAGCTCTGTGTATATTCAATCAGCTTGTATCCGTCAGCAGTTGTAACCGTAGGAATAACTGTTACCGTTATCCACTTGGTAGGCAGAATCTCAACATTAAGCTTTAAGCTGTTTCTGCTGAGCTGAAGTGAAGAAGAATCAATCACATTTCCATCCCCATCATAGAACACAGGCGTTACCATCTCGCTGACAGACTGCATCATATTTGAAACATCGTAAGAAATCACGGCACTGGCAATCTTTTCGATGACACTCGCGGCCCCCGTTACCTCTATCTTGTTCTGAGATATTGAGCTGTCTCCAAGGACATAGTTATCTGCCGGAGAGCCCGTTATATTAATCGTTATCGGAATCTCCTCAGTCTCTTTGTTGTCGATATTCAGCTTGACAACCTGCACCTTGGAGGTTATCTCCTTAATGTCACTCTTGACATCAGATTTTATACATTCGATGGTTATATTTGCCGAGTCGGTGAGCGGACTCAACTGGCTTAAGTCTGCATAGGCGACGAAATCCGAAGCCTTAAGATCCTTGGCAACACTCTCGGGTGCCCTTACCGTAATCGTAATCACGCTGCCCGAATCCACCTCATATATATATCCCTTGTCCGTGAGATCATCATCGTTTCTCAGTTCAACATTAATACCGGAAATCGTCTTTTTTACAAGGGGATCGTCAATATTCATGACAACCCACCATACAATAATGGCAATCAGAAGGGCAAGAATCTTAAGTCCTATATTATTGAATATCTTTTTCTTCATTAGACCAGCCTCCCCTCTTCCATATCTTAATGCGCTTTCCTGAATCGAGATTACCTATCTTAAGCAGCTCAAGCTTATTGTGCAGATACTCGGCATCCACATTTCTCACAAGCTCCCCGTTATGTGCAACAGATACCTTTCCCGTCTCCTCAGATACAATTATAACAAAGGCATCCGTCGCCTCACTCACACCGGCACCGGCACGATGTCTTGTTCCAAGTTCCTTACTGAGTTCCATATTATCCGAAAGAGGAAGATAACATGTAGCTGACACAATTCTGTTTCCGCGAATAATGACAGCTCCGTCATGAAGCGGAGTATTGTGCTCAAATATATTTATAAGAAGCTGATTCGTCACATAAGCGTCTATATTAATTCCCGTCTTTATATAATCTTCAAGATTAATCTTCTGTTCAATCACTATAAGTGCACCTGTCTTTTTCTTTGCCATCTCATATGATGCCTTGACAAGTTCATTGACAGTCTTTTCACTGAACAGCTCCAGCTTCTCCTTGGAGTCATCGAACTGGAACAATCCCGCAAAGTACTTCTTGTTGCCGAGCTGCTCAAGTGCCTTTCGAAGCTCCGGCTGGAATATAACCACAAGTGCAATCAATGCAACGTTGATTGTCTTTCCGGCAATCCACAAAATTGTTGTAAAATGGAACACATAGGCTATAAGTGCAAAAAGAATTATAACAAGGATGCCCTTCAGCAGATTCCAGGCCCTGCTGTTTTTCATCCACAGTATAATATGGTACAAAAAGAAAGCGATGATTAAAATTTCCGCGATATCCGAAAATTCCACACCCGGTCTGTAAATATTATTCACAAAATCTCCAAAAAAATTTGTCAATGCACCCATGCCTATTCTTCCTCTTTATTTTTCTTCCTCATCCTCAAGATTGAGTACGTCACGCTCGTATGCCATCCGGCGTTCTGACTCATCCGGCTCAGTATTCTCATCCGCACCATAAGAGTCCCTCACATCATATTCTTCTGCCTTCTGAGTTCTGCTGTTAATCTTCTTTACCTTTACATCTGTAACTGTCATGTTGAGCTTAGGAACAGCCTTCACATAATAATAATAGTCGTCATCCTCAAACTGTACTCTCTCAGTTCTCGAATAATCCACGGAAAATATGAAGAAGTTGAGAACCAGTCCTATCACTATTGAAATTACAATACCGACAATAAGTCCCGGCATGCTGAAGCTTAACGAGAGCATCACATGTGACATCACGACAAGTACCGCCTCGACAACACTTCCTGTCACAATCGCAATAATCCATGAACGGTCTATGGAAAAGCTCCTGATTACATACACAAGGACTATCGTTGCGGCAAACACAATGCCCATAACAAGCATTTCCTTATTCAAAATTGTATTGTCCATTATAAATGTCAGCTTAGTGACAAACTCACCCTCGCCAAATGATGATACCGACGCCATGAACTCTGAGCAGAATGCCAATGTAAAATACAGATACGTTCCAAAAAATGCAGGAACGATTCCCACAGCCCCTGCTGTCAGTCCGACAATAACCGGAGCCGCATACGGAATATGCAGCATAAACATCACAGGGACAAGCAAAAGCACATACCCCGTCTTTGGTGAAAATACATAATATACAAGCAAAAGTATGAGCAGCATAACAAGTGTTATTATGGCAAACTCAATTGAAATCTCATATATCTGCAATACAATCAGAATGCAGCCTGCAAGTGCCGTAACTCCCGCCGGAAGAAAAGCACATACGGCAGACAGTAATATAAGCACAAAAACGCTTGATGCCGCCGAGCTGTAGCCTGTCATTCCTCTTATAAGCATAAAGGATATAAACGCCGCGGCAAATTTTAATATGTGGCTTATAACCATATCATATCTGCCGTACAGACGCTGTAGTCCGTCTTTAATCTTTAATAACTCCGTCATTACCTTTCCTCCCCGTTATCTTCCTCTTTTTTCTCCTCGCGGGTAAGCTTATCAATCTTCTTAAGTCGACTAATATACATTCTCATTCCGCTTTCATATTCATTGTAGCGCAACGAGAATACAAAATATGATACCACCTGAAAGGCAATCAGCAGAAGTACATATATAACGATAAGCGTGCTTCCCAAGCGTCTGTAATCCATCTTCGTAAGATTATTCACAATATATTCAAATCTGTATACACATATCAAGGCAAGTGTAAGAAAATACCCAAGTGTTATCCCTATTCCTGCAAACAACATGTGCATTCCGATATAATCTCCACGGTAATACACGGCATTCTTAAGTTCCTTCTTTCCTTCATGTTTCTCATACATGGCTGTTCTTGCCATAAGTCTGACTTTGCGCTTATTAATCATCAAATCTCCTTACATTACACCCGATTTATCATATAATTATAACATATCCCATGAAAATTAACAGTATTTTTTCTATGGATTATAGACTATTATCTGCGAGTGGGCATTTGCGGCAGGCATAACAAATCTTACTTTTCTTCCTCCGCTGTTGATTGTTCTGTCACTCGTGAATGTACAGTATGTATTCCACACCGAATCCGCCGTGTCCGGAAGCAGGTACGAAAGCGCACTTCTTACCGCCATATCAAACTCATTCGAACGCTTCTTAATATATATATGTACGCTGTCGGATTCAACAATCACCTCACCGTAGTAGTCGTCATCAACCTCGTAGATTGCAGCATTGGGAAGATACTGTGTAAAACCGCTTCCCGAGAGAACCGCAAACATCTCATCCGTGTTGATTGGTGAAGCCGGCTCTGTAGTCGGGACTTCATACACTGTTGTCGTCTCCTCGGCAGTGTTCTGTGTCTCACTGTCAGGTTCAGCTGTCGAAGCAGCATCCGTATTCTCACTGCCGCCGTTATAATTATTGCCGGTGCCATCATTATAACCGTTATCACTGCCATTATTGCTGTCTGCAGGGTGTGTCACCGTTTCGGATGAATCACCGCCCTGCCCGCTGCCATTCTGTGTCTGTGTTTTATTGTCCGTATTGTTCACTTTCTGAGCATTCATCGCATCCAGCGAAGGGAATCCCATGTCAGAGACCGAATCGGCACTCTTTACTCCCTCTATCGCAATCGCCGATGAATATTTATCTGCCGTAGCCGTTATCGCCGCAACACCCTCACCGACAATTCTCACCACGCCATTGTCATCCACTATAACCGCATCCTCATTGCTGCTCGACCACATCACAGCCTGTGCAAGCTCCATAGGATTAGACGAAACCGTAAGGTTATATGACTGTCCTATATACGCGGTAAATGATGATGCATCTATATTGATATACTCCTCATCGGCACTGTAATGCTTAGAGCCGTCATCCGTCAACGGACTGTCATTTATCTTTCCCGTCCTGCTCACGGTCTCTATCAGAAGCACTACCGCCAGCATTATCGCAACCACTCCTGAGCCGAAAAGAAGCCCCACCAAAGGTCCGAGTATATTGTTACTCTTCTTTTTTCTTCTCTTTTTTACATTCTTCGCCATACACACCCTCCGGTAATTATATACTACCCTTATTGAATATGAAAATCAAGTTGAGATTTACATTATAGAAATATAAGCTATAATGGTTGATAGGGCAAGCCCCTTATTAAAATTGTTAAAAGGATTTTTACCATGAAACTGATATTTATAAGACATGCCGAACCCGATTACAGCATTGATTCACTGACACAGAAGGGCTTTGAGGAAGCTGAGCTGCTCGCAAAAAGAACCGCCTCTTGGCGCGTCACCGACTTTTTTTCGTCCCCTCTCGGACGTGCGGTGAGGACAAGTGAACCCACATTAAAATGCCACAACAGAACCGCGGTAATCTATGACTGGCTTCAGGAATTCCGCGTACCCGTCTCCTCTGAGGGCAGAGCTGACGGCAAGACAATTCCGTGGGATTTTATGCCTGAGTATCTCAACCGTTATCCAGAGCTTCTTGACGCCGCCCACTGGCTTGACACACCCGTTATGAAAAGCGGAAACGTAAAAGAAGCCTACACCCATGTATGCGGCAGCTTTGATGAGCTTCTCGCAAAATACGGCTATGTCCGTGACGGGTTGGCATACCGTACAGCCCACACGGAATCGAGCTGTTCCTACATGGTCTACAATGGCACCACCAAGGAATGCATGGCGAACCATTCTGACGATGAGCCTGTACTTGTATTCTTCTGTCATCTCGGAATCATGCTCTGCATCATGTCACACCTTTTAAACACTTCTCCTGTTACACTATGGCAGGGATTTTTTACCCCTCCAAGCTCCGTCACTGTTCTCTCTGCCGAGGAACGAATTCCGGGACTTGCATATTTCCGCTGTCAGATGCTCGGAGACACTTCACACCTCAGACTCAATGACGAACCGGTGTCCTACTACGGAGGATTTGCGCCGCCGTTTCAAGGGTGAGGATGAAAGAATTATTGATATATAAAAGTATAAGGTCTTATGTTATACATGATGGCTCCGTTGTACGAAGCTAAGTTATTCTAGGAACCCTGATATACTCTCATTGCGTTTCCGCCACCGCGGCAAAGTCGCCATCCATGGCTCGGTTGCCGCTTTTTAGGCATCCATGCCAAAAATGGCTGCACATTGAGCAGGGTTCCAAGAATATCTAAGCTTCTCCCAAAGTCGCATACATGTATAACATAAGACCTTATGCCATTTACACTTCAATAATATTTGTAAATTAGAAATACTTACGGCTTAAATATTTGCAGATACAGTTTATATAGTAATGTATTGAAGTGTATAAACGCCTTTTAAAATATAACAGTATTTTATACATAAACTATCATTCCATCCACTGTCAGTTCAACAAAATAAAGTCATGGCAGTCCTGCGATTTAGCGTCAGCTTTAGCAGGATGTCATGACTTTATTTGTTGAACGTCCGGTTTACATTAATATATCTTATTCTTATTTCACATTTTTCTCATTATGCCTCTTGAAGAACTCCTTCGTCTCCGCAATTACCACCCCGCTGAGTGCAAATATTGCTATCATGTTGGGAATTGCCATGAGTCCGTTGAAGATATCGGCAATCGTCCACACTGCCTTCACGGTCATGTACGGACCGATAAATACGGCAAGTATGTAGAGCCAGCGGTATACCTTGACAACCTTCATCTTTCCGCCCGTCAGATACTCGAGGCACCTCTCGGAATAGTAGTCCCAGCCGAGGATTGTCGTGAATGCAAAGAACACAAGGCAGAGCATAAGAAGGAATGATGATACAACCTGCGGTATCGGAAGTCCCTGATTGAACGCATAGGTCGTAACCGCAACGCCTTCTATGCCTTCGACCTGCCATGCACCTGTGATAACTATTGCGAGTCCCGTCATCGTACATATAATGATTGTATCAATAAAGGTTCCCGTCATTGATACAAGTCCCTGTCTTACAGGCTCCTTGGTCTTAGCTGCCGCTGCCGCAATCGGTGCTGAGCCGAGTCCGGCTTCGTTGGAGAATATTCCTCTTGCGATACCGCTCTGCATGGCAACGATTATGCTTCCAACGATACCTCCCGTGACTGCCCTTGGGTTAAATGCCCCTTTAACAATTGTCACAAACGCCGCCGGAATCTCTTTCACATTGCACACGAGAAGAACCACGCTGATAACCACATAAATGATTGCCATAAAAGGCACGACAACCTGAGACACATTAGCTATTCTCCTGATTCCGCCGATTAATACAAGTGCCACACACAGGCTCAGTACAAGGGAGGCTATCACAACCGTCCATGAATATGTACCTATTCCCGGTATTGTAACCGCATACATCGTATCCGGGTCGAAAAAATTCTTAACAGCAGATGCAATACCGTTTACCTGCGAAAACGTTCCTATTCCGAAAAGACCTACGCACACTCCGAAAAAGGCGAACACACATGCAAGCCACTTCCATTTCTTTCCCATGCCTCGCTCAATATAATAGAAAGGTCCTCCGAGCGAATGGTGATTCTCATCCACAACACGGTACTTTACTGCAAGAAGCCCCTCAGCGTACTTTGTCGCCATTCCGAAGAATGCCGCAACCTCCATCCAAAAGAGTGCTCCAGGTCCGCCCGCGCATATAGCCGTGGCGACACCTACTATATTACCTGTTCCAATAGTAGCCGATAATGCTGTACAAAGTGCTCCGAAGGATGTGACCTCTCCGTGTCCGTCCTCCTCGTTCTTAACCATCCACTTAAGCGCAAGCGGAAGCTTTCTTATCTGCAGAAGCCCCATTCTCACGGTCAGGTATATTCCACCCGCAAGAATAAGCACCATAAGCGGCACCCCCCAGACAACGCCGTCAAGCCATGTAAGTATCCTGTTGATTTCCTGTAGCATGTGATATCCTCTCTTGTTCAAAGTTTTTAGATTAATTTTATATCTCTTTAATAATTTAATCAACTAAAACTTTCTATGAAATATTTACTATAAAACCGAGTATACATAGACAGCTTTTCTGCCGGAAGCATTAAATTAATTTTATGCCTCAGTATAATACTGTGCCTGCGCATTGTAGAGCTCGTAATAGCTTCCGTGAAGCTTAAGAAGCTCCTCATGCGTTCCACTCTCCGCTATACCTCCATGTTCAAGCACCACAATCTTATCACAGAAACGGCAACTGCTCATCCTATGTGATATGTATATTGATGTCTTATCGCCCACAAGCTCATTGAAATTTTCATAGATTTCCGCCTCCGCAAGTGGGTCAAGTGCCGCCGTCGGTTCATCCAGTATAACAAACGGTGCATCCTTGTAAAGTGCTCTAGCTATGGCTGCCTTCTGTGCCTCACCTCCGGATAAGCTCTCACCGTTGGCACTCTCATGTTCTATACAGGTGTGAACTCCGTCACGCATGCCCGCCACACGTTCGGTGAGTCCGACCTTTTCAAGCACATCCTCTACTTTTTTATCATTGACCTTCTCAGAACCCGCAATATTCTCGTCCAAAGGAAAATTAAACAGCTTGAAATCCTGAAAAACAACCGCAAATATTCTCATGTACTCGTCATAGTCGTACTTTCCTATATCAATTCCGTTGAGAGTAATCTTTCCGGATGTCGGCTCATACATGCGGAGAAGCAGCTTCACAAGCGTAGTCTTTCCTGCTCCGTTTCTGCCGACAAGCGCAAGTTTTTCGCCCACAGTCAGCTTGAGGTTCAGATCTTTAATTATGAAATCTTCTGTCCCCGGATAGGCGAACGACACATTTTTAAACTCAAGCTCATACTCGTTGTCATCGCGCTTTTCAGTCGGAAGCGTGCCGTCATAGTGCATATTAGGTCTGTTTATGAACTCCTCATAATATTTGAGATATTCATTGCTGTACTCAATGCGTATTTTTTTGTCCAAAATATTTCTTATGCTGTCCATGAGCGTGATTATCGCACCCGCGTACATGAGAACGTCACCTACGGATACACTGCCGTAGACCGCTCTCATCGCAATATACGAATATATCACTCCCGCCAAAAGCTGTAATATGAATGCAAGCATACCGCGAAGCTTTCCGTTAGTCACAATCATCTTCACAATGGCAGGCGTTGTCCTTAACATTTCCTTGTTTCTTTTTATTACATAATCCGCAAGGTTATACATTCTGATGTCCTGCGCATTGTCCTCGATTGTCATGACACTGTCCCAGTATGCAGCCTGAGCATTTATCCTGTAATTATCCTCCTGAACTTTAAGATAGAGTTCTCCAAGATACTCCGATACCTTGCGGCAGACAATCAGTATTCCCGCAAATACCGCCACAAGCACCGCCGTGCTCACCAAGAGCACAATGGCATTCTCTTTTCCGAGGGCAGCCTTTGTGAGCATCACTCCAACAAAAATTACCGCAAACACCGCCTGCGAGACATAGATAAAAAATTCATAGATGTCCTGAAGCTGATAATATATTCCGCCGTTTGAGTTCCCGCTCTGCCTCACTCTCCTGAACGAATCCAAGGTATCCTTCTTTTCAAGTTCCTCGTATTCAAGTGCGAACGCTTTTTTTACCGTTCTTTTCCTGGTTTCAACCTCACTCGGGCGGCTGTAAAAATCAAATACCTGTCTTGAGAGCCTCGATGTAAGCGTGATGGCAAGAACAATCAGAACAAGTCTCACCACATATTTTTCCGCCAAATCATAGTTATTTATAAGAAGCGAGTCAATTATTCCCGCATACAAAAAGCTGTTGACGTATGCCACCGCTGCCGATCCCACGGTTCCTGCGACCAGCACAACCTTCATAAGCGGAAAGCCCTCCGACTGAAACATGCAGTAATTCCACATAGCCTTTAAGTTCATTCTCTCCGCTTTATTCCCTGATTTTCTGCTCATCTGTCCGCACCTCCGTTCTTCTCCTCATCGTGATAGTATCTGCTCTGCACTTCAAAGAGTTCTGCATAAATACCGTCTGCACGCATCAGCTCCTCATGCGTTCCCTGTTCCTTAATTCTGCCGTTCTCAAGCAGAATAATGTTGTCACAGAATCTTGTCGACGCAAGACGATGTGATATGAAAAGCATGCTTTTTTCCCTGAGCGTGGTATTGTAGGTTTCATACACTTCATTCTCGGCTATCGCATCAAGTGCCGCCGTAGGCTCATCGAGCAGAACAAGCTTCGGATTTCTGTAAAGCACCCTCGCAAGAAAAAGCTTTTGGTACTCTCCTCCGGACAGCTTTATTCCGTTCTCCGAAATATCCTTTCCCAGATAGGTTCTGCTTCCGTCCTTCAGCGAGGACACCTTATCACCAAGCCCCGCCTGTCTTATCACACTGTCAACTATCTCATAATCAACATCTTCGCTCAGTGCAATGTTGTCTGCGATTGTACATGAAAGTGCAAGCGGCTTCTGCGAGATGGCCGCAAGCTGTCGATTGTACGCTACAAGGTTAAGCTTTCTTGTGTCAACCCCGTTTATGTATACGGTTCCCTCCGTCGGGATATAGAGGCCTGCCATCAGCTTTGCAATTGTTGATTTTCCTGCACCATTAAGCCCTACAAGCGCGATATGCTCACCGTTTTTAATCTTAAACGATACATCGCTCAATACATTCTTTTCTGAACCGTGGTATCTGTAGCAGACATGGTCAAATATAACCTCTATACTGTCAAATCCATTATCCGGTATGATACCCTCGTCTTCCATTCCCTTTTTAAGCTCCAGTGCCTCCCTGTAGTTGTCGACCTTGTGGCTGTTAAGTCTCATGTCAGAATATGTCTTTGCAATCTGTGATATCCACGTGGCAAAACCGCCCACCAGCCCGAGATAGAACACGAACTCGCCTATCTGCATGCCATGTCTTAACCTGCCTATGAGATAAATGTAACACACAAGGTCGCGCCCTGCCGCAATAACCGTGTCAATAACATCTGCTGCGATTCTCGCCGCATAGTATTTTCTCATTATTCTTTTATTGTCCTTAATCACCTTGTCGTACTTTCCCACAATCCAGTCCGACAGACCGAACACTCTTATATCCTTTCCCCCTGCCGTATCCTCGGCGAGACAGTCTATATATCTCTCAACGCGGTTATTCCTTGCAGCCCTCTCCTCCGTCTTTATATTCACTCTATTGGAGAGCTCCGATACAAGTGCACTGATTACGGGCATTCCCACCAGCATGAGCATCAGTCGTATATCAATCCTGCCTACAATGAGCGCATATACAATCAGCCCGAGTACATTTGTCGCAAAGGTCTGAAGATTTCTTATTATGCCCTCCGTGCCGCTAAAATCTCCTGAGACCGCATCGCGTCCCTTTCCAAGCACATTTCTGACATCATCATTTTCATAATCCTCAAGCGATATGTCCAGATACTTTCTGTTGATTTCAAACAGGTAATATTGAACCCTGATGAATCCCGGTATGTTGGTATTTAATTTCTGTATGAATGTATACAGCCATGCCGTAAGTCCGTACACGGCAAAAATGCTCATCGTCGTTCCGACTATGACAGGCAGCGACATTCCGCCGCCAAGCATTGACACCACAGCCGAGCCTGCCGCCGACGCAAATATCGGCATGATAACAACTGTAACCGACTCCAGAACCATCACAAGCGGATACACCGGATGTTTTTTTAATATGTCCGCGAGCAGAAAAACAAGATTTCCGAATATGCTGTGTCTCTTTTTTTCTTTCTTTGTTGTTTTAGTATTTTTATCCATAGTTTTTCTCCTAATCAGCTTTTCTGTCCACATAATACCGGTTATTTTTCCACATAACCAAAAAATGCACGAACTGTAAAAATTCGTGCATGAATTGCTGTGCTACAGCGGAAGCATTACCTCGGTAACAAACACTCCCGGCTCGTTCTTGCGGTTAATGTAACCGTCATATTTCTCCACAATATTGTTGATTCTTTTAAGTCCGTGTCCGTGGTCGCCGCGCTTGTTTGAAATATACTCCTCGTCAAGCTTGCGCACAACCTCATTCGTCGCATTAGTCACCGATATGTATAGCTGTTCCTTAAACGGAGCGATATACAGGCGCAAAAACTGCTCCTCGACAGGAAGCTTTCTGCAGGACTCGACGGCATTGTCGATAAGATTACCGATTAGAACACACAAATCAATGTCCGAAACAGTCAGGCTCTTAGGGATAACCGCCTTGTAATCGCACTTGATACCATTCTCCAGTGCAAGCGACACCTTGGCATTCAGTATAGCATCGACGTTAAGATTTCCCGTGTCAAAAAGCAGACGAATATCGTCAAGGTCAACCTCAAGATTATCAAGATATTTTTTGGCTTCCTCTATATTGTCCTTTGCAAGATATGCCTTAATCGACTGCATGTGGTTGTGGTAGTCATGCCTCCAGCCGCGCATCGTCATGTATATATTCTGAACCTCCTGCATCTCGTTGGACATAAGCTTATTCTGGTATTCGATAATTGTTCTCTCATAACGGCGCTTGGCAATTCGGCTCACAAAGAATGTCATGAGCAGCACGAAAAGAGCAGCCGCTGCTGTAACCGCAATAATGTATATGTTCATGTGTTCCTTCTTCTCTGTCATAATCAGTGCTTCATATTGTGCCGTATGAATGCACGGTTGAGCTCCTCATACATTCCACGGCTGACCGCAAGCTCCTGCCCGCCTTTGAGTCTGCACAGCTCCCTGCCTATCCGCGTGACCTTATCAATATTGACCGCCGCACTTCGGTGGCATCTGTAAAAAATATTCACGTTGCTTCCGGTCTTATCCGCACTGTCTGTGTTGCCGTCCGCCCCGCGTGTGTTATCGCCCGCATTGAGCATTGCAAGCACGTCCTTAAAGCTATCCTTGACGGTGAACTCCCCGCTCTCACAATGGATGGTCGTGTAATGTCCGTCCACCTCGACATAGAGTATGTCCGACTTATCTATCTTGCGGCTCTGCCCGGAAACTTCAAGTATAACGTACTCTGCCATAGCCATGCCGCCCTGTGCACTGACACTGTTAAGCAGCTCATCAAGCTTCCCCTGTGTCACGGGCTTCATAATATACCTGAATGCCTCAACCTCATAGCCCCTGAACACAAAATCCGCATCCGCGGTTATGAATGCAAGCCTCACTTTCTTATCCGTGCTTCTTATTCTCTCGGCAAGCGAAAAGCCGTTCATGCCCTGCATCGAGATGTCGAGCAGTATCAAATCATACGCAAACAGCTCCGCCTCATCCATCTCGAACAAGAACTCCTCCGCGCTCCCATACAAATCGACATCGCAGGCGGCATTCCTTCTCTCGCCCCAGTTTTTAATCATGTCCGACACATACTCCGCCTGTGCCGTCTCATCCTCACAATATGCTATTCTCAATATTCTGCCCGTGCCTTCCATGTTATGCATTTCTCTATCCGATTCTATCTCCTCTTTCGCTGTAATATACCCAGGCAACTTCGAAACACAATTTAAAATGTCTGCTAATTGCTTATTCTGCGTTCACCAAATCATAGTGTCTGTCTATCGCTTTTTCCGCCAGCTCATAGTCCGCCGAAACGACGCCCTCATATATATGTCTGTGGCACTCCATAAGCTCGGCTCTCACCGATTCGCCGGCATTGTATATGACGTGCTCGATGAACTCCTTATACACCTGCGTCACGGCATCCATAACCACCGCCATAAGGCTGTTTTCCGCGGCATTCACAAGCTCATTATGAAAAGCATCATCCGCGGCGGCAAGCCTGTCAAGGCAGGCTGTCATGTCTTTTTCGATACATTTTGCCAGCTCCGCCTCCGCGCACGCAAGGTCGTCAAGGCAGGCTTTAAGCAAAGCCTCATGCTCTGCATTGATTCCTTTTTTTATCGCTGCTCTGCACATAGTCTTTTCCATACACCGTCT
>FR895429.1 GCA_000435595.1 Firmicutes bacterium CAG:882
ACACCTGAATCGTGATAGGAAACTTCGTTCATATTACACAAAAACGCTCCGCAAGGATGCGCCTGCCGGATTCAGGTCCGGTACCCGGCATACGGTTTACAGTTTCAACTCAGGAAAAGGTATAAGCTTCGGCATATCATGCACATGCTCCCCGATAACCTTTTCCATGTATACCATATCATACCAGCGGTTGAACTTGTAGCCGCAGTTGTGAAGGTGTGCGCAGATTTTAAAACCCATATGCTCATGGAAACGGACACTTGCCTGAGTGAGATATTCATCTTCATTTTCAACGTATGCGACGCAGGAATAGAGGTTGGCTATATTCTGCTTCTTAAGAATAGATTCCATAATGCCGTATAGCTCGCGTCCGATTCCCATGCCGTGGCAGTCGTCGGAGAGATATATCGACATCTCGGCACACCATGAGTATGCGGCGCGTGGGTGGAAGGCATGTGCGTAGGCATAGCCGCTTATTTTATCGTCTGTAAGAACGACTATATATGGAAATTTTGTGAGCACGTCCGCTATGCGGGAGGCGAACTCCTCCACGGACGGAACCTCGTACTCATAGGTGATTGCCGTGTTCCTGACAAAGGGTGCATATATATTTACAAGCTCCGCCGCATCGTCGGTTGTGGCAATGCGGTATGTGACATGTGGGATTGATGAATTAAAAAGAGTGTCGATGGTATGTGTGCTCATTGTTATGCCTCCGTAATTTATGTGTGAAATTATTTTTGAAATTATAGCATTATTATTTTTGAATATCAATGAGATTCTGATTTTGCAACGATGGCGGAAGCAGAAGAAAATATTTCAAGGTCATTAGAACAACTTGCTTCGTACACCGGAGTTGATATGCATAATTTTACACGTCATACACTTAAGGTATTACTCTTTACATGCCGTATACAACAAAATATAATAGCCTGTTTTGACACATGAATCTTGCATAACAGATAATTTGTACAGACATAAATTATCTGTTGCCTTAATGAATAATATATGATAAGGTATATGCGATGACATTGTAAATGTAAGAGCATTATATGGAATGAGGATTTGTATGACAAAAATACTGCTTGTTGAGGATGAAGAGACTATTGTGAGGTCACTTAAAGACTTTCTGCGTGCGGAAGGTTTCGATGTTGACAATACCGATGGACAGAAGAACGCACTTGAGATGCTGGAAAGAAGCGATTATGACCTTGCGCTTTTGGATGTGTCATTAAGTGAAGGCAATGGTTTTTCGCTCTGCTCGGCAATCAAGAAGGAAAAACAGCTTCCTGTTATATTTTTGACGGCATCAGGGGATGAATTCAGCGTTGTTACGGGGCTTGATCTGGGGGCGGATGACTATATTGCCAAGCCGTTCAGACCGAGGGAGCTTGTATCTAGAATTAACAGTGTGCTCAGAAGATGCGGTAAGAGCAGGAAGTTTTTTGATATAGACAATGTGAGGGTGGATTTGGACAAGGGAGTTGTGTACAGGGACGGTCAGGACTTGTATCTGTCAGCACTGGAATATAGGTTGTTTCTTGCGTTTATTAACAGTGAGGGCAGACTTCTCACAAGAAGCAGGCTTCTCGAGGAGATATGGGATGTAGCGGGAGATTTCGTTAATGATAACACGCTCACGGTATATATTAAGAGACTGCGCGACAAGATAGAGAGTAATCCGGCGGAGCCGAGAATTATTGTGACTGTCAGAGGAATGGGATATAAGCTTGGGGGTTAAGTCATGTTAAAAAACAGAGAGACGAGGAGATACATCGTAACGGGGATAATTCTTACGGTACTTATATGTGCCGTGGTGACTATATTTCATATTCAGGCGTGGATTGGGGTTGCTGCTGCGGTGGCGGCAATGCTCTTTCAGTATGTGTTTGAGGTGAAAAGGCGTTACAGCCACATGGAGAATATGGCACGGGAGATAGACCTTGTACTCCACGGAAATGACAAGGTGACGTTTGCGGACTATGAGGAGGGTGATTTAAGCGTACTGAGGAATGAAGTTTCAAAGATGACGGTGATGCTTAGGCGGCAGGCAGAGAGGCTTAGCGGCGAGAAGGTCAAGCTTGCCGATTCGCTCGCGGATATATCGCATCAGATAAGGACACCGCTCACCTCACTCAATCTTATGCTTGAGTCTCTTAAGAGTGAAGAGAATGATGATGAGCGGGCGAGAATTATATTCGATATGAGAAGACAGCTTGAGCGGATAGACGGGCTTGTCGTCTCGCTTTTGAAGCTTGCGAAGATGGATGCGGGGACGATAAAGCTTCAAAAGGCACCCGTGGAGCTGGGGGCACTTGTACGGTCGGCACTTGAACCCATTGAGATTATGCTTGAACTAAAGGGCATAGCCGTGAACGTGGATGTGAAGGGCACATATACAGGTGATAAGGAGTGGAGCAGGGAGGCATTAACCAACATTCTTAAAAATTGTATGGAGCATACGGATGACGGAGGTGTGATAAGCATAACAGGCTGCGAGAATGCGGTTCACACGGAGCTTGTGATACAGGACACAGGAGCCGGAATTGCAAAGGACGATCTTCCCCACATATTTGAGCGCTTCTGTAAAGGACAGAACAGCAAAAATGACAGCTACGGTATAGGGCTTGCGCTCGCACGCTCCATAATAGCCGGAGAGAACGGAACGATAAAGGCGGAGAATGTGATAAGCACTGATGGGTATGTATGCGGTGCGAGATTTATCATGAGGTTTTACAAAAGCATAGTGTGAAAAATAATTGCAGCTTTGTGACAGATTTGTAATAATACAGTCACGAAGCTGTAATTTTATTTTTTTATAGTAGATTTATCAAAAAGCAAAGAGAGGAACACATATGGAGATATTGAGGGTTGAAAATTTGAGAAAGGAATACGGACGGGGAGAGGCGCGGGTCAACGCGCTTGACGGCATTTCTTTTTCGGTGGAAAAGGGCGAGTTTGTTGCGATAATAGGGCCTTCCGGGTCGGGAAAATCGACACTTCTTCATATTTTAGGAGGGGTCGACAGACCAACCTCGGGAAAGGTGTTCGTAAATAATGAGGATGTCTATAAGAGAAATGAGGAGCAGCTTGCGATATTCAGAAGGCGCGAGGTAGGGCTGATATATCAGTTCTACAATCTTATCCCGGTGCTTGATGTCGTCGAGAATATGACACTTCCTGTCCTTATGGATGGAAGAAAGGTGAATGCTGAGAGACTTAATGAGCTGTTAGCTGTGCTTAAGCTGTCGGACAGAAAGCACCATCTGCCTAATGAGCTTTCAGGAGGCCAGCAGCAGAGAGTGTCCATAGGCAGGGCGCTTATGAATGCGCCGTCGGTGATGCTTGCGGATGAACCGACCGGAAACCTGGACTCAAAGAACAGTCAGGAGATTGTGGAGCTTTTGAAGATGTCCAACAAAAAGTATGACCAGACCCTCATCATTATAACACATGATGAGAACATAGCATTGCAGGCGGACCGAATCATTGCAATCGAGGACGGAAAAATCACAAGGGATGAACGCACAAGGAGTTAACTGATATATCATAGCATTGTGAGGATATATTTATTAAAAAAGAAGTGCGATGAAATTAAAAATGGAGAAAGATATGAATATATTTAATAAGGTTACATTAAAAAGCATGAAGAAAAATCCTGTGAGGACGCTCGTAACTATCATAGGAATTATTATATCGACGGCGATGTTCACAGCGGTCACAACGCTGACGATAAGTCTGTATTCCTTTGTTTACAGGACGGAGATATATGACTCCGGAAGCTGGCATGTGGGGTTTGAGTATAAGGGCTACGATGAGTATGCCGGCTGGACACAGAGTGGGAAGGCAGAGAAGCTGGCGGCGGCGAGGGTGCTCGGGTATGCACAGAGCGATTCGGAGAATGAGGACAAACCGTATATATATCTTGAGAGTGTTGAGGACAGTTTTTATGATATCATGCCGGTTCATATAACTTACGGCAGACAGCCGGAAAACTCAGGTGAGATTTTACTTCCGAATCATCTTCAGAGCAACGGAAATGTGAAATACAGTATTGGCAGTACGGTGGTACTTGAGCTTGGAAAGAGATATGGTGTCGATGGGGACGGAAATCCGGATATGGAATATGAGCTTTCACAGGGAAATCCTTTCACGGACAAGGAAATCCTTGTGCCGGATAGAACCTGTGAGTATACGGTTGTGGGCTTTTATGATAGACCAAGCTTTGAAAACTACAGTGCGCCGGGCTACACGGCACTGACCTGTGGTGAGCCGATGGACGATACAGCAGCAAAGTACAGCTTTTACGTGCGTCTGCAAAAGAAATATCTGTCAGA
>FR895430.1:0-25391 GCA_000435595.1 Firmicutes bacterium CAG:882
TACAGCTTCCTTCAGATTCCACCTCACGATAAACACCCTTGCTGTTCGGCTATACACTTCCCACTATCTGGGCGTGTTCGGGACTTGCACCCGTTAGAGCGCGCCCATGGCGCGCAAACCCAAAAAAGCCCCGGTACCCGCCGAGGCTCTTCCCACACTCCTTATTACATTCTCTCGCCTATATCTCCTCTCCCCTCCACCATCGCTTTTATCGCCTTTTCAACGAACACTGCCGTGCCCTCGCCTCCCGCTTTATCGATGCCGATGGTGAAATCTCCGCCGCCTGCATACATCGCAGCAAGGCTTAACAGGATTTCATCGGTGCAGGTGTAGAGGTGCTCTGTGATGAAGTCTTGAAGCTTCGCAGCAAGCGAAAGTGCCTGCTCACTGTCGGGACTCTGGTTTTTGATTTTGCCGAATTGCGCAAATATTTCCATCATCTGTGCGCTCAGCGCATGCTGTTCCGCCATGGTGCGTCCTGCCGATTTTTGTTCGTATTCCCTGTATGCTTCCGTCTGTCCCCACGATGCCTTTGCCTGCCTTGCGTACTCATCAATTTTTTTTGTGTCGAATGCCTCGAAAGTCATATTTTTTACTCCCATTCCTTTTATTCCGCGTGCGAGGTCAATCAGATTTTGGATGTGCTCCTTGCGAAGTTCTAAGAGCTTTATCTGCTGCCCGAGAGCCTTGTTTCGGTCAAAGTCGGAGCTGTTTAAAATATCCTTGATTTCCTTTAGTGAGAATTCAAGTTCCCTGAACAGTAAAATATGCTGCAAACGCTCAAGTGCCGACTCGTCGTACAGACGGTAGCCCGCGTCCGTCACCTTCGTGGCGGGCAGAAGCCCTATCTTGTCGTAATGATGGAGCGTGCGTATGCTCACTCCCGATATTTTGCTGACCTCATGCACTGTCATCATACCGTTTTTCATTTTGCCTCCTTTTCTTCGCACGTACTGATTTTCTTCCCACGCGTTAACCTCAGCATAGACTATTACATAACGTCAGAGTCAATATGGTTTTTCAAATATTTTTTCTTTTATTTATTACAGATTTTTAATTTTCCCTCACTCATTTTTATTACTCATTCCCCTCCCAATACACCTTATCCCGAAATCCGCCTCTCTTCTCCCTCTTTTTGTCGCGGACTTCAATAAGCTCATCGACGGAATGCCCGCGGGCTTCACAGATTGCAAGGAGCACCTCGAGGACATCCGCTATCTCCTCGAGAGACTTGTCTGCCTGATATTCTGCCACCTCCTCGTTTAACTTTCGGTCGAGCTCCGATAAGTATTCCTCGTCGGACAAGGTTCTGACAATCGGCGTCATGCCGTCCGCAATTATTATCTGCGGGATTTTATCCCTCACAAGCTTTCCCATGAATTATACCTCCGGTCGTTTTGTCCACTGCCTATAGCCCGCGTTCTGCGCCGACATGTACAGCGGCTCGATTATTTTATAAATTCCATCCGAATACTCCTGCTCCGACAATGCTTCGGTGTACAAATCAAAGCGCGCCGCGGTATCGTTTAAATTACTGTTTAAGTACGAGTTCAGAAGCTTTGCGATTTGCGAATTTTCCTGCGCGATTCCGAGCGCGATGTGATGCTGGTGCGCCATCTTTTTCAGGTCAAAGTCCATATCCGGAAGGAAATTGCTCTTATTGATGTTCACCGACTTGAAGGTTGGCGTAAGGTTCCACACCTCGTCGCTTGCGATGAACGACCATGGAATAAAGTGATCGATGTCCAAGCCGCCGAGCTGCTCAAAATTATCCATATTCAGAATTTTTCCCGTGTAGCAGTCGCAGAGCTCGGTTCTTCCGATGACGGCTCTCCAGAACTTCTTCGCCTCGGTGAGGTCTCTCTTTTTGGGCGGAGCAATTTTGTTCGGGATTCCCGGGATTGTCGGATTTCTGCGCTGCAAATATTCAATCAGCTTGTACTTCACCCAGCCCTCCAAAATCTCGCGGTTTTCCGACAGATAGGCAAACCACTCGTCCTCAATGGTAATCTGAGTTCTGTACTGCATATACTCACTATAGTAGTATAACAGCTTCTTCTGTTGGTTGAGCTCCCTTATCCTGCCGGCACTCCCTGTCGGAATCTGCGCGATTGTCACATCGTGCAGAAAGCTTGACTGCAGACGGTATGGCACTTCAACTATCAGCTTGCTCTTGAGCTTTTTGATTTCACTTGCGTTGTATTCGAGAAGCATATTGTAAATCCTGTCCGTCTTTTCTGACGACTTGACGCCCGTCTGCTCAAAAATAATCTTCACAAGCTTTTCGAGGCTGTCGTTCGGTCCAAGGTTCAAGTGGTATTCGTTGACCATGTAGTATGCATCAGCCATCATCAGGCAGACCAGCTCGTTGTACGTCACGCACTGCTTTTCTTCCTTTACCTTTGAAAGAATCGCCTTAAACCAGAAGAGCTTGTAGCACTCTGTCGTGTCCTTGAAGATTTGCTGTAAATCCTGAATATTCAGTTTTTCCGACTGCGGAAGATTTATGCCCATAGCCTTCCCCCTGCAATATTTTTATTTTGCATTTTTATACCCCTGCATACTGCAAGCATTGCTTGCAGTATTGCCACCAATAAGTAGTTTGAAAATTTGTTTCAAACTTATACCCCTGCATACTGCAAGCATTGCTTGCAGTACTGCCTCCAATAAGTAGTTTGAAAGTTTTTCTTTCAAACTTATATTACTTTTCCCGTTTTTCCATATATTTCCATTGTACCATATTCTCATCAAAAGTCTATTTTAAATCTTCAATGATATTTACGAACCCGCAAAACTGTAATATAATGAATATTCACTCTATAATTAAAACCAAAGGAGGTGCTCCATGTTTTCCCCTGACGACAACCAATTCGAACAGACTCATTTTGAGTCCATCCTCAAGCTGACCGCCGAAAATCTCGAAAAATACAAGGCGGATGAGAAGCGCTTATCGGACGAGCTGTACACATTGCTTGAAACCTACGGTGCCAAGGATGTAGAAGCCCTTTCAATGATTGACAACATACAGGTGCTCTACGAACGCGCACAGCGTGAGGCTGCACGAGCCGAGAAGGCAAGAAGCAAGCCATTCTTCGGACGGATAGACCTGATAGACGAAAACCACGGCGGTGAGGAGACAATCTATATAGGAAAGGTCGGAATCAACCGCGACATCACCCATATCGAGGTTGTTGACTGGCGTGCACCGATTTCCAACTCCTACTACGAGAGCCACCTCGGAAAAATAAAATACTCCGTCCCGAATGAACGGGACTTTGAGATTGACCTTAAGAAGAAGCGGACCTATGAAATCAAGGATGATAAGCTGGCTTCTTTTTTTGACACCGATGTTGTCGCCAACGACGAGCTGCTCAACAAATATCTTTCCCAAAACAAAAAGGCGGTGCTCGGCGAGATAATCGCCACGATTCAGAAGGAGCAGAACGACATCATACGACAGTCGCCCTACAAGAGCATGATAGTTCAGGGTGCCGCGGGTTCAGGTAAAACGACGGTCGCGATGCACCGAATATCCTACATTCTCTACAATTACGAGAAGGATTTTAAGCCCGTCGATTTCTACATCGTCGGAAGCAACAGGATTCTGTTAAACTACATAACGAGCGTGCTTCCCGACCTTGATGTGAGCGGAGTCCGCCAGATGACAATGGAAGAACTCTTTGTCCGCCTTCTCTATGAGGACTGGAACTCAGACAGGCAGAGCATCGCCCCGCTTGCACAGGCTTCAAAGACCTTCCCCGAGGCGATGAAGCGAGGCACACTCGACTGGTTTTACGACCTTGAAGCCTTCTGCCTCGCCTATGAGCGCTCAACGATAAATACATCGGATGTCATATTAAAATCCAATGAGAATGTACTTCTTGAACATGATGTATGCGAGACACTTCTCACCTCCGATTCCATCGTCGCTTTTCTTAATGAGAATCCGCATATGTCAATTCAGTCGAAGATTAATCTGCTCAATAAACGCGTACTCTCGCGTCTTGAAAACGAGATTACCGGAAAAGAAATTCAATACACTGCCGATGAAAAAAAGGCTCTTGTCCGCTTCTACAGACAGTACTTCGGCGGCAAAAAATGGAAAACTTCCATCTATGACATATACAAGGATTTCCTCTCCGCCCGGGAAAGACGATACAACACCGTATTTCCGTTTGACGAGAGCAGTCCTGATCTGTACGACCTCGCCGCACTCGCCTATATCTACAAGCGCACCAAGGAGGATGACCCGATTATAGAGGCACGCCATGTCGTAATCGACGAGGCACAGGACTTCGGAATGATGGCATACATGTCACTCCACTACTGCATGCGCGGCTGTACTTATACCATTATGGGCGATGTCGCACAGAACATCCACTACAACCACGGGCTTAATGACTGGACGGAGCTTCGTGACAACTTCCTGACAGGAGAATTTGACTCGTTCAATCTCCTCAGAAAGAGCTACCGAAACACCGTGGAGATTTCTCACTTCGCGACGGACATATTAAGACACGGAAGCTTTGCAATATATCCTGTAGAGCCGATTATCAGGCACGGAAACGAAGTCACCGTTGCTCACTTTGAGGATTATGAAAAGCTTATAACGGCTGCCGCTGATAAGATAAATGAATGGAAAAAAACGGGCTATGAGACAATAGCCGTTATATGCCGCGATGATGCCACATCAAGAACGGTATCCGACAAGCTCTCGGCTTACACCGACATCAACGACTATGACGCGATGGAGTTTGACAACGGAACGATGGTTCTTCCAATCACCTACACGAAGGGCTTGGAATTTGACTGCTGCATACTCATGAACCCTGATGAGGAGGCCTACCCCGCATCGGATGCCAACGTAAAGCTCCTCTATGTGGCTGCCACAAGAGCGCTGCACGAGCTTGTCGTGTACCACACAGGTACAGTCACACCGCTTATCGGTGAGTCCGTGCCTGATACGGTAAGCAACACCGTTCTTGAAGCCGAAAACTCACAGCCTAACAGAACACACAGAACCACAGCCTTCATAGGTCTGCCATCGACAACATCCGCTAAGACGGAGGCTTCTGCCACAGCACCTGCCAAGCAGACCGCGGGCAAGTACAAGGCTGAACCGCCGCGAAGGACAGCCTCTTACCCGGCGATGCCTTACAGGCAGCCGCCTGCTGCCCCGCAAAAAATAGTCGACCACAGCAACAAGATTATATGTCAGTCCGAGTACAGCTTCGGCTCGGTTCCTAAGACGGACGCGCTGAAGCAGAACCCGAAGCGCATGGCTGCCTATCCGTTCAGAAGCGTGCGCCGTGATGGCAATACCCTCATCTTAGACAGCATAAATGCCGTCCTCGAGCTCACGCCTTACGCCGCGAGCATGATACGCGTCTCCTACCACAAGGCGGGTAACACAATACCCGAGGCGAAATGTATTGAGCACAGAAACACCTTCGATAAGTGGAAGTTTAAGGACACCCCCGACACGGTGCTTCTCGCAACCTCGGCACTCTATCTTAGAATAGATAAAAAGAACGGACTTGTAACCTTCTGCGACAAGGACAAGAATGTCCTGCTCAGCGAAAAACAGCCGGGACACGTCCTTGAGAGCACTTCAGATAGAAGCTTATGCTTTTTCGACTTTGACAACGTACAGAAGCTATATGCTTTCGGCGCAAGCAACCGTGACCACCTTCCACTCAACCGTGTTGCAAGATATATCTCCTTCGGAAAAGGCAGACTAAAAGCCCCGTGTGTCATATCTGATAAAGGTTGCGGACTGGCGATAAGCCACGACTCGACCGTACTCTTTAACAGCATTCCGACCTACGGAGCCTTTATAGCCCTCGGCGATGCCGAATATTTTGATTATTATTTCTTCACGGGAAACTCCGACGAGGAGCTTAGCATGAAGTATGACTGGATTCGAAGCAGAAGCAAGGGACAGTAAACACACCTTACTCAACGGATTTAAGCGATTCAGCCATGTTGATTTTATTGAGCTTGAACAGCATAAACAGGTTGACAATCACAGCGAATATGAATGTAAGTACCACACTTAACACATAACTCAGCCATGTTATCCTGCTGTCAAACGATACAGCCTCCACATTTATACAGTTCATAACAAATATGTGGAGCAGTTTTCCCAGCCCGAGTCCGAGAACCGCACCTATGCCCGTCAGTATAAAATTCTCACGGAACACATAGGATGCGGTCTCCCATGAATAGAAGCCGAGAACCTTTATCGTGGCAATTTCCCTGATTCGTTCCGTTATATTTATGTTTGTCAGGTTATACAACACAACAAATGCGAGTGCCGCCGCAAGCACAATCACCATGATTACGACATAGTTTATGCTCGAAATCATGCTGTCAAACTGCTCCTGTGTGTCGGCATTGGCATACGCCGAGCTCACCTCGTCCATAAGGAGCAGGTCTGCGATGGTCTGATGTGCATCCAATCCGTTCTTTATCGACGCATATACAGTTCTGTACTCAGGCTCACCGCCTGCCGCTTCAATATAGGTCTCCTTCGCGATAAAAGCATAATTGAAAACATAGTTTTTACATACGGCGGACACCGTAACCGTCATGGTATTCAGATTATCATCCGTGAGCGTCAAGGTGTCCCCTTTCTTTACCCCGAGATTCTTTGCAAGTCTCTTTGTGAGAATTATCTCTCCCTCGGAAGGATACTCAAGTCTTTCGCCGCCTTTAATACTCATAAAATGATACTGCTCAGAAAGCTCCCCTGCATTTTCCGCTATTATAACATTGGCAGACTTTTTCGCGCTGCTGCTCTCAATATCCATTGTCGATGAATTGAGGAACGCATAGCTGTCAAAGTACTCATCAAAATTCTCCCCAAGCTTCTCCCTCTCTCCAGCGTCAGCAGGATCCCCCAGCGTTACCGACATATCATACACGGCTATCTCACGAAACTGCGCACTCACTATGTCGGAGAATGAATCCTTAAGTCCGAGCGCGGTCACGACCAGCGCCGTACAGCCGCCTATACCCATTATCATCATAATGAAACGCTTCTTGTATCTGAACACATTTCTTATGGATACCTTTCTCAAAAAGCCAAGTCTCCTCCATATAAAGCCTACTCTCTCAAGCAGAATCCTCTTTCCGCTCTTAGGCGCCTTAGGGCGTATGAGCGTTGCCGGCGAGCTGTGAAACTGTGCCGCGCACGAAAAATATGTGGCACCCATCGAGCACAGCACCGCAGCCACGATTGATATAACTCCGATTTTTATATCCCACACATAGGTAAGCCCCGCAAAATCGTAGAGCATATTGTAGCCCATCCATATAACCTTAGGGAACAGCAGATTTCCCACAACATAGCCGAACACCGCTCCACCCACGGCTGCCGAGCCCGAATAGAACATGTACTTTGCCATGACGGCACCGTCACTGTAGCCGAGCGCCTTGAGTACTCCTATCTGCGTTCTCTCATCCTCCACCATTCTTGTCATGGTGGTCATGCATACAAGTGCGGCTACGGCAAAAAAGAATATCGGGAAAACAGCGGCTACCTGATTCACGATATTGCTGTCGTTGTCAAAGCTCGCATATCCGACATTTGAATCCCTGCCAAGCACATACACTGCAGGCTCCTTCAAATCATTAAGCTCTTCCTCCGCCGACATGATTTCGCTCTCGGCTTCATTCTTATTTGCTTCAAGCGTATCTATTCCGCTCTCGTATTCGGCATATCCGTCGGCTATCTCCTGTCTTGCGGCATCCAACTGTGCCTGAGCCTCATCGAACACTCCCTCCGTGCTCATCCCCATGCTTTCCATGAATGTCCGATTCTCGTCAAGCTCCGCCTGCCTCTGTTCAAGCTCCTGTTCCGCTTCAAGAAGCTCGTTGTATGCACTGTCAAGCTCCGCTTGGGCTGCCTCAACCTCATCGTTAAGCTCTGCCTTAGCGTCCTCTATTTTGTCATAAGCCTCCGAATACAGACACTCATACCGCTTGTCCGCTATGCTCTGCACCGCATCCTTCAACACATCCGTATGCTCATCTATGTAGGAATTGTACTCATCCGAATAGGCTTCATAGCCACAGTCCATGCGCACATATATCTCGTTGTCATATTCGGCCGTATAAGCTCCTCTCATAAAATATGCGAAGCTTGTGACACTTCCGTTTCCGACAGGTGCGGTTCCTCTATCAAAATTGAGATAGAGCGGCGACTGCACAATTCCGACAATCGTGTAGGTGCTATATGTAAACGCATCCTTCACATCATCTGTATTGCTGTCCGACACGACAAACTCCTGACCTATGTACTCACTCCCGTAACGCTTGCTGTCGACAACGCACTCCCTGTCATTCTCCGGCATGCGCCCCTCAATCAGCTCGGGGCGGTTGATATTGTCAAGCAGCGAATATGTCGCCACAACACACTCCCGCCCGTCGGCGAGAAGCTCTATGACCGCCTGGCTTATTCCGCCCTGCGCATAAATAACTCCGTTCTCTCCGACCAGCTGCTTGGCATCGCCTATGTCAAAGCCCAGTGTGGAGAGTGCCCTGTAGTCATAAAACGATGTCTGTTTAAAATATTTGTCCGCGGTCGCAACCATGTCCTCACGGCATACCCTGAGTCCCGCGAACATGATGACTCCCAGAGCGACAATGAAAAATATCGCCAGATACCTTCCCAAGCTGTGTCTTATCTCCCTGAGAGATGTCTTTTTCATCGCTGATTTCATGCTTTTTCCTCCGATGCTGTATATTTACCACTCTATCTCCTCTACCGGAACAATATGCTCATTCTTAACCATCGAAGTCACCGTGCCGTTTTTTACGGTTATGACTCTGTCCGCCATCGCCGTGAGCGCACTGTTATGAGTTATCACGACCACCGTTTTGCCCTCATTGCGGCATGTATCCTGCAAAAGCTTGAGCACCTGCTTTCCTGTCGCATAGTCAAGTGCTCCCGTCGGTTCATCGCACAGAAGCAGCTTCGGGTTCTTGGCAAGCGCACGGGCTATTGCAACTCTCTGCTGCTCTCCGCCTGAGAGCTGCGCAGGAAAATTATAGGCTCTCTCCTCAAGACCTACCTGTTTAAGAACAGTCATTGCGTCAATCGGTTCCTTGCAAATCTGTGATGCGAGCTCGACATTCTCAAGCGCCGTGAGATTCTGTACAAGATTATAAAACTGAAATACAAAGCCTATGTCATATCTTCGATAGGTTGTAAGCTGCTTCGGCTTGTAATCCGATATTCTGCTGCCGTCTAATATGACTTCACCGTCGGTCAATGTATCCATTCCGCCGATTATGTTAAGTATCGTGGTTTTTCCTGCACCCGATGCACCCACAATGACACAGAACTCTCCCTTTTCTATCTCAAAATTGACATCCTTAAGTGCCGATATGGTCACCTCGCCCATCTGATATGTCTTCTTTACATGTCTGCATTCAACAAACGCCATCTTATTCCTCCTGTTCCTGTTAGTATTTGTATCTTATACAAAACAGACAGTGCGACCTTGTTATCGCCCTGTCCACTTTTTATAATTCCTTTTTATCTTTGCGGTTTTCCGAAGTATCATTAAACATTCAATATAAGAAATCTATGCAAGCACCTTTGATAAGAACTCCTTAAGGCGCGGATTCTTAGGATTCGAGAAGAACTCCTGTGGCGGAGCACTCTCAAGTATCTGTCCGTCATCAATGAAGATTACCCTGTTAGCAACCTCCCTCGCGAATCCCATCTCATGTGTGACGATTATCATTGTCATACCTTCTTTTGCGAGAGCCTTCATAAGGTCAAGCACCTCACCGACCATCTCCGGGTCGAGTGCACTCGTAGGCTCATCAAAAAGAATAACATCCGGATTCATTGCAAGTGCTCTCACAATAGCCACTCTCTGCTTCTGTCCTCCTGAGAGTGTTGACGGATACACATCCGCCTTATCCTGAAGCCCGATTCTTGTAAGAAGCTGCATTGCATTCTCTCTTGCATTCTTCTTAATCTCAGACTTATTCGTAGTTATCGGAATAAGCTCCTTCTTGTTATCCCTGCCTCTGAATATATTGGCAATGCCCGTAAAAAAGTTCTTCCGCTTACTCTTTCTGAGTTCCTGGCACTGAACATATACAGGCGCAAGCATGATGTTCTGTATAACCGTCTTGTTGGAGAACAGGTTGAAGTGCTGGAACACCATTCCCATGTGTCGTCTGTGTATATTGATGTCAACCTTCATATCGGCTATATCCACACCATTAAAGATAATCTGTCCGCCCGTCGGGTCTTCCATACAGTTAAGACATCTTAAGAACGTACTTTTTCCGGAACCTGACGGTCCGATTACAACGAGGATGTCTCCCTTGTTGACGGTGAGATTGATGCCCTTTAATATTTTGCTGCTTCCGAAATGCTTTTCAAGATTAATGACGTCTATCACTCTTTCTCAGGCTCCTTTCCATAAGTTTTATTCCACCGCTTATCAAAAGCACGATAAGTATGTAGATTATTGCCATAACAAGATACGGCACCATGAATTCATAGCTGTTGCTTCCGATATAGTTGAACGCAACGTACAGATCAGCCGCACCGACAAAGCTTACAACTGATGTCTCCTTGATGAGCGCAATGAACTCATTGCCGAGTGTAGGAAGTATATTCTTAACTGCCTGTGGTATGACAATCTTAACCATCGTAACCGAAAAGCTGAGTCCCACAGCCCGTCCTGCCTCTAACTGTCCCGCATCTACGGACATGATTCCGCTTCGCATAATCTCAGAGATATACGCAGCACTGTTAAGGCCGAATACCATCATTGAAACCTGCACGCCCGTCATCTTGATTCCCATAATAGGCAGCAATACATAATAAAATACAAGGAGCTGCACTACCATAGGGGTTCCCCTGAAAAGTCCCACATAGAAGCTGCAGATTCCGTTAAGTACACGAGGCAGGACCTTGTACTTAGGCACCACCCTCACCGTGGCTATAAGAGTTCCAAGAATTATACCGATTATAAGTCCTATAACTGCAATTAGAAGGGTATTTTTCAACCCTTCTAACACTCTAACATAGCCATTTTGTTCAAAGAAAATTTCAATAAATTTACTTACCTTCTGATCAAAATTGCCCATTTAAACCTCTCTTATTTCTTGTAAGCTTTACTGCAGCTTATTGATTGCTTCCGTGATGCACTTAGCCGGAGCTGAATCGATGATAACGTACTGAATGTTTCCGTTTAGAAGATCCTGTACCGCAAGTGAACCGCTTTTATATCCTACGCACTGAGCCGCAAAGCCTGTGAAGCCCCAGTCTTCATCGCCCTCTACATAGAACTGACCTGTTGTACCGTTCTGAACGCCAATCTTAACGCTGCTGTCCTTAGCTGATAAAATCGCTTCAACATCCGCAACAGTCTTGCATGAATCGAACTCTGTGTTGTCGGATGTAACTATAAGTCTCTGTGAAGCGCTGTAATATGAATCTGAGAATGCAACATACTCTTCTCTGTCAGGCTTAACCGTAAGACCTGCCATAGCGATATCACACTTGTGCTGACCTACTGAGAGACATACTGCATCGAAATCCATGTTCTGAATTACGAGCTCAACTCCGAGATACTCAGCGAGTGCCGCTGCAATCTCCATATCGATACCAACATACTTATCACCTGACATGTACTCGAATGGCTCGAATGCTGCATTGGTTGCAACCACAAGCTGATCCTTGTTGGCATCATATGCTGCTGACTCAACACCTACAGGTGTGCCATCACCGAAATAGTGATTACAAATCTCATCGAACTTACCATTATCCTTGATTTCCTTAATAAAAGCATTAACCTTCTCAAGAAGCTCCGGCTGATCCTTGTCAACTCCGAATGCATACTCTTCATCGGTAAGGTCTATATCAATAACCTTCGCCGTCTTAGCCGTATCTGATGACTTGCCGCATCCGACAATAGTCATCGCTGCCATTGTAACTGCTGCAATAACTGCAATAATCTTCTTCATAAGTTCTTCCTCCTTAAAGAAATTCAACAATTTCTTATATCGTAAGGATAGCACACTTTCAAATCATAAACAATATATAAATTTAATCATATTTTTGTATATTTATACATATTTTTTGTATAAAATTAATATTGTATTTTTGGACAACCCAAAAATACCGCCCTGCATTTCTATGCAGAGCGGCATTTTTCCGTCTATACGGTATCTTATATTTCACTTTTTACATATAATCTCTTAATACTCCATGGTCTCTTAAGAGCTTTTCGATTACGGTTCCCTTAATCTTCTTGATTATAGGTTTCTTGAGTGCGTTGAGCGGTCCCGGAAGCTCTATCTCAAGAGGCGACTTGCCATCCATAAGCTTTACGGAGCTGTCAAGAAGCTCTCTGACATCGTACACGCTGCCCCATACCTCAGGAACACCTCTGTCAACTCCGAGAAGTCCGTACACAGCCTCCATGGCTGTTCTTACCGAGTACTCTGTTGTGAAGATAGTGTCTCTAGGCGTCTCAGCAAACTGTCCGAGGAATGCGAAGTTAACGCATCCGTCAGGAATTACATCAGGACGGTCGCCCTTTCTTCTAGGCATAAAGAATGCCGTGATGTATGGCATCATTGTAGGTACGGATACGACCTTGTCCTTGGCAAGCTCATCAATCTGATCAACCGGAATGCCTAAGTGATACAGCCACTCAGCAGCAATCTCCTCACCTGTACATTCCTTCATAGGCTTCTTGATGTAATCGCCCGGAACATCGGTGAACAGGCTGTATACCCATACACATACCTCTTCCTTCTTCTGCTCCTTGAACTGTCCCTGTCTGTTGATTGTCCAGCTGAGCAACCACTTGGAATCCTTACAGCTTACGATACCACCTGTAACGACATTTCCTGTTCTAGGGTCTCTCTTACATATCTTCTTAATTGCATTGATTATTGTCTCATCGGATGTCGTAACCGTAGCCGACTCCCAGTTGGTCTTTGATATATCAGAGCAGAATTTCTCCGGATGACCGAAGTCAGGACTCTGCTTTGCGATATTCTTCCAAAGGCTCCATACGCCGCTTGTTCTGACCTCAGCGTCGCCAACAGGTGCCTGTGTATGTGAACCGTAGATTGTACTCTCGGTACAGCTTCCGTTGGTTACGAATACCATATCGTTCTCAGTAAGCTCGATAGCCTTCTCCTCACCCTTATTCTTGTAGATGATTCTCTTGGCAACCTTCTTACCGCCGCTTATATCGAACTCTACATTTGTAACCTCTGTGTTGAACTCGAATTTAACGCCCGCCTTCTCAAGGTACTTCTTCATAGGAAGAATGAGAGACTCATACTGATTGTACTTCGTGAACTTAAGTGCAGAAAAATCAGGAAGTCCGCCGATATGATGTATAAATCTCTGGAAGTAAAGCTTCATCTCAAGAGCACTGTGCCAGTTCTCAAATGCAAACATTGTTCTCCAATATAACCAGAAATCAGACTTGAATACCTCATCGTCAAATACATCCTCGATAGTCTTATCATAGAGATCCTCATCCTTTGTGAAGAACAGCTTCATTATCTCCATGCAGCCCTTCTGGCTCAAATTGAACTTGCCGTCAGTATGTGCATCCTCACCGCGGTTAACCGTGGCACGGCATAATGAGTAGTTAGGATCATGCTTGTTGAGCCAATAGTACTCGTCAAGTACCGACACACCCGGCGTTTCTATTGAAGGAATGCTTCTGAACAAATCCCAAAGGCACTCGAAATGGTTCTCCATCTCACGTCCGCCACGCATTACATAACCTCTTGTAGGGTCATTAATTCCGTCGCAGGCACCTCCGGCAACATCCATAGCCTCAAGAATATGAATATTCTTTCCCGGCATCTGTGCATCCCTTACAAGGAAACATGCTGCAGCAAGTGAAGCAAGACCGCTTCCTACGAGGTATGCTGACTTATTTTCAACCCCTTCAGGCTTCTCAGGACGCGCAAAGGCTTCATAATTACCGTTTGTGTAGTAAATTCCTTTGCTGTTCTTTTCATACCTTCCTCGCTCCGTGTTGCGAAACTCCTTAAGCTCCTGCTGCCTTTCTGCAGGCATTCCCTTCTTTTCGCTGCTTTTGGATGCACCTCCATTTTCTTTATTATCGTTCTTTTTCCTAACTGCATTCACTGCCGCAACACCTGCCCCGATTGCAAGTGCCGATGCTACCAGTTTCATTTTCTTCTTACCTTTACTCATACTCTTATCCACCTTTCTTATTTTAGTTTTCTAATCTTTTCCTGCGTATAGTCTTTACGGTGCTTAGTACCACACAGATATTTAACACACCATCAAGCACAAGGTTGATGCCGATTATCCATGCCGCAACAGTCTGTGCCGCGAACGGAATCACCATAAGAATTATTCCCACGATTGACACCAACAGTGCAATAATAAGGATGAGCCACCATTTCTCAATTCCGAACTTTTTTGCATCTACCGCCGTCTGAAGCTTTAGTGCCCCGTCCACAAGGATGAAAATTCCGACGCATATAGAAAGAATTTCAACCATATACGATGTTCTGAAAATGAGCACCGCTCCAAGCATCACTGATATAATGCCGAGCGCGAAATCGAATTGAAATGCAAGCTGAAAAATATCCTTCGTGAAGTAGCCGAGAATCTTCACGGCTCCGAGGAGACTAAGCACAACCCCGAATATCCTGCACAGGACATTTATTGCCTTAATCGGACTGAATAATATGAGCAGTCCCACAATTATCAGGCAGATATCCATCACAATATACATATTCTTTACTATTTTGAGTTGTTTCATACGTTCATCCTCGATTCACTCAGGTTTTAGTTACCTTGTACGGTTATAATATTACATGCTGTATATTTTTTAAACAGACAAATCTGCCCGAATGTCTGAATTTCAGACAAAAAGAAAAAAGTGTCTGAAAAGAGATTGTACCAATCTCTTTTCAGACACCTCAGGCAGCCATCAATTCATGGCTTTATTCTCTTTTACGCACTGTTCAATCATATCCTTGACAGTCACATTGAAGGTTCCCACCGTCCGCTCTATGAACCTCTCCTGTCCCGACGGAAGCTTTCTCTTAATCCATTCAATAGTGTTTCCGACTATCGCGTGAGTGTAGAATCCGGTGATGTAATTCACATCGTCATCCGAAAGGCCGTAACCTTCGGACTCCTTTTTTACGAATCTGTTTATGAAAGAGAACGCCAGCGTCTCAAGGTAGTTCTCCAGCACATCCCTTTTCTTTGAGTCATATATATGAAGGATTGCTTTCCTGTACTTTAATACGAACTGTGCCGCCCTCGCATACTCCTCACCGAATGTCGTATTATCATCCACATCCTGTTCAAGGAACTTTTCCGCTTCAACCCGGAACACATCATCGAGCAAATCATATATATCGCTGTAATGGTAGTAGAAGGTATTTCTGTTAATCTCGCACTCCTCCACTATATCCCTCACTGTTATCTTGTCAAGGCTTTCATTCTCCAATAACTGCATGAAGGTACTCATTATGAACTTCTGCGTCTGTTTTGCCATATATGATGCCTCATTTTTCTTCAAGCTTTATTAATGATTACTTAACAACGGCTCTGTCCTTAGCTGCCTGATAGTACTTAAAGTTCGTGAACACCTCACCCGTATAAGGGTTCTTCTTGTTCTTTACCGACTTTACTATAATGTATGTAAGTGCAATAACGTTCACGATAAGTGCCATGAGGCTCACGATTGTCATCGCCGTAGGATTGGCATTTGCGCTTGTTCCTGCCACAATACCTGATACAGTTCCGTCTGCATACTGTGTTGTGATTGTCGCCCATGGATAGAAGGTTGTTCCGTCATGGAAAGTCTCCTGAAAAAGAGGGAACACCTGAGCAAACATACACCAGATGCAGAGTGTGTTTGCACGGTTCATAATCCAGCCGCCCTTGTTCCATATAAGTGCCGCGATTGTAGGTGCAAGCAAGAGTGCAACTCCGCAGAACCATGAATGTGTAGGGAGACAGTTGTATGTGTATGCGAAATTCCAGATATCATATACGATGATATATACCCAGATCATATCAGGCCAAATCATATCCTTCTTATCCTTTGAAGAATATACTGCCCACCAGCCTGTCATACAGAAGATGTTGAGTATTCCCGCAATTCCGTTAAACACATTGTGCCAGCCGCCGTAGAGCCATACACCCTCTGAGGATAACCACCATGAATACCAGCCGTTGATTGCCGACTCAAAGTCACTCGCAACAGCGATAAGAATGTTGATTGCAACAATCGCAAACGGGAAAGCCTTAAACCAATGCTTCTTACCGATTCCCCACTCATACTTAATCATCATAAAACCGATACAGCCTGTAAGAGCCGCATACAACTTGGCGTAATGGAACCAGCCGTTCATGTAAATATGTGTCTGGTTGTTAACAGCCCATTCAACACCCATTCGTGCTGCAACTGCAACAACTATAAAATACACCGTGAGGAGTGCCGGAACAGCTCCGAAAATTATAAGTCCTCCGACCTTTGTACGTCTTGCCACTTCATTGAGCAGTATAAGTCCCACAAGAACCAATAACATTGCTGCCCACTGGTAGATTGCATTATCTCCATATACATTAAATAACATATTTTTCCTCCTGTCGTTATTCTAGGGTATATCTGACGCCTTTGCGCCTAACATGCCTCTATTTCTTTGATGTTACACTCATTTCCTTCCAACAGATATGTGTGAGGTCCGTGGCAGTACGGACACTCACGCCCGTACTTCACGGTAGGGTACGTCTTCTCACAATCTTCGCAGTACGTTGTTGCCGGAAGTATCTCTATCTTAAGCTCCGAATCCTTTAGGAGTTCTTCCTTCTTTCTGTAATACTGCCAGCAGTCCGTAAGAAAATCCGGTACTATTCCGCTTACCTCACCTATCTCAAGTGTCACAGAGCCTATCTCGGTGAGCTTATTCTCTACCGCAAGCTCATTGAGTGTCTTGGTGATATGTACGATTATTCCTAATTCGTGCATTGCAAGTCCTCACAATACAATTTATTTTTCCTTTTTCTTGAACATTATCTTGACCTGTCTCTTGAGCATATATGGAAGTATTACCTTCATCTTATCCTCAGACTTGTGCATATTGCTTGCCGCCGGAATGTCTCGGTTAAGATGTATTGCGTCGAACTCGCACTTGGTTGTACAGATTCCACAGCCGATACACTTGTTAGGGTCAACAACCGTGGCACCGCATCCGAGACAGCGGTTAGCTTCCTTCACAACCTGTTCCTCGGTAAATGTCTCCCTGTCGTCACGGAAAGTCCCCTCAAGTCCCTTCTTTCTTCCCGGAATCTGTCTTGGGGAATTGTCAAAGCTCTCAAGTACGATATCGTCCTTGTCGAGTTCAATAAACTGTCTCTTGTTTCTCGCAAGCGTGAGACTGTGTCCCTTATGTACAAAACGATGAATTGATACGCAGCCTTCCTTGCCTGCCGCAATCGCATCAATGGCAAACCTAGGTCCCGTATACACATCTCCTCCGACGAAAATGTCAGGTTCGGCGGTCTGATATGTGAGTGAATCGGCAACAGCGGTCTTATTAGGTCTTAACTCAACCTTGCTTCCCTTTAACAGATCACCCCACACAATCGACTGTCCGATTGAGAGAATGATGTTCTCACACTCAACCGTTAAAAGCTCCTCCTCGTTGTATACAGGATTGAAGCGCTTGTTCTCATCTAACACTGAAACACACTTCTTAAATACGATTCCCTTGACGCGTCCGTTCTCCGTGAGAATCTCCTTAGGGCCCCAGCCGTTACCGACCTTAACGCCCTCCTCCTCGGCCTCATGAACCTCGTCCGACGCTGCCGGCATGCCCTCTCTTGACTCAAGACAGAACATTGATACCTCACCTGAACCCGCTCTTACCGCCGTTCTTGCGACATCGACAGCCACATTACCGCCTCCGATTACAACAGTTCGTCCCGTAAGCTTCACACTATTCTCGTCAGTGTTAATCTTTCTTAAGAAGTCAACTCCCGTCATAACTCCATCGGCATCCTCGCCCGGCACACCTGCCATACGTCCGCCCTGTGCTCCGATTGCAACATAGAATGCCTTGTAGCCCTGTGCACGAAGCTCATCAAGCGTCACATCCCTGCCGACCTCGACACCGCACTTGAACTCAACACCCATCTCGCGAAGAACTTCTATCTCGGCATCTATCACATTTTTCTCAAGTCTGAATGAAGGAATACCATTAAGAAGCATACCTCCCGGTCTCTTCTCCTTCTCAAACACAGTGACAGGATACCCCTTCTCGCGAAGATAATACGCTGCCGACATACCTGCAGGTCCCGCACCGATTACGGCAATCTTCTCCTCGAAGAATTTACCTTCATGGTTCTCGGTCTCAGGTATATATCTCTTGTCCGCATTAAGCTCCTGTGCTGCTATGAACTTCTTAATCTCATCGATTGCTACCGCCTCATCGACCCTGCCTCTTGTACATGCGTCCTCACAACGTCTGTTACAGATTGCACCGCACACTGCCGGGAAAGGATTCTCTGTCTTGATAAGCTTGAGTGCATCCATATATCTTCCCTGTGCTGCCATCTTTACATAGCCCTGTACCGGAAGATGTGCAGGACATGCCGTCTTACATGGTGATGTTCCCGTGTCATAGCAGTTAATCTTGGCATTGTCACGGAAATTCACATCCCACTTCTCATGTCCCCACTTAACCGTATCCGGAAGCTCCTGTCTCGGATACTCGATCTGACCTTCCTTCGTGCAGAGCTTCTGACCGAGCTTTGCAGCGCCGGTAGGACAAAACTCCACACAGCGTCCGCATGCCACACAGCTTGCCGGGTCAACCTTGGCAACATACGCTGAACGCGACATGTTCGGTGTGTTAAAAAGCTGTGAGGTTCTGAGTGCATTACATACCCCCGGTGCACAGTTACAGATAGCAAATATCTTGTCCTCACCGTCGATATTGGTTATCTGATGTACGAAGCCGTTCTTCTCTGCTCTCTTTAAGATTGCCATTACCTCGTCAATGTCGATATATCGTCCTTTTCCCGTCTCCACAAGGTAGTCAGCCATATCTCCCACACCGATACAGAGTTCTCCTTCGATTTCTCCCGTTCCTTCGCCCCTCACTCTCTGCTGGCGGCGGCATGAGCAGGCACCTACCGCATACTTATCCTTGTACTTGTTAAGCCAGTACGATATGTGCTCAACGCTTGCAGACTGCTGAGCGGCAGGTATTGCCTTCTCCACAGGGATAACATGCATTCCTATACCTGCACCTCCCGGCGGAACCATAGGCGTTACCTTCTCAAGAGGCAGACGGGACATCTGCTCGAAGAAGTCCGCTATTTCCGGATGTGCCTCAACCTGTGGACCGTTCATAACCATGAACTCCGCACAGCCCGGAACGAACATCGGAAGAATGTACTGCTTATGTCTGTCCTCATTCTCCCAATTATACTCGATAATACCGATTACACTCATCTCTTTTAACAGTTCTTCGGTTCTTTCGAGACTCTTGCCGCATTTCTTTGCAATCTGCTCTGCCGTTGCAGGCACACGCACTTTCATTGACAGCGCAACCTCTGCCATCTCGTCGGTTACAACACCGGCGAGCCCCCAGTACTCGGGGTCATTCTCAGTGACTTTAACGCCTATTCTGTCAGTTATCTTCTGACCAAGCTTTAAAATCAGTTCTCTCGGTTCTCCCATAACCACACTCCTTTGTCAGATTTACACAGCATAATTCATCTTTGTTAAATTATAAACATATTATACTATATTTTTCCAAAGGAAACAATGCATTTTTACGGTTTGAAGTTGTTTTTTTGACCAAATGTCATTTTCAGTAATGTAAAATGTATAAGGCCGTTCAATAGGAACCAAGTACAAAAAATGCTTGATTTTACCAGCCCGGATATGCTATAATCCAGCACGCAACTGCATAGAAAACTTTGGTATATAATTGGAAACGATACATGCGTGTTAGCATGATGAACGAACAACACACATGTATTTTTTATGTTCAAAATTACATAGGCATTTGCGAAACACCATTTTGACGATATACAGTTGTGCAAATTTAACAAATTCGCAAGCAGGTACTATGAAGCCGCCGGTACTTAGGCAGTGTATTTTACTGCGTTATGTACCGTTGCGTGATTCATGTAGCGAAAGCGTGCCTGCGGTGAATTGTTAAATTTGTACAACGTCCGCCTTAAATTATATAGTTTCGCAATTGCCTATCAAAATTACAATATCAAAGGAGAAACGCATTATGCAAAAGAAATCATTTTTACAGAACCTTATCTTCACGGCAGCTATGGCATTCGTCATGGTCTACGCCATGGTATGTTACAACATCGCAATCGACAAGGGCGGTATGAACAACGAGATTTTTCTCATCGCCTTCCACGAAATTCCCATCATGTGGCCTATAGCAATCATACTTGAAATGTTCGTGTTTGAAAAGCTCGCAATCAAGCTTGCTTTCCGCTTCATTAATCCTGAAAAGGACAACCCATTCTTCATAACACTCGGCATCTCATCAATGATAGTATGCCTTATGTGTCCGACCATGAGCCTCATTGCAACACTTCTCTTCGCTCATCCGGGTTCACAGGTGATTGCCATATGGCTTCAGAAGCTCACACTCAATTTTCCTATGGCACTGTGCTGGCAGGTATTCTTCGCCGGACCGGGAGTGCGCAATTTCTTCAGGCTGTTCGAGAAAAAGACAAAATAATATCAACTAATATATAAATGCATGTGTATTGTATTTGTACATAAAGCTCCGTTGTACGAAGCTAAGATGTTCTAAGAAGCCTGTGCAAGCCATCTCATCATCCGCCACCGATGCAAAGTCGCCATCGTGGCTCCATTGCATCTTTTCCGACATCCATGTCGGAAATGGCTTTAGCGTATTACAGGCTTCTAAGAACATCTAAGTTTCTCCCAAAAGTCGCTATTATGTACAAATACAATACACATGCATATTTACATTTCATTACCTATTTATTTTTAATTTCAACAAAAGGCTTGCAGGAAATATTCGAATTTCATCGAACTAATCTTGCAAGCCTTTTTCTTTTAAACTCTTGGCCACTTAAATCTTAGCGATGTTGTGGTCAAATAGGCAAAATACTTTGGCTATGTATAATGGAATATATTTATGCATTTTGCGACTTTTGGAAGAAGCTTAGATGTTCTTAGGACTACTTTCACCCTCAAGCCAATTCCGACATGGATGTCGGAATAGATGCAAACAGCCATGGATGGCTGATCAGCATCCTCTTGATGAATATATTGTTTTACGCAATCTTTATCTGGCACATCTTCATCGCCTCAACCGCATTCTTGTGGCTCTGCGGTGTCACTCCCGCACAGCAGTTCTCTACAACCTTAATCAGGACTTCAGGAAGATTTGCCTTTATGACTATAGCATTAGAGATAACACAGATGTCAGTGCAAAGTCCGATAAGCGTCACACTCTCAAGCTCCGGCATATTTTTGAGGTACTCTGCAAGCTCCACCGAACCGAATGTGAGCTTGTCAAAAATCCTTGTGTCATCACTCTGAAGTGCCTTTAACTCATCGCGGATTTCCCAGCCGTAAGTTCCCTTGATGCAGTGCGGCACAGGAAGATTTCTTCCCTCCTGCGTATCCATATAATTATCAAAATGTGTGTCCCTCGTGTACACAACCTCCGCACCGTCACTAATTGACTGCTTTATATACTCTGCGGCATTCCCCACAATCGCCTGTGCCTCCTTCGTGCCGAGCGCACCGTCGATGAAATCATTCTGCATATCAATAACCACCAACACATTCTTCGTCATATCCTATCTCCTCTTACTTTTTATATTTTGGACAGGCATTTGCGAAACGCAATTTTGGCGATATACAGTTGTGCAAATTTAACCTATTCGCAAGCAGGTACTATGAAGCCGCCGGTACTTAGGCAGTGTATTTTACTGCGTTATGTACCGTTGCGTGATTCATGTAGCGAAAGTGTACCTGCGGTGAATTGTTAAATTTGTACAACGTCCGCCTTCAATTATATAGTTTCGCAATTACCTATTTATATTTTGGAAATAACTTTCTTATTAAGTATTACAAGGAATAACACCGTCATTATCAGTGACATAATCTCCGCTATCGGGAATGCCCACCATACATAGTCCACATTTCCAAGCTTTGAAAGCATATAAGCCACAGGCAGAAGCACTATGAGCTGTCGTGCAACAGACACTATCATGCTGTACACGGCCTTTCCAAGTGCCTGAAATGCACTTCCGCAGGCAATACAGAAGCCGGCAAATATAAAGCTCAGGCTTATGATTCTCAGTGCCGGAACTCCGAGCGCAAGCATATTGTCCGATGCCTCAAACAGTCTTAAAAGAGGTACAGGTATCGCCTGGAACACAATAAGTCCGACAAAAAGCAGTCCCATAATATAAGCTACGCTGTGCTTCATTGTCTTTACCACTCTCTCCCTGCTGCCTGCACCATAATTATATGCGATAACAGGTATAACTCCATTGTTAAAACCGAACGCCGGCATGAATACGAAGCTCTGAAGCTTAAAATACACGCCAAATACAGCCGTAGCCGTCGATGAGAATGATATGAGAATGACATTCATTCCGTAATTCATAACCGAGCCGATTGCCTGCATCACTATTGAAGGCACACCTATTCCGTATATCATCTTTATGATATGTCCGCTAGGTCTGAAACCAAGCATGTTAATGTTAACCTCATGGTTCTTGAAGTGATTGATTGCCGCCGCCATAATACCTGCTGCGATCTGTCCTATAATGGTCGCAACCGCTGCTCCGGTAACTCCCAGCTTAGGCATTCCGAAAAGTCCGAATATGAGAATCGGATCAAGTATTATGTTGATAACCGCACCAACACTCTGTGTGATCATGGTGTATATGGTTTTTCCCGTAGCCTGAAGCATTCGCTCGAACATGAGCTGCGTAAATATACCGAATGAAAAGCAGCATACAACCACCATATAATCTTTGCCGTACTTAATGATTGATTCAATATTAGTCTGGCTTCTGTAAAAAGGCTCGACAAGAAACAGTCCGATCAAAAGGAATGCCGCATAGCTTAAAACCACCAAAAATACCGCATTCTCAGCAATCTTGTTAACCCTGTCGTAATCCTTCTCTCCCAGTGAACGTGCAAGCAGTGCATTCACGCCGACAGCCGTGCCGGCTCCGACCGCAATCATAAGATTCTGTATCGGAAAAGCCATTGATACAGCCGTGAGCGCATCCTCACTTATCTTGGCAACAAATATACTGTCCACTATATTGTAGAGTGCCTGAACAAGCATCGAAATCATAATCGGAAGAGACATCGATATGATAAGCTTGTCTATCGGCATAACACCCATCTTATTTTCTTTAGTGCTGTTTTCTTTCATCTTATCCTCCATACAACTCATTTTTTCTTATCATGTCGTTTTAGAAACGGCAATGCTCTTTTTCATTCCAATAATACTCAATGTCATCGTGACAAGCTCAGCCGCCGGGAATGCAAGCCATACCCCTGTCATTCCGAACAGTGCTGACAATACAAATGCAAATATCAATATTGCCACAAAGCCTCTCATAATTGATGCCGTGAACGCCCACTTTACAGCCTCAACGGCACTGAGCGCGGCAGTTCCTATAATATTTATGCCCGCAAACACAAATCCAAGAAAATACAGCCTTATTCCCTCTCTTGCATAGGAGGCAAGCTCCATATTCTTCTCGCTGTTAAAAATTGAAGCTATAGGGTCTGACCATATATAGATTGCCGCAATTATTATCACTGCAAGCCCTATTGCGGTCTTAAGCGCAAGCCCGACGACGTATCTCACATCCTGCATTCTGCCTTTGCCATAGCTCTCACTGATAAGCGGCTGGGAACCCTGCGCAATTCCGTTAAAAAGTGCTACCGCAACAAGCGATATATTGGCAACCACACCGTATGCCGCCACACCGATATTCCCGGCAAGACCAAGAATTATCATATTGAAAGCAACCGTTATAACACCCGAAGAAATCTCTCCGACAAATGCCGACACGCCGACCTGACATGAATATACAAGCCTTTTCACCGACGGCAGTACAGGTTTGAACGAAATACTGCATTTTTTTGATCTGAAATGTATGCAGCATATCAACACGCCGACAACCGGAGACAAAGCAGTGGCAAGCGCCGCCCCACTCATTGACATTCCGAGCGGAAACATGAGCACATAGTCAAACACTACATTAAAAAGGCTGCTGAACAATGTCGCCGCCATAGCGATTGAAGGATTCCCGTCATTTCTTACAAACGCATTGCATATATGATTACACATAAAAAACGGTGCAAACATCATAAAAATGCGGGTATACTGCTTCCCGACAGCCACGATGGCCTCATCTCCGCCGAGCACACTTATTATCTTATCCGGTATGAGCGCACCTGCAACAATAAACACGCTGCTTAAAATCACCGCCCATATTACCGCATTAAAAAAATATCCGTCCGCCGACTTATCATTCTTGTTACGCGCAACCACGAATCTGATTGCAGAACCCACACCTATCATTGCACCAATCGCAAATATCAGGTTATACAGAGGAAGTACCAGATTAAGTGCTGTTATGCCGTCGGCACCTACTGCCTTTGATATAAAGAAAGTATCCGCAAGAATATAGAATGACATTCCTAACATTCCAAGCATATTCTGCGACACATATTTGACAAATCTCTTTAACATTTTTTGTTTCTCACATTCTGTACCCAACACCAAGCTCGTTGATGATGTAATTCTTTTTACCCGGTTTATCCCCGAGCTTTTTTCTTATGTTTGCCATATTCACCTGAAGCTTTTTAATGCTTCCCGTGTCATTATAGCCCCATATCTCATGTATTATAAAATCATAAGTGAGCATTTTGCCCACATGCTCTGACAGAAGGGCAACAATATTGTACTCTGTCTGCGTAAGGCGCACCTCTGCACCGTCAACGCTCACTGTTCTTGCGTCATAGTCTATCACAAGCCCACCCGTCTCAAATTTTCCACCCGGATACTTTCCGTCATCCGATCTATGTGAGGTAACTCTGAGTGCGGTTCTCACCCTCGCTACGAACTCCTCCGAGCCAAACGGCTTGGTAATGTAGTCATTAGCTCCCATATTGAGTGCTTTCACCTTATCCATCTCGCCATCTCTCGCCGACAACACAATTATAGGTGTCAGTGATCTCTCTCTCACATACTCAAGCACACACATCCCATCCATGTCCGGAAGTCCAAGGTCTAAAATCATAAGATCCGGTCTGTGTGAATTATACAGAAGCTTC
>FR895430.1:25452-54874 GCA_000435595.1 Firmicutes bacterium CAG:882
TACCCTCCCGCCTCTAAAAGCGTGCATACAAACTCGTTAATATTAGGTTCATCCTCAACCACAAGTATCTTATATCTGTTGTTCTTCATACTCATCCTCCAGCTCAAGCTCAATTCTAAAGCATGCCCCTCCGGTCTTGCGGTTCTCAACCGAAATTCTTCCTCCATGCGCCTTTACTATGGTGGCACATACCGTAAGTCCGATTCCCGCATTGCCCTTTCTTCCATCAGCCACCGTGTTCTGCCTTGCATACCCGCCTGTAAAGATATTGTTAATTATATCCGCAGGAATACCGCAGCCATTATCTCTTATCTCAAACACTGCTCTATGTTCCTGAGTATACACTTCCAGCTCAAGCCTATCCATACCATCAGCATGCAATACAGCATTCTCAAGTATGTTCATTATAACCTGCTCCATGAGTATGGCATCCATCGGTATAACCACTATATCATCCGGAAGTATTACATTGACTTCCGTGTCAGGATAATGCTTATGAAACTTCACCAGCACTGAATCAATGAGCTCATCAAGCGCAATCGGTGTCTTGGCAATTCTGACATTATCCCCGTCAAGTCTTGTGACAGACAGAAGATTCTCAACCATTCTGCAAAGCCACTGTGAATCTTCTTCGATACCTGCGAGCAGCTTATTTTTCTGTTCATCCGAAAAGTCATTTCCCTTTTCAAGCAGTGCGGAGCTCGCACCGTATATCGTGGTGAGCGGCGTTCTAAGGTCGTGCGACACTGCACGAAGAAGATTCGCTCTCATCTTCTCCTTCTCGCTCTCAGCCTTAATCTGCTCCTGATATCTTATCTTACTTGTAAGATAGCTTGTCACAAGCGTAATCGCAAGCATAATGAACATTGACACAACATTCTCTGATACCGAAAGGCTTATTCTGAAATACGGAAAAGTGAATGCAACATTGACAATAAACACACTTATTACCGCTCCCACTGTTCCGTATATATATCCATCCGTATAGACCGATATAAGAAACACGCACAGCACAAGCAATGTCGGAATAAGAAAATCATTGTCAAAAAAATACTGAATGGCAAGGCATGTCATAAATCCCACAAAAAGCGTGATAACCATTCTCAGTATATTCTTAACTACTCTCAACGCTCTACCCCCTGTCGACATCCGTTCATCATCCGCAAAGCCAAAAAGGGAGCTTAAGCTCCCTTAGTTTTCGTTCATCTTTGCAAGCTTTGCAGCCTGGTCGGCAGCTATACATGCATCAATTATCTCCTGAATATCACCGTCCATAATCTTATCAAGCTTGTACAGCGTAAGATTGATTCTATGATCGGTCACACGTCCCTGAGGGAAATTATAAGTTCTGATCTTCTCGGAACGGTCGCCTGTACCAATCTGGCTTCTTCTCGCATCAGCCTCAGCATCATGTGCCTTCTGGCACTCCATCTCATACAGCTTTGCACGAAGAATTGCGAACGCCTTATCCTTGTTCTGAATCTGTGATTTTTCTGTCTGGCTGTATACGACAATTCCTGTCGGATAATGTGTAAGACGTACCGCTGAGTCTGTTGTATTGACACACTGTCCACCGTTACCGGAAGCACGCATTACGTCGATTCTTATATCCTTTTCATCGATATGAACATCAACCTCCTCTGCCTCCGGCATAACTGCCACAGATGCCGTCGATGTATGAATACGTCCACCTGACTCCGTCTCCGGTACTCTCTGAACACGATGAACACCGCTCTCATACTTAAGTATGGAATAAGCGCCCTGTCCCTTAACCATGAACTCGACTTCCTTCATTCCGCCGATTCCCGTCTCATCTGCATTGATAACCTCTATCTTCCAGTGCTTTGCCTCAACATAATGTGTATACATACGGAAAAGCTCCGCCGCAAAAAGTGCTGCCTCGTCTCCGCCGGCACCGGCACGAATCTCCACGATAACATTTTTATCATCGTTAGGATCCTTCGGAAGAAGAAGAATCTTCATAGTGTGCTCAAGCTCCTCAATTCTTGCCTTCGCATCATTTAACTCTTCCTTCGCCATCTCGCGAAGTTCCTCATCATTCTCAGTGTCAAGAAGCTCCAAGCTGTCCTGTACCGTCTGCTGGCATGCCTTATATTCCTTATATGCATCAACAAGCGGTGTGAGGTCACTCTGTTCCTTCATAAGCTTTCTGAAACGTGTCTGGTTCTCAACGACTGACGGATTGTTAAGCTCTGCCGTCAAGTCCTCATATCTCATTAACAAATCATCTAATTTCTGAAACATACTCTTTCCTTTCCCGTTATGAGCCTGTGCCCATATATCAATGCCTTGTATATACCGCACTTACCACGCGGTCTAACCCTGCAAAATCCTTTATAATCTTAATATCAGTATAGCCATTATCCCGGCACATCCGGCTTACCTCCATGCCCTGGTCATACCCAATCTCCAGCATCAGAATTCCTCCGTCGATGAGGTACTCACCGGCATGTTCCGTAATCTCTCTATAAAAATACAGTCCGTCCTGCATTCCGTCAAGTGCCGTTTTCGGTTCGTAATCTTTTACCTCCGGCTCCAATCCGGCGATGACATCGCTTCTTATATACGGTGGATTTGACAATATCATATTGAAAGCTCCATCCACCTTTTCAAAAAGATTTCCCTTAAAGAACTTAACATCCGCACCGAGCCTTTCGGCATTTTTCTCTGCCACCTCAAGAGCCTTTTCGGATATATCCGACGCACAAGCCTCAATGAGATAACCGTCCTTTTTCAGTGACAGATACAGGCTCTCAATTATACATCCCGAACCTGTGCACATATCAAGGACTCTCACTGACGTTCCGTGTATTCTTTCACGACACAGCTTTGTGCCTGCCTTGACTGCCTCAGCCACAAGAATCTCAGTATCCATGCGCGGAATAAGGACATTCTCATCCACCTCAAAATCATATCCCATGAACGGTGCCGTTCCTTCTATATACTGTACCGGCTCCCTGTCCGTGCGTCGTCCTATCTTTTCAAAATACCTTTCGGCAAGTTCAGGCTGAACCTTTTCATTTCCCTGCATAAAATACGCCGTGCGGTCAAGCCCCGTAGTTCCGGTAAATAAAATCCATGCATCGACATCTGCCTCGGCAATTCCTGCTGCACGCAGTCTCTCCTGTCCTTCACGCAGAAGTTCCCTGTTAGTATATTCCACCGCTATGCCTCTTCCTTCTTAAGATTCTCAATATACGTCCTCCAGTCAAACACCGCCTCGACTGACGCAATGGCAACCTCAACCATCGACGCATCCGGTTCACTCGTCGTAAGACGCTGTAACAGAAGTCCCGGCTTACTCACTATATCCATGAACTTAGAATCCGAATTACCCGCCAATCTCAGAACCTCATAAGACACTCCTGCAATAACCGGAACCAGAAGAACTCTGAACACCAGTCTCAGTATCGGTGAATCTACTCTTATGAACATAAAAAAGAGTATGCTTATGCACATTACAATAAGCAGAAAACTCGTTCCGCATCTTTTGTGTTCCTTAGAGCTCTTGAGCACGTTCTCTACCGTGAGCTCCATGCCATGCTCCACACAGTTAATGCACTTGTGCTCGGCTCCATGATACATATACACCCGTTTTATGTCCTTCATGAGTGAGATAAGCTTTACATATATAATGAAGAATGCAAGTCTGACAAATCCCTCTATAAGTATGACAGCCGTATCACTCTTCACGAACAAAGCAAATAATCTTGAAACATAATATGGTGCAATCATGAATATCAGCACCGCCATGACGACTGAGACTATCACGGTGAAAGTCATCATGACCTTTTCCTCTCGTGCCTCCTGCTCTTTTGTCTTTTCCTTGGCAGGCTTTTTTTCGCTCTTCTCGTCATCCTCATAGAAGCTTGCCGAATAGTTGAGTGTTGACATGCCTACCACAAGTGAATCTATAAAGCTCACTATTCCTCTTATAACAGGAAGCTTCAATATCTTATATCTATCCGATAAATTGTTACAATTCTTTACTACTACTTCAATACTATCGTCAGGCTTGCGCACCGCAACCGCATATCTGTCCTTATTGCGCATCATAACGCCTTCTATAACCGCCTGACCGCCTATACCTGATGACTTCATATTCTGCCTTTCTCTTTAAAAGAATGTACCTGGGCACCTGAATCCCATTATACAAAAAAGGGTGTGAACCGGTACTCTACCAATCCACAACCCTGTCTTCCTGAACTACTAGTTGTTCTGCACACCGTACTTCTTATTGAACTTATCAATACGTCCGCGGGCTGCAGCTGCCTTCTGCTGGCCTGTATAGAATGAATGGCACTTGGAACAGATTTCAACGTGGATTGACTCCTTCGTTGACCCAGTTACAAATTCATTACCGCAGTTACATACAACCTTGGCCTGGTAGTAATTTGGATGGATTCCTTCTCTCATTTCTTTCACCTCTTTGTTAAATTCTTGTATCGAAAGTCGGTTAAACCGATTTCTTTCCAATAAAACAGCTTAATCAGCATAGCATACTTAATGGAATTATGCAAGATTTTTTTTAGAATAATCTAATCTTTTTAACCTGAGATACAAATTCACGATTATTCCTGGTTCTTGCAAAGAGGTCAATGATTGATTCTGTCGCATCCTCGGCGCGTGAGCCGTTTAGTGCCTTTCGTACATAATTCATTGCATCAAGCTCCTCCTCCGTGAGAAGAAGATCCTCTCTTCTTGTTCCCGACTTTACAATATCTATTGCCGGAAAGATTCTCTTTTCCGAGAGCTTTCTGTCAAGAACCAGCTCCATATTGCCCGTTCCCTTGAATTCCTCGTATACGACGTCATCCATCTTACTTCCGGTATCTATAAGCGCGGTTGCAAGAATCGTAAGGCTTCCGCCCTCTCTTATGTTTCTTGCGGCACCGAAGAATCTCTTAGGCATGTGAAGGGCTGCCGGATCAAGACCGCCGGAAAGTGTTCTTCCGCTAGGCGTGCATACAATATTATATGCTCTGGCAAGTCTCGTTATACTGTCAAGCAGAATCACAACATCCTGCTTCTGCTCTACAAGTCTCTTAGCTCTCTCAATCGTCATCTCTGACACCCTCTTGTGTCTCTCCGGAAGCTCATCGAAGGTAGAGTAGATAACCTCAACATTATCGCCCTCAAGGGACTCCCTGATATCCGTAACCTCCTCAGGGCGCTCATCAATGAGCAGAATCATAAGATGCATATCCTTGTGATTTTTGAGAATCGAGTTGGCAATCTGCTTAAGAAGCGTAGTCTTACCTGCCTTAGGCTGTGCCACAATCATTCCTCTCTGTCCTTTTCCGATAGGGCTTATGAGGTCAACAATTCTCATTGCCACACTGCTTTCCGGAAGTTCAAGATGAATTCTCTCATTCGGGAATATAGGTGTGAGCTTCTCAAACGGTCTTCTTCTTGCAATCTCTGCCACGGAAAATCCATTGACCGTCTTTATGTATAAAAGTGCACTGAACTTCTCTCCCTGATTCTTAACTCTCTTACAGCCATGTATTATATCTCCCGTCTTAAGACCGAACCTCTTAATCTGAACCGGTGCAACATATACGTCATTGTCACCCGGAAGGAAATTCTCACATCTTATGAAACCGTATCCATCCTGCATTACCTCAAGAATACCATGCGCATCACCGTTCTTGTCCACCATCTCGGGATCATAGTCCTGTCTGTACGGATCATCATTCTTCACGGGCTGCTGTGCTTTAGCCGGTCTTATCTCCTGCTGTGTCTCGCTCTTTGACTGTGTCTTACCGGTCTCGGTGTTTCTTATCTCGGCACTCTCCTTGTCGGAGCTCTCCTTTTTATCATCATCACTGTTATCAGCTTCCGAAAGCTCTGCAAGAATATCTATTAGTTCTGCCTTCTTCATTGTGCTGTAGTGCTTAACCTGTTTGTCCTTTGCAATGTCCTTTAAAACTGCCAACGGCAAAGTCTCCAATTTTTTTCTCATTTATTACTCTCCTTATTATTACTGTGTTGTCCAATTAGCGCTCTGGGGGATGTATCGACGTAGTAGAAGTCTGTACTATATCTAAGTTCAAAATCTGAAAGATACTTATATATTATACTACCATTTTCACAATGTAAAGTATTTTTGTTATATTTTTAATTATTTATTGTTTAAAAAATCTGAGATGTATGTTATTATAATCATTAAAAGAATATAGTGCGGAATTGTCCGGAAATGAGGTTTTTATGACAAACTACGAAAAAGCATTACAGCTTCATGAAGAATGGAAAGGCAAGCTTGAAACTGCCCCTAAGTGCAAGATTGCAACACGCGAGGATTTAGCACTCGCCTACACACCAGGCGTTGCCGAACCATGTAAGGTTATTGCCGAGGATAAAAAGGCTGCCTACAAGTACACCATCAAGTCAAATACAGTCGCCGTCGTGTCTGACGGAAGTGCAGTCCTTGGTCTTGGCAACATAGGTCCTTATGCTGCGATGCCGGTTATGGAAGGCAAGGCAGTATTATTCAAGGAATTTGGCGGAGTTAACGCTTTCCCAATATGCCTTGACACGCAGGATACAGAGGAAATTATAAAGACTGTTGTCAACATTGCTCCCGCCTTCGGCGGTATTAACCTTGAGGACATATCGGCTCCAAGATGCTTCGAGATTGAAGAACGGCTTAAGAAGCTTCTTGATATTCCGGTCTTCCATGATGACCAGCACGGAACAGCCATCGTTGTCCTTGCGGGTATCATCAATGCCCTTAAGGTCACAGGCAAGAATAAAGAGAACTGCAATGTCGTCGTTAACGGTGCCGGTTCTGCAGGAGTTGCAATCACCAAGCTTCTTCTTACATACGGTTTCAAGCATATTACAATGTGCGACAAGTCCGGAATACTCTCAACGGATTCCGAGGGGTTGAACTGGATGCAGCAGGAGATGGTCAAGGTTACCAATCTTGAGCATCGTCACGGTCTCCTTGCCGATGCACTTAAGGGTGCCGATATTTTTGTCGGCGTATCAGCACCTAATATCGTAACCCCTGAGATGGTAGCTTCCATGAACAAGGATTCCATCCTCTTTGCAATGGCTAATCCTGTTCCTGAGATTATGCCTGATGCCGCTAAGGCTGCCGGAGCACGCGTGGTAGGAACAGGCAGAAGTGATTTTCCTAATCAGGTCAACAATGTTGTCGCATTCCCGGGTATATTCAAGGGTGCTCTTGAGGGACGCGCAACGCAGATTACCGAGGAGATGAAGCTTGCTGCAGCATATGCCATCGCCGGTCTTGTTGCCGATGAGGATATCAATGAGAACAACATTCTGCCGGAGGCATTTGACCCTCGCGTTGCAGAGGTTGTAAGCAAGGCTGTCAAGGATCACATCCGCTAAGATGTACCCCGACAACAAGCCTTATTATTCATTAAATCAATATTATCGGGAGCAATTCGGCGGCAAGGTGTACAAGCTCTCCCTTAACGGCGGCATGACATGTCCTAATCGCGACGGAACCATCGACAACAGAGGCTGTATTTTCTGCAGTGCCGGAGGTTCCGGAGATTTTGCAGGCACCGCCATGGTATACTCCGATATCCTGCACAGGAACATACCGGACATACCCGCTCAGCTTTCTTATGCCAAGTCACGCGTCCGTGCAAAGATTAATCCCGATAAATTTGCAGGATATATTGCATACTTTCAGGCGTACACCAACACCTATGCGGAGGTGCCATATTTAGAACAGCTTTTTTTGCAGGTTTTAGAGCACGATGACATACTCGGGCTCTCAGTCGGTACCAGACCGGACTGCCTTGAACCTGAGAAGGTGAGCCTGCTTGCTTCACTCAACAGGTGCAAGCCTGTCTATGTTGAACTTGGTCTGCAGACTATTCACGAGAAAAGTGCCTTGTTTATAAGGAGAGGCTACCCTCTTTCCGTATTTGAAGATGCCCTTTTACGCCTTAAGGCTGCCGGGCTTCCGGTTATAGTACATGTAATACTCGGGCTTCCGGGTGAGACACACGCCGACATGCTCTCCACCTGCAGATATCTTGCAAAGCTGGGTGTTGACGGGATAAAGCTTCAGCTTTTACATGTGCTTAAAGGAACCGACCTCGCTGATATATACACAAGCCGCAAATGTGATGATGATTTTCACATCATGACACTTGGAGAATACGCAGCTCTTGTGGTATCTATTATTGAGCAGCTTCCCACAGATATGGTCATACACCGGATTACCGGTGACGGTCCGAAGCCACTCTTACTTGCTCCGACCTGGAGTGCAGATAAAAAGAAAGTACTTAATACTATAATGAAGGAATTTGTCATGAAAAACACATGGCAGGGTAAAAAATATGGCAACTGACGCATCAACCCTATATAAATTAATAATACTCTATATGCTTGACCGTGTGAATTCGCCTATGACCAACGCACAGATTTCCCAGTTCATTCTTGAAAAGGGTTATACAACCTATTTCACCTTACAGGAAGTCATAAGCACACTTATATCTGACGGTTTCATCACTGAGGAGAGTTACCACAGCAGTACACATTACAGCATAACCGACTCAGGTCGTGAGACAATTAACTTTTTTAAGTATAAGATATCATCGTCGATAATTTCAGATATCAATGTATTTTTGAGTGATAATAAGTATGAATTAAAAGAGGCAGTGAACAACATCTCCGAGTATTACAAAGCTACCAACGGAGATTATGCTGTCCACTGCCAGGTCAAAGAGAACGGCTACCCGATTATAGATTTGACAATCACCGTACCTGATGAGCAGCAGGCTGACTCAATGTGCGGTAAATGGAAGGACGCAAGTCCCGATATATACGAATATGTTATGACTCACCTTCTATAACTTTCCAGATTTCCTCCCTGCCCTGCTTTGTCTCGGCTGAAAAAGGAATGAGAATCTCTTCTTTCTCCATGCCAAGTGTATCCCGCACCAGTTTAATCTGGCGCGGAAGCTGGCTGCGTTTTATCTTATCAGCCTTGGTTGCAATAACCACAGGAGTAAATCCCTGATACTTTATCCAATCATACATATTCACATCGTTCTGTGACGGCTCATGTCGTATGTCCACCAGAAGAAAGACTGCCTTGAGCATCTTAGAGGTATGAAGATACTTTTCTATCATCTTGCCCCACTTTTCGCGGGTCTCCATGGATGTTCTCGCATATCCGTATCCCGGAAGGTCAACAAGATAGAGCTCATTATTGACATTATAAAAGTTGATTGTCTGTGTCTTTCCCGGCTCCGAAGATGTTCTTGCAAAGCTTTTTCTGTTCACAAGTGCATTGATGAGTGATGATTTGCCCACGTTTGATTTGCCCGCAAAAGCCACCTCCGGACATGTATTTTCCGGAAGCCGGCTTGTTATACCGCACACAGTCTCAAGACTTAAAGATTTAACTATCATTCAATCGCCTCCTTCACTACCTGCTCCATATTCTCAACATAGATTATTTTGATTCCATCCGTTATCTCAGCATCCAGTTCCTCAACATCCTGCTCATTCTTTTTCGGAACAAGCACCGTCTGTATTCCATATCGCGCTGCCGCAAGCAGTTTTTCTTTCAATCCGCCGATAGGAAGTACCTGCCCCCTGAGCGTCAGTTCACCTGTCATGGCAAGTTTTGCCCTCACCGGCTTTTTGCTTACCGCCGAAAGTACCGCCGTTGCCATTGTTATCCCCGCCGATGGTCCGTCCTTTGGAACAGATCCCTCCGGAATATGGATATGTATATCGTTCTTGGAGAAAAATTCCTTGTCTGCACCATACCTTGATGCAACGGAACGCACATAGCTTAATGCGATTCTTGCAGATTCCTTCATGACGTCGCCAAGATTTCCGGTAAGAATCATGTCTCCCTTCCCAGGCATTGTACCAACCTCTATCGTGAGAGTATCTCCACCCACACTCGTCCAGGCAAGCCCTGTCACCACACCGGTCTGTGCTCTCTTATCAGCCTTATCATCCCTGAATTTAGGCTTTCCGAGAAACTCTTCAAGATTCTTTGCGGTAACTTTTACCGTCTTTCCCTCAGGGAGCTCACCCAACAACTGTTTTTTTGCCACAGAGCGGCACACCGCACCGATTTTGCGCTCTAAATTTCTCACGCCGGCTTCCCTTGTATAGCCATGTATAATCGACAAGAGTGCCGTCCTGCTGATCGACAGTTCCTTCTTCGCAAGACCATTCTTGTCAAGTTCCTTCGCCACGAGATGCTCCTCCGCAATATGAAGCTTCTCATTCTCCGTATAGCTGTTGAGCTCAATAATCTCCATTCTGTCATAAAGCGGTCTTGGTATCATAGATGCGTCATTTGCAGTTGCTATAAACAGAACCTTGGACAAGTCAACAGGCACTTCCATATAATGGTCTGTAAAGTGTGAATTCTGTGCTGTGTCAAGCACTTCAAGAAGTGCCGACGCAGTATCTCCTCTGCTGTCCTTTCCGGTCTTGTCAATCTCATCGAGAAGCATAAGAGGATTCTTAACTCCGGCATTCTTTATTCCCTCAATAATTCGTCCCGGCATCGCTCCCACATAGGTTCTCCTGTGACCTCTTATCTCAGCCTCATCCCTGACACCGCCAAGACATATCCTGACATACTTTCTGTTAAGTGCCTCAGCAACCGAAGCTGCTATAGATGTCTTACCTGTTCCCGGCGGTCCTACAAGACATATAACAGGTGAGTCATCGCCCCCCTTAAGCTGCCTTACCGCCAGAAATTCCAAGATTCGCTCCTTAACCTTATCAAGACCATAATGCTCCTTATCGAGAACTCTCTTGGCATTCTTTATATCATTGTTGTCCTCAGACATATTATCCCAAGGCATCTCAAGCAAAGTCTCTATGTAGCTTCGTATGACATTTGCCTCAGCAGAGCTTGCCGCCATGTTCTGATAACGTCTTATTTCCTTCTTAAGCTTTAGCTTAACCTCATCTGAGGCATTTAGTTTTTCCGTTCTGTCTGAGAACTCCTGTATCTCGCCCTCGCCTTCCTCGCCAAGCTCCTCACGAATCATTCTCATCTGCTCACGAAGCACATATTCCTTCTGATGCTTGTCAATCTCCGTGCGCACATCGCCAAGAAAATCCCGTCTGATTCTGGCAATCTCTATTTCACGCCTGATTGCATCACATACAATCAGGCTTCTCTCAGATATATCATCACATTCAAGAACCTCTATTTTCTTCCTGTTTTCAAAAGGAAGCTCCCCCGTTATTCTGTATATAAGCTCATTAAGCTCGTCAACAGCCATAAGTCTTGCCATTGATTCCTTGTTAGCCTTAGGATTTCCGGCAGCATATTCTTTTAGAAGCTCTTTGATATTGCGTACATGTGCAGCTCTTGCCACATCATCACTCTGCTCGTCATTACAGTCATCCGTAAGTTCTACATTTGTCATCAGCATCCTGCCGTCGTAATTATATACAAGACTTTTTCCCCTGGCAGTTCCTCTGACCGTGACTCTCAACACATTTCCCGGAAGCTTCATTATCTGCTTGACTTCACACAATGTGCCTGTCTCCCTAAGCTTATCGTTCCCGGCATCCTCATCCTCCTCGGTCAGATGTCCGCTTATAAATATTCTCTGTCCGTGAACCATAGCATACTCCACGGATTCCACTAAATTTTTCCTGCTTATATCAAAATGAATGACCATATATGGCAATATGGTCATTCCCTTGATAGCAATCACAGGTATACTCTTCATTACTTCGTTCATGCAGTTTCCCCGTTATTATTCTTTTTCTTACCCAACTCTATAGCGTCAGTTCTGTACTCGACAACCGGAGGTTCACCCTTCTCGACTGTATCCTTTGTTATTGTACAGCATGCAATGTTATCATCAGACGGAATCTCATACATAACATCCATCATGATATTTTCCATAATAGCGCGAAGTCCTCTCGCTCCGGTCTTCCGCTCAAAACTCTTCTTAGCTATTGCCGCAACAGCATCATCCGTAACCTTAAGTTCCACCTCATCATAGTGGAAAAGCTTACGATACTGCTTGACAAGTGCATTCTTAGGCTCTGTAAGTATTCTCTTGAGCGCATTCTCATCAAGTAAATCAAGAGAAACCGTGATAGGAACTCGTCCAACGAACTCAGGAATAAGTCCGAACTTGACAAGATCCTGAGGAAGAACCTGCTTTAAAAGCTCGCCGACATTCTCCTCCGTCTTTTCAATGAGCTCGGCACCGAATCCTATTGACGACTGGCCTGTTCTCGCATCAATAATCTTCTCAAGTCCGTCAAATGCTCCGCCACATATAAAGAGAATGTTCGTTGTATCTATAGGTATGAGCTCCTGCTGAGGATGCTTACGTCCACCCTGTGGCGGAACCGAAGCAACCGTTCCCTCCAAAATCTTAAGAAGTGCCTGCTGTACGCCCTCACCGGATACATCTCGCGTGATGGATACATTCTCCGACTTCTTAGTGATTTTATCAATCTCATCTATATATATAATTCCATGTTCAGCCTTCTCTATATCATAGTCGGCTGCCTGTATAAGCTTAAGAAGAATGTTCTCAACATCTTCGCCGACATAACCTGCCTCAGTGAGTGTTGTCGCATCAGCAATGGCAAACGGCACATTGAGAAGCTTCGCAAGTGTCTGAGCAAGGAATGTCTTACCCGAACCGGTAGGTCCTAACATAAGAATATTACTCTTCTGAAGTTCAACATTCTTATCTTCGGCATCCATGCTCTCACCATTAGCCATAATTCTCTTATAATGATTATATACCGCAACGGACAAAACCTTCTTGGCAGCATCCTGTCCGATAACATACTCATCCAAAAATTCTTTGATTTCTCTCGGCTTTAAAAGATTAATGCCATCAAAACCGCCTTCTGCCGATTCCTGCGGTTCAATCTCATCATTGACTATCTCAGCACATACATTGATGCACTCATCACATATATATACTCCATTCCCCGGACCTGCAATCAGTCTTCTGACTGCATCCTGAGGCTTTCCACAGAAGGAACATCTAAGTCTTCCGTCATCTTTACGTCCTGCCACTGCTTACCTCCTATATTGAGTAAATTACACCCTCAAAAATGATATGTGGAAGGAGGAATCCCCCCTTCCACACCACAAAAATACTATTCTAGTTCATTTTCTCGACTACAGAATCAATAAGACCGTACTCGACAGCTTCCTGCGCCGTCATCCAGTTATCTCTGTCAGTATCCCTTACAAGCTCCTCATAAGTCTTGCCTGTATTCTCAGCAAGAAGTCTGTTCATTCTCTCCTTAGTTCTGATAATATGCTTAGCGGCAATCTCAATCTCAGTAGCCTGTCCCTGTGCTCCGCCGAGAGGCTGATGAATAAGTATCTCCGCATTAGGAAGAGCCTTTCTCTTGCCCTTGGTTCCGCCCGCAAGAAGGAACGCTCCCATGCTCGCTGCCATACCGACACAGATTGTGGACACATCACACTTGATATACTGCATTGTATCATATATAGCCATACCTGCCGATATTGAACCACCCGGGCTGTTGATATATAAGCTTATATCCTTCGATGGATCCTCTGACTCTAAGAAGAGCAGCTGTGCCACAACAAGATTAGCTGACACATCATTAACCTCTTCACCAAGGAAGATTATTCGCTCCTTGAGAAGTCTTGAATAAATATCGAAAGATCTTTCTCCTCTGCTTGTCTGTTCAATTACTACCGGTACTAAACTCATAGTGTTCCTCCCCAATTATATTACTGATTTATTTCTCAACAGCTTCTGCTGCAATAAGCTTAACTGCCTTCTGAACTGCGAGGTCATCCTTAATCTGATTTCTCTCGTTGTCAGTCATCATATCCTTAAGCTCATCTTCCTTCATATTGTACATGGAAGCCATGTTCTTAATCTCTTCTTCTACTTCCTCATCAGTAACAGTGAAGTTCTCAGCCTTAGCGATAGCGTCAAGAACAAGACCATTCTTGATTCTCTTCTCAGCCTCAGGATAGATGCTCTCGATGAACTTATCAAGCTCCATACCCATCATCTTCACATACTGCTCAAGGCTGATACCCTGCTGCTTTAAGTTTCTGTCATAGCCGTCTGCCATCTGAAGAGCCTGCTGCTTAATCATAGCCTCCGGAATCTCCATTGTTGCGTTAGCTACAGCCGCATCGATAGCCTCGTTCTCCTTCTTAACCTCAGCATCCTTGGCCTTCTTCTTCTCAAGTGTTGCCTTTAAGTCAGCCTTGTATTCATCAACATTCTTGAACTCGGAAATGTCCTGTACAAGCTCATCATTGAACTCAGGAAGCTCTTTAGCCTTAATCTCCTTAACGGTTACCTTAAATGTAGCAGGCTTTCCTGCAAGTTCAGCCGCATGGTACTCCTCAGGGAATGTTACATTAACCTCTGTCTCTTCACCGATGTTCTTGCCGATTAACTGCTCCTCGAAAGTATCAATGAAAGAATGTGAGCCGATTGTAAGAGAATAGTTCTCACCCTTGCCGCCGGCGAAAGGAACTCCGTTCATGAAGCCCTCGAAATCGATAACAGTGTCATCGCCATCCTGAACAGCTCTGTCCTCAACAGTGATGATTCTTGCATTCTGCTCCTGAACCTTCTTAACCTCTGCATCAACATCCTCATCTGTTACCTCAGTGTTAACCTTGGCAACCTCAACACCCTTGTATGTTCCGAGTGTTACCTCAGGACGAACTGCAACTGTTGCCGTAAATATGAAGTTCTTTCCCTTCTCAATCTGTGTAACATCAATCTCAGGCTGTGAAACGATATCAAGACCGCTCTCAATAGCTGCCTTCTGGTATGCACCCGGGATGACTGCATTAGCTGCATCCTCATAGAAGATTCCGGCACCGTACATCTTCTCAATCATCTGCATAGGAACCTTTCCCTTACGGAAGCCCGGAACGCTTATCTTATTCTTATTCTTTTCATAAGCTGTTTCCATTCCTTTAGCGAATTCTTCTGCCTCAACCTCAATGGTCAGCTTAACCATGTTCTTCTCTAACTTGTCTACTGTAAAGCTCATTTAAAAAATCCTCCTTAAACATTAACAATTAACACGTTTGTCAATCAATTACCCATTATATCATAGGCTTTCCGCAAAATCCAGCATAATTTTAACATATTACGCGTTTTTTTATGGAATTTTTTTATAAAAAATGCTATTCTATGCCTATGATTAGAAAATAATGGAGGGCAAATATCATGCCAGCACCGATTCTTGAAGTAAATAACCTGAAAAAAGCTTACCACAGAAGAGTAATTCTTGATAATGTGTCCTTCTGCATATATCCCGGCGACATTGTCGGCATTGTCGGAGCCAACGGCTGCGGCAAATCCACTCTCCTCAGGCTTCTCTCAGGTGCCGACACCCCTGTCTCAGGCAGCATCGCATACAGCGGGGAAAATCCCCTGAAAAACAAAAAGCTTTATAAAAAATACACAGGTTACATTCCCCAGGAAAACCCTTTGTTCGAAAATCTTACCGTGCTTGATAATCTCAAACTGTGGTACTGTGACAATATCGACGGAATATCCCCCGTCATGGAGCGCTTTGGTCTGACAAAATATGCCCGCTACACCGTGAGCAGACTCTCCGGAGGTATGAAAAAGCGTCTATCAATAGCCTGTTCAATAGCGGGAGAACCACCTGTTCTTATACTTGATGAACCCGGAGCATCATTAGACATTGTATGCAAATCCGATATATGCAGCTATCTTCTTGAATACAGCCACAGCGGAGGCACCGTTATTATCACAAGCCACGAGGAGGGCGAGCTTTCGCTGTGCAGCCGTATGCTTCTCATTGAAAATACAACCCTTCATGAAATTAAGCCGGCAACCGGAGCCGGTCTCATGCAGCTCATAGGCGGGGAGGAGCACAATGCGTAGACATATTTCCTACCTGATTCTTCAGTTCAAATCCGCGCTTCGTCTCCTGCCTAAGCTTCTCTTAGGCTCAATCGTGTTTGCATTTCTGGCATTCTGTATAGGATATGCCGGCGTGAAGAGCCTTGGTTCGGGCAACCATCTCTTCTTTAAGGTTGCAGCCATCCTTCCTGAGAACGATGCCCTTGTGAGCATAGGCTTTAATATGCTCACAGGGATGGATGGTCTTAAGGACTACTGCGAATTCATCACGACAGACGAAGCCTCAGCCAAAAAAATGCTTGAGCAGGGTGAAATATATGCTATCGTGTATATTCCGGAAGGCTTTGTCGAAGATGTTTTAAATGGGCGCAACACCCCTGCCAAAATCATTCTTCCGGACAATCCCGGAATTGAGACAGTCATATTCCGCTCGGTTTTAAATGCCGGTTCGACAACCTTGGCCTATGTACAGTCAGGCATATATGCCATGACCGACGCCTATATTGAATTTGACATGTCAGACCGTATAGCGTCCGCCTCAGACAAGATGAACGATGACTATATACACTTCGTGCTGAACCGAAGTGCAATTTACGACAGCCATACGGTAAGCTCAACCGGCTCACTGTCGCGCACACAATTCTATATATGCTCCGGCATAATTTTTGTGATGCTTTTTTCAGGCTTCCTCCTTGGAGGCTTCAGCATGCAGGAGGAAAACGGACTTTCCGTCATGCTGCGCCGTTTCGGCATCAACAGGCTGTATTCAGGATTTTGCCGTACTCTTGCCGTAAGCCTTGTATATTCCTGTATTTTTATTACAGCACTTGCATTCATACACCTTATAACGCCGATTAATATTCTATGTATTTTTCTCGGCACCGCGGTGTGCATATCGTACATATTCATGATATATACGATTGCCGGAAACGGGCTTTACGGAATGCTTCTTTTATTCTGTACAAATGTAGTTATGGCTTATTGCTCGGGACTTATCACTCCTCCGGCATACCTTCCGAAGGCAGCCGCCTTTGCAGGAAAGCTTCTTCCCGCCGGATATGTACGAGACATGCTCACCGTACTGTTCACCGGAACATTCAGGCCGTCGGCATTTGTATCGTGCATATTCTTCACACTGCTCTTCATTGCAGTGTCAGCCCTGTGTTCAGCAATCAGAGAAATGAGGAACAGAAAATGAACCGAAACCAATTTTTTACATGGACAGCCCTTATAAGCAAGCACATATTAAAGCTTCCCATCATTGCGGTGCTTCTGCTTCTTATACCTGTGATAACTTTTATAATAAATCTTCTTCCTCCATCCGCCTCCTCATCAGGTGTTACCGTCGGACTTTACTTTGAGGAAAAGAACGACGAACTGACAAAACTCATGCGTGAACGGCTCCTCGCCGAGAGCAGCGGTTCATTTACATTCACGGAATACGACGATGAAGCTCTCATGCTTCGCGATGCCGAGACGGAAAAGCTTGAGTGTGCTTATGTGTTTGATGCGGATTTTTCAGACTCGCTCTCAAGCGGCAGATACAAAAATTCCGTTGAAGTCTATCACTCACCGTCATCAATGCTTGTGAGTGCTGTCAACGAGATTGTGTTTGCCAATATTGTCCGCCTGTCAGGTTATGAGGTTTTAGATGAGTATGTCCGTATCGACGGCATTGACGATAAGACACAGACAGCACTTCGCGACTATATGTACAGTGCTTATGAAGCATACTGTACGAGCGGAGAGACCTTCCACCTTGACATTGTCACAGCAGGTAATATCTCAATCAACGATGATGCAGACGAAAGTCCTATAGTGACATTTCCGCTGCGCGGGCTTCTGTCAATACTTATTTTCCTTTCCGCAATGACCGGATGTACAGCATGGCTTAAGGATAACGAGAACGGACTTTTCGCACCGCGCCCCCGTTCCTTTCATGTGTTAAGCAGAATATTATATCCGCTGCTTCCCGCCGTGCTTTTCACCGTATGCTGTGAACTTGCACTCTTTATAAGCGGCAGCTCATATTCCCCGATAGCAGAACTGACCATCTCATTAAGATATATATTACTTGTGACTGTATTTGCCAATATCTGTTATTTACTGAAAAAAAGCAGTCCTGTGATATCGCTTATACCCGTGCTTCTTCTTGGAAGCCTAATATTCTGCCCTATATTTATAAATATCGAGAATTTCTATCCGGCATTCAGAATCATAAGCCGCCTGTTTATTCCAAGATATTTTCTGTAATGAAACGTTTTTGTGTAATAGGAACGAAGTTTCCTATTACACAAAAAAGGGAGCCGCATACACGGCTCCCCCGCACGAGCGGCCATTACTGCTTGCCAGCCATCTCCTGCTCCTGTCTCATAATCATCTTCTTAACCATTTCACCACCGATAGAACCGGCCTGTCTGGAAGTTAAGTCTCCATTGTAGCCTTCCTTTAAAGGTACTCCGAGCTCTGATGCAACTTCCATCTTAAATCTGTCCATCGCACCCTTTGCCTCAGGCACTGCTGCCTTATTAGTTCCTGTATTAGTACTTGCCATTTTGATTCACCTCCATGAACATTTATATAGTTTTTGAAAATCCCGTGGCACCGGTCTTTTCCAATCCGACAGATTCTCTTCTTCTCCGCTGCCGGATTGGAATGTCCTCTGTCTTGGTATTATTATGTTCATGAAGCTTTTTATTATTATGCCAATTCGTGGAAGAATTTTTAAATTATATACTGTATCGAATGTGCTATTTTATCTGCACACTCCTCACCTGCAAGTCTTGCTGTGAGCCTGAGTCCCAAATCTATAGCCGTACCCATTCCGCGGCTCGTAACCACATTGCCGTCCTCCACAACTCTCTCAGATGAGTACCGTGCGCCCTTAAGCTCACTCTCAAAGCCCGGAAAGCATGTTGCCTTCTTTCCTTCTAAAAATCCAAAGTGCCCGAACACGCTCGGTGCGGCACATATTGCAGCTATATCCTTTCCCGCCTCAAACTGCCCGGTCAGTATATTTTTAAGTCCGGCATGTGCCTCAAGATTTTTTGTTCCCGGCATGCCGCCCGGAAGGAACAGTACATCGGCATCCGAGTAATCGTTCTCATCAAAAAGTGTGTCAGCCACAACAGGCACACGCTGTGCACTCGTCACCACCTTGTCACCACCTATCGAAACTGTCACTACCTCAACCGAAGCGCGTCTTAACACGTCAACCACCGCAAGTGCCTCCACAAGCTCAAATCCATCCGCCAAAAAAGCATATATCTTTGCCATATATCCTCCCGTTCCAACGCAATGTTGTCTTTTTTTTATATTTATTATATCATTAAAATTACAAAATACATTGTCTTATATTTTAAAGCAGCAGAAGAGAAAATGTATTAGGCAATTGCGAAACGCAATTTTGACGATAAACAGTTGTGCAAATTTAACCTATTCGCAAGCAGGTACTATGAAGCCGCTGGTACTTAGGCAGTGTATTTTACTGTGTTAGGTATCGTTGCGTGATTCATGTAGCGAAAGCGTGCCTGCGGTGAATTGTTAAATTTGTACAACGTCCGCCTTCAAATATATAGTTTCGCAATTACCTAAATACAATTCATGCTTGAGAGGAGAATCCTATCATGGAAATAGAACGCAAATTTTTAATTGAAAAGCTGCCGTCAGACATTGACCTGTCCTCATACAAATGCCGCCATATAGAGCAGGGCTATCTCTGCAGCGAACCCGTAGTACGTGTCCGCCGCGACAATGAAGCTTATTATCTGACCTACAAATCAAAAGGACTCATGGTACGTGAGGAATACAACCTTCCCCTCACTGCCGAAGCTTATAATTCTCTCATCAAAAAAGCCGACGGATATATTATTACCAAGAAACGCTATGAAATTCCCGAAAAAGATAATCTCACCATTGAGCTTGATGTTTTTGAAGGCAGTTTTTGCGGACTTTTGCTTGCCGAAGTAGAATTTGGCTCCGAGGAAGATGCTCTTTCATACACACCGCCTGCCTGGTTCGGAAAAGACGTCACCAACGAAAAAACCTACCACAACTCGAACATGGCTCAGCACGGTTTACAGAAATAACAAATTTTGTTCACAGATTTTTTATACTTTTTTGACAAATATGTATACACAAATTGCCCTTTGTATGTTATAATTGCACTATAAATGAGTTATTAAATTCACTTTTGAAAGGAGTTTTTTATAATGGGAAGAATTGTACTTAATGAAACATCTTATCATGGCGCAGGCTGTATAGCCGAGATTGCAACAGAAGTTAATGGACGTGCTTTTAAGAAGGCATTTATCTGCTCCGATCCCGACCTCATCAAGTTCGGCGTTACCGCTAAGGTCACCAAGGTCTTAGACGATGCAGGTCTTGCTTACGAGATTTACTCCAACATCAAGCCTAACCCAACAATTGAGAATGTTCAGACTGGTGTTGCCGCATTTAAGGCATCCGGTGCCGACTATATTATCGCTATCGGCGGCGGTTCATCAATGGATACCGCCAAGGCTATCGGTATTATCATCAAGAACCCTGATTTTGCTGATGTAAGAAGCCTTGAAGGTGTAGCTCCTACTAAGAATAAGTGCGTTCCTATTCTCGCTGTTCCTACAACAGCAGGTACTGCTGCCGAGGTTACAATCAACTATGTAATTACAGATGTTGAGAAGCATCGTAAGATGGTATGTGTTGATACACATGATATTCCGGTTGTCGCATTCATTGACCCTGAGATGATGTCAACAATGCCTAAGGGACTCACAGCCGCTACAGGTATGGATGCTCTCACACATGCTATCGAAGGTTACACAACCAAGGCTGCCTGGGAGATGACGGATATGTTCCATCTCAAGGCTATCGAGCTTATATCCAAGCATCTTCGCGGCGCTGTTGCCAACACTCCTGAAGGACGTGAAGGAATGGCTCTCGGTCAGTATATAGCAGGTATGGGCTTCTCCAACGTAGGACTTGGTATCGTTCACTCAATGGCACATCCTCTCGGAGCTGTATATGACACACCTCACGGTGTTGCCAATGCAATCATCCTTCCTACTGTTATGGAATACAATGCTGAAGCTACAGGCGATAAGTATAAGTACATTGCCAAGGCTATGGGCGTAGAGGGCACAGAGAACATGACCGTAGAAGAGTACCGCAAGGCTGCCATTGATGCTGTTAAGCAGCTTTCACACGATGTCGGCATTCCTGCCAACCTCAAGGATATTGTTAAGAGAGAGGATATTCCTTTCCTTGCACAGTCCGCTTATGATGATGCCTGCCGTCCGGGCAACCCAAGAGATACCAGCGTAGAAGATATCACTAAGTTATATGAATCACTCATCTGATATACAGTGATTAACCTCACTCGCTTTCAGGCAGTCTGAAAACACTGCCAAAAAAGGTCATATCCATCGGATATGACCTTTTTTATCAGCATTATTTTCCATGTCTGTTCTTTGAATGTTCCCTCAGTCGCCTTTTCTTCTGTGCATATCTTTTCTTATTAAGCTTGTCCTTTCTCTTTGCCTCTTTCTGCATATTCTTTTTCGTAAGCTTAATATACTCTCCCACCGTGGAACGCAGCACCAGCAGAACATACACTGCAACCGTGCCCGCCTGTACAAGCTTTATAGTCTTATCCCTCTTGTCAGAATCCATACCAGCCTCCTTTCCCGGATGCCGCCTTCATTTTATGCCTGATAGTCATCTAAGAACGTCCTCTTCTCTCCGTCCTTCCTATATCCTATCACCTTTCTCAGATTGATATTCTCCACACTTCCGAATATGTTGCTCTCGACGAGCGGATTCGTCTTCTTAAGTGTCGCTATCAGCTTCTTTATCTCGGCACGCTTCGTCGAAAACGTCTTATTGGCAATGTTCTGTGTTGCACTGCAGGCGCATCTTAAAAAATCAAGTCCATTGTAATTTGCCCAGGCAATCACATCCTGTTCCCTCACAAGGTAAAGCGGGCGGATAAGTTCCATGCCCTCAACATTATCGCTGACCAGCTTCGGCATCATCGTCTGAACCTGAGCACCATAAAGCATGCTCATAAGTATAGTCTCAATAACATCATCATAGTGATGACCGAGTGCAATCTTATTACACCCCATCTCCTTAGCTCGACGGTACAAATGTCCTCTCCTCATTCTGGCACATATAAAGCACGGCGATATATCCGTGTCTTCAACCGCCTCGAACACATTCGTCGAAAAAATATTGAGCGGTATATCAAGCACCTTCGCGTTGTCCTCAAGTCTCTTTCTGTTGGCTTCGCTGTATCCCGGATCCATCGACAGGAACTTAACCTCAAACTTCTTATCGATGCATCTTGCGTAAATCTGCATAAGCTTTGCAAGCAGTGCCGAATCCTTGCCTCCCGATACGCATACCGCTATGCAGTCGCCGTCAGCTATAAGCTCATAGTGCTCAACCGCCTTGACAAAACGTCCCCATATATCTTTTCTGTATGTCTTTACAATGGTTCTCTCTATCTCCTGAGCCCTGCTCAACTTTCTCTTATTATTGCAATTTCCCACTTGTAAATAAATTAAACTCCTTATAATATGTCTCTTCTATTTTCCTGAATATTATTCCCACATATCCTTCATTGAATGAAAAATTCATAAACACTTTTCCCACATACTCATCTATTATCTGTGCGTAAATCAGGAATGTATTGTCATTTTTCCATACACCGCTCACTAAAGCCCTATGCTCATACTGTGGGAACAGCGTCTCCTTATTGCACCCGATGCCAAAATGCAGTGTATGAACGCCTGTCCGATTCTCATACTCAAGTGTCCCCTCACCCTCACCGAATGTCAGCTTAAAGCTTCTAAAGCCCTGTTCATTCTCATCAACCAATATAGTCCTTGCATTGACTTCATTCTGAACTGCAAAAGCCGGCACACCGTGCAGATATATCTGAGGAATGTCCGAAACTGCCTGTATATGTTTTTCACCCCCATGAGTGTCCGCCCCGGACAATATGGTGTTCCACAAGGTATCATACAGAAGCTGCACACCGCCCTGTCTTCCCTGTGTATCAGCGGTAGTCACAACCACCATATTCATATCCGGAAGGCAGATTCCGAGCTGTCCGCCCATTCCGAAGCACGCATATCCATCATGTGTTGTCCTCCAGAACTGATAGCCATACCCCTGCATCTCCTCAAATGTCTGACCAACCGCATAGTTATCCGACCACTTTGTGAGCGCAAGCTTCAAATACTCTTCAGGCAGATATCTTTTTCCTTCATACACACCGCCCTGCAATATAAGGTACATAACCTTCATTATATCCATAGGTGCTGCCATAAGTCCCGAACCGCCCATCGACACACCCATCGGGTCTTTAAGGCAGTATGCCGTCTTAGAAAAGCCAATGGCATCCATAAACTTTTCTCTCAGATATCCCATCAGTTCCTTGCCTGACAGCTTCTCTACCAATGCCGCAAGTACATGGGTAGATGACGTGTCATAGGCAAAAAATGTTCCCGGATAATGCGTCGGCTGTGCCGTAAAGAATGAGCCTACCCAGTCGGTACAGCCCTCAAGCTTATAAGTAGTCTTGTTATGTGCCGTCCTCATAGTCAGCATATTTCTTATTGTTATCGCCTTAATATAAGGGTGAACATTCTCAGGAAGCTTCTCAGGAAAATAATCGACAATATGGTCATCAAGTTGAAGCCTGCCATCCTCTGCAAGAAGTCCGATTGCCAGAGAAACCATGCTCTTGGTAACCGAAAACATTCTGTGCAGCATATCTCTGCCATAAGGCTTCTGATATGCCTCACATACAAGTAATCCGTCCTTTACAATCAAAAGGCTGTGAAGCGGTATATCCATCGCTGTAATTCTGTTGATATATTCCGATATGCACGCTGCCGAAAGTCCAACGCTCTCAGGCTCTGCTATTTTAAATTCAATCCCTGCCATTATAGTCCTCTAATTTCTGTATTGAGCTATCGCACTCTTTACGCCGTCAAAATATCCAAGTGCATCCATTCTCTCATAGACAATCATACCCATGGCACGATAGCCATATTCGTTCAAATGCACAGCATCCGACATAAGATATCCCATAAGAACTCCCTCCTGTATGTTATACCAGTCTCCATCACTGCGCTCAAGTCCGACAAGCTCGGGGCCTCTCGTTATAAGCTCCGTCCTCATATCAATATATTTGTCGCCAAAGTACTCCGACATCTGCCGAGTCAACTCACCCCTCGAGGTATTGTTTCCCGATGTCAGACCGATAATCAGATATCTGCTCAAACCTCTCTTGTCTATAAATAACTGATACTGCGATATTAGATGCTCCGGACTCTTGAAATATCCGTTCTCACCCATAAATATAATATTGACATAACCGTCATACAGGCTGCTGCTTGCCGGAATGACAGGTGTCATGTCTGAAACACCTACAGCATCGCCCGGTTCAAGTCTTGTAAAATCAAACCATCCATAATCATCCTCACGATATGCACTCTTAAGTGTTCCCTTAACTCCCGCAATCGTCACAGGATTGAGTCCGCCATCGCCAAACGAGGCAAGGTTCGTGTACATTCCGTCCCTTAAGATGATTTTTATCGTGACAGGTGTACAATCCGCCGGAATTATGAATTCTTTCGCATACATCTCCCACACTCCCGCTCTCGCCATTATCGTATGACTGGGCTCAACAGGAACTCCGTTATTGACAACCGGTATTCCGTCTATGAGATTCTCGTTAATAAGCCTCTGAAGCGTGGCCGGATAGCTCTCACCGTTGCCGCCATATCCAAACGTAAGTGAATCTCCCCAGCATACAATACCAGGAATTGACTGCTGCACTGCCTGACGCAGAAGAGCTTCCTTCTCTTCAGCCGAGAGTGTAGGTGCCTGCGTTGTTGTCTCCTCAGGTGTGGTCGGTTCCTGTGTGGTCGTCTCAACCTCTGTCGTCGTCTCTTCAGGTGTGGTCGTCTCTGTCGTCGTCTCCTCAGGTGTAGTCGTTTCTGTCGTCGTCTCCTGCGTGGTCGTCTCTCTCTCCGTCGTCTCTTCAGGTGTGGTCGTCTCTGTCGTCGTCTCCCCAGGTGTGGTTATCTCTTCCGTCACCTCCTGTGCGGAAGTATCAGCCTCAGCAGAAGTGCTCTCCTTCTTTGCGCATGCCGTGACAAGGCACATGCACATACCGGCAGTAAAAAGTAATCTCTTAAGCTTCTTCATATTATGAGTATTTCCTCTCAGGTTTATAGTATTTACTTTAATCCAAAGTATTCTTTATGGCTTTTAAAAGTTCTTCGTATGTCTCATAAGCAGGAATATCCGGATTATCTGCTATAATCTTATCGGTACTCTTAAACAGAAAGCCTGCCTTGCCTGCCTTTATCATGCCAAGGTCATTATAACTGTCGCCGCTTGCAATCGTGTTAAAGCCGATTGACTGCAATGCCTTCACGGTGGTCAGCTTAGACTGTTCACATCTCATCTTAAAGCCCGTAATCTCTCCGTTCTCCGCAATTTCGAGAGAATTACAGAATATGGTAGGCCACCCAAGCTTTTTCATGAGTGGAGCTGCAAACTGTGAAAAAGTATCGGACACAATGATTACCTGTGTGATTGAACGAAGTTCATCGAGGAACTCCTTAGCTCCCGGGAGAGGATCTATCCCGGCAATGGTATCCTGTATCTGCTTAAGACCAAGACCGTGTTCCTTAAGCACTCCTATACGCCATCTCATAAGCTTGTCATAATCCGGCTCGTCCCTTGTTGTCTTTTTAAGTTCCGGAATACCGCTCTCCTGTGCGAATGCAATCCAAATCTCCGGTACAAGTACTCCTTCCAAATCCAAACATACAATATCCATAGCTTCCTCCCATATAACATTAATTTAATGAATATTTTATCATATTCTCATCATTTTCTCAATAATCTGCACATGGATTTGTGTATAATTTGCGTATAATTATTCCTGCCACATAAGTGCGCATTTCACGGCCTTGTCCCAGCCCGACAATTTTTTCACTCTCACTGTATCATTCATCTTTTGGACAAAACGTCTTGAAAGTCTCCAGTTCTTTTTGATTTCCTCCTTATTCTCCCAATAGCCCGTCGCAAGCCCTGCAAGATACGCCGCTCCAAGTGCCGTCGTCTCAATACATTCAGGTCTTAGAACATCCCCTCCGAGTATATCCGCCTGAAACTGCATCAGAAAATTGTTGGCGCTCGCTCCTCCGTCAACCCTGAGATTCTCTATGGCAATTCCCGTATCCTGCTCCATAGCCCTCAACACACTGTGAGTCTGATATGCCAGCGACTCAAGAGTGGCACGTACAAAATGCTCCCTTTTGCATCCTCTGGTTATTCCTACAACCATTCCTCTGCAATACTGATTCCAGTATGGAGCTCCAAGTCCTGTAAACGCCGGAACAACGTACACGCCGTTGCTGTCCTCAACCATATCCGCAAGCTCCTCTGACTGTGCCGAGCTGTCTATCATGTGCATCTCATCTCTCAGCCACTGTATCGCCGCACCGGCAACGAACACACTGCCCTCCAATGCATACTTAAGCTCATCTCCCTCATCAGCCGCTATTGTCGTTATAAGACCATGCTCCGACTCAAATGCACGCTTTCCCGTATTCATAAGCAGGAAACAGCCTGTTCCGTATGTATTCTTGACATCGCCCTCATCAAAGCAGCACTGCCCGAACAGTGCTGCCTGCTGGTCGCCTGCTGCCCCCGCAATCTTTATCTCACCACCTAAAAGCCCTTCATCAGTTGTCCCGTACACACAGCTTGACGGACGTACATCCGCAAGCATTGACTTCGGAATGCAAAAAAGCTCCAGCAGTTCTTCATCCCAACATCTGTCATGAATATTAAAAAGCATTGTTCTTGATGCATTCGTGTAATCCGTGACAAATATTTTTCCTTTTGAGAGTTTCCATATAAGCCATGTATCGACCGTTCCGAAAAGCAGCTCACCATTCTCTGCCTTTTTTCTTGCTCCCTCGACATTGTCAAGAATCCACTCTATCTTCGTTGCACTGAAATACGCATCCGGAACAAGCCCCGTCTTACTCTTAATCATTCTTTCGCAGCCCTGTGCCTTAAGCTCCTCTATTCTGTCCGCTGTTCTGTGGCACTGCCAGCATATTGCATTATACACCGGAATTCCCGTCACCTTGTCCCAGACAACGGTTGTCTCCCTCTGGTTGGTTATCCCTATAGCCACAATGTCGGACGCATCCGCACCGACCTTTGCCATCGCCTCTGCCGCAACGCCGAACTGTGATGACCATATTTCCATGGCATCATGTTCCACCCATCCTGCCTTTGGATATATTTGTGTAAATTCTTTCTGGGCTATGCTGACCATAGCTCCTGTCCTGTCAAAAAGAATACATCTTGAACTTGTCGTCCCCTGATCCAGTGCCATAACATACTTTTTCATCTGCGCGCCAATCTCCATTCCGAAAGCTGTCAAAATAATTAAATAAAATCTCTCTTAGACTTAAATATTTTTTTCTATGATTTGATTTTACTTTCTAAAAATAATTGTATATGATTTTATAATTTAGTCAAACAAAATATGTTGTACAAATTGCAAATTATCGTGTATAATCATACTCATTAAGTAAACAATGTTATAACATTAACGATGGGGACTTTATTATGTTTAATCCTTCTACAATATGTAATACAAATACAGACGATTTCGCACCTGAGATCAGGGATCGCATTAAGGCTGCGCAGGACAACTTCTATCTTCTTGCAACGCCCAACAGACATGAGTACAAGCCATATTGTGAGAGTCTGCTTGCCTGTGCTTCCGAGGAGCAGTCAGATTTTCTGTTTGCATTGGCATATTTCTGCCTTATGCACTACTACTCCAATGACAATAATCATGAGGAGGCAATTCGTTGTGCACTTGATGGAATCAAATACCAGCAGAAAGCCCATGAGTACGAATTCATAGCGCGTTCATACAACATTCTGGGATTATTCACCGAAGCGATAGGTGACTCAGCCAAGGCCGTAGATTATCTGCTGTACAGCATAGATACATGTATACAGTATCAATTAGATTATGTCCGTGGAATGGCTGAATCCAATCTTGCAGATATTTTTCATCGAACCAACAATTATGAGCGTGCTCTTTACCACTACTCAGAAGCAATCAGGTTCATCAAAAAGAGTATGGCGGACAGACCTTACGACGCAATGCGCACTCTGCTCTACACTCTCTGCAACAGAGGCTACTGTCTGATCGCCTGCGGCAACAAGGATGCAGAAATTGAGGAGGATTACGAGCAGATTACCGCTTACCTTAACGATATGGACAGCCATAATATCGAGCACGAGAATTTCGTGGTAAGCAACTACCTCGCTACATTATTTCACTCCAAGAATGACATAAATTCAGCTAACAAATATATGCACCTCACTGACACGGCAATCAATGAGCTTACCAATTATACAACCTTTGCCGACGATATCGTTGCATACATACGAATCAAACAGAAGTTATGTTCCGAGCGCGATTACACTGCCCTTCTCGATGACTTCATTGAGAAATCCGAACTTATGCGCGCCCCATATTATCTTTTCAGACGGCTCCTTGAGGAGAGGATCAAGGTTGCCGTATCATGGAATGACAACGCTGCTTTCACCAGATATTCAATGCAGCTGTTTAATTTATATGCCAAGCAGAATGCGCAGGAATGCAGGGAAACTCTTCGCGCCGAACAGATTCATCATGAGAATCAGCTCATTCATAAGCAGCACTATGAGCTTGTACACCGTAACAAGGCCTTGTTGTCTCAGTCACAGCATGACGCCCTCACCGGGCTGCCTAACCGTGCATACCTGAACGACTATGCCGAGACCACATTAAGCAAAGCTCTTAAGAATAACTGTACAATCGGAGTGGAAATTCTTGATATAGATTATTTTAAAAATATCAACGACAGCTATGGTCACATAGAAGGCGACCGCTACCTCAGCTCCGTATCAGACGCTCTAAGAAGAATTGCCGAGAGCTACGAGGATGTGTTCGTCGCACGCTACGGCGGCGATGAGTTCGTCATCATCTACTTCAACAAGAGCAATTCCGAAATCTGTGATATTATGGAAAAGCTCAAGAATGAAATCCGGCTGATTTCCATTCCCGACTTAAATCCTGATGGAAAGGATTATATAACATTGTCCCAGGGCTGTCTTAACAAGATTCCTACACCTGCTAACCGTATATGGGATTTCCTCGCTTGGGCAGATAAGACACTTTATGAAGTAAAGAAAAACGGAAAAGATAACTTTCATCTTAAAGATTCCTTTAAAAATTAAATGCATATAATAAAATCTATGGCAAAAGAGAATCCACTCACAGCTCTATGAGTGGATTCTCTTTTTAACTTGCACGCTTTTGATTAATTTTATTGATTCAATGAAAAAAGCCTGCAAACGCAATCTCTCGCATTCACAGGCAATTAAGTGCACCGAGTACGGATAAATCCGAACCCTCAACCTCCGCCAGTGTG
>FR895431.1 GCA_000435595.1 Firmicutes bacterium CAG:882
ACGTCCGCTTTCAAATATATAGTTTCGCAAACGCCTAAAAAATATAATAGTTCGATGCAGGACAGTTCAGTATCAAACTGTTCGGCTTCGAACTATTATATGTTCATATTATTTTATTGTCAAGAATTATTTTAGTTCAGATCTCTTTTGTCATGGAATTGTATATTTTCTCCCATAATCGTCTGTTCTCCTCTTTCATAAGCCGTATCTTATCATGGTCGTTCACATCCCCCTCTATAACAGGAATCCGCTCTGCTACATGCACATCAAAGTACTTTTTCTCCACCCCGTTTTTTATCCTTCCCGAATCACGGCAAGTTATAAAAAGCGGCTGTACCGGAACATCGTTCTTCACTGCATAATAAAAAGCTCCGCTCTTTAGCGGACGCGGCCGGTCATAGCCCCACCACTCGGACTGCTCGGGAAAAATCAGAATACAGTCTCCCTTTTTGAGGTAATACGAGACGGCATCATTGAATCTGCGCACCAGCCTGTGTCCTGACGGAAAGGGCAGGATTCCGAACGCTCTCATATATTCGCCGAGCCTTCCCTTCTGATTATTAAAGTCCGCCGTCATTACCTTCATGCTGCGCCCGCCTAGCATTCCGCATCTTTTCAATGACCACATCACCACAAGGGTATCAAGTTTATTTATGTGGTTGCAGGTTATAACAAAACCTTCACGATTTTTTTTCTGATTGTAGAGCATTTTCCGATTATTTTCGTTATAAATTCTCGTTCTGAATATGAACCTGTTCACAATCCACATAAACGGGCTGATTACACAGGCTCTGATAAACGCCTGTCTTATTTTTAATCGTCCTGCAGGAATATACGGAAAGCTCTCATCGACCGGGCAGCATTGGTCATAGTCTACGGTGTCGAGATGTGAATTATAGTCTCCACGCTTCTCAGCCTCCTTAATTTTGCTCAAAATGTCAGGTGTGGTGTATGCAAGCTTAAAATAGTTCACTAGTATTGTACCCTCCCGATTTTTTCCCAGCTCTCCGGCTTTATCCCAAGCATCGCGCGCCCTACAATAAAAATATATTCCATATAGAATAAAGGATGAATCAGCATAAGACAGAGCTTTTTTACCCATGACAGCCCGATGTTATTCCAGTCTGCAAGCACTGCCATCACCGACAGCGCAAAAAAAGCCGTATAAATCAAAAGAACTGCCGCAAGTGCCTCAGGAAAATGCAATGTAAGCAGAGAATAAAACACCGTCGCCGACAGCACTCCTATATAGATATAGACAATCCAAAGAGACAAAATATAATAATTATCTATGAGTGCCCACAGCCCGCGTCTCTTAAAAAGCTCACGACAATATATCCTGTCAGCCTCCACCATGCCTGTCATCCAGCGTGTACGCCTCCTATTGGTGTCTGTATGCGAAGGTGCCTCCTCAAGATACAGTCTTGCATACGAATAATGAAAGGTTTTTATTCCTTTACAAGCACAATCGCGCAAGAGCTCCATATCCTCCGTGAGCGTTTGCCTGTAATTCCAGCCTCCCCACTCCTCAACCAAATCTCCACAAATAAGAATCCCGGTAGTTATCGGCATTGTGGTGAGCCCCACGGCACTCTTATATCTGTTTCCCAGTTCATCTATGATTGGCCAGATAAGGCCGTTAAGACATGTAACCGCATTCACAGCTCCCCGATTTCCGCAAGTGTAGTTGCCTGCAATCTTGCGTCCCGTAATCACCTTCGCCCCCGTTTTCATGGCATCATTCATATTTTCCAAAAAACCGTTGTCAAGTCTGCAATCCGCATCAACTATTATATAACCGTCATACTTTCTTCCCGACGCGAGGATGTGTCGTATACAGTAATCGAGACAGTCCCCCTTGCTTTTCTGCTCCTCGTCCACATAGACATATGCATTGATATCCTTCGCATAACCAATCACCTCGTCATTGGGATTTTTTACAATGACGTATGTGTCAAAAATCTCCTTTTTATAGCTTTGCGCCTCTATACTCGCAAACAGCGGAAGCACCGCCCTTCCCTCATCCCTCGCCGGAACTATAAGTGCAAAACGGTGCTGCTTATCAGCCTTCAAAAGCCCTTGCGGTTTCATCCAGGCAAACCAGCCTGCCACCCTCGGAAAATACACAATTAAGAACAAAATTGTGATTGCCATGATGAACTTCATTCCCATAGCCTCCTGTCATTTCAAAACTCTATCTGAAAACCATCACATTACATGCAGCCCTTTTTATTGCCTCATACTGCCCAAGCACCTCATCATGTACATGCAACCTGTACACGCGATGCAGCTTGTCTACCTCCCACGGCTTTACATTTACCGTATGAATGTACGGAAATATTCTGAGCGACTTGCAGAAATGCTGTATAACCGTATCAGGTCTGTACCTCTTCTGCTCATTGTATTTAGCGGGAAGAAAATATTTGTCATGGCACAGCAGATTGATTGCCGTCTGGTCAGGAAAAAAAAGCTTTCTGTATTTGCAGATTATCCTTGCACGCTCTAAGAGCGCACTCTCCCTGCATTTCCTGAGATTAAGAAGCAGCACTCCCGTATTGATATAGTTATGTCCTATGAACCATCTTCCTAAAAAATCACGTGCCCCTGCAAGTTCATATTGTTCTATATCTGTCTCATAAAGTGCTTCTATATTCCCACATGCCACCACATCCGCATCCAGATACAGAAGCCTGTCAACAGGCAGCGTGTCCGCATAAAGCCTGAGGAGAGAATATGGTGTATAGATAGTCTTTTGGTTAACCCAGCCTTCAATCTCTCCCCTGACCGTCATCGTCTTATCAATCAAAAGCACTCTGCTCTGACTGCACACCGTCGACACAATATCCTCAAGAAGCCGTGCCTGCTGCCAGCATATCGGGGCATACGCTTCATCCATATCCTGAAGATTGGCGGTCATGACGTAAATGTCCAGCGGACCTTTATAGTATTTAATTATCGAAAGCGCGGCTATAAGTATGCCGTCGAAAGCGCGGGAATTGCCGCAGAACAGGATATTCATGGTGAGCTCCTTGCACGTTAATAATTTGTAAGCAATTGCGAAACTATATATTTGAAAACGGACGTTGTGCAAATTTAACAATTCACCACAGGCACGCTTTCGCTACATGAATCACACAACGGTACATAACGCAGTAAAATACACTGCCTAAGTACCGGCGGCTTCATAGTACCTGCTTGCGAATTTGTTAAATTTGCACAACTGTTTATCGTCAAAATTGTGTTTCACAATTGCCTATAATGATTTGCAGCTTAGGTAATTGACGATTATGTTTTCAATGAACAGTTGTAATTTATCTATATTACAAGCCGGGTACTTTTTGCTCGCTGGTGTTTATCGGCTGTATTTTAGCCGATTATGCACCACTGCGTAGCAAAATGTAGTGAGAATGTGCCCGGCGGTAATATAGATAAATTATAACGTACGGGAATCTGAATTTACCAATTACCTAAGCTGCAAATCGGTAGCCAACGTTAATATCATCTCATCTTCTCTTAATGTATTTTACCTTCTCATAGGTGGAGCTGCGGCTTCGCGACGTCATGGCTTCGTACACCTGATTACGAAGCTCTTGTGCCGCCTGCCTGACAGTGATATTCTTGTCGGGGAAAAAAGGACCGTCAATATATATTGTTATCCGGGTTCTCAAAAAACGTCTTTGGTAAGTTGTTGTGAATGAATATGCGGGACAGTCATACAGCGCGGGATAACGAAATGTTTTCTCCGTAAAGGGACGGATTTTCGTATAGTATGGCCATATATGTGCCTCAGGATATATGAATATCGGTGACGCGTTTTCAGCCTTCCGATTCAGCTCATTCATGAAATTTTTCATGCCGCTCATTCTGTTCGGTACCGGAAACGCGCCCAGCATCTCCATTAAATTCTTTGTTCCGTACAAAGACACATTATCCGGGTGTGCCAGTATGACTGCCTTCTTTGGAAAACATATACATGCCGGAATATACCCATCCCCCGGAATATGCGTGTGGTTTCCGTAAAAAAAAACACACCTTTCTCTGCATTTTTCAAGCTTTTCTCTCCCGACAATCCTCATGCTGAACTTAAGCTTCATATATAAAAAGGCAATCGGCATCATAATAATATGGTAGAGTACCCACGCTGCCGTGCACCACACTCTCCCGTGTTGATACCTGAAGCTTTTGTCAACCACAATCGTGCTCCTCTTTATCCCCGAAAACTCATCCTCAAGCTCATTATCATAGAAATATACCTTTTCATGTTTCATAGCGATATTATTCTCTCTAATTTAAGGAATTATTCCAATCACATAGTGACTTCCTAATAACTATAAGCTATAATCATTTCATGCGATTCAACATCAAACATTAAATAGCTGTAAATTGCGAAACTCCTATTTATCACAAACAGTTGTGCAAATTTAACTAATTCGCAAGCAGGTACTATGAAGCCGCCGGTACTTAGGCAGTGTATTTTACTGCGTTATGTACCGTTGCGTGATTCATGTAGCGAAAGCGTGCCTGCGGTGAATTGTTAAATTTGTACAACGTCCGCCTTCAAATATATAGTTTCGCAAACGCCTAAATAAATGAATACATGAAAGGAGCCCCTAATGCTTCGCGAAGGAACTTTAAATGATATCTCAGACGGAAGACTATACACCCTCAATGACTTAGTCCGTGCCGATTGTCAGGACTGCACCGGATGTTCGGCGTGCTGCCGCGGAATGGGCAGCTCTATTGTGCTGACACCATACGACGTATGTCTGCTCACCAACAATCTGGGCTGTGGCTTTGACAGTCTGCTCGCAGAGCATGTTGAACTCAGCGTTATCGACGGACTCATCCTGCCAAGTCTTAAGATGGCAGGCGACAAAGAACAATGCTCGTTCCTTGATGGGAACGGCAGATGCAGCATCCACTCATTCAGACCGGGAATATGCAGGCTTTTTCCGCTTGGAAGAGTATACGATGAGAATGGTTTTAAATATTTTCTGCAGACCGGCGAATGCCTTAACAATCACCGCACTAAAATAAAGGTCGAAAAATGGCTTGACACGCCTGATATAAAAAAGAACGAAAAATTTATCTGGGAATGGCATGAGCTTCTCAAAAAGCTCAGAAATGAAGCAATGGCTGACCCGGATTACGAGTCAGCCAAAAAGCGTAACATGCTGTTGCTGCAGCTGTTTTATTTTACACCTTACAGTATCGGGAACTTCTATGCCCAGATTGAGGAGAGAATGGCTCTCATCAGATAATACCGGTTCTAAAGACCATTTGCATTATCTCACTGTCTCTTCTCAATAAAGTAGAGCCTTGAGGCAAAGTCAGGAAAATGTCTCACCTCGTCCGAGAAGCCTGTCGCGGAGAACGCCTGCTTAAGACGGATTCCCGCATTCATGAGCGTGTCACCATACAGCTCGTAGTCTTCAAGTTCGCCCGGCATCGTCACGAACTTTGCAACCACATTATGCAGTATCGAACCCTGTCTTATATGGACAGGGGCTGCTGTGTTTATAAGGTCACCGAATTCTTTTACATTGTATCTCAGGTTTCTGTTGTATATATGATAGAGTTCATCATCAAGGAGTCCCGCCGCATTATAGTTCTCTCTCTGTGTGTTCGGCTCTGCAAGCTCCTGCATAATAAGCCCGACTGCCCTGCTGCCGTCCTCCTCAGCCACTGTCCACTGGTGGATATTGCCCGTGCGCTGGCGGTAAAATCTGCCATACTGCATGGTATGTCTCCACCTCTTATATATGCTTATCTGCTCCCTGATTTCTTTTAAATCCTCTTTCTTCATCTCGGCCGGATTACACTCATAACCGCACACTCCGAAGGCTGCCACATTGAACCTTGTCGCAAGAGGCGTCACTCTGAGTGTCTGGTGATTAGGGCATGCCGATACATGTGCCGACACCGTCGACATAGGATAGCCGTAGCTCAGCCCCTCCTGAATTGCAGCCCTGCACACGGCATCAGTATTGTCGCTTGCCCATATCTGTGGAAAATAGCAGAGTATTCCAAGGTCGAACCTGTTGCCTCCCGCGGCACAGCCCTCGAACAATATCTTCGGAAACTTCTCCGTCAGACACTTCATCACATGCTTTAATCCCATCACATACCGATGTGCCATCTCGCCCTGCGGTCTGCCCGTTTCCTTCAGATACTTTGAAAAATAATCTGAGAATATTCTGTTCATATCCCACTTCACATAGGCAATATCGGCGGAGGAAAATACTCTCGTCATACTCTCGATTATATATTCCTGAACCTTAGGATTGCACAGGTCAAGCAGTTTCTGGTTCCGTCCCTCCGAATGAGGCTGTCCCGGTATATCGACAGCCCACTCAGGATGTTCACGATATAGTCTGCTGTCGGTGTTGACCATCTCTGGCTCGACCCAGATGCCAAAATCCATGCCGAGAGCATTTATTTTATTGCATATCCCTTTAAGTCCGCCCGGAAGCTTGTGCCTGTTGACCTCCCAGTCACCGAGCGAATGTCTGTCATCTTTTCTTTCGCCGAACCAGCCGTCATCCATGACAAAAAGCTCCACACCTACAGCCTTTCCCGCCTTTGCAAGCTCGCACAGCTTCCTCTCATTGATGTCAAAGTAGGCTGCCTCCCAGCTGTTGAGAAGTACAGGTCTGTCCTTGTGCTTCCACTCACCTCTCACAATATGCTCCCTCACAAATGAATGCATATTGTGACTCATTCCGTTACATCCGGCTGCCGAATAGGTCATAACGGCCTCAGGCGCCTCAAACATCTCCCCCGGCTCAAGTCTCCATGCAAATGACCGGGGATTTATTCCGCTTACGAATCTACTCTTTGAAAAACCGTTAACCTCAAGTGCCTCATAGTGGTTGCCGCTGTATATGAGATTGAATCCATAACATTCGCCGCAGTCCTCCGCGGTATTACGGTTCATCACCATGACAAAAGGATTTGCCCTGCTTGATGATGTTCCGGTATACGATGAATTTATAAGCTTACCGGCTGTCACAACAGTATCATGTCTGTTCATCTCCCTTGCCCAGGCACCGTTAAAGGTTGACATGACATAGCCCTCACCGTCCATATCAAGCATAAGACTCATCAGACGTTTTATCTCAACACTTTTTTCACCTTTGTTTATAAGCCTGCTGTTTCTGCATATAACATTATCCTGCTCATACACATAATAAAGCAGTTCAAGCTCAAGCGGATACCGGCTGTCAGCAAGTGTAATCCTGAGAGTCATATTCTGCCCCATCTGAGTCTCATCACAGTACGAGCTTGGAAGCGTGTCAAGCTCCGGCTTTCCCGATATAAGCTCATAGCCCTTATAAACAAAGTCAGAGGTACGGCTGCCATCGGGATACACCAGCTCAACAAACGGTTCCCTTATATCACCCTTTCCGTATGACGACATCTCAAGCTTCATATCCTCAAGAGAATACTGAGGATGTTCATTGTCATATATCACAGTATTTCCCGGTGCAAATGAGTGTTTTTCCCTGAGTGCCGCCACTGCTCCCTTATTTAATCTGATTCTTTTTCCGTAATAGAGGTGCTCAAGCTGTCCCGTCGGGAGCACTGCAAAAACATAGCTTGTGTTCTCTGTGTGAAGCCCGAATGCACCGTCAATGTACTCTATCATCTGACCGCCCCTTTCAAATGTTCCGTATTTAGCCTATTTGACCTTGACATCATAAGCATCCAGATGCCATAACATGCTGTTGAAACTTAATTGTGTATGATGTGTTATGTTTATGCATATCACGACTTTTGGAAGATGCGTGGTTGTTCTTGGCACTCTGTTCACCATATAGCCAAAGTCAGCATGGATGCTGACTTAGATGCCATAGCCCACGGACGGGCGTTTGGCATCGTTGGCGGACGTAAAAAATAACTTCTCAGAGTGCTTAGAACACCCCGCATCGAACAACGGAGCTGATATGCATAAACATAACACATCATACACTCTCAAATCAGATAGGCATATTTCGGCACCTGAATCTTAATTCTGCTTTAGCTGCTCCGAGATTTCCTCAAGCCTCTTGTCAGTGAGGATATACTTTTTCCTGAATATGCATACGGCAATTACAAGAACGAGTATAGGAAGAAGCGTCATCGCAAGTCTCAGTCCCACAACCGATGTGCCTGCTACCGCATCTACCACTGCATTCTCATCAGAGCTTATATTAAATATTGTGAGACATATTGATGCTATGAGTGCCGATATACCTGATGCAAGCTTTACAACGAATGTCTGCATTGAGAATATAACCGACTCGTCTCGTCTCTTGTTCTTAAGTTCGCCGTAATCAACCGTGTTGGCAAGGAATATGGTCACGAGAACATTCAAAATTCCCGCAGCGGCAAATATGAAAAAGCCCGGTAAGAGAAAAGGATATACGCTCGAAACACCGCTGAGTGTCATCACGAGAAGTACCACATATCCGCCGACCGCCGATGCGATACACACATAAAAAATCTTCATCGTATTGAAGAATTTTCTCAAAAGCGGGAATATAAGCATCATCGCAAGAATCTGTACACCGCCTCCGAAGGTATTAAATATCGTGTAATCTCCACGCCATCCGGCTCCGCCAAGGTCATATTTAAAGAAATAGATTAAAAGATTTGATGTTATATACACAGCCGTATTTACAAGAACGATAGTGATTACCATAGCCATAGCCTGGTCATTTCTGACAAGTGCCTTGAAAATATCCCCAACCGATGCCGTCTTAATATCAACCGTGGACTTTTCCCTGATAAATGTACATGTTATAAGGATGAACACAAAGAACACTATTGCAATTATGAGTGCAAAATACTTAAAACCTACTCTCTCTATCTCAATGTCCGAGGCACCTGAGCCTGCAAGTGCATTTCCGAGTGCCGACACAGCCATAACAGTGATTATGCTTATAATCGCTGAGCCCACTCCCGCACACGAACGTGCAAGTGCTGAGAGATTCTCCCTCTCCTTGCCGCCTTCCGTAAATGCGGGAACCATTGACCAGTACGGAATGTCCATCATGGTGTATGTAACACCCCAGAGTATATATGTCACAGCCGCGTATGCAGCAAGTCCGCCTCCGTCAAGACTTGGCGGTGCCGCAAACATGAAAAACAGCACAATGGCATTTGTGAGTGTTCCGATGAACAGCCACGGACGGAACTTTCCCCATCTCGTCCTTGTCTTAGCCACCACAATTCCCATTATCGGGTCATTGAATGCATCAAATACACGCGCTGCAAGGAGAATTATACCCATTATCCATGCCTTTACCCCCATAATATCCTGATAATAATACAGGATATAGCTTGCCGAGAGCATATACACCATATCCTTGCCCACAGCCCCAATACCATAGGCAAACTTCTCTTTTCCGCTCAGTTTTTTCTTACTCTCCATATTACTCTCCATTCCGCCGCCCGTTGCGGCATTAATAGTTGTAAAAATGCTGCTTTCCCGCCATTGCCAGCTCTACGACCTTATATGCGCCGTCATATATACCCATCTTCTTATTTCTCTCAATGTTTCCGCACATATCCTTTAAAAGGTTATCGTCATCCATGAACAACTCCACCATCTGAAGTGTATGTGCTATATCCTCACATTCGAGTGTTCCGTCACCTATCTCCGCCGAATGTATCGCTCCCCAGCGCTCATGTCCTCCGACTCTCTTTATGAACAGCTTCGGAACCGGATAGAAAGCAAGCTCGCTAGGCTTGGTGACAAGAACATCACAGCTTCTTAAGAGAAGGTTCGTGCAATAAACCGCCTCAAATATATTTGAATGATAGAAGCCGTGTATTCCGCTTACCTCTCCTTTAAGTGCCTCCCCGGCAAACCTTCTTGTCCCGCTCCAGTCGTTAAAATGCTCGGTTGCAAGTTCCTTAAGCTCCGGAATATCGACAAGCAGCTGCTCCCACACATTCTTATAATCGCCTACATTCACATAGAGTGCAGCCTTCTTCTTTTTGATTGCCGGAATAAGATGCTTTATTATCGCGGCGAATATTTCCTTCTGTGCACCGGCTCCGCCTATCGTGAGGAGAAAACGCATCGGCTGCCCGCTTTCTTTTCTGCAGATTCTCGCAGCACAGTCAGTCTCTATATTTGACACCAGTTCATGGTCTATATAATGCCCCGTATATACAAGACTGTCTGACGGCATCGGATTAAGAACCTTCTTTTTATCCATGCCGTTAAGTATTCTGTAGCCCATGTATGAGTTGTGGGTCTGAATCGTGTGTATGCTGCCCTCGGAGAGGTGAAGTGCCATCGGCCAGTTGTCCGGTATTGCATTCACAACATGCTCCATGCCGGCGTGAACCGCCGCCTGTGCAGGCCACACATGCGTTCCGACAACAGGTATATCCTTCGGAACTTTCTTGTAAACAGGTGCCATGAGTTCTGCATTCTTCTGGTCACACGCATTGTATGAAAGTTTTCTGAAGCCCTCGTAGTTGACAGGCTCCCACACCAGCTTGTTGAAAAGCCTGCTCTTCTGCGAAATTCTTGAGCCTAACGAGTACAGGTCATTCTGAGCGCTGATTACCTTGGTGCATGTTGTATCGGGGAACGAGTTAAGATCCATCCAGTACGGTGTATAGCCCATGCTGTGTGCCGCCGATGCTATTGCCATCGAGATTCTGTAATGACCGAATCCCATTCTTATATTGCCTACTATCAGACCCTTCTCATGGTCGAACTCAGCACCGGCAGTATCCCCATTCTGAGACCTATCCTTGTTCTGAGGCTTTGCCACAACAATATCTTTAACTCCGAGGATATCTCCTATATGCTTGTTCTCCCTTATTTTCAACTCATAGTCGACTTTTGAATCATCGCCGAACCTTCTGATATACTTCTTTTTTCCGGCAACGGCCTTCTTATATGTCCTGCCGCTCATCGCATTGCCAAAAATGCTTTTTGACTTGTCCATCTTAATACCTCCTGTTATTTGCCGTTCTCCGTTATTCCGTTACAGATTATATCCACAACCTCAGCAAGTGCATCGCTGTAGCTTATTCCGTTCTTTACAAGCACATCCCTTCTGAAAAACTGCTCAAGCGTAGCCTCGAACATCACCTTTACCAGTGCCGTGTCCACCCTCCTTATAACGCCTTCCTTCATTCCTCTTTGAAGCAGCTCCATTGTCGCATCCCAGCCACTCTCAAGTCTCTCCTCAACCCGGGTATATATTCTCGGATATTTGTCCCTGAGTACATAAAGCTGTGAAAAATCAATCTCCTTATACCCTTCCGGCAGCACTCCGAGAATCTCATGTATCTTCTCAAGTGTGCTTAGTTCTCCGTTCTTCATCACCTTCTGCTCGCTCTCCTTTATCGAGTCGAAACAGTAATCAACCATATCATACACCAGCTCCTGCTTGTCGGCGAACACCGTGTATATGGTCTTTTTGCTCATTCCAAGCTCCCTTGCAATATCATCCATCGTGAACTTCATGCCTTTTTTATTGAACACAAGAACTGTGGCATCAAGTATCTGTTCCCTTATCGTGCTCTCCATGATGCACTCCTCTCAAAATTCTTATCCCACCAATCATCCTGTCTTGTAGGAAACTATTTTTCTTATTTAAGTTTCCTTAATTGTAGCATATTGTCATTGATGCAGCAAGAAACTGTTTTAACGATTTTAGTTTCCTTTTTTTGTGTATTTTGCACAAATAAAAAGGATGGGATTACAACAAAATATCGTTTTCGTCATAATTCCATCCTATAATATGAGGGTTAAAAGATATTCTGCCCTCATTTGGCATCGTGAATCGCTCCGTGGCAAAGCAGCTCCTGCTAGGCTATATTCACATTATACTTATCCTCAAATTCCTGAACCGGAATAGGCTTAGAGAAGTAATATCCCTGAAAGATTCTGCATCCCATCCCCGTAAGCATGTCGACCTGTTCCTTCGTCTCTACACCTTCCGTGATAACAGTCATATTCATTCTCGTGGAAAGTCTTATTATCTCCTCAAGAATATTTCTGCTCTTCACGGTGTTCTCCGTCTCGCGCAGGAATTCACGGTCAATCTTAAGAACATCGCTGCATACATCCTTAAGCATATTGAGGGATGAATAGCCGCTTCCGAAATCATCAATCTCAATTATGAAGCCTGCATCATGGAGCTTTCTTATAACCTCCATGTTATCGTTCTCATTTACAACTGCCGTCTCTGTAAGCTCCAGTCTTAAATTCTGAACGCTGACTCCGTATTTATCAACAAGACCGACTATCTCCTTGTACACATCAAGATAAAAGAAATCCATTGCAGAAATATTTATCGATATGTGAAGGTCATCACGTCCTATATCCATCCACTTCCTGAGTGTTCTTACCGCCTGCTCCCACACATAAGTGTCAAGCTTATGTATAAGACCCGATTTCTCATAACAGTCAACAAATGCTGCCGGATTGAGAAGTCCCCTGTGAGGATGATTCCAGCGCACAAGTGCCTCTGCACCGTGACAGGTTCCGTCAGCATCGGTCTGTGGCTGCAGGAATATACAGAATTCATTGTTATCAAGTGCCTTGTCAAACTCTGCTATAAGCTTCTTCTGCTCTAACTCCTCCTCGAGGATTGCCCTGTCATAATATGCCACCGCATGCTGATAATTACCCTTCATGCACTTTATAGCCATGTTGGCCTTATCATACATAACTCCTACAGGCTCATTGTTGTCGGTTATCTCATATACTCCGATATATATGAACATCTGGTAATATCCTGTGGAGAAGGTCTTTTTCATTGTCACAATGTTCTCAATGAACTGCTCTTCCTTAAAGAGCTCCTTCGGCAGGCATATCGCAAATCTGTCACCGCCTATTCTTCCGTACACTGTCCGTCCGTCAGCAATATTCTTAAGCAGCTCAGCTTCCTTGATAAGTACCTTATCCCCCACCTCATCGCCATATATATCATTTATCATCTTGAAGTCCTTGACATCTGAACATACCATGACATATTTTGTGTCGGGATTGTTCTTAAGCATCTTTGCCGCTCTCTCATTGAAGCCCTCTCTGTTGAGAACGCCTGTCAGCATATCATAGTCCGCCCTGTATGCAAGGTGCTTTGTTGTATGTCTTATCTCGGTTATAAAACGTCCGGAATAAAATATAAGAGCCACAATAGAAAAAAGTGTATTTCCCATGAGCATCCCAAGCACCTGATTATCTCCCACCCATGCAATCTTATTGTAATCTCTTCCAATCATTGCCGTAAAGGTAATCATAAACAAATCAATAAATGCTATGTAATGCGGCACTGCCGACTTTACATTTCCATTGTCAAGGTACATAAAATAGTACACAATCGGAATCATCATAACTCCATATAGAAGGTATCCGTATCCCCAGCCGAGGTATATATTGCAGACAGATACAATCGCAAGAAATTCTGTTGACATAAGAAATATCCATCTTCTTGTATGTACAGACCTCCGCATACCGAATATACCCAGTATAAAAAATGCAATACCGCCGATATTCAGGTATATCATAGGCTCAATTTTAAGTGTTGCAAAGCACAAAACCATTATGGCGTGCAGTGTGGCACATGCAGCGTACAATATGGTACACTCCTTTTTAATATCTGCTGCCTTTACCTGCCTCACATCATTTTCCTTCATAATCCATCTTCATCCTTAATATTTTATACATTTAGCTTGTATCCGCACTTAGGACATTCCTTAAGACCCTTATACACATATCCGCACCTGAAGCAGCATATAACATCATGCTTCTCCTTGGCAAGATACTTTTCCTTTCTTGAGAAAGGACGCTCCTTAAGATACATGACAAAGTCATTCAAAGCCTTGGCATATCCCTTCAGCTCTCCTGTCCCAACCGCATGTGGAAGCTTTACCTTCGATCCATCATTAAGATGTGCCGTGACTGATTTGCCCAGAAATCCCGTTGAAGCCTCTATGGCTCTGATATTTTCCACCTTAATACTTCCGCATGTGACAAAATTGCTGTAATACACGGCTTCCGGTGTCAAAAGCATCCCTTCCCTGCCGTTCTGCGTCCTTGTGGTGTCTACCATCATTATCGGGTATTCAAAATCTCCCATGGATACTCCGTATGTCCCCTTAGCATATTCCATTCTCTCAATCGCATTTTCACCCGAACGGTCATCGGAAGCATCCGCCGCCGGATAGAAATAGTGTCTGCTATTGTCAGACACATTATTATTCTGAAGCTCCTTCTTCAGTCGTGCTACCAAAAGCCCCGCCTCTTCATTCTTAATACGCTTAAGTCTCTTAGCTACCGAATCAAGCGCCGGGTTCTTAATCTCAGGAAGAAAGCTTTCCTCCTTGATGCTGTTATACAGCCTTTCAAGCTCCTCTCCCGTGTAGTCGGCACTGTCTCTGCAGGCATCATCCATGCGTCTCCTGTCAAGCTTCGCCACAGCATCAAGGACTCTGTCCGCATATTCCTTTTCTATATCACCGGAGAGCTTTCTTCCCTTTATTGCATCGAGCATGTCAAGCAGGTCTTTTCTTGTGCTTCTTCTGCTGCGCTTTAATATATCCTCAGCCTCACCTCTCTCAGCCAGATGTCTCCTGTCGTCAAGCTCTTTCTCATATTCTGTTGTGTCTATTTCATTATATTGCTTAAGCTTATCCTTATAAGCATGATAAGCTTTCTCCCCCAGAACAGCCGGAAGCTTTGACATCATAGTCTTTGCCTCCACTTTCGCACTATCAATTTTAGCATCCCCGATTATTTTTTCAAGTCGTCTTTTAGTATCAGTTTTTAGTTCGGAGGTCGCTAATTCCCTTTCAAGATTATTAAGTGCGGCATAGCTTTTTCCCGCTGAGTGCTCCACACTGTATATCAGCTTCTCCTGTGCGGCCTTCCTGCGTGCCTCCTCTGTCTCATGTATTCTGTCAGCCTTATCCTCTTTTCCTGAATATGCTGCATGTTCCGGTGACAAATCGGCATGCTTCGCCTTTATATGTCCGTGCGCTGAGTTTTCTTCTGCCTCCTCGACACGTTCCTCGCTCTCCTCAACCATCCTGTCCCATAATCTTTCATATTCGGGTTCCATATGCTTTACATACTCTTCCGGGTAAAAACCTTCCTCAGCCTTTATAATCTCGTCAAATTTATTAATTCCGTTTAAATTTCTGTAATTATCTCCAATGCCCTTATCTATTCCGTTTAAGTCAACACGCCCGTCTTTGATTCCCTTGTCTATTCCGTTCAGGTCGACACGCTCATCTTCGATTCCCTTGTCTACTCCGCTCAGGTCAACACGCTTATCATCTATTCCCTTGTCTATTCCGTTAAGGTCAACACGCTTATCATCGATTCCCTTGTCTACTCCGCTCAGGTCAACACGCTTATCATCTATTCCCTTGTCTATACTGTTAAGGTCAGGTCTCTTGTTCTGTTCCTCCGCCTTCTCAGCCCCTACATATTCATTGAAATTACCGTTAGGCTCATCCCCTGCAAGCTTCCCAAGCATCTCCATGTAATCTCCGGCAGCCGACCTGTCACCGTCAAAATCAAGAACAAATACGTCCTTATCCGTCAGGTTCTTAAGCGGAATGGGTGTAAAAAATACTGAACACTCAGGGCAGTAAAATACTCTTGCCATTCTCACCTGTCCGTTCACCGTATCAATAACAGGTTCATCCTTCTCAGGAAATACCGCCATGTAAAGCTTCTGTCCACATCTTGGGCAGTCATATCCAACCTTGTAGAAGTTATTTCCCAGCCTGCCGCGCTTTCTCTCCTCCAAGGATGTCCTTGAGAACGCAAACTCTTCGTTTACAACCTTCCAAACCATGTTATGCCACAGTCCGGCAGTCTTGTCCTCCTCATCTTCAACCTCATCATTATCCTTTTCGATAGCAAGCTGTATGGCATCCTCGTATGTGATTCTCATATCACCTTTGTATAAGAAACAGTACTGTGCCGTATACTCCGCTGTCACGCCAATCTGTCCGAACACAGCACCAAACAGCGTATTTATCTGCGTCTCATCCTTCTCAACCGTTATCCCCTTTAATGCTCCCCACTTTCCGAAAGCATAGAGCACCAGATTAAATATGTTAATAAGCTGTGACTGCGGACTGATTGTCTGTACATTCACCTTATCAAGCTTTAAATCGATAATATTGGTACTGACTCTTCTCGTATCATAATTAAAAATCACCGACCGTTCCCTGCCGCTCAGCACAAGAAAATTATCCATGACAACAAAATTCCCGTCCCATTCAACCGGAACAGACAATGTCCCTATAAGCTTGCCAAATACCTTCCTGAGTTCATCCGTGCTCTTAAGTACAATCATACCATTCTCCCTGACCGTTTATGAAAAATGCTTCAGCAGTCTGTCATACTCGCTGTCCGTAATCTCCATCACACCGCCGTGACGCTTCCTTGTAGTTCCCATGTCGTATCCGTCATCGTCAATCACATGCATGACACCATGCTCCATATCATCTATAATGATAGGCATATAACCTTTGTGCTGTGCGAACCTGTCTGCAATCAGGCAATAGTGTCCATCCGGCAGAGCGTAACACTCAGGTCCCTCAAGTCCGTAAAGCCCGTCCAGAGTCTCACTCTCAATCCTGGTAAACGCTTTCTCCTCAAGACTGCCTGCAGCTTCAAGTATCAGCTTTTTGCTCACCTCGTCCTTGGAAAATCTGTAATAAATCTCACCGTCCTGAATAATTGTCGTGTCAATTATGCTCTGTTCCCGTTCAATGTATCTCTCCGCCGGTGTAAAATCCTTAAAATCCTTCGTAAAACTTCTGTATATTATATGCTTGTCACCCGGCTCGTCGTTCCCACATTCCGGCTTGTTCCCGTCAGCTCTTGTAAATGAAGCAAAAAATACCATGAATTCATCTCTTTTATGGTCGTACACCGCCTCAGGTGCCCACACACAGCCTGCATTTCGGATTCCTATTGTGACGCTCCGCTCCTTTGACCAGTTAACGAGGTCATCAGACTCCCATATTATTATGTCACGGCTTCCTTCATGTACAGCCTTTCCCCAATCCTTTCGGGTGTACATACATAAATCCGTCGCAATAAGATAGAATCGCCCCGTCGCCGGATGTCTGACTATGAACGGATCCCTCACTCCCTTTTCACCAAGCTGTGAGGTCAGCACCGGCTCACCCCTGTTAAGGTCGTTCCAATGCAGACCGTCCCTGCTCACGGAAAAATATATCTGTTCTCCATCCGGTCTTTCCTCTCCTGTAAAATGCACAAAAATGTATGCCGACATTCCAATACCCTCCATTGCATTATAACACCCATAATAATTGTGATGTGATTTACTTATAATTACCATAATTGTAGCATTAAAACACATTGTTTTCCACTTATTTTCCGGCAAAAAAATAAATTTAAAATTAAATTAATTAAATGCAATACTTTTTAATTGGAAAAATTATAAAAAAGAGGTAATATATTAATAATTGTTATAGATAATTGTTATTTTGAAAGGATTTTACCATGGGAAAAGCAGAAGAAAACAAGCAGCACAAACGCCTTTCCTTGCTAAACACGGCTTTCGAGCTGTTTACAACGAAGGGTGTCAATAAAACAAGCATATCTGAGATCTCAGAGCAGGCAGGTATCGCTAAAGGCACATTCTATCTGTATTTTAAGGATAAATACGATATACGCAACAAGCTCATAAGCCACCAGTCCTCTCTTGTACTCAGCAAAGCTCTTGATTCCCTCAGGAACGAGCATTATGAGGATAAATATTCCGGTCTTGAGTATTTTAAGAATACTTTTATATTCATTGCCGACAACGTAATCAACCAATTCACCGAGAACAAATCCCTGCTCACCTTTATTTCCAAGAATCTGAGCTGGGCTATATTCAAAAAGGCCCTCACGGCAGGTTCTGCCGATGAATCGATAGATTTTCGTGACACCTACTATTCACTTATAGAGCGTTCCGGCGTGAATTTTAAGGAACCTGAGATTATGCTGTTCATGATAATCGAGCTCATAAGCTCCATATCCTACAGTGCCATTCTCTACAATGACCCTCTCGACATTGACGGTCTTAAGCCTTACCTGTATAATACAATTAACTACATCATTGAGAGTCACGTAATCACTGAAGAACATAACGGAGGATTAATTGAAAATGGAAAAGCATAAGCATAATACAGATGCTTCTGTCGAAAGCACTGAAACAAACACACTTGATGCAGAAAATACCAAAAAGACATCAAATACCCGGAAAATAATAGCCGGAGCGGCAATAATCATTGTGATATGTGCGGGCGCATTCGGAATATTCAGCTTTATACGAAGCTTAGATTACATGCGTCCCGTCAAAGATATCTGCAGCATCTATAACAGCCGCGAAACCGCTCCTGCAAAAATATTCAGGCTAATCTACTCAGGAGCTGACAAAAAAGCCTACAATTCAGCTTACAAGATAATTGCCAACTCCGATGTATACTATCAATACATTGACTCAATTTCCACCGAGCTTGAGGACTATTACCGTGATAATGCCGCGAGCGGCGGAAGCGACATCAAGATGAAGTTCGACATTACAGGTGATAAGGTAAAGATGGATGACAGTCAGCTTGCTATAATATACAACGAGATTGAAGCCAAGGCTGATTACTATCAGAATATTGTCAATGCAATTGATAATATGGGAAAGGACGATGTGAAGAACCTTGCCGATGCTTTGGGAATATCCCACAAGCGTGCCTCCACTCTCTGTTCAATAATAAGGGAACGCTGTCAGAGCTATTTGAAATTCAACGTAAGCAAGGGCTATTATATCACCGGACGTTATGTGCTGTACAATAAGTCCGGAGAGACGGCAGCCAAGACTGAAAAGCTTACCCTCTCTGTGATTAAGCTCAACGGAAGCTGGTATATATATGAAGGCAGAAATGATGGTGTGGCTCTCGCGACAGGAATTGATTACATTGCCTACGACGACATACTATGGGATATTTTTACCAAATATATTCAGTAATCTTGTACAGTCAAAAGCGGGACTGCCTTATCAGGCAGCCCCGCTTTCCTACATTCTCTGTATATTTTTTAGTATAAATTGTAAAGCATACGCTGTAAATCATACAAGCTGATTCCGAACTCAGGAAGTGCTGACATGTAATCTATCATCCAATCACCATTGAACTTAATCACATTGATTGTTATCTTATCTGACTTCTCAAGTGTCTCACCGCTCTTATCGCTAAGAACAAGTCTGCCTGTAAGTGAATATCCCTCTGTAACCTTTGCTCCCTTGAATTCCTTCATGAAGTTAACGGCAATCTTACAGAGATCCTTTGCCTTGGCAGCTTTTATTCCGAGAGAATCTGCGAGGTCCTCATAATCATACTTATCAAATTCTGCAATCTCATCACATATATCCTCAAAATATGAATCATATAATCCTGAGTATGTATCGTTGAGTGACTCAATCTCATCAGCATCTAACTTTTCCTTATCATTATAATCGAACTTTACGCTCCAGCCGTTATCGTACTCGTCATCAAATTCATCATACATATCCTGAAGCTCATCTTCAACCTCCGTGAAAACGTCCGCTGCATCATCCGATGTCTTAACAATCTTGACAGCCTTCTTATAATAGGATGCCGCAAAATCAGGAAGAACTGCCGTGATAACAGCGTCAGGATCCGTATTCTTGTTATTGATTACCTTGGTTATATCATTGATTGGTTTCTTATATCCGTTAGCTGAGTGAAGGAATACTGCCACTCCTGCCGCCACCGCCAATACAAGCACTACTATTACGATTGCAAGTCCCTTCCTGCCCTTCTTCTTAGACTGCACAGGCTCCGTCTGAACCTCAGCTGCCTGAACCGGTGCCACCTGCTGTGCACCATCGCCCTGCTTACAGTTACATACTTCACCGTCAGCAAGCGGTCTGCCACAATTCTCACAAAATGCCATAACTTTCCTCCTCAAATTGTAATATAATTTCCGAATATTTATATTCGGATACTTATTATGATGTTGAGGTCAAAAGGTATTTTGACCTCAATGATATCGAATTGCTCCGCA
>FR895432.1:0-15039 GCA_000435595.1 Firmicutes bacterium CAG:882
CAGATGTCGCAAGCGACCGCCGCAGGCGCAGGAATGTGCCAAGGCACATTCTTTTAGCGAAAGTCAGTTAAAGCAGATTTAATGTCAGCACTGCGGCATGAATCTGACACATATGGCAGTGCGGAAAAGAGGAAAAATATGTCATTATTTACAGGTTCGGGAGTTGCAATCATTACACCTATGAATGAGGATAAGTCGGTTAACTTTGACAAGCTCGGAGAGATTATCGACGACCAGATTAAGAATCACACTGATGCCATCATAATATGCGGAACAACAGGTGAGGCTTCCACACTTACACATGAGGAGCATCTTGAATGTATACGTTTTTGCAGTGCGAGAGTCAACAAGAGAATCCCTGTTATAGCAGGAACAGGCTCTAACTGCACGGAGACAGCCGTATATCTCTCAACAGAGGCACAGAAGGCAGGGGTTGACGGTCTTTTGGTTGTAACACCTTATTACAACAAGGCTACACAGAACGGTCTTTACGAGCATTATAAGGAGATAGCGGCGGGCGTTGACCTCCCTATTATTATGTACAATGTGCCGGGCAGAACAGGCTGCAATATCTTAGCACCTACTGCTGCAAGAATTTTCAAGGAGATTGACAATGTGGTCGGAATAAAGGAAGCCACAGGCAATATTTCACAGGTAGCGAAGCTTATGTCGCTCACCAACGGAGAAATTGACCTCTATTCAGGCAATGATGACCAGATAGTGCCGATTCTTTCACTTGGCGGTAAGGGAGTCATATCCGTCCTTTCTAATGTTGCACCGCAGAAGACACATGACATTGTTGCGACATATCTTGCAGGAGATGTAAAGACAAGTGCCAGACTGCAGCTTGAGGCCATAGAGCTTGTGGATGCGCTTTTCTGTGAGGTTAACCCTATTCCGGTCAAGACAGCCATGAATCTGATGGGATGGAATGTAGGACCTCTAAGACGTCCTCTTTCGCCTATGGAGCCTGCTAATGTTGAGAAGCTCAAGACAGCGATGAAGAACTACGGGATTCTATAAAAAATTTACCTGGAGGAAAAAAGAATGGTTAAGGCAATTATGCACGGCTGTAACGGCAAGATGGGGCAGGTTATCTCCAATCTTGTCGCAGCTGATTCAGATATAGAGATTGTTGCGGGGATTGACCCGCATGATGACGGACACAATGCGTATCCGGTATACCGCTCAATTTTTGAGTGCGGAATAGATGCGGATGTCATTATTGACTTTGCAGCGGCAGGAGCGGTCAATAACCTTCTCGATTATGCCGTTAAGAAGAAGGTTCCCGTTGTACTGTGTACGACCGGTCTTTCACCGGAGCAGCTTGACAAGGTTGAGGAGGCGGCTAAGGAGGTTGCTGTTCTTAAGTCAGCCAACATGTCACTTGGAATCAACACTCTTTTTAAGGTTCTTGCAGATGTGTCACCTCTTCTCTCAGCAGCAGGCTTTGACATTGAAATTGTTGAGAAGCATCACAGACTCAAGGTGGATGCACCGAGCGGAACGGCTCTTGCACTTGCGGATTCCATCAATGCAGCCAATGATAATAAGTACACCTATAAGTTCGACCGCAGTCAGGTAAGAGAGAAGAGGACAGACAATGAGATAGGCATCAGTGCGGTGCGCGGCGGTACAATCGTCGGAGAGCATGAGGTTATCTTTGCGGGTGAGGATGAAGTAATTGAGTTAAAGCACACCGCTTACTCCAAGGCCGTGTTTGCCAAGGGAGCAATCGAGGCTGCAAAGTATCTTGCGGGAAAGCCGGCGGGAAGATATACAATGAAGGAAGTTATCGGCTAGGTTTTTAACAAAATTTGCATATTTATTATAATATATTTCCGAACATACTAAGAGTATCAGAAGCATGCTGTTTCAGCAAATTGCGTCAGCATATTGCTCCTGTTATGAATAGATTTGCGCATTTGTATTATTTAGGATACGCAGCATCAATCAAGTATGAAAAGGAGATTATTATGAAAAAGCTGAAATTACTTTTGGTATGCACCGTAATATCGGTAATCGGCGTTTTCGGTCTGACGGGCTGCTTCAATGATGGGAGCAGCCAACAGGGAACTGGTAATGGAAATACAACCGGCCAGACAACAACCGGAAACAATAACAATGCAACAACAGGTAATACCAACAACGGTACAACTCAGAACGGCAATTCCAACAACGGAAACAGCCATAAAGGAAACGGTACAACACAGAATGGTAATACCGGCAACGGCATGAATGGAAACGGTACGACAGATAATGAAAAAGAGACTAACACCGACGGCGATGGCAACATCATAGACGGTGTGGGCGATATGATTAATGACGGGCTCGATGAGATTGAGACTGTCATCGATGACATCGACGGAAACAATGCTAACGGAAATAATTCAAGAATGAGATAGCGTGGATTACATGCTGTGATGGGAAGGGAAGAAGGAGACTTCTAAAAAAGTTTACTTCTTCTTTTCTTATCAATTAGGAGGTCTACATGAAGGACGGATTTATAAGGGTGTGTGCGGCAACACCGGACATTAAGGTTGCGGATTGCACATACAATGAGAACAATATTATGAAGCTCATGGATGAGGCGTACGAAAAGCAGGTATCAGTGCTTGTTTTTCCGGAGCTTTGTATCACAGGGTACACATGCGGAGATTTGTTTTTACAGGATGTGCTTCTTAATGCGGCTCAGGAGAGCTTAAAGCATATAGTCGAGCACAGCAGGGGAATGAAGCTGCTTGTATTTGTGGGAATGCCGTATGTGCATCAGGGAAAGCTCTACAATGTGGCGGCAGCCTTGTGTGACGGACGACTTCTCGGACTTGTTCCTAAGAAGAATATTCCCAACTATTCGGAGTTCTATGAGATGAGACATTTTACGCCCGGAATGGATGAGTGTGTGGAGACGGCACTGGGGGTGAGCATGGGAAGCAGAATGCTTTTTGCATGTGAGAATGTGAAAAATCTTGTAGTAGCTGCTGAGATATGTGAGGATGTCTGGGTTGCATGTCCGCCAAGTACATACCATGCACAGGCGGGTGCAACGCTCATTGTCAACTGCTCTGCAAGTGATGAGACGACAGGCAAGGATATTTACAGAAGAGCATTGATAGAGGGGCAGTCTGCACGACTTGTATGTGGATATATATATGCGAATGCAGGAGAAGGAGAGTCGACGCAGGATCTCGTGTTCGGCGGTCAGAATATCGTCTGTGAGAACGGAAATATTCTTGCAGAGACAAAGAGATTCAAGAACGGTACAGCTGTGGCTGAGCTTGATCTGCAGAGACTTGTGAATGAGCGCAGAAGAATGAACACCTATCAGGTACACTCGGATGATGGTTATAAGGTGGTGACATTCAGACTTGAGGAGTACGAGCTTAAGCTTAACAGACTATACGCGAGAGCCCCTTTTGTTCCGTCATCAAAATCGGACAGGGATATACGCTGTGAAGAGATTTTATCCATACAGGCGATGGGACTTAAGAAGAGACTTTCACATACAGGATGTAAGAACGCGGTGATTGGAATATCAGGCGGACTTGATTCCACGCTTGCACTGCTTGTGGCTGCAAGAGCATTTGACAGTCTTAGAATCGACAGAAAGAACATAACCGCGGTGACGATGCCATGCTTTGGGACAACTGACAGAACGTATAATAATGCCGTAGAACTCACCAAAAGACTTGGGGCGGCATTGTATGAGGTGAATATAAAAGAGGCAGTCAGAATTCATTTCAGGGATATAGGTCAGGATGAGAATGTACACGATGTGACCTATGAGAACGGACAGGCGAGGGAGAGAACCCAGATACTCATGGACATCGCCAACAAGTCGGGCGGAATGGTAATCGGAACGGGTGACATGTCGGAGCTTGCACTCGGCTGGGCGACCTACAATGGCGACCACATGTCAATGTACGGTGTAAACTGTTCTGTGCCAAAGACGCTTGTAAGACATCTTGTAAAGTACTATGCCGATACATGCGGGGATGTGTCGCTGAGCGAGATATTGGAGGATGTCCTTGACACACCTGTAAGTCCGGAGCTTCTGCCGCCGTCAGAGGGACAGATTTCACAGAAGACGGAGGATTTGGTAGGACCTTATGAGCTTCATGATTTCTTCCTGTATTATATATTGAGGTTCGGATATATGCCTCACAAGGTTTACAGGCTCGCCTGTCATGCATTTGAGGGAGAGTACGACACGGAGACGATATATCATTGGCTTGATACATTTTACAGAAGATTTTTTGCTCAGCAGTTCAAGCGCTCATGCCTGCCTGACGGTCCGAAGGTCGGCTCGGTTGCAGTATCTCCGAGGGGGGACCTTCGTATGCCGAGTGATGCGGTCAGGACATTATGGCTTGATGATTTGGCTTCAATTAAAAAAGTTAAAAAATAAATGATGTTATTTTCGTGCCTTGTCGAGCGCAGTATCTATGGCGTTTATAAGTACGAGAGAAGTATATTTGGCATCGGCGGAGTAGGTTATTCCGTCGGTGCTTCCTTTTTGTCTTACCTGCTCCTCAAGGGCTTTTACGGAGGAGGTGAGGAGAGGATACATTGTCTCGACAGTCTCTGCCGTATTCACAAGGCGGATTGATTTTACATTGTCGGAATCGACGGTGACTTCAAGGTCCATTGTATTTCCGGACAGCATGATTGATGCCGTGTATATGCCGGGTGTGAAGGTACTTAACGTGTCATCGGCATTTTTTTTTGCTGAGCCTGATGTGATATGTATGATGAAAAGAATAAACAGAATGACTGCCAACAGGGCGAGCACACCGGTGATGACCAGCTCCTTTAGTTTAAAAACAACTATTTTGGTTGCAGAACTCATTATAGGCTCCTTGCACTACTGCTTTGTATAGTGTATGAGGCGGGGAGAGAAATATTACAGAATAAAAATTTTTCTACCATAATGCACCGTGAACATGATATTATTTATGTATATGTTTTGCATTATCAGTGTCGGATGAGGAGGATTTTATCGAATATGGAAATCAGATTTCTTGCGGGCAGCAGCGGAAGCGGCAAGTCGAAGAGGTTATATGATATGCTTCTTGATATTTCGGAGAGAGAGCCTGACAGAAGGCTTTTTCTTGTGGTGCCTGAACAGTTTACAATGCAGGCACAGAGAAATATTGTTGAGAACAGCGCGGGACATGGAACCTTCAGCATAGATATTGTCAGCTTCAACCGTCTTGCATACAGAGTGTTTGAAGAACTTGGAATAGAAATTCCCACACCGATAGATGATACGGGAAAGAATCTGATACTCAGAAAAATTATTGATGAGAATAAGAAAAAGCTCACGATAATAAGACCGAAGGACAGCCAGGGCTTCGTAAGTGAGATTAAGTCGGTTATATCGGAGCTTTTACAGTATTCAGTAACGCCGGAGATGCTTGGAGATGCATGCACAAGGCTGGATGAGGGGGGAATTAACAACCATGAGAGGCTTAGAAGAAAGTTAAATGACATTTCACTTATATACAGTGAATTTCGTGAATATATATCGGACAAATATATTACGACTGAGGAGATCACGGGAATACTGTGTGGTTATGCGGATAAATCGAAGCTGCTTGAGAATGCCGTAATCGCATTTGACGGATTTACGGGGTTTACGCCCGTGCAGTATCGGCTTATTGAGCTGCTTTTTGATAAGGCGGAGAGCATGTATTTTACCGTGACACTGCCCGTGGATGGTGACAGGTGGCTCTTTAACATGAGCTATGATATGATGAGGCGTATAGGCGAATGCGCGGATAAGAATCATGTTAAGGTTATAAGAGAGAATATAGGTCAGGATGTTCCGTACAGATTTATCAACAGTCCGGAGCTTGCCCATCTTGAGGCAAATATTTACAGAAAGCTTGAACGGTATGATGGTCACACGGAGAAGATAAGGGTGTACTCAGCACTCGGAAAGAAGGCTGAGGTGAAGTATGTCGCCGCGAACATAAAAAGACTTGCGCAGAGCGGAGTCAGGTACAAGCAGATAGGCGTAATAGCAAGCAGCATGGAGGATTACAGAGAAATTATTGCCAATGTGTTTGCTGAGAACGATATTCCTGCATTTATGGATAATAAGAGGGCAATTCTCGCAAATCCGGCGGTTGAATACATAAGAGCCGCGCTTGCGGTAATTGAGAAGGACTTCTCCTACGAAGCTGTATTTCGTCTCCTGAAAGGATATATGTGCTCAATTAACAGGGATGAGGTTGATATATTTGAGAACTACGTGCTTGCGCTTGGAATAAGAGGATATAAAAGGTATAATGAACCTTTTCGAAGAAGGTTTCCGTCAAAGAGAGAGATGGACATGGATATGGTTAATGCCGTAAGAACAAAGCTCTGTGAACTCATGGAACCACTGTATAAGGTATTTCATGATGAGAACAGTAATGTGGCAGATTACATTGATGCGCTCAATACTTTTTTGCATGAGAACGGTGTATATGAGAAGCTTCTTGATCTTAAGGAGCAGATGGAGACAGAGCATCAGGCGGCGGCAGCGAAGGAATATGGGCAGTGTTATGGTGATATAATAGAACTTTTCGAGCAGACAAGGAAGCTTTTGGGCGATGAAAAGATGAGCATAAGGGGTTTTTCGGATGTACTTGATGCCGGTTTTAATGAGATTAAGATTGGAATCATTCCACCGACGATAGACATGGTTATGGTAGGAGACATCGAGAGGACGAGACTTGACCATATATCGGCACTTTTCTTTGTCGGGGTGAATGAAGGGCTTGTGCCGCAGGTGAATACCAATCATGGTCTGTTTTCAGAGGCGGAGAGGGAGCTTTTAAGTGCTGCGCGGCTTGAACTGTCACCTACATCAAGGCAGAAGGCGTTCATGCAGAGCTTTTATTTATATCTTTTACTTACCAAGCCATCAGAGCTACTTACATTTACAATCAACCGCGAGGGAAAGCCCTCAAAGCTCATTGCGGATATAAGAAGAATGTTTCCTGATGCCGTGTATGAGTCGGATGATGTGGTGAAGCCGACACAGCTTATATACAACAGCACCGAGGGATTCAGATATATCTTCTCGCGCCTTAATGAGGGAGAAGAGCTGGGCGATGAGGAGAATGCACTTTTAAATGTACTGAAAACCGATACGGAGTATGCAAAAAAGTACAGGGAGCTTGCGGACACCATGCTCAGAAGTGTGAGTGACGAGACGATAAGCCGCAAGGCAGCAATGCTGTTGTACGGGGAGAAGCTTTGTGGAAGTGTATCCAGAATGGAGACATTTGCCTCATGTGCATTTGCTCATTTTGCAAAGTACGGTCTGGTTCTTGAGGAGAGAAAGCTCTATGAGATAGGAGCAGCCGACCTTGGTACACTGTTTCATGAGGCACTTAAGGCGTATTCCATGAGGCTTGCGAAAGAGAAGCTTGACTTTGCAAGTGTGGGTGAGGATAAGCGGAAGGATTATATACGTGAGGCTGTGGAGTACGCGATGACGGACTACAATAATTCCGTGTTCTATGACAGCAGCCGTAACGAGTATATGAGGGAGAAGATTTTCTCAATGTTAGAGCGCACGGCGTGGGCTCTGGGAAAACAGCTCGCGGCGGGAAGCTTTGTGCCGTCACAGTTTGAGAAGAGCTTTGTGTTTGAGCATGAGGGTATGCAGATAGCAGGCAAGATTGACCGAATAGACTATGCACATGATGCTGACAAGAGCTATGTCAAGATTATAGATTATAAGTCAGGTAAGAAGACGCTGGACCTTGGAAAAATATACGATGGATTGTCCTTGCAGCTTATGATATATCTTGAAAGCCTGATGGGTGAGAATATACCCGGGGCGGCGATGTATTACAATATCGACAACCCGATAGTTGACTATGCGGACGGCGAAAATCCAGAGGACAACATTCTTGCGGCGCTGAAGCCACAGGGTATAGTTAATGGGGAGCTTACATCAATAGCACTTCTGGACAATATTACTAAGTCCGGAAAATCAAGCTATATTCCTATTGCCTATAACAAGGACGGAAGTCTTGCAAAGACGTCGTCAGCGACTACGGAGAGCAGGCTGAGACTGCTTGGTGGATATTCTGCCATGAAGCTTGCGGAGCTTGGCGGTCAGATTGCGGATGGAAAGGTGAAACCTGATCCGTATCCGGACAGCTGTGATTATTGTCCGTACAAGCTGGTGTGCGGCTTTGACCCGGATAAGGGAAGATACAGAAAGCCGACGAAGCTTAAAAACGATGATGAGTGTTATGAGATGTTTAATGAGAGGGTAAAAAAAGATGGCAAGAAATTGGACAGATGAACAGATAAGGGTAATAGAACAGAAAAATTCAAACCTTCTTGTTGCCGCCGCCGCCGGTTCCGGAAAGACGGCAGTAATGGTTGAAAGAATAATCAGAAGAGTGTTAGATGAAGATAATCCGATGGACATTGACAGGATAGTTGTGGTTACATTCACCAAGGCTGCCGCAACGCAGATGAGAGAGAGAATAGGAGCGGCTCTCGCATCGGTGCTTGCCTCAGAACATAATGAGAGCAGGGTGAGGAGACTCAGAAGCCAGCTTGCCCTTTTAGACAATGCGGTTATATGTACTATAGACAGCTTTTGCAATTATATCCTGAGAAATTATTTCAATACGATAGACCTTGACCCGTCCTACAGAATCGGTGATGAAGGTGAGCTTACACTCATGATGTCAGATGCAGCCGATGAGGTGATTGAGGAAGCTTATGCCGAAAAAAATCCTGCATTTATCGAGTTTGTGGAGGGACAGCTCCCGGCAAAAAGCGATAAGAACCTGTCAGAGTGGATAATATCGCTGTACACATTTTCACAGAGCCACCCGTATCCGGAAAGATGGCTTACCGAATGCATGGAATGGTATAAGATTTCATCGGTTGAGGAATTCAACAATTCAGCAGTGGTGAAATTTATAGTGGCGCATGTAAAGAGTCTTATACAGGCATCGGTTGAGGAACACAAAAAAGTTATCGCAATGCTTGAAGCACCGGGGGGCATAGAGAAATATATTTCCGCCTTTTCAAGGGATTGTGAGATGCTTGAGCGCGTGTGCGAGGCAGAAAGCTATGATGAACTGAGAGATAAGCTTGATTTTAATTTTGAAAAGCTTGCAAGTGCTCCTAAGGGTTCGGACGAGGAGCTTAAAAAAACAGCACAGGATACCAGAAAGAGACTAAAGAGCCGCATCGACAAGGTAAGGAGTGAGCTTCTTGCGTGGAGTGCCGAGCAGAATGTGAATATGATACAGTGCATGAGCGCTCCGACAACGGCTTTTATTGAGCTTGTTCTGAGGTTTACCGGGAGGTATGCCGAGGTAAAGAGTGAGAATAACATACTGAGCTTTTCGGACGTTGAGCATCTTGCTCTCAAGGTGCTGCGTTCGGAGGAGGGAATCACACATGCGGCAGAGGAACTCCAATCGTTGTATGAGGAGATATATATTGATGAGTATCAGGACAGCAATATGGTTCAGGAGCTTATACTGACAGCGGTTTCGCGCGGTAACAATATATTCATGGTTGGTGATATAAAGCAGAGCATATACAGCTTCAGACAGGCAGATCCGGGAATATTTCTTGAGAAATATAATACCTATGAGATGCGTCCTGATGCCGGGAATGTTCTTATATGTCTGCACAGGAATTTCAGAAGCCGTGCCAATGTGTTAAATGCCGTGAATGATATATTTGCGCCGATAATGCATGCAGGTCTGGGAGGTGTGGAATACGATGCGGATGCGGCATTGGTTCCGGGTAAGATGTTTGACACGCCGGACGATGCGGTTGAGCTTATCGTGTGCGATACAACGGCGGTGGAGGAGAATGGTCCGCAGAAGGAAGATGATTTGGCACGGGATGCGCAGGAACAGAATAGTTTTGCAGTGAACGCAGATGCTGCTGACAGGGAGGAGCTTGGAAAGAGGAGCATTGAGGCAAAGATTATAGTGAGCAGAATAAAGGAGCTCACCGGGGATGAGCCGCAGATGCTTTTTGATGAGACGTTAAATGGCGGTGCCGGGGGCTACAGAAGAGCGCAGTACCGTGATATGGTTATTCTTTTAAGAAGTGCCAATGTGGCAGGACCTGAGTATGCCAAGGCACTAAATGATGCGGGAATACCGGCAGTGTGCAGTACGGCTTACGGATATTTCAGTACCTATGAGATTGCACAGGTATTAAATATACTTAAAGTCATAGATAATCCGCGTCAGGATATTGCACTTGCAGGAGCTTTGCGGTCATACTTCTGCTATCTTACGGCACAGGAGCTTGCGTATGTGAAGGCCTGCTCTCCTAAGAGTGACCTGTATACGGCAGTGCTTGAATATATACAGAACGCGGAGAGCGGGAATTATGATGAAGTTCTTGCCGCAAAGCTTTCAAAATTCCTTGATTTTATAGGTGAATACAGAAAAAAAGCAGCATTCACACCAATTCATGAGCTTATAAAGAGCATTGTCTATAACACCGGATATATTGTATATGCCGCATCCAAGGAGAACGGAAAGAGAAGGATGGCAAATCTTGACATACTTGTGGATAAGGCGGCAGAGTTCGAGCGCACCAGCTTTCACGGTCTGTTTAATTTTTTAAGATATATTGACAAGATTCAGAAATATGAGATAGATATGGGGGAGGCGGACACTCTTTCAGAGAACGATGATGTCGTGAGAATAATGAGTATTCACAAGAGTAAGGGCTTGGAATTTCCTATTGTCTTTGTGGCTGACATGGAAAAAAAGTATAATCTCAGGGACTTGTCGGAGAGAGTGGGCTTTCATGTGGATTACGGCATCGGAACCGATATGGTTGATGTTGCATCAAGGGTCAGAAAGAAGAGCTTTCATAAGCGTGCGATGGCGGAAAGCATGAAGATAAATGCAATAGGTGAAGAACTGAGAATTTTGTATGTTGCATTGACGAGAGCTGTGGAGAAGCTTATTCTTGTCGGAGCGGTTAAGGATGCCGGGAGTTCGACGGCAGGCTGGAGAGCAAGGGCACAGTCTCATGGCGGTGATTACGGCTATGTGTATGATTCGACAAATTATCTTGACCTTGCGGCACCCGCATTCTTTAAGAGCGGCACGGCAAAGACGAGCGTTGTGGTTGTTGAAAACATAGATAAGCTCTATTCATGTGATACAGCGTTTGAGGCTGTTGATGAAAATAAAGAGGCTCAGGTTGAGAATGAAAAGCTGGAGAATGAGTTCAGACGACGCTTTAATTTTAAATATGCAAATGAAGCAGCGGTACATCTTCCGGGTAAGTTTTCAGTATCCGAGTTAAAGCATGAAGCCATAGATGAAGCAGACAATGAGGCTGTCCGGCTTGTGAGTGTCAAGGCTGACAAGCCTGTAATGAATTTGGAAGATAGTGAGGAGAGAAATCCGGGTGCAGAGAGGGGAAATGCCTACCATAAGGTATTTGAGCTTTTAGATTATGGGGTTTCACCGGATTACGGCTCGATGAAAGCATTTATTCACAGTCTTGTTCTTGATAAAAAGATGGACGTGGAGTACGAAGAACTTGTAAACCCGAATAAACTTGTTGTATTTTTAAAGACCGGACTTGGTAAAAGAATGAAAGATGCAGCTTTATCAGGCAAAATGTACAGGGAGAGACAGTTCATAACCGGATTTCCGGCAGAGACGTTAAAGAGCGAATACAGCGGATGCCGGGATATAATTCTTGTACAGGGTATTATTGACTGCTGTTTTGAAGAAGATGGTGAGATGGTTATTGTAGATTACAAGACGGACAAAGTTGACGAAGAAAATGCTGAGAATATACTCAAGGCACGTTACAGCGAACAGCTTAAATTATATGCGCGGGCTGTTGAGCAGATCAGCAGGGTGAAGGTAAAGGAATGTACAATTTATTCAGTATCAGTTAATCGTGAAATAAAACTGTAACAAGCTTGTATGGTGTTTTACAAATATTTCTGATATTATCTTTTTTCCGCCTGACGGGTGTGACAGACATTACGATTAGGCAAAGGAGAAAATATCATGTACACGATTGGTTCGGTTATAAAGCATGAACGTGAAAAACGCGGAATATCGCAGGAGGAGCTGTGTTTTGGAATATGTGCGGTGAGTACACTATCAAGAATTGAACACAGTGAACAGACCCCCACCATGGAAAAGGCAATGGCACTGCTCGACAGGCTTGGACTTGAGGGCAGTGCTTATCTTTCATTTGTTTCCAATGAGGAGTACGAATTTTATAAGATAAGCCGGAATGTAGGAGGGATGCTGGCAAACAGACAGTATCTTGAAGCGTATGAGTATGTGACGGATAAGAAGAAGCTGATGGATAAGAATAAATTCAGAAGGCAGTTGTCAGATACCATAACCGCAGTTAAGAAGTGTTTTATAGACAGACAATATGAGACAGCAATCAGTATGACGGAGGAAGCAATCAGGTATACCTGTCCGCAGTTTGATAAATCGAAGAAAATTAGATTTTTTATGACTGATATGGAAGTGAATGTCATTAACGTGATGGCTGTATCATATTGGAGGAACGGAAAGCGTATCACGGCACTCAACCTTATGATAAATCTTACGGATGCACTGAGAGAACAGTATTCCGTAACCGGAGTCAGCAGTATCAGATACCCGATGATTCTGTGCAATCTCGCCAAGTGGCTTAATGAACAGCTTCGTTTCGAGGAGGCGAAGGAGTACATAGAACTTGGACGTGATGTATGCATAAAAAGCGGAAAATTCCGAATGCTTCCATATCTGTGCTGCTGTATGGCGACCGTTCTTCAAGGGCTTAAGCATGATGAAGAAGAGGTCATAAAAGAGTATATAAGTGCCTATATTATGTTCAAAAATATGGGAATTGATGAGGATGCCGCAAAGCTTCGTTCATATCTGTTGGAATTTTATAACAGGGATCTTGAATGTATAGGAATGTTTGAACTTAACAGTCCCACATGATTTCAAGAAAATCAAAAAAGATGATAGAATTAAAAAACATTTGACCTCCTTTGTACAAGAATAAGCTCCATAACGCCGTGGCAGGCGGCACCATGAAATACTGTTCAGATAATCGAAAGTGTATAAAACACTTACGATTATTATAATAAATCGTAACTATCGGTATAAACATAGCATATTGCGGTAATTTTTTTTTCCGTATTATGCTATGTTATAGAGAGCAGAAAAATGGTAGTATAATTTTTTATGGACAATATCAATGATGCGGAAGAGCGTGAATTTAAGGATAAGAGAAATCAGAAGCTTTCGGATGATTTAAGTCTTGCCATAGATATTGGCAATGATGTGCGTGCGGAGTCATCTGAGCTTGGTGTGGGATACGATTCCTTCAATGATACATGGGAGCTCATTGTAAAGTACAATGGAGATGTGGCAGCGCGCGCAGAGGAGCTTGGCGGAAGTGCGGTGTTACTGTTGGGCGGATATGCTATTGTCACGATGCCGCAGAATATGATAGATAGATTTGCGACTTTCACTGAAGTGGAATACGTCGAGAAACCACGAAGATTATTCTATTCGATAAGTCAGGCGGCTGCGCGCTCCTGCATCTATTACGCATGGAATGAACCATATAAGTTAAGCGGAAGGGATACACTTGTAGCCGTAATTGACAGCGGAATAGATTGGAATAACAGAGATTTTAAAAATGAAGATGGAAGTACCAGAATAGTGAGACTGTGGGATCAGACCGTATCATCCGAGTACTCCGGATATGAACCGCCCGATGGGTACAATGTTGGAACTGAGTATACAAGGGAGATTATTGACAGTGCACTTTCGGGGGATGAGACGGCTATGAGGTCGCTTCGGCTGTCAAGGGATTATTCAGGACACGGAACCTTTGTTACGGGGATTGCTGCCGGTAATGGAAGGGGCTCATCGGAAATTTATAGAGGTGTTGCCTATGAGAGTGAGCTATTGATTGTCAAGCTGGGAGATTCACGTCAAAGTCAGTTTCCAAGAACAACGAGGCTTATGGAGGCGGTTAACTACTGTATAATGCAGGCGCAGAGACTAAAAAAGCCTGTAGCAGTCAATCTGAGCTTTGGCAACAATCAGGGGTCACATGACGGAACAGACCTTCTGTCGACGTACCTCAATGCGGCAGCGGATGTCTGGAAGAATGTGATTGTCTGTGGCAGCGGCAACGAGGCAGGCAGAGGAATACATACGGGCGGGGTACTGAAAAAAACTCAGGTGGATATAGTTGAACTTGCAATCGGTGAATATGAGACGGGTTTGAATATTCAATTATGGAAGAATTATGCCGATGAGTACGGGATTGAAATTACCGCACCTTCGGGAGCCGGCAGCGGACAGCTTAGAACTTATGGAGCGGGCAGTTATTTGATTGACGGGACGAAAGTATATGTGTATTACGGTGAACCAACACCATACAGCAGGTATCAGCAGATTTATTTTGAGCTTATGCCGGGCAGCGGATATATTGCACCCGGAGTGTGGAAAATCACACTCACGCCCATTAGAATTGTCGACGGACAATATGATTTATGGCTTCCCGACAGCAGCACATTGAACGAAGATACGAGATTTTTCTTTCCCGTTGAGGAGACGACTCTTACCGTTCCGTCGGCTGCGGATAAGGTGATAACGGTAGGGGCATACAATTCAAGAACGGATGCCTATGCTGATTTTTCGGGAAGAGGCTATACAAGATTAAGAGATAATGTGAAGCCGGATATTGTCGCTCCGGGAGTTGATATCATATCAACGGCTGTAAATGGAGGATATACAATGAGGAGCGGAACCTCGATGGCAGTACCTTTTGTGAGCGGAAGTGCGGCGCTTATGATGCAGTGGGGGATAGTTGAGGGAAACGATGCATATCTGTATGGAGAAAAAATCAAAGCATATCTGATAAAAAGTGCAAGACATCTTCCGGGTGAACCTGTACCCTCTAAGAGAACCGGATGGGGAGCCTTGTGTCTTGATGGTATATTTGTAAGATAAAGAGAAGCCAAAAATGGCGGGATTATTCCCG